>JAIPEE010000095.1 GCA_021737275.1 Desulfobacterales bacterium
CGGTCATAAACATCCGGGGCAATAGTTACAGGCTTAAGGGAAAAACTGCCGGACAGGCTCTGCAGGAGGATCAGAATACAGACAAGGGTGGCTCACTTTTCACGACCGAAAATGGCTCACTTTTAAAAGACCGTTGACAGCGGATCACGCGCGGCTGTAAGCCGTCGCGTGCATCCGGCTTGTTGGGAGTTTCCTCCTATTTCTGCGACGGAATCAGATCGAGCAGTGGTAAGGTTATTACAAAACAAATGATCGTGAGCCACCAGATTAGCGCAAAACGCTTGCTCAGGCCTGCTTGAAAGAAAATCTGCCCAAAGCTCGTGACCGCACACGCACCCATCAGGAGAAGTCCGGCCCACCTGATCACTTGGCACAATAGCCGACTGTCTACGGGCACGAAGAAGCAGATCGGAGAAACGAGCAGCATCGCCAAGAACACAACCCAACTGATAATCTTGGTCTTCACCGTCCACCACGGACAGAACGCAACAATGTGCGACTCGAAGGCCTCCTGCACCAGAAAAGCTAGGATGCCGAGAAGCGACAACACGCAGGCGATGAGTAGCCATGCAGATCCCTTTAGATCAATTCCCTGGATTCTTGTCACAAGGAAGGCGGCCTCGAAGGCGAAGACCGTGCCTAGACCGCCGATTAGGAGAGAACTCCCGACCGGCGTAAGGTTGTGTGCGCAAAGCATGTCCTTGATCTGAGAAACGGCCGCCGCTGGATTGCGGAGAATGGTGATCCTTTCTCCGAGGGTGCCCAGTGATTTACAGAACCATCGTGCGTTCCCGATTGCAATAAGTCTGTCGGGAGTAAAATCTACTACGGTCTTGCCCAGCACACCCGAAGTCTCTGGGCCGACCTGGGAACGGAGGTTCACAGGATTGCGGAGTTGTAGCGAGGCGAGCTGCTTCTCAATGCGAGAGGGGAGGTCAGGTATCAGTAGTGCACAAACGCCCTCGATGAATGGGTTGACATCGTGCAGACAATAGATCGGAATGGTTTCTTTCGGGAGTTCCTCTCTTGCCGCCGTCCATTTCTGTTCAAGCGTCGCAACAGCCTCGTCAAGAGGTTGGCAACGCTTAGTCTGCACCCGTGCAATCTCCTGCATGGCGATATGGTTGTTGTTGTCCCAAGTGAGAGCCGACAGCCAAGACTCAGATACCCGAAGTTGCTTAGGCGCAAAGACAGTCTCGAGATCGACACGGTACATTAGGAACTGCACGACACAGCGACATGTTATGCAGGAGAGGCGAGCCGTCCGATTGGCCGCCGCAAGGACACTGGATAGGGTAGAGGACCATACGGAGCGAGTGTGACAGCGGATTGAGTTAAGCAAGCGTAGCATGCGGTTGCCTGTGATCTGTAAGTATCGTTACATTGTCTGTCTTTTCATGCTCCCAACGCCGCTCTTCAGCGGGCGCGGCTTTTTGCGATCCGCTGCAAGAGCATGGTTATAATGCGTTTAGTTCAGAGCTAATATTTTATATATCCCAAATATCCTGTGAAAAATGATATCACTATATTTATTCCAATATATAGAGCTGGCCCAAACTTCCCAGGAATCAGAGGTATATCTGTAGTTCTAGCAAAGGACCTCAAGGCCACTCTTATTTCAAACTCGGGCTTCTTTGTTGAAGGCTCTTTATTTGATAATGAATCGCGATAACCTATATGCCATTGCAGTTCATCGCTAATTTCCTCAAAAATTGCCTCCCCCCGTTTTCGCAGATTTTCATAATATATGGTCACTCCAAAACAAAAAAAGGTGAAAAAAATTGAGAACAAGCTAGCTTCTTTAAATGGAAAAATTCTCGGCGACAAGGAGCTAAGAAAGAGGATAAGATTGATTGATGTAATCAGAAATATAAGATACCCAACAAATCTAAGGTACTTTGTTATCTTATGTAAGTATTTCAAAGAAAATCCTTTGAAATCATCGTCATAATACATTTTGTTGGACATAATATTAATCCCCACCGATAGATTCAGTTAGCGTTCGAAGAAGATTTACTTGGAGCCTTATCCTATCTGAATCATCAAATAGGCCAGATACCCTACCTTTTCCATAAAATTTATGAATAACCGAGCAATATTCAACAACATGGTGGATGGATTTTGCCTCTCCCAAATTATCATAATATTTGCCCTGTTCATAAAACTGCAAAATGGATTCTCTATAATCCCACCATAAATCTGCTTTTGTAACAACAGTTATGATCCATTTTATAAGTTCTGGTGTCCCAAGAAGGGGGGTCCATTTTTTTATAGCTTCAATTTCATTTTCGCGATGACGCTTAAGAAAGTTAGCTCTGAAGCTTCCATCTTTCCTATAAACTTTATCAACTCCAATTCTGTATTCATGGTAACCATAACTTACGACATTTATTATACCTGATATTTTTTCTTTCATTACATCTAACATACCTTCTTTTCTATAATATTTGTGTTCTGCTTGGCCCGGAGTATCTATGAGAACAAACGGCTTTTTTGCAATTTTTATATGCTGCTTTTTTATAAATTCAGTACGATTCATATGGTGAATAGCTTTTGGGGTGATTTCAGTTAATGATTGAACGAGATTAGTCTTACCCACACCGGTAGAGCCCAGCAGGAGGATTTTGTGCTTTTTCTGAAAAACAGTCACAAGTTTGTCAAACCAGCCTTGTTTTATAGCTATCTTGATAAGTTTCTCAGCCACCTTTGCCTCAAGACCACCACCTGACATGTCATTATCCTCGATTGAATTGTTCATTTATTACTCCATTTTGGATTAAACCCATTAATGGACGATGAAAAAAATATTGTAGCATTATAACACGCTGCGGATGGCATCCGCAGCGTGATGGCTCGGCGCGGAGCGTCCGAGCCATCGATTGAACTCACTGGTTTTTACGAAGCGCAGCGGAGTAAAAATCCAGTGCAGTGATTTGTTATACATTTTTTGTACGATAGTCATCGATTACAGTTTTTAGCTTGTCGAATACTTCCTTAAAACCATCAAAATTTATATGTTGCTGATTCTCCCTTACCACCTTTTCGGCGAAAACAATTTTTCCATATTCTTTTTCCGCATCAAGCTCTTTCTGACGATTGAAAACTTTTCCATCTACTTTTTTCATAAGGACTTCTGGTTCAAATAAATCCTCTATCGCTTTGCCCTTATCTTTAGGTATTATTAATACATATAAGTTCTCAACAAAATGATAAAATTCCTTGATTTCCTCACTGTTTTTTATCTTGAGCTTCTTTTTAATATCTTCTGCTCCATCATCATTATCTATAATGACAACTACAGGAAAAGACTTTCCACCTACATTAAACGTACACATATTTTTTTCGAATATTTCCATTAAATGCTTTAAGCCAGATGTTCCAGTTGATATCGCAAAAACATCTCTAAGCTTCTTTGAAAAATTCAGAAAGTTTATTTTATATTCAGTGCCATCATCGTTCAATTCAATAAATTCATTGTAAGTTTTTGCCAATTGTTTTAATGCGCACTTCAGATAGATAATGTCAGTTTTTCCTTCACATACAATAACTGGCATTTGCATTGAATGGAAATGCTTATAGAATAAAAAGTCTCTATGCAATTTTGTTATTGCGTTTGGATGAAATCTCCTATCTCCTAATTTCGCGGTATCATGAGGTCTTTTAATTTGATAGATGAAATTCAGGATACCTTCAAGCTGGCTTATTGTTGTCCCTTTGTCTTCATTGTTATCTGTTTCACCTGATGAATCGTCTTTATTGTTTAAATAAAACTCACCAGTATTAAAGAGTTCATGACACATTGATCTTGCAATCTTGTAGTATTCTCTTTTTATATTCACTTTTTCATTTACAATAAGCCCTGTTGCCATTTGGCGGGAAGTTTTAAACTGCATTGATGTTTTTTTTGTGTTTAAACTGAAACCTACTTTATCAATTTCTTTTATCAATCTACTCCCTGCAACCCAATTATTGTCGTCCTGCATGATTGCTATTGACTCTGGAAAATCTTTTCTATTAGTTGAGAAAGTCAAGTCATCTGCATATCTTGAATAGGTGCATTTAGCCCTCTTTGACAAATTAGCCATTCTAATATCTAATAAATGCCCTATTAAATTGGAAATTATCGGCGAGCAAGGGCTTCCTTGTGGTAACTCATTATTATGACATGCAATTTGGGCAATAACTGTAGCAACATTGGGATCTAAACTAAAGTGACGGTTTTTAATAAAGAAACCACGAACACGACCAAAATTTATAGATGGAAAGAAATCCTGTATATCGACATTGAAAACATATCGTTTGTTCTTATGATTTTTTGCATTTGAAACAATAGAATGATTTTCTATAAATCCATGAGCCAACGATTTCTTTCCGGATTCTTTACTAATTTGATTAAAGCACTCATTTAATAAGTCAGCTAAACGCCTTTGGAGCTTTTTTAATTTCTCTGTAGGTGCTTTTATTAGGCGTTTCCCCCCATTTTTCTTGGAGATCTCGAACTCTATGTATTTATTGTTTTCTGGAATTTTATATAAAATGTATGAGACAGCCTTTGGCTTGAAACCAAGCAACACTGCAAGATCACTGAGCGATTTTGCTTCTCTTAATTTGATTAATCGCGACACTTATTCCTGTTCCTCCAAAATATAAGTGGCCCATGGACACTCTTATGCGAGAGTAACACAGTATACTGGGACATAAAATACACTGCAAAAAGGATAGCCAGGAAGCAATCCGCCCTGACATTGGTTTCTTATATTGCGATACACAATAATAAATCTGTCCATGGGCCACACACTTTTCATCTTAAATTCATTGCTTATGCCTCATTTAATTATGTCCTCCTTAACTGGTATGTTAATGTATAAGGGGCGCTATAACCGGAAAATTGGCCGCAGGCCAAATTTTCCGGTTAATAGTTTGGTTATGCCATTGTTTTTATAGAATTTGTCCTTCCAACTAACAAAGACACAAAATCTGCTATACCCAGAATAGCTTTAACTTTTTCTGATAAAAGAACAAGAAAAAGAGCTTTTGAAACGTCTAATGGAAGTAGTTGATGTAATTTGTCTATTTCTTCTTTTTTTGTTTTATCATCATGATATTCAAACGAGTTAAGCCAAAGAAATAGAACTTCTTCCGAGTTAATTATCTTTCCATTTACCCTTAATTGCATTGACCCTTGAAAGCTAAGTCCGTCAAAAACTTTCCGATGTTTTTTTATGATAGATCTGACGTATGAATTGTTGAATTTTCTTGCAATTATTCCTGTAATTTTATTGTAGCTCGCTGTCTGGTCATTAAGAATGAACAACCGCAGCCTATGCAATAGAGATAATATTTTTTCTTCGTCTGGCAATTTCACATTGAATGATGGTTCTTTACCTTGAGTGAATATCCCACCTAAATTTGTAGGAATACCATCCTTTACTATACTTAGTGATACAAGCTTGTCAGTGTTTGATAGATAATCTTTTAGTAGAGATATTTCAGAATCTTCGAATTCCGCGTTCGCGTCTTCTGTGGCTCCTGACTCAGGATCTGTTAAGGTGATAGTGATTGTTTGCATATGATGTTAACCGGCATAACGTGGAAGTGAGTGACCTGCGCGGCTTTTGGCGCAGGCCGGCATGCCTGAAAGGTTATGCACGTGTGCGCATTTGGCCGCATTTCGACTACCGGGCAGGGCTACTTGGTAAGTAGCTTGTAGTTTTCTATGTAATGATGTCCTTCGGGAATGACAACAGACTCACCGCACTTTGGACAAGAGATGTTATTTACATTAATTTTGCCATTGTAAGTGACCCCTTCCGGCATATCTAAAGTGATTGAAAAATTGGCACCACAGGGGCATGTGTGGTCTCTGGTTACCTGAACATAGAGCTCTGCGGAAAGCACCCCATCTTTAAGAGTTATCCTTGGCATGTGATTTTCCTCCTGACCAGTGCGAGCATTGATGATGCATAACAGTTTTAATAGATGGAAAAATTTCTATCTATTGCCCTTATATCATGGAAAATTTTCCATCTATTGTCATATTAGGATATGAAATATGGAAAAAAGCTTATTGACTTTTCCATCTATTGCATAATAGGCTTGATAGCATGGAAAATGCAAGTAAATTTCGCCCGGATCCTAAGCTTCGGCTCATGGATCAGGTTCGCCAGGTATTGAGATATCACCATTACGCCTACCGCACCGAGCAGACGTATTGTGACTGGATCATGCGCTATATCCGGTACCATGGAAGTAAGATCCATCCGAAAAATGTGGGGAAAAGGGAGATCGAGGCCTTCTTATCCCATCTGGCGGTGGACCAAAGGGTCGCCGCTTCCACTCAGCGTCAGGCCTTAAACGCCATTGTTTTCCTGTACAAAAACGTCCTTGATATCCCTGTGAATGAAAAGCTGGAACCTGTCCGTGCCAAAAGGTACGCCCGGCCTCCGATTGTCATGTCCCAAGGCGAGGTTCAAGCGGTCCTGGGGCATATGCAGGGGCTCCATCTTCTCATGGCAAAGCTTTTGTATGGCGGTGGTCTGCGGTTGATGGAATGTGTCCGCCTGCGCGTTCGCGATCTTGATTTTGATCGAAAGCTTATTTACATCCGGGCCGCCAAGGGCGGCAAGGACCGCACCTCCCTGTTTCCGGAATCCATTCACGCTCTCATGAAAAGTCAGGTTGAAGCGGTTCAAAAACTTCATCAACAGGATCTGGCAGACGGGTATGGGGCAGTGTATCTCCCCGGAGCCTTGGCCAGGAAATACCCCAATGCCGCCACGTCTTTTGGCTGGCAATATGTGTTCCCCTCCAAAAACCTGAGCACCGACCCCCGCTCGGGTAACACGCGGCGGCACCATGTGCTGGAGTCCGGTCTTCAGAAAGCAGTGAAGGCCGCTGTAACCAAGGCCGGACTTACCAAGCCTGTGGGTTGTCATACCTTCCGCCATTCTTTCGCCACCCACCTGCTGGAAAACGGGGTGAACATCCGGGTGGTTCAGGAGTTGATGGGCCATGCCGATGTCAAGACCACTGAAATCTATACCCATGTCATGGAAAAGGACATTTCCGTGGTCCGGAGTCCTCTGGATGGGCTTGAATAAGTAAATTGGCCCAGTTATCCCGCCCTCGGGCTGTCAGTTCAGATGCTCGGACCAAACGCGGGCGTCTGGCCCTTAAAATTCCGGATTCGTAAACTCGATTTTGCTCCCGACAGACAACGACCTGTCAGGAGCGGTGTGGGCACAATTTGAGAGGATGTTCCATGAATGGGGTTCCGGGTTGAAGGGTTTCCCGCCGTTCGGCGGGATCTTCGACAAGGTTTCCCCGCTCTAAGAGCGGGAATCTGCGACAGGATCAACGTTTCGCGCTATGAGCGAAAATCTTGGACTTACGGTTGATCATTGAAAATGATATTGAAAATAGAAGGAAAGTCAAGGGAAATATGATGAAATTTAGCAGGGTGAACATCATATTGGACAGGATCTACGGGATTTACAGGATGATTTGCCTCCCGCGCTGCGGGGATGAAATGCGGTATCCGTTTATGGAACTATCCGGTCAATCCGGTTAATCGTGTCCAAACCTCCCCATGTGGTTCAGATTGTCTGTTCAAAAAGTGCCACTTTGAAAGTAAGGACAAGTCATGGGGAGACCGAAGAAGGAGTATCCTCTTTGTGAAAATTTAAGACCTTGGCTTGCACTGCCTCCAGAATCGAATCACGAATAAAAGAACTTG
>JAIPEE010000096.1 GCA_021737275.1 Desulfobacterales bacterium
TGGCCATGCACCAAAACCCTTGAACATGGGACACAATCCAAATGGCACACCTGGAAAAAGTGACAGACCGGTCAGTGCGACTTCTGAACATATTTCAGGGAAACCGGAATGTCCGCAAAGTGTTCACCGGTGTGATCATCGCCACCGTGCTCTGTCTGGGTGCCAGTGCATGGCTGGATATGCGGTCGGCCCGGCATCTTGCCCACATGGCCAAACAACGGTTCAATGATCAGCAGATGGTCATTGCCCGGCACATCCGGCGCCAGGTGGAGGCGGAACTCTCAGTCATCGGCAGGGAACTGATGCGTGCCGGAGATATCCTTTCACAGAAAAACAGCCGGATCCCAACGCCCCGGCCCGCCCTGGAGCCGTTGTTCTCCCGGCTGCTGGAAAAAAGTGTTTTCCGCGTCCATATATGGGCGCCGGATCAGGAACAGCTCCTCTCTTTCGGTTTTCCGCGCCAGTGGCAAACCACCCGTGTGTCCGGCCCGGATTCCCTGCCGCCCTTTTCGTCCCTGCCTGAACCATCCGGCATCTCTTTTTCAGATCCGGTCCATCGATCCGGGGGTATGCATATCCAGATGGCCCGGCAGGTGGCAGATACCGGCCAGATTCTGATCGCCGAACTGGATATCAGCCGTTTTCTGGGCCGGTTTCTGGATAACGTCCGATCCGGCAGCACCGGGTATGCCTGGGTGATTGACTGCAAAGGCACCTTTTTATATCACCCCTACACCCGGTTTATCGGCAAAAGCGCCTTTTCTGCAAGGGAAAATCGGGATCCCGGCCTGGAGCATCATACCATCAATTTTATCCAGGAACACCATATGCTGGCCGGCCATACCGGCACAGGTTCCTATACTGCCGGGTGGCACCGGGGATTGACCGGAAATATCGAAAAACTGATCGCCTACTGCCCCATCACCATACAGGGCATAGCCACCGGCACCTGGTCCGTGGCTGTGGTGGCCCCGGTTTCCGAAATCGACGGTTACATCAACCAGGCCGCTTTCTGGCGGTTTCTGTTTCAAGCGATGATCCTTTTTGTGGTTGTCGCATCAGGATCCGCCATATTGTTCAGGGAGATCCGGTGGACCAACCGGCTGGAAGACAAGGTGGCCCAGCGGACCCAGGACCTGCAGCGGTCCGAGGAAAAATACCGGTCTGTGGTGGAAAGTGCGGAGGATTTTATTTTCACCATTGACCAGGAGGGCCGGTTTCAGTCCATGAACAGTTTTACCGCCAGTTTTTTCAGGCGTGCCTCAAAAGTACAAAAAAAAAGCGACCAGACACCGGTGGAGCGTTGCCTGCTTCTGACACTACTGTGATAAACCACAATTCTTTTTTATTTTAGCTTTGTTTTACAAAGGAGGCATTTAGTTCTAGCACCAAATAAAGAGCCACCATCTCTGCAACTATAACATATAAAATGTCCCTTATCGCAAGTTTTACCGCCTTCTAATTTTTTCCTTTTCCCACATGCATCACAGATTCTATCAGCCATAATTATTTCTCCTTTGGTTGAAATGGTGATTTGTAATTTTTTATAGAAGTATCATTTATTATTTTTTCGATTTCAGGTATTGGAATATTGAAAGCTTATGCTTAAGATTTCTAAGTTTTTCTTCACCACCATGAAGAACACCATCAGCCATTGCAATTTTTATCAAAGTAACAATTGTAATAAAATCAGTTCAAAATAATCAGAAAATTTAAGTCAGGATAAAAGGGAATTCAACAACACCTACCGCCAACTACCAGTTAGGCTATTTGCAGTACTTTTTAAAAACTCTCCAATGCCACCGGGCTGATCCAAGAATTCTATAAAAGCACCTGCTGGTTTAGCCAGAAATGAATTTCCACCACCATTTAAATAATCTGCGGCACCAATTGCATAAACAATAAAAAGAACATAAAGCACACCTAATACAGAAACATGCTTCATATTCATTTCTTCACTGAAATAATAGATGCCAATTGTAATAATGGTAACCAACAGGAGCATGATTCGAACATCGATGAAAGTCGGTCCAGCTTCAATGAAGTTAATCTTTTGGCCCGTAACCAACAGGAAAACAGCAAGGGGAAGCCCCATACTGATGGTGATATCAAATATATTGGATCCCAGTACATTTGATAGTGCATCATCATAATTCCCTTTTCTGGCATCTTTAATGGAAATAATGGTATCCGGCACGCTACTCGCCGCCGCAACGAGGATCAATGCGATAAATAATGGGTGAATCTTCATTGCTTCGGCAATTCCCTTACATCCTTCCACAAGACCAGCGCAAGCCGCTGCAATGACCAATGTTGAACATATTAACAATATCCAACTACGTCCCTTAACTCCTTCTTTAAATTTAAACTGATAACGTTCAAACCAGGAATCAAATTCTTCGTCATCATCAACATCTTCTTCCTCTCCATTGTCATTGTTTTTCATAGAGAGCAACATATAAGAAAGGTAAATAAAGTAGAAACCGGTGAAAATCCATCCATGCCAATGAGTGATATAATTACTCGATAAAAGAACTAAGAGCAAAATTTCCGCGCCGATTAGGAAGAGACCGTCTCTTAAAATGACCTTTTTGGATATTTTAACTCCAGTGATGCCCATGGTTAAAACCACCCAAATTACCAACATAGGAATAATTATACTATTGAAGATCGCCGAACCGGTGTCTCCGCCTATACTTGCAGCAAAATCTCGACCCAAATTTTCTTTGATCGCAAATATAAGAAAAAATACTGTGGTCATGAACTCTGGCATGGAAGAGCCTATTGCATTTAATGTACCCCCCCTTACCCCTTCACTCATATTACGTCCAAGAAATCCCGTTGCTGCTTCAAAAGCATCACAGGCTTTTGCTATAATGTACGAACAAATTATCATCAGAATCAGACCGCCGTACCAGGTTTGTATAATATCATTCATAAGGCTTATTCAGCTCCGTTTTTTAAAAAGTAAAGAGGATATGTGCACTTCGAGACAACAATAAAACTCATTTAAAAACATTGAATTCGGTATTAGTCTTTTGATCCTGCAGTCCATTTCAGGCCCCAATTATACGCTTGGTCACAGTCCTGATGGCCGTTGTGGAAACTCACAAGTTTTGTTACAACAATTTCACCTCCATTTTTAAATTCGATCATGGCAATGGCACAGAATCCACGCTGGTCTGTTTGTGCTCCCATGGGAACTTCAAGTGTCGGGTGTCCTGGAGCATTAATAGTGACGACTGCATCCGTTTGAGTCCAGTTTGGCACGCCTTCATAAATAAAAGTGAAGATCAAAATTCTTACAAGTTTATTGGAATGCTCCAGGTTAATTTTAATATTTTCACCTTCAGACCATCCACCAGTTCTATCATCTCCCAAATGATATATATAGGGCGGTTCATTATATGCCCCTTGTTTTAAAAAACCGGCATTTAATGGTTGGATGCAAGCTCTAACTCCGTCATTCATTTCGAAAAGGCACCCTAAATCCAAATCAATTTCTTCCCCCTTGCCGCTAAATAATTTAGACAAAAAACCTTTCTTTTCCTGTCCTTGGGGAGTTTGATTCCAATTCAAATTAATCAAGAATTCCCCCCCGGAATCCTTTGTTTTTAAGGCATAGGTGTCCCCTTTGGATTTTAATGTAACTTTCGATGCTAATTTCAATTCAGATGCGCCAGGTATTCGGGCCTTAAAGTCATCAAACCCCATCACCTCACTGTCATTTACCAGGGAATTGGTTATAAAGCCACTTGTGAATTTACAAATTAAGGCGATAGAACCTGGCTGTCTGGAGTCAAGCCGGACAGTATGTTTTTCCCCTGTGTCAGAAGCAACTTCTACGCGGGCATCATAATCTGCAAAAACATTATTAGAATTTGAGGATACATCAGTAAAATTCAATGCAACAATAGATAATTCTTCAAAATCATCCAGCTTAACAATTCTCAAATCTTCCTGGTTATCTCCACCAACCGCACCTACACCCTCATCTCCGGAAAGCTGAATAAATGGAAACTGATTAAGGTCCCCAAGAGAGCCCCCAGAATAATTGTCAGAATAGACGCCGCCTGTCCGCCCGTCTTTCGTTTTGTAGAAAGCCATCAAATCCAGATCAACAGCAGATGTCCAGATTAAAGACACTTTTAGTTGTTTAAAAGATCCTATATCCGCCTTTTCTCCCTTTTGCTTTAGTTCCATAGATTGTCTCCTTTTGAATATTGATTTCCCACAATGCTATTGATTAAATAACAGCACCTTTTATATTTCATTGCATGCTGACAAATATTTGTCCAAAGTAAATAAAATAGACGATATTTTTTGATCAACCTTTCTAAACCCTCTTTGGCTGAAAACACTGGACTGATTTCGAAAAAAAATAATATCTAATGCAGCCAATTCTAATGCTTTAAATCTCACTGGCACCATGGGATGTGTTCCGATCCAACTCTGCTCATTTCTACATTTTTCCATCTGTGCTTCTAAAATGTCATATTGCGTATGAAATGAGTTTAAAATACGATCTATACTAATTCCGGATAATCCACTCAAGGTTTTAAAAAGAGCTTTTGCCGCTGATTCCAATTGGCCGCAACACAGCAGACCAACTCGATCAGCAGAAAATTCAGCCGTTCGAGACCACCTAAACATCAGCTCTTTTGTTTCAGGACTAATAAGTCCTGGTTTAAGTTCTTCTGTTAAACTCAGTAATTCGAGCATTGAAACTTGGGAATGTCCTAAAAGAGCATGGCCGAGTTCATGCCCTAAAACAAAACTGAGTTCATTAGATGTAAAATCTTCCAGCAGGGCTGAATGTATCAGTAAATCAAACTTTTGGTTGTGTGAAAAAATGTTGGCGTTATACTCTTTACTCTGCCGGACAAATAAATTTCCTTGAAGATTACTTCCAAACAAATTAAGGCAATTGGAATATATTTCATAAACTTCAGGCAATAAATCGGGAGAAATCAGCATGGCGTCACCAAGCAGATTTCTTTTTCTCAAAGCAAGGAAATTTTTGGATTGCATTTGACTTATTGTCGGAATTGCACCCAATCGAGACTCTATTTCTCTAAGCAGGCTTGATTCGTAATTGAATCGAAGACATTCAATATCAGTTATTGCTGCCATACCAAACCTTAGATTTTATAGGAACTGATTGATTGACGGTTTGCTGCTTTGTGTCTTATTAACGTTTATCAGTTGCGGACTACCATTACTATTACTATTATCTATTCTCGCTATAACACACCAACTTCCGGTCTTATTTTCTGTCAGTGGGACTTCAATTTCCTGTCCTCCCACCCTGACAATCACCAAGCCATCATAGGTGCTGAAATTTGAATTCGGTTTATTGTAAATATTGGCTACAATTAAAGCATGTTCAATTCTATCGATTTGTGTGAAATAAATATTTTCTTCATTATCTCCTGCAACGTCGCCAATACCAGCATCTTCATCAAGAAAGATCCAGGGAGTACTGGTTTTACTTCCTCGGTTTGAAAAATAAATATGCCCCTCTCCACCAGCTTCTCCCCTTTCTTTAAACAGGCGTTTTAATACTGAAGGCGAGGGGGGCGATGCATCAGTTCCTGATTTAAGCCTATAAAAACAATGAAGATCTAAATCAACTGCTGTTTTCCATCTTAATTGGGCTTGAAAATCCTTCCCAGATAAGGTCGTTTTTTCCCCTTTTTGCTTTAACACCACTTTTGAGGATAGTTTAAGAGCAGATGCTCCCGGAATAGTTGACCTAAATTGATCAAACCTTAACACCTCACTGTTATTTACAAGTGATGCTCCAATAAATTCACTTTTGAACATGCACAAAACGGCAACAGAGCCGGATTGTCTGGAATCTAATGCGACCGTATGACTGTCACCTTTGTCAGTCATTACTTCGACTACGGCATCATAGTCTGCAAACACTTTATCGCTATTTGAGGATGCATCAGTGAAATTTACTGCAACAATATTGAGTTCTTCAATCTCATTAAGATTTGTTATTCTTAATTCTTCCCGATTATCTCCACCAACTGCACCAACTCCTTCGTCTCCAGACAATTGCATGAAAGGAAATCGGTTTAAGTCACCCAGAGATCCTCCGGAATAATTGTCGGAATATACACCGCCTGTCCTTCCGTCTTTGGTTTTATAAAAAGCCATTAAGTCCAAATCTACAGCTGATTGCCAAATAAGAGAAACTTTTAGTTGTTTAAATGCACCAATCGTCGCATCATTGCCCTTCTGTTTTAGCTCCATTGTTGATCTCCTTAATATTCAGCTCCATCTTCTTATATCAAGATTTCCTATTCACAATCTAATTATATGCGAATCACTCAAAGCTGAATTTGTATTTAAAAATGGCGATCAACTTTGAGTGAATCTTCTATCAGCCACTCTTTTAACTCAATCATTAATTGACGTATTCGGCTTAACCATCAATCTATTTTAATTAAGGCAATTTTAAACTGAAGTTTATTGTGAATTTCTTTTGCATTCGCTTTTATGTTTGAGAGCAAAGCCGTTTCATTATCATCGTAGGTGTCATCTCCTTCAATCCTGCTGATCAGCCAGTCAGCTTCATCCTCATCTACAACTCCGGGTGATGTTTCATCCTCTAATACATGCTTGGAAAGTGCTTCAACAAATAAATCTTTCCAACTGGCAGCATTTTCCTTCCCGGAAACAGCGTCATTTAGATCAAACAAAAAGTCTGCTTCTTTCCTGTCAACATTTTCGCCGGCACCTCCACCGATCCCATAAATAACTGCTTTAATCATCTCGACTTCTGCATCATCAATGATTCCATCTTCTAGGACAGCCGATTTTAAGGATTCCAATACAAATTCATTAAATGACTCATGGCATTCCTGAGCATTTGCTGTAATATTGACAAGAAGGGCAAGCTCAATGTCATCGACTTTACCGTCGCCTTTTATTTTTTCAATTAAATAAGCCGCTTCATCTGCATCCACCACGCCTGGAGATGTTTCATCCTTTGTAACAAAATCCGTTAAAGCTTCCACAAACAAATCTTTCCAAGAGGGATCATTTTCTGCACCAGAAACCCCATCATTGAGTTTAAAAAGAAAATCAGCCTCTTCATTGTTAATAACACCGTCCGCATACAACCTTTTCTTAATTTGCTTCACTTCTTCAGCATCAATGACCCCATCTTCTAGTATATCCGCTGCAAATGAATCAAGTGTTTTTGTCATATAATCATCCATGGTTCCCTCCAGTAAATTGGGTATAAGTTAAAATTCTTGCCGCAGTCAGCAGTAATAAATAGCCTTTATGAAATTATCCTCTGATTGCGGCAGGACGTCGTCTATGCTTACTGTTTAGCTGTTAATAATTTCCAATAATTGTTCAAGGTTTTTAAGACCTTTAAGAGTTCCGGCCTTGCTACTATTAATAAGTTTGGCTCCAACCGGCGAAGAATTATCGATTGTAGCAAGAAGAGCTACGTTTCCCAATGCACCCGTATCAAGGACCACATTATGTGAAGAGCCTTTGTCATCCATTACTTTCAAAGAAACATCACTATCTT
>JAIPEE010000097.1 GCA_021737275.1 Desulfobacterales bacterium
TTTACTGGACTTCACTTGCGGTGGCCTCCTGGATAATGTTATTTTTGTTGTAGTAAACACTATATAACCACTATTCATGGGCTTCCGCAAGCTTTTTACTACTTGTTTTACTACTTTTTTATGCAACTACAGGGTTAACATTCAGTTTCATATAATGTGGCAAAGTTCAATATAATTTAAAGAGCGGAGCTATCTCATAAGTTTATTGGTTATTTTTACATTGATAAAACCATAACCAGTCAATCAAGCGGACAGGAAAAGCTTCATCGCGATTAGGAATTTTCGTGGCCTGCCGCTCAGCTTCACGTTGGGCTGTCATAATTGAGGAGATAACATGAAAATTAACGATTTTCTTAAAAATTCTGTCTTTCGCACAGGGCTTGAAGAACAATCTCACTTGAAACCAGCACGTTTGACGCTATATATTACATTTTCATACGCAATAGCAGTCTCTTTTTATATATGGTTTTCAGGAAAAGTTGCATTAAACCTCTCCAATAATATTGAAAATTTAGCTGTCATTGAATTGATAAAAGGGTTATTATTTGTTTTGGCAACGTCGATGGTCCTTTTCTTTGGCGTTTATAAAACACTAAGAAAAATAGAGAAAAAAGATAATATCATATTATCTCAAAATAAAAGCCTCATCTCTACCGAGAGGCTTGTGATGGCAGGTATTTTTTCGTCATCTGTTTGTCATGACCTCAATAACATAATGTCAATTGTCCTTGGAAATGTTGAGTTATTAGAAATGTCGAAAAATATAGACAGTAAAGACAGAAAATCAGTCTTGCAAATTTCTGATTCATCTAAAAAACTTATCAATCTTGTCAAGAGAATGATGGATGCAGGTAAAGGTTACATTCCAGGAAAATTAAATTATGAAAATTTATCAAATGTTATCTGCAAAACAATAGATTTTGCAAAAATTCATCAAAAAGTGAAAACTTGCCAAATACAATGCAACATTCAACCAAACATAAGTCTACATATAAATTCTATTCTTATTGGTAGAACACTCATGAACCTCATTCTTAATGCAGCTGATGCAACAAATAAAATTGGCAAAATACTTATTAACCTTGAGCGGGATCATCGTTTTGTAACTATTGATGTTCACGATGACGGCCCAGGCATAAGCGAGGACACCCAAGAAAAAATATTTGAACCATTTTACACATCAAAAATTGATGGAAACGGCCTTGGTCTTTTGTCTTTAAAGTTGTGTGCTCGGCAACACGACGCAACAATTCAGGTAAAGAAATCTAAATTAGGCGGGGCTTGCTTTTCTCTCTCCTTCCCTTTGGAAAGCAATAAACAAAAGGCTCAACCTGGCGTTTAACTCAGACGGCTAGTATCGGGGCACTTTAAAAATTTGGTGCTGTAAAATATTCAGTAACATTCCGGAAGGCCGTTATTCTTAAACCGCCGCTGGTTTACTTGTCGTTAGGCAAAAAATAGTACATGAACTACTTTATAAATTTATATAATTATCTTTATGTCGACTTAGAAAAAGCTATTTCTCTATATAGTCAGCTTACAGAGGAAGTTGTTGAGTTAAAGGAAACTCAGTTTGAGAAGGGATTTACTTCTGATAATAAGTATAACTATGATTTCAAAGTGTTTAAACATGATACTGGAAGAACCAATCAGGATAAGGAGCAAGATAAAACTACAATAAAGTCTCATCATGCTTTATTGGAGGAATTGGAAGCAAAATTATCTTCTTCAGGATATCTATCAGACTTAGACAACTTCGATGAAACCAAAACGCTAAAAGACTTAAAACTAAGGGGTGAGCTCAAGAATGCACTTTGTGTTAAGTGTACCGAAAGAATTGCCATCAAAGACTATGAACGTATGAAGAAAATAGGTCGGAATCTCCCTGAAATTATAAAGTTGATCAATAGAAGTCAAACAAGCGCACTAAAAGATGATCCAAATCATCAAAAGATAGAACAGCAGATTGAAGGGATAGAAAATGTAAGTTGTAATAGAAATAAAAAAGCGAAAGGCAAAACAAAAAAGCAAAAAACAGTAAATATCAATAAATACGATACCCGGGTGCCCAAAAATGATCGCCCAATATGGTTTGTTTTTCTATGATGGAAATTTCTTGAAAACTCGTATTGCGGTTCTTCCTTTCAATAAACCCATTAACTCTGATATTGAATCCCTGGGTGGCACCATGCTCATTAAGTATACAAGGTCTTGTTGTACATTTAATCAACAACCTGACACCCTTTATAACCAGAAAATACTTGGATACAGTTATAAACTTCTTAGCCAACGGACCAGCCTAATACCCTATTACGATACTTTGGCACCCAAAAAAATGATACTGGCAATGCCATAATACATGTGATAACTTTTCCTTTCTTTGCGTTGCGGGAACAACTTAAAGATTTGGATTAGCATGTGAGCAGTCTTTCGGCAAAGCCTTCAGACTCTGACCACGCCCTAAGGACGTTGGTTTCTGTATCTAACAAAAGCGTGATCCAGGGAATTCGTATTTGGCCAAAGATAAACGAAAGAAAAAAAATACAAATGTAAAGGAATAATATTTTATGAAAGTTGGAATTGGATATTGTAATAAACGAGATGCTTTTGATTCCGGCAGCACAGCAGCAAATTATGCTGTTCGTGATGGTAATATTAATAAAGCTGATCTTGCCATAGCTTTTTGCAGTGGAAAATTGGTGCATGAAGAATTCTTGCAAGGTATTAAAGAGGTTGTAGGCGATACACCTGTAATTGGAGGTTCAACAATTGGAATTATTACTAATAATGAATTGTCATATAAAGGCCAACCGTCAGGCGTTGCAATATTTCAATTTGATGAAATAAAATATCAAATTGCCGTAGTCGGTAATATAGATAAAGATGAAAAACTAGCAGGGTTTAATTTAACAAGGAAATTTTCTGGAAAACAAGAGGACAAACTTCTGCTTATGTTCTATGATTCAATAAAAGTTCCTGCGCCATCTACATCTCTTCCCATTATAAATGCTTCACCGCCACTAATTGATGGAATTCAATCAACACTCCAATCAAATATTCCAATAATCGGAGCTGGATTAATCGGGGATTATCTATTTAGTAGCACAAAACAATTTTGTGGCACTTCGGTAAGTAATCAGAGTGTTGTTGGAATGCTTCTTTCAGGATCTGTTAATGTTTATCATTGTATAATGCACGGTTGCTCTCCTGTTGATGGTAGATATCGTAAAATAACAAAAATAAAGGGATCAGTTATCTATGAACTGGATGGAAGACCAATTGTTGAAATAATTGATGAACTATATGGAGATCAGCGTTGGAGAGAACAACATCCGCTCAATCTTTTGACAATTGGGGTGAATTGTGGAGAGAAATTTCAATATCATGAAGAAAAGTATGTTAATAGGCTAATTACAGGTATTCTTCCAGATGGTAATGGCATAGGGATATTTGAGCCAGATCTTGAGCAAGGCATGGAAATTCAGTTTATGTTGAGAGACGGTAATATGATGATTGAATCGGCATTGAACAATTCTAAAAACTTAATGAAGAAGATAAACGATGAGGGGAAAACACCTGTTTTTGGATTATATATTGATTGTGTCGGAAGAACGGCAGCGCAATCATATACAATAACAGAAGAAGCCGTGGAAGTTCAAAACGTAATGAATAGATACAACATTCCCTTGTTGGGTTTTTACTCTGGAGTTGAAATTGCTCCTATTCTCGGAAAAAGCAGGGGACTTGATTGGACAGGCGTTTTAACGGTTTTAGCTAAGGACAAGTAAAATGGATGAAAAAGATAATTTGGCAAAAAAATGTACGGATTTAGAAAAACAGTCGGAATATTACAAAGACATTGCAGAAAAAACCGGACAAAGACGGTTAAGAGAAGTTGAACAATTAAACAGATTTATATCTGAGTGTAAGAAATCAGCAAAAGCCTTGCATGAGAGCGAGCATCGTTTCAAACTTATTGCTCAATCAACAAATGACATTTTTTATGAGTTGGATATTGAGAGTGGTGAATTGAAATGGTTAGGTGATATTGATAGTGCTTTGGGTTATGAGGCTGGAGAAATTAAACATACCTTGGAGGATTGGTTACGTTTAATCCATCCCAAAGACAGGCCCTCACTTGATAATGCTGTTTTACTGCACAAAAAATCAACAAAATCCATAGACCATTCATACAGGGTAATTCGTAAAGATGGTTCGATAAGATGGTGGAATGACAATAGTTCTTCTGTTTTGGATCAGGAAGGCAAAATAAAGAAATGGGTTGGAGGGATTTCTGATATCTCCGAATCAAAGAAAGCAGAAGAAGCCCTCATCCAGGCCCAACGTCTGAGTGCCATAGGAGAGCTTGCTTCTGGAGTTGCACATGATTTTAACAATTCATTGCAGGGAATATTTGGAAACATTGAACTTGCTTTACTGGAAAATATTTCGCCAAAAATGAGAGATTATCTTGAAACGATTAAACAATCAACAGCTGATGCGGCTTCAAGAATCGGTCAATTACTACGTTTTTCAGGAAAAAACAAAAGCCGGAAGGACTATGAGCATCTGAATCCAAACCGTGTAGTGGATGATGTGATATCGCAGACAAGACCATTATGGAAAGATGAAGCTGAAAAAAAAGGCATCGCAATTGCTGTGGAAAAGAATTATGCGGAAAAAGAATTAAGAATTGAAGCAAATGCGGGAGAGCTAAGGTCTGTGTTGTATAATTTAGTTAAAAACAGTATCCAGGCAATGCCTGAAGGTGGAAGCTTGACTTTTGAAACGGGAAAAACTGAAAAAAGCGTGTATGTAACTGTCTCTGATACAGGATTAGGGATGGATGAAGAGACAAAAACCAGGATCTTCCAGCCCTTCTTTACAACAAAAAGCTTTAAGCAAGGCAAGGGCTTAGGCATGAGCACATCATATGCAATAGTCAAAGAGCACAGCGGGGAAATTTATGTCAAAGAATCAGTTCCTGGCAAAGGAACTTCAATAGAGATCACGCTGCCACACTCAAAAAGAAAAGAAAACAGACTGGAAGAGGCCGTTTCAGGGTATGAAGGTTCCGCAAACGTTCTCTGGGTTGATGATGAAGAAATGATTAGGGTTGTGGGGAAAAAACAGCTTGAGCAGTTACAGCATCGGGTAGATGTTGCAGCGAGTGGAGAAGAAGCACTAAACCTGTTAAAGAACAATAAATACGATTTAATGGTAACAGATATTGGAATGCCTAACATAAGCGGATGGCAGCTTGCAGAAAAGATCAAAGGAAACTTTCCTGACATGAAAGTCGCTGTTGTGACTGGATGGGGGTCTGATATATCAAACGAAGAAAAAGAAAAATATGGCGTAGGCTATGTTCTTGGAAAGCCAGTAAGTTTGGAGAGATTGAAACAGATGGTTGCTGAAGTGCTGCAGTTGAAACAGAAATAAGTAACATGAAATTTTTATCCTTCTCAAAATTTAATATCATGATAATGGTAAAAACACATAACGAATGTATCCGGACGGAACTTGACCAGCCTCATTTTTTTTAAAGTGTATCAGTAGATTGCAAAAAAATTACCTTTGCCAAATTCAGTGTCGCTGGTCAAGTTAGTTGATACACGTCGTTAAGTTCTAGAAAATATGGCAATTAGCGAATTTGAAAAAAAGCGATATAGTAAAATCGTCAGGGAATATATTGAAAAATGTAGACCAGCTGAACATATAGGAAATCAAAATTATTTTTTTTCGCCTTGAGAAACAAAGTATCATCATCTTTGAAATAAATTTAAGGCATTGGGCGAACATGTCAATTTAATGCTTTCCAGGGGCGATTTTGTACATTCCGGTATTAAATTTGATAGATAACTGCACAACCTGTCGCTGGTGTCGGACTCGGCCCTCTCTCCGCACAATTTATCGTTATGGTACGATTAACCTGATCAAATGAAATAACGGAGGATTAACCACATGAAATTTACGGAAAAGATTCATCTACTGAGATTGGATTTTCAGATAAATCTGAACCCGCATAAAAAAATCGATAGGTTTGTAAACTGCATCATTATTTTCGGGGAAAAAATAACCCTGATTGACACGGGTACAAAAGGATGTTTCCGTTATATCTTCAACTATATCAAGGAGAATGGACGTGATATTTCGGATATTGAAACAGTGATTCTGTCCCATTCACATCCTGATCATATAGGTTCTGCCGCTGAGATTAAGAATATAGCTGGATGCCGAATTCTGGCTCATGAAAGTGAAAAAAGTTGGATTGAGAATATTGAAATCCAGAACAGAGAGCGCCCTGTTCCCGGCTTTTTTGAACTGGTGGACCAGTCAGTGAAAATAGATGCATTTTTAGAGCATGGCCGGGAAATTAAAGCGGATACGAATATCACCATGAAAATCATTCATTCGCCCGGTCATTCCAGAGGGTCCGTAAACATTTTATTCCAAGAAGACAGGATATTATTCACTGCCGATTCAATCCCGGTAAAAAATGATATCCCCAATTATGATAATTTCAATGATCTGATGAACTCTTTGAATCGCATAAAAACAAACCGGGACTATGAAATTCTGCTGACTTCCTGGACGCCGGCGCTTACTGGCCCGAAAGAAATCGAAAGGTTTCTGGATGAAGGTAAACGTTATCTAAAAGCATTAGATAAGACGGTAAAGAACATTTATGTGGGGGAAGAGTCTGAACCGTTGGCGTTTTGCAGAAAGGCGATATCAAAATTGGGTTTGCCGGATTTTTATGTGAATCCCATTGTTAATAGAGCATTCAGGGGGCATAAGGTATGAAAAAAGTGGTATTTGTCGTAATAATTGAAGAAATCAGTAACCAGGAAATGTATGATAATTATATCCGGCAGGTTGTGAAAATTATTCAATCACACAGCGGAGAGTATATCGCAAGAAGCAATAAGATATTGCCTCTTTACGGGAGCAGACCGGAACGGTCGATAGTCATAGGGTTTGACTCAATGGAAGAAGCCCGGAAATGTTTTTTTTCGGAAGAATATAAAAAAATAAAACATTTAAGGGAGAACAGTACCAAATCGAGAGCTTTTTTTATCGAAAATGCGTGAAAAGAGAAAAACCGCTGACCTTTGCGTTCTGTCCCAACAAAGGGGGTAATGATGCAAGAGATCATCGCAATTGATTTTGAAACAGCGAATCCAAAAAGTGTCAGTGCTTGAGCTCTTGGCTACGCTAAAGTTAGAAATTATGAAATTATCGGAACAAATGGCGATTTGATCAAACCTGTTGGTGGGCATGCAAGATTTCAGTCGAAAATAAATAGAATTAAAAAAGAGCATACTTTTGACAAAACCGAATTTGGACAACTATTCCCAGAAATACAGGGTATATTTAAGGGCACCTCTAAAAATCACTTTATTTGAAAAGTTTTATTTTTTGATGCCAAATTGATGATAGTTAAGCTTTATAATGGGTAAAATATTTAAATTGACTTGCTTTTTGAATCATATTTTTGGGCATTTTTCCGAAATG
>JAIPEE010000098.1 GCA_021737275.1 Desulfobacterales bacterium
AAAGCCTGGAGTTGGCGCTCCAGGCTTTTCTATGATGTTGACCTTGAATTATACGAATAAAAAGAAAGATTTGATAATCTTTTTTGAATTAAACGGAATAAAATCTCACAACATAATCAAACCCGCTACATAAATTATCTTATCATAACGTATGGAGAAAATTCAAGGATGCCTTCACCATCCTAAAGTTGGTATCACCTCAATCGGCTTTACATTAAACGTCTCCATAAAATTCCGGCCAAGTCTGACCTAAAATAAATATTTTTTGAAACAGCCTTTTTCATTGCCATTTGATATTATATTGTAATTCTAAAATTATCAAAGCATTCGGTAATATTATTTTTTTCGGAGGACTACCAATGCAATGCCGCCGAGAATAGTTACAGAAGCCAATAATAAACGTAGAGTAATAGTTTCATTAAGGAAAACAATACCGCCCAGTGCTGCAATGACTGGAACGCTGAGTTGTACTGTTGCTGCAATAGTAGATTTCAGTGCCGGTAATACCGTGTACCAAATAGCGTAACCCATTCCGGAAGCAAGTGCACCTGATAAAACAGCATACCAAACTCCGAGATTATTTATAGATATATGCCGCAACATCAATATGCTCAATATTAACGTTATAGGAACAGCACGCAGGAAATTTCCACCCGTAATTTGAATAGGATCACCCTTGCCTTTCCCACGTAAGGAATAGATACCCCACGAAACCCCAGCAACTAACATCAATATGGAACCATATAGGGGCGGTGCTGAGATACCGGGAAGTAATAGCACAAACACTCCCACGAAAGCAAGTATAAGACCAAGAACCTGTAGTTTCGATAGACGTTCTCCTGACCAAATGCCATAACAGATCATTGTTGCCTGAACAGCGCCAAAGAGAAGCAATGCACCGGTACCTGCAGGCAGGCTTACATAAGCAAATGAGAATCCAGCAGCATAAGCGAATAATGATAGTGCTGACAACCAGCTACCCCTTCCAACAGGTGTCTTCTTTTTTATTCGCAGAACCAGCCAAAGCATCATCGCTCCAGAGATCAACCGAATTGCAGTGAAGCTGGCCGCATCAATACTTGTTTCATTGAGTGCGGCTCGGCAAAGCAATGAATTACCGGCAAATGCGACCATGGTAAGTAAGGTCAGGGCAGATATACGTACATATGACATTTTATAGATCTCCTCTTATAAATTTTCAGAATGCGCGCAACTTTTCTTATGGTATTTCAAACCATGGAATTTTAACAAGTTCAGACCTCCTGACATCATATTTGAAAAGGCTTATTATCAATGGTTTCAAAAACAATGGTGTCGTAAAATGGAATGCAACATGATTCAGAGTGGATTATGATCATAAGTTCCTTTTACCAAGGGTTTTGTGATCTCGACTACATAAAACCAACTTTTTGTGACGGCGCATGTTGCATTCCAAAATCCCAGATGTCAGGAGTTCTGAAGTTGAATTTGCCTCTCTTTCCAATTGTCCATTCTTACCGTGTAATTATTATTTTTCGATATCCCCATTTTAGATGAGCATAAAACCTTATCATCTTCTAAGTTAAGAATGATGCAGTGTCCGGAAAATTTCCCGAAATTGACATCACGTTATTATTGCATCAACTTTTTAAACTTTATTTCTTCACCCTCTATCATATGATAGCAGTACTTGTCTTCGTCGGGGAATTGTCCGCTCTTCAGTTCGGACACATACTCTTCCATAGCTTCAGTTATAATTTTTGCAATATTACAATATTTTTTGACAAACTTGGGTGTAAATGCCTGGAATTGGCCAATGAGGTCGCTAACAATCAATAGCTGTCCATCACAATGCGGTCCTGCTCCAATGGACATAACAGGAATAGTCAGAGTTTTCCATATATATTTGGTAACTTCAGGGGGGACTCCTTCAACCAATAGTATTTTAGCACCGGCAGCCTGAACGGCAAGAGCATCTTCCACGACCAGTTTAGCAGTTTCTGCGGTCCTGCCCTGAGCCTTATGTCCACCAAGTTGACCGGAACTTTGAGGAGTCAAACCAATATGGCCGATAACATTTATGCCGGCATCAGTAATGGCTTGAATGCGGCTAGTAATGCGGACGCCGCCTTCCAGTTTAATTGCATCAACATCGGCTTCTTTTAAAAAGCGGATTGCATTGTCAACTGCCTGGGAATCAGAGGATTGATAACTCCCAAGGGGCATATCCCCCACAATAAAACAGGCTGGTGCACCTCTTCTAACTGCTTCAGTATGAACGATGCACTGATCCATTGTTACAGGAAGGGTGCCGTTGTATCCATAGACACACATACCAAGACTGTCACCCACGAGAAGCATTTCGATTCCAGCCTTTTGTGCAAACTGTGCTGTAGGGAAATCATAGCTTGTCAGCCAGGATATTTTTTCTCCATTTTTTTTCATTTCATACAAGTCAAAGATGCTTTTTCTTTTCATAACAATCTCCATGTTTTTATTCGGTTTTCTAATTAAGTTTTAACTATATTCTATAATGGACATTAACTTTATGCCGATTGCTGGATCATGGTTCCCGCCAATAGTTAAAAGGCATGAAGGACAGCTGGTTGCCAAAATATCTGCTTTGGTATCGCGAACCCAGCATCAATGCCTTTGCTATTAAAGCCGAGGTTTTAAAATGAATATTGGAAAGTGCTGTTTGGATGAACAATAAGCTGGCCACAATAAATGGGTGTTTTGGGGCGCATGGGATTTTCACTGTCTTGTTCTGTTGGATGATAAAATGGTTTATATTGTAATAGGCCAAAATATTATCTCACATAGTGTTTCGATTGTTTAAAGCCATTTTTCGAAAACTCAAGTAGTTATTGATCTTCCATGGGGGTTGTTCCCCGAGTTAAGGAAAGACTGTTACACTTTAAGGTTAGGTTTTTTCGCAATGGCCGCCTGAATCAGTGTGATTGGATGAACCAGTTCTATATTATCTTCCGGTTTAAAAGCTGCCCCGATGGTCAACAGGCATGAAGGGCAACCGGTAGCAACAATATGTGCCTTTGTTTTTTTGATATTGGTCATTTTCTGCGTGATTATCTTTTTAGAAATTGCAGGATAATCCACTTGAAAAGAACCGCCTCCACCACAGCACTCGTCCGCCCCGGTAGCTTCAACAAACTCGATTCCGGGAATACGTTTCAACAGCCTTCGGGGTTCCTCTTTTACCAACTGTCCTTTTGATAGATGACACGGGTCATGGTAGGTTAACTTCACTATCTTTTCTGAATTGTTCATTTCGGGAAACAGATTTTCATATTTTGCAACGAACTGAAGAATATCAAAAGTGTTTTCAGCCATTTTTCTGGCAGTTACCAGTAAATCTTCTGAGATGTCATTCGAACTTTCCATCATCTCCTTTAGAACACGTGGATATTCGTTCTTAAAAGTTGAACCGCAGGTGGCACAATCAACGATGATGGCATCAAAACCGTCTCTTCCAAATTTTTCTACAGCACTTTTGATGCACTGCAAGGACATATCCCGGGCCCCGGACAGGAAAATAGGAAGTCCACAGCATCCCTGTCCGGCAGGTACATGCACCTCAAACCCCATCTGTGTCAGCACATCAACAACGGCCAGACCGGTCTTTTCAAACAGATAATTGGTGGCACATCCGTGAAAATACAGAACGCGTCCCTTGATATCTCCGACTGCCGGAATGATTTCATCCACTTGTTCATTGAATTGCTTTCTGTTAAATTCCGGCATGCGATTGGCTGGTATATTTCCAAGCTGCAGGCTTGGGAGAATCGGATCAAAAACCTTCTGTGCCCATCTGCCCATTTTTGCAGAGCCTTTAAGGCGCCATGGTTTGTTTAAAACCAAATAAAGTAGCTTTTTTCTCCAGTCTACCCCGTAAATTTTAGAAATCTCCCAGCGCATACCTGAAAACAGATGATTACCGTGAACATTCGCCGGACAGATGTTGTAACAAGCGCCGCAAAGAAGGCAGGTTTCAAAAATGCTTTTTACCCGTTTTGATATAGATAGCTCATCCAGACAAATTTGCTTAGTCAACCGGACCTTTCCCCTGGGGCTGTATGATTCCAACTTTGTCACCTTATAGACCGGGCAGACAGATTGACAAAGGCCGCATTTGTTGCATTGATCATATTCCTGGAAGATCTTTTTGTCTATATTTGCCATTCTGACTGCCTTTTTGATACAGATTCAGACACCTCGTCCTGAATACTATCTTTCTTCATCCAGATAGCTCCCGGGGTTCAATATATTATTGGGATCCAGGAGACGTTTTATCTCACGCATCATTTTCAATGCCGTCTCTTCAAACTGCATGGACATAAACGACTTCTTTGCCAAGCCGATACCATGTTCGCCGGAAAGTGACCCACCCAGAGAAAGGGCCTCCCTGTAAAGTTCTTCTGCGAATTGATCTACACGTTTCATTTCATCCTGATTCTGTGCATCCGTCATGATAGAGGGATGAAGGTTGCCGTCACCTGCATGTGCCATGATACCGATATTCAATTTGTATTTCTCCCGCAGCGCCAGAACCTTTTTCATGATATCCGGCAGAGACGAAACCGGCACTGTCGCATCTTCGTTGATCAGGGTTTTGCAGACTTTTGAAAACGTACCACCAATGGATCTTCGGGCTCTCCAGACGACTTCATTCTCTTCAGGAGTCCGGGCGAGAACGATATCTATCGCATGGTTGTTGTGGCAAATCTGTTTTATTTTTTCTGATTCTTGTTCAATCGCCTGCGGATGACCGTCAATTTCAATCAGCAGCAGGGCGGATGCACCGTCAGGGAACTGAACCCCACCATACCCCTGGATTAAATTGATAAGAATCTGATCCAGTAAATCCATGGCACTGGGAATGATTCCGCTGGAAACAATTTCTGACACGGCTTCACAGGCATCGTCAAGATTGCCGAAGACTGCCTGAAGGGTATGCTTTGCCTCAGGCAGGGGAATCAGACGGACCGTTGCCTCCGTAATGATACCAAGGGTTCCTTCAGCTCCGCAGAACAGATGGGGCAAATCCAGTCCCGCGGCATTTTTTGATGTCTTGGAACCAATTTTAACTATTTCTCCATTGGCCCGAACCACTTCCAGCCCAATTAGATGATCTCTGGCGCTGCCGTATTTTAAGGCTCTTGGGCCACCCGCATTCAAAGAGATATTCCCACCGACTGTTGAAACATACCAACTGGATGGATCCGGCCCGTACATCAAGTCGAACGGCTCCACAGCCTTCTGAAGCTCAGCATTCACAACGCCGGGCTGAACAATGGCGCACCGGTTGACGCTATCAATCTCGATGATACGATCCATCCTTGTCAGTGGCATGATCATTCCACCCCTTCGGGCCACCGAGGTGCCGCTGAGATTGGTTCCGGCCCCTCTGGGGACTATATTGATTTTTTCCCGGTTGGCAATCTGCAGGACATCTGACACTTCAGCTGTTTTTTTGGGCAGCACCACGGCATCCGGCGTGTAATCCTTAAAAAATCCATCAAAGGCATATGTCGCCATGTCAGCCGGATCGGTCAGGCACCACTTTTCACCAACAACCTTGATGATTTCCTCAATTATTGACACTGATATCATATTGATCCTGTTCTTATACAAATATATTTATTATCAAATTTTAATTTTAGAAAGTTCTATCCTTCAGTTACATGATCAGACCCAATTTTCTGGGTATTAATAGTGTCAGTTCCGGTACAAAGGCGATCAAGAAAAGCGATACGATCATGAGAATAATAATTGGCCAAGCTTCCTTAACAATTTCCTCAAAAGAACATCCGGATATTCCAGCGGCCGCAAACAAACACACACCCAGAGGAGGCGTAACCAGGCCGATGTTAAGGGCAACGCACATGGTAATTCCGAAATGAACCGGGTGAAGCCCCAATTTAACTGCAATCGGAGCGATAATTGGTGCAATCACAACAGTTGCTGCCCCGCATTCCATCCATGTACCGATAAATAATAGGAAAATCACAATAATAAACAAAGCAATGCTTGCATTTTGCCCTGACACACTCATCAGCGAAGTGGTCAAACGCTCCGGCAGATTCACACGGCTGATGACCCAGCCGAGAATATTGGCAGTGGCAATGATAAAGAACAGCATACCTGAAATGCGGACAGTTTTGCTCAGAAGGCCGTAAAGATCGGACACTTTCAGGGTTCGAAAAATGATGAATCCTACGACCATGGCATAAGCCACCGCCACTGCAGCAGCCTCTGTCGGCGTAAAAATTCCAAAAATCAGGCCGCCTAAAATGATAAAAGGCATGACAATCGCCACTATCGCATTCCTAAATGAAATCATAAATTCTTTTGGCGTAACTTTGATTTTAGATCTGGGGAAGTTTTTCTTTTTTGCAACAGCAAACAGATAAATGCTCTGCCCGATACCAATCATAATCCCCGGGATAATAGCTCCGGCAAACAGGGCGCCAATGGAAACCCCAGTGATACCGCCGTACATCACCATAATGATGCTGGGTGGAATAATGGGCCCGACAATTGATGAGGTTGCGGTAATTGCTGCAGCAAAAGCCGGCTTGTATCCCTGTTTAGACATGGCCGGAATGTAAATAGAACCGATGGCGGAAACATCTGAAATCGCTGCACCGGTCAAACCGGCAAATAAAAGACTGGTATAGACATTGGCTTGGGCAAGCGCCCCCCTGAATCCCCCAATCAACACATTGATAAATTTTACCAGACTGTCAGTAATTGACGTCTTGTTCATGATCTCCCCGGCAAGGACGAACAGAGGAATCGCCATAAAAACGAATGAATCCAGGCCCGAATACATTTTGGCGCCAATCATCATCAGATTCTGGCCTGTTAGTATAAGCCATAAGGTTGAAGTGATGCCCAATGTAAAAGCAATCGGCATACCGATGAAAAGCAGTATGATGAATACCGCTGTCACTGCAATAATTATTGTCATAGAACCCATTTTGTTTTTTATCCTTCCTGAAAATCTGAAGAGGACTTCCCGGTTATGATTAATACAATCACCTGAAAGATTGAAAAAATTCCACCAACCGGAACTGCAATATAAGGTATGATCATCGAAATACCCATTGCAGGCGATTTGGACATCATGCCTATGTTGGCATATAAAAATCCATACCAAATGAGAATGCCTAAAAAATCCGCCTGCATCAGCAGAATAATGACCTTCAGGACATCACCGACACTTCTGGGCAGTTTGTCCTGAAAAAAAGAAACATTGATAT
>JAIPEE010000035.1 GCA_021737275.1 Desulfobacterales bacterium
GAAAATTCAAACCGCCAAATGAGCCATTTTGTACCTGACTGTAGTAAAGGGTGCACCGTTAATTGTAAAAGAGCAAATTGTTAAAAATCATCCACCTATAAAATGAGATGCCAGGTGGAGCTGTAACTCTAAACTTTAGCATATTTAAGAAACCTATATTGAAATGCTTTAAAACAAAACGGGGCATCCTTTTCAGGACACCCCGTTTGCAGGAGAACTATATAAGAGACGTAGTACGGTTAATTAATATAACCGTTTTTCAATAATCTCATCTACTGTGATATCAAGCTTTGCAGCTTCTTTCAGGTAGTACGCACGCATTTCCTTTGTAAATGCTTCCGGGGGGAATACACCATTCAGAGCCATTTTGTCATTTACAAACATTTTAGTGAACAGGAAAGCAGCTTGTCCGGTAAAATAGGATTCATGCGTAATACCGGCTTTTTCAAAAGCTTCCTGGAGGCCCGGACCACCGGCATAGCTGTCAATTCTAAGTGAAGCGCCATCTTTTTTACCTTCAACGCGAACAAGGAAAGCACCTTCTTCCATATACATGCCTTCTTCAATAACGGCTTTAATTTCATCTTCATATTTCGGCGCAGGCGGAGTCAGCTTGGAAATCATTCTCATTGGAACAACCTGCTGTCCGTCAATATCAATGGGTTTATCAGAGAGCAGACCCATATCGTAAAAATATTTGGCAAGATCACAACCCGGTCCGCCATATCTGAAATATACATTTTTTACGCCCTTCAGGTATTTGTCGGCCAGAAGGCCCATGGTAACCGGCTCTTCATGCTCATGATCGTACATCAGACGTTCGCCAAGGCCCACGAAATCCATCATTTCAGGATTGTTGAAAGGCGGAACGCGTTTAAATTTACTGTTTTCAAAAACAACAGGCTCAGCAGCCATGTCGGCGAAAGCCGTTTCAGGTGACCACCAGAACGGAATAAATTTTTTGGACCAGATTCCATCATATACAGCAATTGTAATGGTATCTACCGTGTCAAACTTGTCACATGCCTCACGGGTCAGAATATTTGCCACACCCGGTGCAGAACCGGTATTGGTCAGAGCGGCAAGGCCGGCATCTTTAAACTGCTGATCACGGCCAAGCTGTCTCTCAACGGCTTCAATAAAACCAAGGTCACTTACCGGGCCGGAAGCAAGATCCTGGTAGCATGCTTTAACCTCAAGCGCGGCATCCATAACATTCATATTAAAATCCGGTGCCAGACCGTTAACGATCAGTTCACAACCTTCAGCAGCCTTGACGATATCAGCTACATTTTTTGCATTAACCTGAACGGCTTTAGCCTTTGAAAGTGTTTTTTCCAAATGCTGAGCAGCTTTTAAATCATAATCTGCACATATAATTTCTTCTACATTGGGTTCTTCCTGAAGTCTTTTTGCAACTGTGCTGCCTTGTGCGCCAACACCCATTACCATAACTTTTTTCATAATTCTCTCCTTTTGAATATTAGTGATTATCCAATGGTCCTGTATTTTAATAAAATTTTAGCCATCATTTCCGGTCGAAAGCCGGCTTATATTCATCAATTTTTTTTATTTACTGAGTTATGATTTTATTTTATTTAACTGAATCGATACCTGTTAATAAATTTGTCTACAATAAATAATTGTTAAAATATTATATAACATCCAGTAATAGTGGCAAATAATCGTTTTGTAACTTAATGATTTTAAAGTCTGTCTATATCGAAGTGTGTCGAATGCAAAAACATCCGACAGGCACAGATATCAGGTGAAGGGATATGTGTTTGGAAAAATATGTGTTAAATCAAAGGCATTTGAGAGCTGATGAAATTCTCTCTCTATGTCATTTAGTTCCACGTTAAACCTCAATTATTATTTGATTAACTTTACATTAACGTATATCTATAAAATAAACATTTTAGCTTGTCAATAACCAAATATATCTTGTTACATAAATGCTTAACTGCAACTGCAGCTTCCACATCCGCCTTCTTCGGTGGAGCCTGAGCAGCTCATTTGTTCAGGCTCAAGGCCGACTTCTGCAATTTCAATATCAAATATAAGTGTTTTCCCGGCCAGGGGATGATTGGCATCAACGGTAATTGTGTCATCGTTGAGTTCAACAATTTTAGCCGGTACGGTTTGGCCATCCTGTGTTGGAAGTCCTAACTGTGCGCCGACTTCAAAATTAAAATCTTCAGGAAAACCGGTTTTGGGGATGGCAAGAATAAAGTCATCAATCGACAACCCATAACCTTCATCCGGTGAAATTGATACACTCTTTTTTTCGCCGGGCTTCATATCGACAACGGCGGTATCAAATCCTTTGATAAGCATTCCTTTGCCAACGGTAAATTTAAGAGGATCACGGCCTTTAGAGGAATCAAACACCTCTCCGTTTTCAAGTTTGCCTGTGTAATGAACACTGATAGTATCTCCATTTTGAACAGCTTCCGACATAATTATAGTCTCCTTATTTTTTTTAATGGCGTATAAAATAAGATCGGGTCAGGGAAATGTCAACTAAAACACCAGATACTTTTGAACCTGCCCCCAAAACGTGTCTAAGGTTTCATGAGTAAGTTTTTAGGGCAGGTTCAAAATACTTATGCAGACGGAGCCTATATAAAACTAAACACCCCGTGCTCATGAAGAATTTTTACACCGATACCGATGAGAATGATGCCCCCGGCAAAATCAGCATAACAGCCCAGTTTGCTTGAGGTGCCAATCTTTTTTCCAAGCTGCATACCGGCGATGGTAAACAAACCCGCAACAATACCGATAATAACAGCCGGCATCCAGATAGAGATATTTAAAATAGAAAGACTTAATCCAAGAGCAAGGGCATCGATGCTGGTCGCAATAGAGAGAATCACCATGGTCATGCCTTTAGTGGGGTCTTTATTCTCAGTCGCATCTCCATTTTGATCAAATGCCTCTTTGATCATTTTACCGCCGACAAACAAAAGCAGGCAAAATGCTACCCAGTGGTCGTAACTTTCAATGAAAGATCTAAAAGAGAGGCCTGCACCCCATCCAATCACCGGCATCATGGCCTGAAACAGTCCAAAGTGCCATGCCAGACGAAAGCCCTGTCTGAAACTGACCTTCTTTAAAGTCACTCCCGCTGCAATGGAAACGGCAAAGGCATCCATGGCCAGTGCGACAGCGATTCCAATGATACTGATAAGGCTCATGATTTAATAATAGTAGTTGTGAGTAGTGAGTGGTTTAAGGCGTTTAACGGTTTTAAGATCTGCTTTGAAAGATACTTCCGGTGTTTCGGGAATATCTATCTGTTTTGATTCATAAAAAGGGGTGCTCTTTAACTTCAGGTTATAGGCCGCCACCATCAAATATTCCAGGTTGATAACATCTTCAATATTATACGCCAGTAGTGTTTCAAGCGCTTTCCGATTATTATTTTTTATATATTCATTCCACAGGATCACTGCAAAAAAACCGTCAACGCCATCAAGTTCGCCACGGTCAATGCCGAATGCTTTCTCACATTTCTTCAGACCGCCTTTATAGCCGAGACTGCTTAAAACATACCTGAGATCAATGTGGGCATGATTCATTTTAATACCGAAATAGTTTTCAATAAAAGGGACATCAAAGCTCTTGCCATTATAGGTAATCACCATTTTGTACTTGAAGATATCCTTTGCAAAATCATCAAGGTTTTTTCCATGTACATACCAGTGGATATCATTTCCATCATAGAGGGCAATGGTCGTAATTTTGTTATAAGTATCAAGGCCGGTTGTTTCGATATCAATATAGGCTGCGGTTTTCCTGAAGTCAGGAAAGAAACGCCACTGCTGATTGGCCGGCAGTTTTTTGGAAAAATAAGACGGGTTATCGTTTTCAAGCTGTGAAATGGATTCCTGGAGGCATTGATCAGCGGTTAAGGCTTTCCCCCGTGATATTCCGGAAGAAAGAAGCGGTTTGAAATCTTGCCATTCCATTACACCTGCCTGCCATATATTCTTTTCTGATTTTATACCGATGCCGGGTATGTGGATGAATGTGTTTGTCAGCAATTATCAATCCTCCGCACAGTTAACACACAGGGTCGTCTCAGGCATCAGCATGATTCGTCCAATGGGTATGGGTTCTTCACATCTTTTGCAAATTCCAAAATCCGGATCATCAATATTATTCAGCGCATCTTTCAGAAGTGACCGCTTTTTTTCTACAGAACATAAGGCCGCTTCATTCATATGTTTGCTCTGGATGGCTTCCATACGTGTCAGCCTGCCAATAGCATTATCCGGTGATACGGGCTTGGTTGCCTCCCTGAGAGACTTAATATCCAAACCGGTCTGTTTAATAGCCTCGCTAATTTTTTGTTTTAATATCTTGAGATCCTCATTAGATAGCATCAGTATTCAATTCACTCCTAAAAAATATAGATAATAAAAATATCAAATTTTATATATACAGGATTTATTATATTCTGGAAACTTATGATTGAAAAAATGATGAAAAGACGGGTAAAATATTTTGTTCTTTCAGATAACACGTTTTTTAAAGATAAGTTAAAGTGAGCCAGGCACCTGCCGGCTATCCTTACTGGTCGAAAAAGAGATGGAAAATATCTTTTCTGTTATCAATCAGCAGGTTGATGTAGACTGTTTCAAGCGAAATCATCTCCTCATCGGCTTTTCTAAGCCATTCGGACATCCATGCAAAACGGATGGCCACTATATACTCGATCAGATATTTCCAGCTTATATCCGAAACAAACCCGGCCCGCTTAAGGGAAGAGATGAAATCATAGATAAGTTCACCGGCAAGGCATTCAGGATCCTCCATTCCAAGACATCCGATCATGTTGGCAACGTCATAAATTTCCGGCTTGTTTCCAAGAAACTCCCAGTCGATCACCGCATTGATGTTATGGTCGCCCCAGATAATATTAACCGGGTGGTAGTCGCCATGGCAAAAAGCAATCGGCAGGCTGTCATGGATTTCAAACAGTTCAGATTCTAAAAAACTTAAAGCAGATTGAAGTTTAATTCTAAGTTCGGGTTCATGTTTTTCTATGTTTTTTAGCAGTTTATAAATATAATCAACTATTGAAAAAGGTGTGCCAAAGTTAAGGTTAACCGGATTTTCAGTCTGCTTTTTCAGATCGATCAAAAAATCGGCCATAACTTTTCCACGCCATTTTTCAAACACATATTCAGGCCGATTTAACTCAATACCACGAATAAAAGGAGAGATCTGCCAGAAGGTATCGCCATAAGCGACGATATGATCGCCTTTATTATCGGCAATATATGGGTTAACCTGGTCAATATCGTTTTGTGATAGCGTATTAAGGGTCCGGGCAATTTTCTTCTTATGATTTAAGGTTTTTAAAAAGATATTTTCAAGCAGGAACAATTTATTTTGTTCATTTTCCAGAACAATTCTGAACTCACACCGTTCAGGGCTTCCGGATATTTTGATATCATTTCTGATTCCGGCCAGGTCAATGCCCCACATCTCGGTTATCTTTTTTAAATAGCCATAATCATATTGCATTTTTATAATCCTATTGGCGTTTAATTGGTTTGAAAAAACAATATAACACAGGCTTAGTGATAAAAAAACGCTACCGATTCATCAAAAATATAATAAATAAAAAAGGCTGGTTTGTATCAGGCGGGCAATTCTTTTTATTAATGTGTTAACTAACTGTTACCTTTTATAAACGGTTATGTTAACATGGGGTTAAACTATTCACCGATTTGTTGCTAAAAGGTTGGAGCACAATATGGATATTTCTAAATACTGGAAAACCGTTTTTGAAACCCTTCAGGATGGCCTGCTTATTGTCGATCCGGAAGGTGTTATACTGAGCATTAATCCTGCTGCAGAAAAACTTACCGGCTATACGGCTGAAGAGCTGGTCGGTAAATCTTGCAGAATACTGGATTGCACCGGATGTAAAATATTCGGAGAGGGGCCGGCTGAACGCTGGTGCAGTCTGTATGCTGAAGGCGGTATCAAGGTAAAGAACTGTATGATTCGTAATAAAGCCAAGCACGCACTCAATATTGTGAAAAGCGCTTCTGTGCTCTACGATGAAAAGGGGAAAATTATTGGGGCTGTTGAAATATTGCATGACCTTTCTGAAGTGGTAAGGCAACAGCAGGAAATCGCGTTATTGAGAAAATCCTGTCATCTGGACGATGGCTATCACGGCCTTTTAGGTGAATCACCGGCAATGACTCAGATGTTTGAACTTATTGACAGTGTTTCTCCATCCGAAGCACCTGTTTTGGTGCTGGGTCAGAGCGGCACAGGCAAAGAGCTTGTGGCAAGAGCAATTCATGAATCAAGTGCCCGTCATGAAAAACCGTTCATAAAGGTTAATTGTGCGGCGCTGAATGAAAATCTTCTGGAAAGTGAGCTTTTCGGTCATGTGAAAGGTGCATATACAGGCGCAAGCCAGGCCAGGGTCGGCCGTTTTGAAGCGGCCCATGAAGGTACAATTTTTCTGGATGAAATTGGCGACATTCCATTATCCACCCAGGTGAAACTTCTTCGGGTTCTTGAGGAGAAGGAGATTGAGCGGGTGGGTGACCAGATACCGATTCCTGTTGATGTCAGAATTATTACAGCAACAAACAAAAATCTTGATGACCTGACTGCACAAGGGCAGTTCCGGGAGGATCTTTTCTTCAGAATAAATGTTTTTCCGATATCATGCCCGCCTTTAAAGGACAGGTTAGAAGATATTCCTTTAATCGTTCAGCATTTTATTGATGAATCCGTATTAAAAAGCGGCAAACAAATCAGAGGGCTTGCTCCGGATGCCATGCATAAGTTACTGGAGTACTCATGGCCGGGTAATGTCAGGGAACTCAGAAATGCAATTGAATATGCAATGGTATTATGCCCTGAAGCGTGGATCCATACTAAATACTTGCCGCCTAAAATTACTAACGCTGAAACATTGCAACATAAAGTGACGGGCACCGTCACCCTTTTCCAGACCGAAAGGGAAAAATTGATAAATGCCTTGAGACGGACAGGCGGAAATCAGTCCATGGCTGGCCAAATGCTTGGTGTCAGCCGTGTAACCATATGGAAATGGATTAAAAAATATAAAATAGACCTGGCCGAGGATTTGTAATAAAGTTTTTAGAGACAGGTTTGATACCTGTCTCTACTACAGCTAAACAAGGATTCTTATGATAGAACTTGAAGTGACAGAATGCGCGGTATGCCCTCTTCAACACTGCTTTATACGGGGGATGCTTCATGACTGGTGTTGCTATATAGATGAAAATATTAAAGTGGCCAGGTACACTATAGACGGCGGTGAAGAAGCCGGAAGTGGTTTCCCGCCCGGGTGTCCCCTCTTTAAGAACTCAGTTTCCATAAAGAAAAAGCCAGAAGAAAAGTAAGCTTTAGTTTTCTTAATATCCTTCAAGGATAGCTCTAATAGTTCATCTTTAATTTTTTCTGTCACCATATTGGAGATTTCAAGCTTATCCTGTAGCGTGTTGAGGTCTGTCATGTCACGTTCATTTCCTATTATCAAAGATATATTGTTGTCCTCAACAGAAAAAGGTGTGCCAGTTAGAAGAAGGATCTTTTGAGTATTTTTTCTATGAGCCATCTGATTTATGAAACCATGTGAACATCCCTTTGTGGAAATGGTATGTTAATTTCAGCTTTCCGGAGTGCATTGAAAACGGCCAGATTTGCAGCATACCGGGTTTGGAAATATTGCTGTGTCGGTACCCAGTATCTCATGCCTATATTGATAGATGAGTCACCAAAATCATGAATACCGATTTGAGCCGGTTTTTCTGAATAGATATGGGGGACTTTATTGAGTGCGTCCTGGATGATCTGAATGGCTTGATTCGGGTCACTGTTATAAGAAATGCCGACGACTGCTTCAACAACCTTATTTGAAAATGAGTTTGTAAGAATTTCACCGATTATATGTTTGTTGGGAATAGTAACTTTTTCGCCGTCTTCCGTATCAAGGGTTGTTGATGAAAGTGTGATTACCTCAACGACACCGCTGACACCATTAATCGATATGGTATTATCGATAACAAAGGGACGGGTCATGATGATAACCAGACCGGCTCCATAATTTGAAAGGGGGCCCTGTAAGGCAAAACTGGCGCCAAAGGCAAGTGCGCCTATGGCTGCAATCATGGGGGCAATGGAAACACCAAATTTCCCCAAAGCGATAATGATAACAAAAGCAAGAATAATAATTTTTACCATGTTGCCCAGAAAGTGGCTGAGCGTAACATCCAGTTTTCTTTTAAGGCACAAATTTATGATAAGACCGGAAATCCATTTTGCGACTAAAATCCCGATTACCAGAATAATAACTGCACCGGCGACCTGGAATCCGTAGTTAACAAAAAAATTCATAATTGTACTGATGGACTGGCTGGCAATTTCAATTTCATTTTCCATTTCCACCTCCCCGATTAAACCGTTTAATTTATGATGTGCTATGCTTTAAAATGAAATCAGCGTCTTCAGTATATTTTTGTACATGTGATTTGTGATGAAGATAAATATCAATACAGATTTTAATAAAAATAAGTAAAATTAACAGCGGTACCGGTGAGCCAAATGTCATAACCAGAAAACCGCCGACAATGATCGCAATGTGCAGGAGTACAATCCGCTTATATGGTTGTCCCATCAGTGTTTTTACAGATGTATTAAGGTATTCACCGTTCCTAATGAAGTTTTTAAAAAATGAAACACCATGGCTTATGAGAAGTGCCAAAAGCGGCCACCCCATCCCGGCAGGCATATTGATCCATAAATAACTGATAACCGATAAAAGGAGTTGAAGAAAAATAAAAGGGCCAAACCAGGATGCATCCGGAAAGATGCCGCTCATGCCATTTGTATTTCCTATTTTAAAAAACATAACCAAAAAAAATCCATGGCCGGCACAAAACCCACCATAATGCAGGCAGAAAAAGGGGATAATAAAAAGTTTGCCAAGATGTCCGCCGGGATGTTCAGTTTTTGCAATGGCCATTTTTAATATATTATAGCCACCAATGATAATGTTTTCAGCCCAGTAAAGCAGAACTATCGAAGCGGCATCCCACTTAAACCAGATAACACCGATAAGCGGGATAAGGTTTACCAAAATCAGGGATAATATTGAAAAAGTAAAAGGAATATTGAAAAACTGCATATGATAGACCATGGCCCCACAAGCGAGTTAAAAGCAATAAAAGTGAAATTCAGGAGTTAAGGAAAAGCATGTTCCAAAAACATTAACCATTAAATAATCAATTTTGCAAATATTAAGTTTTAAACCCCCAGACGGCAAAAACCGGATCTGAAAAAAGGAAGTCAGAATAATATTTGTCATGGGATGGGCGGTCATAGCCACGACTTGAGTGGGTTCCCAATTGTGAAAATCGCCCATTATTTAAAAAGTATTCTAGAACAAGTCCCATTCTTTCATATTCATGAATCTGCTGCCAGATGTTTACTGCCTTGGGTGGAAACCAGCGGTTTGAAAAAGTGACAATAAAAATACCACCGGGTTTTAAAACTCTGGTCACCTCATTAAATACTTCAAATGGCTGAGTTAAATATTCAACGGATACATTGCAGGTAACGGCATCATAGCTGCCGTCATCAAAAGGCAGAAAAGGGCTACCGTTCAGGTCATGGAAAGCATAATCCGATAGTTGTGTGTTGTTTTGAAGCTCTGCCCGATTCAGTCCCAGGCCGGTTACTTTGGAATACGTCATACCGGTTGGCAAGTGAGATTGCCAGCTGCTCATCAAGTCAAGAACTGCTGAATCCGGTTTTAATAGGCCGGCATATAATTGGGTAACGGTACCGATGGCAAAATCGTCAATATGATTGATCAGTCTTGGTTTTTGATAAAACAGAGTGTCCTCGTTCTCATCAGACCTTTCAAATGGGTGATCTGAAAAAAAGTCGGTTGGTTTGCCGTTTATGCGTGATTGCATACCCGGGCCCGTTGATATGGATTCTAGCCAGTCCGAACAGGAACCACCCCGATCAACAGGTTTTTCCATAATATTATAAATGGTTACTGATAATTGAATATCCCTTCCGGCAAGAGGGTGATTGAAATCCACCTGAATGTGTTTGTTTGATGTTTCCAGACAGCGAAACGGCACAACATTATTCCGGTATATCCCCGGCATGTCTTTCAAAAACCCCCTGGGGTAATAACGGCCGGGTCGGGGTGAAATAGTTATTCCGGATTGCTGCATACCATTAAATTGTGATAATTTAGTTTCCTTTACTTGGTTCGGATCGTAATCCGGGATTATATCTGTGGGTTTCATATTAAAGGAAAGGGTTTCACCTTCTGTCATGCCAATCAAGTCGTTATAAATTTTCTGAGGAAAACAGTCCCGCCAGAAATTTATTTTATAACCCATGTGTGCTTCCGTATGGGTAATGTTATCAAGTTTCCAATTTAATTGAAATTCGATATCTGCGGTAGAATTGGAAGTAATCTTTTTCATGAGGAACCTCCCGGTGAAAATGAATATTTTTGCGTATTCAAAAAAATAATCATCGAGGAATAAATGATCAATTTTTTTATAGAGATCAGTTAATATGAAGGGCTCATACTATTTTAGGGTGACAATACCCAGATATCCGTCAACGGTGACGGTATCACCGGTTTTAATGTATTTGGTCACATCCGAAACACCTGTAACGCAGGGAATACCGTATTCGCGAGCTATAATTGCGCCATGAATCAGCATGCCGCCTCTTTTTTCAACGATACCTGCCGTAAGCGGAATAACAAATGTCATGGTGGGATCTACGGCATCACAGATAAGAATTTCACCATGTTTGAAACCGGCCAGATCATTACGTGTCGTAAATACCCTTGCCGTACCGGTAGCGATACCCGGTCCGGCTGCCTGACCAAGAAGTTGGCGGGCTTTCACATTATAATGTCCTGTTGATTCCGGAGTGGTGCTTTCAGGTTTTTCAATTTGATCAGGCATTATGCTCAACGTCTTTTCAAGAGAAAGAGAAATTTTATTTTGGAGAGTTTTTCTTTTTTTACCTTCATGAACAGCAGATCGCCATTGCGCTTCAATTCTTTCGAGGTGTATATTGTCATCATCCCTGAGTTGATAACTTACCCTTGCCAGATCGAGATATTCTTTTGCCTGCTGCCGTTTATCTTCTGAGAAATGATTCAGAAAAGCCTCTTCTTTAACCTTGATATTGTTATCCGCTTTTTTATTATCCTTTTTTCGGTTATGCCTGGACATCTCCAATACAATAGTGAGAAGTGTTTCAAGCGCTGCTTCACACTCCTTGCCGCCTGAGACTGAACAGCTTAAATTCCCAAAGGCTTCTATGTAGGCATATGCCTTATTTTGAAAATCAGTACCAAGTTCAGAATATTTTTTGGCAATAAGCGTAGATGAAATATTCTGATCTGCCTGGACAATAGCAGATAGTTCCTCAAGCATACGATTGCGTTCAAGACTTATCATCCGGCTGTTTTTTAACAGATCCACAAATTCATAAGGATCAACCGGGCGGATGGTATCATTGTAAAACTGACCGAATATCCGTACACCATGAGCAAAAGGTATAAATTCATCCCAGTATACCTTTATCCAGTGATTATTTATTTCATAGCGATTTTGAATTTCCACTGAGAGCTCATCATCTGATAGGCCGGTCAGGTTCATATTTTTTAAAGTTTCCGCTATCCGGATGATGTCAGGTATAAGATGGCCTTCAATTTTATGCCGAAGACCCTGAAGGTTATCAAAACTTTTTTTCAAGCTTAAATACCAGCTTCGCTTGTCTTCCGTATTGGAAGTCCCTGTTGTTGTAATTGGACGGGATTGTAAAATATATAACTTGTTATCTCTGAAGGTCCATTCCATATCCTGCGGGGAACCAAAAACAGATTCTGATTTTAGAACAGTATCAGCGAGCGTTTTGCATTGTGATTTATTTATTGGCGGTGCATTGATTTTTTCCTGAGGGAGCGTTTCACAACGAATACCATCTGATGCCGTCATCATCCACTGTTCACGAGCGGCTTCGTAGTGGCTTATAATTGTTTTACTGTTTCGATCAATTTCCCATCTGTCCGGTTCAATAATACCGTCAACGAGGCCTTGGTTCAAGCCGTGAACCGATTCAATGAGAATTTGTGAATCATCATTCGGATTTTTACTAAAAATGACGCCGGACGCACTGCCTGATATGACTTCCTGTACCACAACAGCCATTGAACTGTTTTCAACATCAAGCCCGAGTTCCTGTCGATAGAGCAGGGCTGCATCAGACCAGAGAGAGGCCCAAACCAGTTTTATATGAGTCAGGATATTATCAATGCCGGTAATATTGACATAAGACTCATGAAGCCCTGCAAATGAAGCTGCCGCTGAATCTTCATCCGGGGCTGAAGAGCGAACCACAACAGATATGTCGCCAAATTCATTCTTAATAGCTTTGCTGAATAAAGATTTAATTTTATCAGGCAAGTCTTTTGTTAAAAACATATTTCGAATCCGAAGCGCCGTATCCCAGACTTCCTCCCACCGCATTTCTTTGAGATTTTTACGATGAAGGGCGAGTAAAATCCGTTCCTGGAGTCCTGTTGCTTTAAGGTAGTCAAGATAGACATCGGCAGTTATAAATAATGTCCGGGGGACATTAAAACCATATCGGGAAAGTATTGAAAGAGCATATCCTTTGCCGCCAATTAGAGAACGGTCCTTTTCCTGAATGTCTTTAAGTTTAAGAATCATTGTTTTTATCCATATTTAATATCATCACTTTTTGAAAATTTTCTACCAGGAAATAACGTGATGCTTTTACAGATATAAGTGCGCAGGTCGGCTGGCTGACAAAATCAGCAAGATAGGGATGCGTTGCCAGATAACGGTCCATATGCCTTATTTTTTCAGTTTCAGATAAGACTTCGGCTGTGCCGGTAACTGTAACAGCCATGGCTTCATGAAAATCAGATTCATCATTCCGGCTGTTATTGATCAACAGGGCAACATTGAGATTGGATGCCAGGTTTGAAAACTTTCGGGTGGTTCTGGCTGTTGCAAACAAAATAGTTTTAAGATTACGATCACCCACAAAGGCGACCAGGCTGGCATATGGTTTGTCATCCTTTGCTGTGGAAAGAGTCGCCAGCTTTTGTTTGCTAAATAACGCAAGAATGTTTTTTTTTATATGTTCCAAATTTTCCATAAAAAACTCCTGTTATTTCACCATGTTTCCGGCAGAAATGTCGGCATGACAATGCCATTAATCGGTTTTACTTCACCCCTGACCTGGGCGAGATGGATTTCAAAGTTTTTTGCGCCCAATGCATACATCTGCCTTGTAAGCTCAGGATCATCAGCCGGTATGAGAAGAAGCGGGCATTTATTCTTAAAGCAGTTAAGCTCTGCAAGAATAAGTGCCAGCGCAATGTCTGAAGTTCGGGCTGCTCCCGGCCCCAACATGTCGAGACCCGGAAATGTCAGAGAAACAAGATAACCGTCAATTTTGCCGTTATCATTTTCATAAACAGATACATGCCATTTGTCGTTATCACTATTTATAAAAAATCGATGGTCATTTTCCCGATGAACATGGCTGATCTCCATTTCGAGGTCGGCAATGCCGGACGCATCATGGATGGTTGCCTCACGGACATTTGCTGATCCGGAACCGGTTATATTCAGACCCGTTTCCGGAACCTGAATATACATGTCTTGAAAAAGTGCATAGGGCACGAACCCCGACCGGGTATAAAGTGAAAATGAATCAATATTCATGGCACTTGATACCAGACGAAGCGGTTTTGATTGTTCATCGGCCAGGTTAATAACAAAATCGAGGAGCATTTTTGCAAGACCCTGTCTAAAATAGTTTGGATGAACATTTACCATGCCGATGGAAAAGTGGGTATTTCTCGGATGATAAAAACAGGAGCCCATTATGCGGGCTGTCTCTTTGTTAACTGCCAGAATACAACACCCCGGATCAACGGATTCATAAACTTCACAGAAAAATTCTGTAACCGATGGGCCGCCGGTAAAGGATTCACCCATACCATGGGTTTCATACCAGTAGTTTGTTGAGACATAAATCAGATCTGCGACCTCAGGCCAGTCAGCTTTTTGCATGGAGCGACGTATAATTTCAGACATGGTCATTCTCCAGTTGGAAATTTAAATACCACATTGTTCTCCAAAGTGAATGTTGCATATATACATGATTATGGCAGGCAGGTCAAAAACGATTGATCAATTTAATTGAGTTTTCTTGACAAAAATCAAACTTATGTATTTCCCGGTGTGAAATAGAAAAGAGGCATTTCAGAATTATCTCTGAAATGCCTCTTTTAAAATTATAGTGTCGATGATTATTTGACAGTTACATTTACTGCTGCGGGGCCTTTCTGGCCCTGTTCAATGTCAAATGTTACACGGTCACCTTCGTTGAGCGTTTTGAAACCTGAAGAGTTAATTCCTGAGTGATGAACAAATACATCCGGTCCGTCTTCCTGCTCAATAAACCCAAAACCCTTACTGCTACTGAACCATTTAACAATTCCTTCCGGCATAACGATATCCTCCTTTACGTAAATGTTTACGGTCTCACACTTCGGGGTATCGCATTGTTAAATGGATGTTGCCCTCAGAACGAAACCAGCTTGCCAACTGATGCAAGCTCAGTCAGTTATTAAGGTACTAAAATAATACGTGATTATAATTGAAGTCAACAAATTAATGTTTTTTTCATTAATTATAAGCAGAATCGTCAGCGTTTTAGACTTCATTCGGATGAACAGTAAACCGTAGCTCCGCTGAAGCTTAATTTTTTTTGTACTGAAGGGCATGAAAGAAAATTCCTGACCTATAGGCATGGAAGAAATTATTGTACAAAAAAGGTACTAAACTAATTTATAAAAATTTTGAGGTGTAAACAGAAAGAAGGATAGTGAACAAAAAATTCACATAAAGGAAACGGTTATGGTATCATCTGCAAACGGAAAAAAGATTCTTATCTTAATCGGCAGCCCCAGAAAAACCGGAAACAGTTTTACGCTTGCCGAACAAATCATTAAGGGCGCTGAGGCATCAGGTGCAGAATGTGAAACCGTATATTTGAATGATCTGAATATCAGGCCATGCCAGGCCTGTGAACAGTGTCAAACCGGTGATGTGTTCAGTTGTTCAATAAACGATGACATGCAGGCCCTGTATCCTAAAATAATTGAAGCTGATGGATTTGTCATCGCCACTCCCGTTTACTGGTTTAATATGTCATCTCAGACAAAGCTGTTTATGGACCGCTTTCTCATGATGATCAATATGGATAAATTTGATGGAGGCTCCCCCGGCCCATTTGATGGGAAGAAAACGGTTATCGCACTTTCGTATGCTGATGAAGATCCATTTACATCAGGATGCATAAATGCGTTAAGAACATTTCAGGATGCCTTTGCCTACGCCGGTCCTGTAATTTCCGATTTCGTATATGGCCAGGCAGATAAACCCGGAGAAATTAAATCCAATTTAACATTAATGGAAAAAGCCGTTGAAGCCGGTAAAAGCCTGGCAGTCTGACCTTCGTAATTTATGTTTTTCACTCCTCACTAAATAATATGGATGTAAAATTTGTGTTTTACATCCATATTGTGTTAATAACCTGTATTATTTGAATTTCAATTCGTTATCCAATAATTAATTATTATAAAATCAGTTTTTCGTAAAGTCACCAAATGAAAAACCTAAAATTTAACTTTTTCAGGAAGAGGAAAATTTAATGAGTTATGAGTGCATTATATTTGAAAAGGAAAAAGGCTTAGCGCTTATCACATTAAACCGCCCAAAAGTTCTGAATGCAATGAACAGGCAGCTGTGGCAGGATTTTCATTCGGCTCTGAAAGATGCTGAAAAAGACCCCGATATAAAAGTTATTATCATTACGGGGGCCGGAAGGGCATTTTCGGCCGGTGCAGATTTGAAGGAATCAAAAAATCGTAGTCTTGAAGATTACAGGGCATACCTTGAGGGGCTTCAGGACGTTTCCCGATATTTAATACGGTATAAAAAACCCACCATTGCAGCCATTAACGGATATGCACTCGGTTCAGGCTATGAACTGGCGCTGGCCTGTGATATTCGTATCTGTGCCGAAGATGCACAAATCGGTTCACCTGAAGCAAAAGTAACCTCATCCGTTACCGGTGGCGCATTTAGGCTTATTCAGGATCTTGTTGGACCCGGTAAGGCGAAAGAGCTGCTTTTTACAGCTGAAAATATTGACGGCAAAGAAGCGGCTCGAATCAATCTGGTCAATAAGGCTGTGCCTGTTGAAAATCTTTTGCATGAAGCAAAGACAATGGCCGCAAAAATTGCAAAAAATTCAGTTTTTTCCATTAATATGATCAAAAAAGGACTTCATATGGCCCAGGGTGAAGTAAGCCTTGACGCACTTATGGATTTTGAAGTTGAAGCATGTCTTGCTTGCGTATCGACAAAAGAGAGGGAATCGTCTCTGAAAGCATTTGAAGACAGAAAAAAAAATTGATTACCAACTAAGTAATATCAGATCAATAAAATTTTTAAAAAGGAGAAATAATGTCTCTTAAGAGAATATTAAATCCTGAATCAGTAGCAATTGTTGGTGCATCAAAGGATGAAACCAAGCGGGGGTTTCAGGCCATCAGAAGATTGCTTGAAGAAAAATACGAGGGGCAGATCTTTCCGGTTAATCCGAAGGAGTCTCGGATTTTAGGTCTTAAATGCTATGCAGCAATCACAGATATTAAAGATAATGTAGACCTCGCCTATATTACGACCCCGGCCAAAACACTTCCCACGATATTGAAGGCGTGTGGTGAAAAGGGTGTTGCCGGTGTTATTGTTATTGCCGGTGGGTTTGGGGAGACCGGTTCAGAGGGAAAAGAACGGGAAAAAAAGTTAATTGAAGAAGCCCGAAAGAATAATGTCAGACTAATCGGACCGAATACTTCGGGTATGATTAATGTCCATGAAAAACTGAATCTTGTTGGTTTTCGTGAGCCGCCCAGGGGGAACATCGCTTTGCTCTGCCAGAGCGGCAATATGGCGCTGACACTGATGACTGAGGCAAGTGTCAAGAGCTTTCAGGGATATACCTATTATATCGGTGTCGGAAATGAAGCGGACATAAGGTTTCATGAATACCTTGATTTTTTCAGCCAGGATGAAAAGACAAAAGCAATTCTCATGTATGTTGAAGGCATGAGGGATGGCCGCCGATTTCTTCAGCAGGCCTACAAGACAACCAGAGAAAAACCGATTATTCTGCTTAAAAGCGGGCGCACGACCACCGGCAAAAAGTCAGCAGGCTCACATACCGGGGCATTGGCCGGCATATCTGAAGTAGCAAAAACAGCTTTTAAAAGGGCCGGTATTATTGTTATTGAAAATCCTGATGAACTTTTCTCTGCGGCAGAGACGCTGGCCAATCTTCCGCCAATCAAAAACAATAAGGTTGCCATTCTGGCAGACGGCGGCGGGCATGCGACCATTGCCGCAGATATATTGAGTGATCTGGGCGTAGAAATTCCACGGCTAAGTGAGCATACACAAAACAAATTAAGACAGATTCTTCCTGAGGCCGCTTCCGTCAGAAATCCTGTTGATGTGGCCGGCGGAACAGATTCGGATCCATCCGTATTTGCTTATTGTGCCAAGGCTATTCTTAAGGATTCGGATATAGGCGGACTTCTCATTGTTGGTCTTTTCGGTGGTTACAGTATCCGTTTTGCAAAAAGCCTTGAGCTTATGGAAGAGGATGCTGCACATATGATGGGTAAACTGGTTCGTGATGGCAAAAAGCCTATTGTGCTGCATAGTCTATACAGCAGCGCCAAACCGCATTCTTTAAACCTGATGCGGTATTATAAAATACCGGTCTATGATGCCCTGAATGTGGCGTGTAAAAGTATCAGCGTTCTGGCAGAATACGGTAATTATTTGAGGCGGTATAAAGAAAAAGCGAATTTTGTTTTAAAATGGGGATCCAAAAGCAAACCTGAGGGCAAAGATATTATTAAAAATGCCATTAGGGAGAACCGGCGGGTATTGCTGGAAACGGAGGCCAAGCGCCTGCTCCAGATTCATGGCGCACCCATAAATAAAGAGATCCTGGCGACTACAGCAGGCGAGGCTGCCGCTTTTGCAGAAAAAATCGGGAAAGATGTTGTGTTGAAAATCGTATCTCCTGATATCCTCCACAAGAGCGATAGCGGGGGTGTCAGGTTGCATCTCAGAAAGAAGAAAGATATTGAGCGCGCTTTTAAAGAAATAGTTCAAAATGCACGGAAATATAGCCCGGGTGCAGATATCAGGGGCGTACTTGTAGCGCCCATGGCAGAAGATGGTGTGGAGGTCATTATCGGCACAAAAAATGATGCACAGTTCGGCCCTGTCATTATGTTCGGCCTGGGCGGAATTATGGTAGAAATCCTGAAGGATGTCTCTTTCCGGGTTTTGCCGATATCAACATCAGCAGCAAAATATATGATTGAAGAGATTCGATCTTCGAGTTTGCTCAATGGTTTTAGAGGAATTCCGCCCTGTGATAAAAAAACACTACGCCGATTACTTTCGATTTGTTCTGATCTGATTGAATCCTATCCGGAGATTGAGGAGATGGATCTGAACCCATTAATTTTACATGAAGAGGGGTTAAGCCTTGTTGACGCGCGCATAATTCTGAAAGAAAATATACCAAAATAAAATAGTATAAAAAAAATAAACAGCTAAACGTTTTACTATAAGATATTTTTGAAGTGGCTTTACTGTTGATTCATCACCAGAAGCGGTGCATGATTGGACGTAAAATAGGGTGGATCATTGGTCATAATTTTTTTTATGGATACATCCTTTGTGAATTCCTTTGACAGAAAATGCCTTACGATGTTTCTATCCCATCCCAATGGGTGTTTGAATTCCCTGTAAAGTGAAAGATCACCATCATAAAATGAGAGTGTATCAAGTTTTTTTGCCTCTTCGCTGTAGGCGGGAAGATTGAAAATCGCCAAATTAAGAAAATTGATAGCACCGGCATGTCTGCGTGTGAAAGTGAGTGTTTTTCTTGCAGCATTCAGATCTTCAGGCGGTGTGCCGAACAGAAGATATATATAGGTAGCGATGCCCTCTTTCTTCAAGGTTTTCAGAACAGTTGATGTTGTCTCAAGGTTAGTTCCCTTGTTTAGGTGGTCCAGTACATTCTGATCACCCGATTCAACGCCCAGTTTAAGCATGATACATCCGGAAGCCTTAAGCCCTCTGATAAAATCAGGATCAGCCAGATGTTTTGTAATTCTGACAAATCCATACCAGGGAGTGCCTGGCGGGTTCTCAATCAGATGTTTTAAAAAGCGGGGAGAAATTGCATTATCCAGAAAATGGATTAACCGGGGATTGCTCTCTTTAACCTGATAGAGAAGATCGTCGGAAAACTTTTTTAATTCAACAGGATGATAGCCACTCTTTTCTGATTTTTCCGGGCAGAATGCACATTTTTGCCAGTAACATCCCATGGCAGTAATGTGCGGCAGGATTACGCCCGGTGATAAATATCTGCTGAACTTAAATTCAGAATAATCAAAGTCTGATAAAGAAGGCTTTTCATGGCATTCTTTTCCACATAAGGCAAGCAGCGCTTGTTCGCCCGGGCCGGAAAAGAGATTATCGACAAGGCCTTTAAACGGGTTGGAAAATCCCGGAATATTTATCCATGACGTAATCAGACCACCACCTGCAACAATTTTTATTTTCGGAAAATGTTTTTTAATGAATCCGGCCATGGCAAAGGCACAAATTGCCTGGCTCATGAAGTTAACTGAAAGCCCAATGATATCCGGTCGGATTTTCATCAGCAGTTCTTCAAGGCGATGTTTGAAAAATAGATAAAAAGGATTTGTTTCATGATTTTCAGCTGCTTCCAACAGATCCCTGCTGCGGATAGGAGAACGTTTTGTGTCGCCATAGTTGGATAGAGAAAGCATTACTTCAGCACTACGTCCTGCAAGCGAAAGTACCCGGTTAATATCGATGACAACTCTTTTATACCTGTCCATGTTGGAGAAGGTTTTTAATGATTTGAACGCATCAAGATTAACCGTTAAATTTTTAACAGCTCTGCGGGACCATGTATCATTGCCCTTATATGGTTTTTTCAGGAGGTATAAGAGTCCTTCAATGTTTGCATCAAAAACAGTGCATGAGATACCACTGTTTTTTAGTGCCCGGGCCAGTTTGGCAATACCGGCAGGTGCTTCACCGGGTTTTGCTACCGGCGGATTTATGAGCAGGATGGATTTTACTGCTCCCATTTTGCCTCATTATCAAAAAATTGATTCACAAGATCCAGATACTGATCCGGGCTAGTGGACTTTTTAATACGTTTCATGGTTTTCTTAAATTCATCAAACGGCAGTGAAAAGTAACGCCAGATCCCTTTCATTTTATTCAACAGGTGTGACGGACCATCCAGCATAATCCTGTATTGCTGAAACAGTTCTGTGTGAAACTGTTTCAGCATCTCAATTTTTTCCTGATGATGATTTTGACCGGACTTTATTGTTGCCGGCAGAAATGGATTGGCAATACACCAGCGGCCGATCATCCACCTGTTAATATGGTTAAACCGTTCAGAAAGCCTTATAAAATCTTCATAGTTTCTTATATCTCCATTATAAACTATCGGGAGTTCTGTCATTTCAAGGCAGTGCTCAAAAGAATCTAAGTCTGTAGTACCGCTATAACGCTGCAGTCCCGTTCTCGGATGGATCATGAGCTCATCGATGTCATACTGGTTTAAACTTGGAATCAGCCGGAAAAGTTCATCCGGGCTTTTCCAACCCAGTCTTATTTTTATGGACATCGTTCCCTTCAGGGCAGGCACAGCTGTATCAAGAAATTCAAGAATCATATCCGTATGGGGCAGCATGCCGGAACCGCGCCTTTTTTTTGCAACCATTGGAAAGGGACAGCCCAGATTCCAGTTTACTGCTTTGTAGCCGATGTCATAAAGATAATTGGCAAGAAAAACGAAATCTTCGGCAGTCTTGCTCAGAATCTGAGGGATAACCGGCATGCCTGTGTTGTTTTCAGGCAGAACGTCTTTTACATAGTTACGTTTGATTTTGGTATCACTTTTACTAGATATGAATGGCGCCACTGCCACATCGAATCCGCCGAAATGTTCTGAAAAAACATTTCGAAAAACGTGGTCCGTAAAACCCTTAAGCGGAGCCAGATATAATTTGTGTCGATGTTGAATCAGATTCCGTTCTTCAGCCATAAAGCACTTCTAATTTCATATTAAATTCAAAAGTATTTCCGATAACATGAACCAAAGAATAAAGCAAAAAATGATGCAAAACTTATAGCCGGCAGATTATTTTACCGAACGGTGCCGGATAGTATGGATTTTAAGATATCAAAATTGTGAATCAATTATTTATAATATTTTTAACTAATAAAAGGGTTGACTTTAACCCTCATTATTGCATAAAATTTTTCAGCTTACCTTTTACCTTAAATTACTAATAATAGACAGCTGTATGGATCTATAACGCTGAAAGGAGAACAGTGTTGATTAAAAATATTGTAGAAATCGGTTTTGTATTAATGTTCTGTTTGTCTCTTTCATTAACGGTTGTTTCTGCTGATGAAGATTTTTCCCCGGATCTTTTTCCGGAAGGTGAAGTTTCTCAGAAAGTTATTCCGAAAGCGGATGTTGTTAAACCGGTTTTGCCCAGGCATACCATACGGATTGGTTTTCAACTAAATAGTTTTTACTATGAAGAGCCGGGCCTTATGGATGAAGAGATTGATTTATATGGCTTCTATGGAAGTTATATTTATCATGGATCAAAAAGATGGATGCTTGAGGGTGATTTTAGCCTTATGGCCGGCGAAGGAGATTATGATGGGCAGACACAAAGGGGCAGACCTTTGCAGGCTGACACTGATGATAGTGTAGTGGAGTTGCGGGGGCTTGTTGGTTATGATCTTGTACCGGCGATAAATCATGTCATAACGCCTTATACAGGGCTGGGATACAGATTCTGGTATGATGAAATTGATGGTACCGGCGGGTATCAAAGAGAGAGATATACATGGTATCTGCCCATTGGTGTTCGTACTCACAGCCCGTTAGCCGGAAAATGGTTCTGGGGTATTGTTGCAGAATATGATCTGTTTCTAGAAGGAGAGCAGAAATCCTATTTAAGTGATGTTCATCCGGGGTATAATGACCCTGTCAACAAACAGGATTCAGGCTATGGTTTAAAATTTTCTGTGCCGGTTAGTATGTATTTGCGGGCGGGTCAAAGCAGTATAACTTTAGAACCTTATTATGAATATTGGGATATTGATGATTCAGATATATCAGCGTGGACCTGGTATGGAACCATTGTTGCGTATGGTATCGAACCGGAAAACACAACTTCCGTTACAGGCCTGAGGATAACGTTCGACATTTAATTAAAATATTTGTAGAAATTAACAAAAGTCCTGAATTGAAATGTTATTTCGCTTCAGGATTTTTGTCGTTTTTGAGTTTTACTCTTCTACGATATCAGCCTTGATAATTTTAACCGGTTCTACCGGAACATCATCATGCATACCATTGCGTGATGTGGCAACACTTTTCATTTTATTGATAACGCCATGCCCTTTGGTAACCTTGCCGAATACGGCATATCCCCAGCCATTCATATCTTTTGCCGTATGGTTCAGAAAATCATTTTTCTTAACATTAATGAAAAATTGGGCTGTAGCACTGTGAGGATCTCCTGTGCGGGCCATTGCAACCGTATAGGCATCATTGGAAAGGCCGTTATCCGCTTCATTTTCAATAGGCGCTTTCGGGGTTTTTTCCTTCATATCTTCAGTCATGCCGCCGCCCTGAATCATGAAGCCGTCTATAATTCTGTGGAAGATGGTTCCGTCATAATGACCGCCTGCAACGTATTCAAGAAAGTTTGCTACGGTTTTCGGCGCTTTTTCTTCATCAAGTTCGAGGATAATTTCACCCATGCTGGTTTCAAGTTTTACCATAATAATTTTCCTTTCATATCAGGCTGTTAAGTAAAACAGAGGTTTTATTTTTTAAAATTATAGCGCCCATAAAGGACTGGGGTTTTATTTTCACAGGATGGTATGATTGTCAAGGTATCACTGAAATATCAAATTTATAATATTCTAAAATATGTTGCTATGCCTGTTTTTAAGTGTTAGTGTGCCGGGCCTTTTATCGAAAAGGCAGTTATGAAAATAAAAAATGTAAAGCTTTCAAATATTTACAGGAAGACAGGACAGTATTTTTAAAAATTTAGGTTTATGTGAAGAGATCATCAGCGCCGTTCAGAAAATCGGATTTGTTGAACCCACCCCAATTCAGAAAAAAGCAATCCCAAGCATTATAACCGGTAAAAAAGATATGGTTGGCCTTGCACAGACAGGGACAGGCAAGACAGCTGCATTCGGACTGCCTATGATTCAACTGATTGATTTTAATTCAACACAGACACAGGGCATTGTTATTTGCCCAACCCGTGAACTCTGCATTCAGATATCAGGCGACTTTGACAGCTACTGCCATTTCATAAAAAAAGCGAAGATTGTTTCAGTTTATGGCGGTGCCAGTATTACCAATCAGATCAGACAGATTAAAAAGGGCGCCCAGATTATTATTGCCACACCTGGGCGTCTGCTTGACCTTATAAAAAGAAAGGTGGTTAAACTTTCTAATGTTGGTTATGTGGTTCTTGATGAAGCTGATGAAATGCTCAATATGGGCTTCAAGGATGAACTTGACGGCATACTGGACAAGACTCCCAAAGATAAACGAACCTGGCTTTTTTCGGCCACCATGCCCGGAGAAGTGGCCAGAATTGCCCGCAATTATATGAACAACCCGGTTGAGATTACAGTTGGCAAGAAGAACAGCAGTGCCAGTAATATCAAGCACGTTAATTATATTATCCGTGAAAAAGACAGATATCAGGCATTAAAGCGCATTATTGATTATTATCCCGAAATTTTTGGTCTGATTTTTTGCCGCACCAGAAGAGATACCCAGCAGATTGCAGAAAAGCTGATGAAGGATGGTTATAATGCTGAAGCGCTTCACGGTGATCTTTCTCAATCCCAGCGCGATTATGTAATGAGGCGGTTTCGAGAAAAAAGCCTTCAGGTTCTTGTGGCTACCGACGTGGCGGCAAGGGGTCTTGATGTAAACGATATTACCCATGTTATAAACTATAATCTTCCAGACGAGTCGGAAGGCTATACGCATCGTTGCGGACGAACTGCAAGAGCCGGCAAGTCCGGTATCTCCATTGCGTTGACAAATTTAAGAGAAAAAAGAAAACTGTCGGAAGTGGAAAGAAAAGCCGGAATCAAGTTTGAGTATGCAAAAGTGCCGGATGGATATGCCATATGTGAAAATCAGCTGTATGCCATGGTCGAAAAGCTTGTAAATGTTGAGGTTAAGCATGAAGAGATTGGAAAATTCCTTGACCCTGTCTATAACACACTGGCTGAGCTCACCAAAGAAGAGTTGATCCAGCGGTTTGTATCCATTGAGTTCAACCGGTTTCTTAACTATTATAAGAATTCGAATGATATTAATGCAACCGTCAGGAAAAAAGAACCTGCACCAATGGTAAGAAAACAGGAGCGTAAAAGATCTTCCGGTAAAAAAATACAGTTGAATGACGGCGAAACAAAACGATTTTTTATTAATGTCGGCAAGCTGGACAATATCAATGCCGGTGCTATTATCAGGCTTGTTTGTGAGAAGTCACATATTTCCGCCGGTGAGATCGGCAAAATAGAGATTTTAAGGGAATTTTCCTTTTTCAATGTAGCGGAAAATGTTGAAAAGCAAGTATCGAAGTCTCTCAAGGGCGCTAAATTGGACGGACGGTCAGTGATTGTGCAACTGGCTGATAAGGAAAAAGCGACAATTGATGATAAGCCAAAGTTCAGTAAAAAGTTTAAATCAAAAGCTAAAAGAAAAAAACGATAGAAAATTTTTAAAAAGATACCAAAAAAGGGGCGGGTAAACTATCCGCTCCCTCTTTTTTTATCTTTCAGTGTATCATTCCAGGTTATTTTTTACATGGACATAAAAACAGGTAAGCGGTTTGATCCAAATGGATATGTTGTCCATGCAGGGAGAGTAACCCTTCTGCTTGTCAATATTCATAGTCAATGTTCGCATTAAGAGCGGTCCAGCACCTCCCTTCATAGAATTATTTCCATTTCCAACCGGCATAAGGGCCGGCCCCATTTCAGGGATAATCCTTTAAACGCCTGATTTTTAAAAAAACGAAATCAGGCTGAAACGCTTAATTTTCTGCTTTTTTTGTTTGACATGTATTTTCAGGCTTAATATAATTTAGCAATTCATTCATAATATTCTTTCAGCATATCTCAAAATTTGAACCTGAACACCCCGTTGGCATTAATACCAGGTTAATTTTCAGAACTATAAAATGATTTTTTTATAACCTGTCAAAGGAGGTTATCATGTTTATTAAGGAATATGATCTTTTTGAAGGTATCAGTGATGAAGTCAATGAGGCGCTCGTAGATGTTTTTGAAAGTAAGTCCTTCGGGGCGGGTGAGTTGGTTTTTAAAGCAGGAGATCCGGCAGATAGTTTTTATATTCTCAAAAGCGGTGCGGTCAATTTGTACATGGGCGGACAATCTGCCGTATCCGATATCGCCATAGAGCAGGGTGAAGCCTTTGGGTGGTCCAGTCTGGTAGGAAGAGATACCTACAGTGCAACAGTTGATTGTGCCGTACCGAGCAAGCTTTACAAAATTAAAAATGAAAGACTTGAAAAGGTTTTAAGGCAGTACCCGGTTGTTGGTATGAACTTTTACAGGCACCTTGCAAGTCTGATTGGTCAGCGTGTTGTCAGCAGCTATATGGCCATGTCCAAGTTATTGAACCAATAATGAATAAAATTAGACATATATTAATGTAGTACTTTTTTCTTATACGAGGCGAGATTAAAATACGACATAAATCATACTTGTGGCGTATTCCAATTGCAGGGTTTTTTGTATATATTAAAAGTCAAACTGATATTGTCAATGTGGGGCGTAGAGGAAAGGGTAGCGGTACCATTTTTTAAAGATGTCTCTGAAGAGAGGGGGGAAGGAAGCTGAGGTTCAAGCCGGATTATTGTCAGACAGGGGGCTTACAAATGTAAGTTCTGGCAATATCGCGAAAATACAGAAGCTTGAAGTGGTTTTGGAGACATCTATTTCTTAAAGGCAGCGTCTTTTTTATGACGCTGCCTTTTTTTGTATGAATGAAGATATCTTTCATGGTTTACCGGCTGAAGATGTGGACCATTTCATTTAGTATTTATCGAAGCGGCGTTAGTTCAAGCCACAGATTTTTTCTAAACTCAGGATGTTTATACCGTATTTCCCCCAACCGGACAAACACGGATACACACGCCACAAATTTGCTGCCAGTCACTTAGCTGAAGCCTTTCGCCGACTTCGACATGCTGATCGTCGCATATTTTTTTATTAACGATTCTATTCCCACCAAGTGCTTTTGCCGGGCAGGCGCGGATACATTTATCGCACTCACCGCACAAATCAATATCGAGCGGTACGTCCGTATCCAGGATTGCTTCAGTAATTACCGAAACCAGTCGGACTTTTGCGCCAAATTGCGGGGTAAGTAAAAGATCGTTTTTCCCAAAAACGCCAATCCCTGAAAGCCATGCCGCATGTTTGTGGGAAAGATCCCCAAGGTTATTGATCATGTCATACGGGGGAGAGGCCGGGATTTGTAGTGCCCGAAACCCTTCATCCTGAATCCTTCTGGCAACCCGGTAAGCAATGAAATCGAGTTCGCGATTTACAACCTGGTAGGCAATTGAATATTCCCGGCTGGGCGCGTTTTCAAGTGATGCATCTGAATAACGCATGGCCATGGCAATAACGCTTGCCGCATTCCGCATGAGATCGGTGGGACGATGGCCTTCCGGTGCTTCAGAAAATGCGCTTGCAGAAGATATACCAATAAGATCAGCGCCTAAATTTTTTGCAAAACTTTTTATTGTCAGTGTCAGAGATTCTTTCATGGCATTACTCCTCTTTGGTTAAGGTATTCGTAGTTCAACGATCAACCATGGTTAATGCTTCCGATGCACAACTGTTTCTGCACAGCCCGCAGCCAAAGCATTTTTTCGTATCAATGACCGCCTTATAATTTCCGGCGATCATTTTACTGCTGACCGCATTGAACTGGCATGCATCTTCACAGGCGCCACAACCGTTGCAGCGCGTTTCATCCACCCGGGCAATATTCTCCCCCCGGAACATGGTTTCCACGTCTATGGCCAATGTCCGCAGGCCCAGACAATCATCCTGTTGACAATTGCAGATAGCGCCGACAAAGGGCGTCATCATCGTCCAGATGGTATGAACCGCACCATGATTTTCGACCGCTTCCATTTGTTGAATCGCCTGTTCTTTTGTAACCGTTTCCAGACCTTCGGCAGAAGCCATGCCAAAATAACTCATATCAAGATCTTTATACCAGGAATCAGGTGAGTAGCTGACGCTGTAGCAGCAGCGGTTTTCTTTTTTTAAAGCGGCCCAGCGGCAGGCGCATGGCATACGGACCACGGTAGCGGCTTTCCTAACAATTTCACGAATCTCTTCAATGGTCACCACCTGACCGAAATGTTCTTCTTTAGCCTGGGCCACCATTGCATTTGTTAATCGGGCTGGAAGCTTTTTCTTTTTCTGATACAAAGTCTCCAGGCGACCAATGGTATTGACGCCACTTTCAATGGTAGATTTGAAAAAATCTTTTATATAATCACGACGCTTAAGATCAGCCATCAGGTCTTTTGCATAATTATCAGCATTTTTAAACCAGACTTTGCCATCACCATGTTTTGTACAAAATTCACACATATTGTAACCTCTGCTTCATTTTTTAAAGATTTTAAACATGATTCCGGATAATTACAATAAATAATCATCAAAATATAGTAATTGTATTGCTGAATAAAACAATACGGCAGCGGGTTATCTTTAAGGTTGAAAAGTTAATAACAATACTTTACTGATGTTTATAATAACTTGGATTCAAGCAATAAAAGGAGCGCTGAATGGAAATAAAAGAGAATCGGAATTATGAAAAACTGATGAAGGTCTTTCTCAGGAACGGACTTGAAGAACCATCTCCGGATGATACCTCTACATTACTGAAAGCATGGGAAATCATTGAGGATGAACAGGTTGTTGGCGGCAGCAGTGTTACGAACCATAACGGGGCATATGTTCTTGAATATTTTGCCATTGATGAACCCTTCAGGGATAAAGGGTGGAGCAGACAACTCTTTGAACTGGCTATAGCGTACCTGAAAGAACAGTCCGCATCGATAGTTTATATTGTAACAAAAATTCCGAGCTACTTTAAGAAAGTCGGTTTTGAAAAAATAGACAGGAAGGATGCTCCTGATTTTTCAGAATGTTTTGACTGTCAGCAATATATGGAAAACTGCTTTCCGGAAGTAATGGCAAAGCCTTTGACCATATAGAAAAAAGATCATGCGGCGTTATTAATGCGGTATTGTACTTTTTTAGCATTTATTAAATCGAGCCCGGGTCCATGAAATCCATCCAGAACCTTTCGGCATTAAAAACATTCAATACGCTTCCCACTGCTTCGCGGATGTTTTTACTGTTTACAGGGGTTAACCTGATATCGTGGCAGTGTATTGTAGGGCCGGTACTGGTGCTGTTCAGCCGGGCCATTAACATGCCGCCGTCTTGGGTCGGCATGGTGGTTTCCTTTATGCCGTTATCCATGCTGATCGTCATTACAAGCATTCCTGCTGTAGCGGCCTTTGGCCCAAGAAAACTGCTGGTTTCCACATGGCTGCTTCGGAATATCGCAGCGTCACTTGTGTTTGCCGTTCCACCGGCAATGATTTTTTGGGGAGAGCGGGCCGGTTGGTATGTGCTCATTGTCGCTATACTATCCTTCTCGCTGGTCAGGGCCTTTGGGGTGGGGGCATGGTATCCCTGGCTGCATGAACTGGTTCCCCAGGATAAATTGGGCATATATTTTTCAAACGAGACCCTTTTTGTACAGATTATCAACGTGGTTCTCGCATTTGTCATTGCCGGTATCCTGAATCTTGGTGAAGGATTATTCCGGTTTTATTGTGTATATGGTATCGGCATTGTGACCGGTCTTGTGAGTGTCCTTTATCTTAAAAGGATTCCCGGCGGCTTGCGTGTGCCATTGGCCTCTTCCTCATCCCGAAAATTTTCTCTCATCACATATGCACTGAAAGATAAAAAATACAGGCGCTTCATATCGCTTTCCGTTATGAGCGTTTCTGCGCTCATCTGGCTGAACATTTCTTCCATTCTTTATCTCAGAGACATACTGGAATATCAGGATGCCCACATTATGGGATTCATGGCAGCCGGGGCATTTGGTGTAGCCATTACCATTCAATTCTGGTCGAGACTGATTTCAAGATACGGCAGTTATATGACAATGGCGATACTGGCATTGGCCCATGCCCTTATTGCCTTAAGCTGGTGCGGCATATCGCCTGATGTTGTATGGACGTTAAATTTTATTCTGCCGGTGATCGTTCTTGCCGCTGTTTTCAGTGCGGGACTCATGATTGTTGTATCACAGACTATGATGTCTCATATCCAGCTTGATCACAAGGTGGGATATACCTCCTTGTGGATTATCGGTGCAGCTGTTTCAAACGGGGTGCCACCGATTCTTGCCGGGTGGCTGATTGGCCGGTTTCATCTTTCGGGGTATCGGATCTGTTTTCTGATTTCGTTCAGTTTCGGTATAATGGTGACTTTGTTGTGGCACCGGTTTAGACATGATAAGGATGAAAAGCCTGTCTCCGATGATATCCACCTGTTTTTCCGGCCCATGCAGCCGCTGCGAAATCTGGCCCGGATCGTGTGGCTGATTCTCGGTACGGATAAAAAGGAAAGGTAGTGCCGTTTAAAAAGGATTCATCAAAATTTGAGCACACCAAAACAGCGGGGCAGGTGAAAATTCAGTGTTTCAACCGGTGACCATGCCCCCCAGTGCGGATGAGAAGTTTCGTCACCGCATTTAAAGAAGTTGGCCCGCCATGTATCGCCCTTTTGAGGTCTGAAGGAGCCGGTGTGTGATTCAAATACGGAATAAGGGATAAAAAATTCGATATGCCAGATCATCGAATCAGTAATTTCAGGTTCAACGATTTCCGGCATGGAATGATAAATCAGGATCTGTTTTCTCTCTTCAGATGTCAGGCGGATAAAATCTTTGAATCCTTTTTTTGTTTTTTCGGGATCTGTAATATATGAGGCGAGCAGGGCACCGCCGCAGTTGAACTCAAAATTAAAATATCCGCTGCCCGGTTTTGGCTGAACGAAAAACTCAACACAACTGTCTTTATATACCTCATCCTGAAATCGGGAGCGAATGCATCGAATGTAGCGATCCTTAACCTGAAAGATGCCATATATCCCATTCGGACCGTTAAGCAGTTTGACACGGGTGACGGGTCGGTGGGCACTGCTCTCAGGGCGGAATCGGGCAATTTCCACAAACGGAACATCTCCCCAGACAGTGCCATCCCAGTCGCCGTTTAAAGGGAATTGTTTTGTTACCGGCAAAACAGTATATTCGTTAACAGGCACCGTGAATTATCCCCCTGAGATCAATAACACACCCGACAGAGCAACAATTGCGCCGATGATTTGGTTTTTTTTCATTTTTTCGTGGAGAAATACAAATGCCAGGAAGATTGCAACAACCGGATAAAGCGATGTTAGTACCGATACAATTCCCACCAGCCCTGTTGTCGTGGCCACACAAATTGCAATAAAACCGGTCGTGTCCAGCAACGCCAATCCCAATAGTACCGGTATGTCCGCTTTTTTAAATTGGTAACCGGGCCTCTGTATGGCTAAAGCCAGACCTATAACAGTGAAAGCAGAAAGTCGTGAAAACAAAGATGCCCAAAAAGGGTCCTGGTTGCTGGCAAGATCAATAAAAACAAAGAAAAAACCGGTCAATACTGCCCCAATAATTGCCAGGCCAACACCGGCACTGAGTCGTTTTTTTGTGTTTAGTGAAAATTTTTCAAGAGAAAGAAAAATGATGCCGGTCATTGCCAGTACAATACCGGATAGCTGTAAAAAGCTCAGCCGGTTTCCTGCCAGAAGATCAAAAAAAACAGGTATAGTGGCACTTGTCGAACCGATCAGGGAGATGACACCAATGGAACCAATTGCCATGCCGCGAAAAATACAGGCCATTCCAATAATACCGAAAAATCCTGCGGTACAGGCATATAGAATATGGCGGCCATCAGGGAAAGCCCCGCCATATAAAAATAATATCCCGACAAGCAGTGTCAGGCCAATTATCTTTACTGTAAAGATCAGGAGCAGCACCGGCATTTTTCTGCTTTTCATGCCCCCCAGAAAATCTGAACCTCCCCAGGCACAGCAGGCGAATAAAGAGTATAAAATGGCTTCCATAGTGTTTAAAAAACTCCAATTTGATTATCTGTTTAATCAGGTTTCGAACAGTAATATGGACATCTGTTTTTTGCAATACATCTCTGTGGTTCCTATGGGAATCTGATTTGCAGGGTCATAGAAAGATTTAAAGGAGTGGTGGCGCTCAGATTTAAGTGTCTGTTATCTGTTTTTTGGCCATTTTTTAATGATTTGGATAATTTCACGAACAAATGCGCATTCACATTTTGCCGGACACGGATCCACATTGAATTGATCAAAACAAAGATTGAGACATTCGTCACTGCCGGTTAATTTTTCAGAAAATACCGGACCTTCATACAGGTCTGTAAAAATACTAACCGGAAGCGCAAGTGTCCCCTTGCAAGAGTGATTAAATAAAAAATAACCGTGTTGAAGATTTTTAAAATGAAACTGATATCCGATAGATTCAATATCCGGGTCAGACAGAAATTGTTCACGATCAGCCCATCTGAAACTGCAGACAGGACATTTTTTTATTATATCGGAGGTATTTTTTTTATGGTTCATAAATATAATTTTTCTTGTCAATACCATCATCTGTAATGTCATTAAACGGATAATATTATAGCATATCAATAAATATAATGAATGCTATACGTCAATTTTCCAGCATCGATGAATTTTTTTCCGTTTACTAATATAATCTTCAGGTATAGTGCTGGAAGTGATCTCTTTTACATCCGCTATTTCCAGATTATCCATTCGGGGTATAAAATCCTGGTGATTTGTAGAAAAGAAAACAGTAGCGCTTTTTCTCATCAATGCGACAGCTGCTCCAAGCAGCCTGGGATGATCTTCTGCAATATCAAAAGAATCATTCCTGTTACGGGTTGTTGAATATGATGGTGGATCTATAACAGCGAGATCGTATGTTTTGTTTTCCCGTTTTGCTTTTTTCAGAAAATCAAACGTATGGGCCTGGATTAGCGTATTACCCTCTTCAGGGATGCTATTAAGCTTCATGTTTTCTCTGGCCCACTTTATGGCTGTCTCCGATCTGTCAACAGAGGTGGTTGTCCGTGCACCGCCTTTTGCGGCATAACATGAGAAGGAACCGGTGTAGCAATAGAGGTTCAGAACGTCTTTGCCTTCTGCCATTTCTCTGACCATCAATCTTGTATTTCTGTGATCAGAGAAAAGTCCGGTATCCACGTAATCATAAGGGTTGATATAAAACTTAAGATCCCTTTCAGACATGACAATCTTTTTATCCGTGTAGTCAATACGCTCATATCGGGCACCATCCTGTTTGCCGGCGCGTCTCTCTTTCAGATGAACATTTTCCGACGGGACATTCAGTGCTTTTGCAACGGCTTTTCCCATCATCGGCAGCCATTCGGGCATAGTTTGCCGCCGGGTATATTCTCCAATAACCAGGTGGCCTGCATACCAATCAACTGCCGCACGTATTTCCGGGATATCCCAGTCATAAAGTCTGAAAACTTCAATATTCTGTTTCGCAAAGCGTTTTTTCAGATGCTTGAAACGCTTTTTCACTCTGCCGGCCAGCATCTCTGCCTGTCCTTGAAATTTTTTAAATAATTTTTGATCGAACAAAAAAGATCTCCTGTAAATAAATTGCCTCACATTTTAAAAAAGATGATGTGCGGTTACTTTAATGGTTCAAACAGGTACTCAAGTCCATTCACCTTGATTTCATAAACCATCCGGAGCAGTTCGCCGAGCTTTCCTTTGGGAAAGCCTTTTTGTGACATCCAGATGACATAAGGCTCAGGGAGGTCAACCAGGCGCATATCCTTGTATTTCCCATATGGCATTCTTGTGTTTGTAATTGTAAGTAATATTTCCGGGTTCGGAGATAAAAATTCCATATTACGCTTCTATCGCTGTTTCAATCATTTTCAGAATATTGCTTAAAGGTAGTCGCTTTTTTGTTTTAGCAATAAACCCTGTTTTATGGACAAAAAGAAGATCTTTATGTCCATCCAGTTTTGAAAAATCAACGCCTTTTGCATCATTAAGTCTGCAAAGTTTCCAGCCCGGGCCGCGGCTATCGTAGGTGATCGAAATGTCGGCCGGGGGATCCATCTGTTTTCCGTATTGTTGCGAGCCGCTTGAATTATCCGTAAGCCCTATCAGCACCGTTTTATTTTTAATAACACGGGTTTCACAACTTTCCCAAAATTTGAATTGTGAATCCAGAATACGAGCTGTTTCGATAACATTCTGTCCGAATGAACATAAAAGGTCTGAAATTTTATTCGGGTCTTGTTTGAACAGATCCAGAAGCCAGTCCTCGACCGGACTGAAATATGGGAAAAAGCTGTCGATACCCAATTCGTCGGCAATTTTCCCTGCGCCAAAACGGTCGACGGTGTCCTTGTATTCCCACCAGGGAAGGATCTTCAGTGTATCAGTCAGTCCTAAATAATCGGCGACAAGTATAAAACTTGCCGGGATATCCGTACTCTGATGATGGTCAAAGTTCTTCAACTCAGGCTCCAGCCGCCCTCCGATATCAACAACCCATATTCCGGGATTGGCCAGTTCTGCTTCTGTCGGGCTACGGCGTTCAATTTTATATGTGGCATCACTGTCAACTGCCAGGATAAGGGATACTGCAAAAAAATCATCAAAATGAGCTGTACCCGGATGTACTATTATCAATTTGTTCACTATCAGTACTCCATTTCAAAATATAATCCGCACTCAAGTATATGAGGTGGATTTTCTAATAGAAGAATTCAGTTTATTTTTTTAAATCAGACTGGTATAACTATCTTTCTGAAAACAGAGCTTTTCAGTTGCATTTCCCCAGCGCCGGCCTTCGGAGATCGCCTGAATAACCTGTCTGCCATCTTTTATGTATCGCCCGCCTACAGAATGGACACCTTTTTTGAAAAGAGGATCAGGAAAGTATCCGGCTGTGGGGCCCAGTACGGAGATATAATCGGCACGAGCGCAATGGGAAAGGATTTCATCGATCGTATTATTCAAAATGGTGGTGTTGGTGATCAACACTTTTGTACACGCTTCTAGTTCAGCCGGGTCGAGCGTGATATTGTGTTCCGGGTTCATTTCAACAAGTCCCGGGTTTTTCTCAATAATCACCAACTTCCCCCCGGCCCGGTCAACATGCTTGAGAAGGGGGCGGAAGAAGCCGACCATTCCTACATTTTCACCTTCCTGAATATCCATCAGACCAAGAGAATCAGTAACAAAATCGATGCGTTCAGGAAATTTTCGCATCACATGCTGACAGATTGCATTTATTGCAGCAAGTCCGATCATATCATCAACGGGGTTGGATAATCCAAACTGTGCTGCAAACTTCTCAGGGGGTTGTCCGATGAAACGGTCAGCCTGAAGCGAATTATATTCAGCTTCATGTTCATCATCAGCCAAAACATAACTTACACCACCGGCATTGTCTTCAAGAGCCATTGCCATAAAAGCATACGATTTTGCCGATCCTTTTTTGTTGAATGGCGGAAAAGTTATATCTGATATTACCGGCATATTGTATATTTTTGCCAGCGTTGATGCCATGTTTCTGAATTCTGCCGTTATGTTCATATACGGATAGCCCTGTTTTTAATCTATCGTTTACTTACGCATCCCCTGTTCCGTCTCCGCCCGTGCTATGCCCGGATCCTGTTTCATTGTTTCATAAAGGCGTTTGATATGGGGGTAATTATCAATGTTTATATCTGCATAACCCAGCCAGCTGGAAATAATATACGCATGGGCATCTGCAGCTGTTTTTTGACTACCGACAATATGATTTTTCCCGGCCAGATGCTGTTCAAGTACATTCAGTATAGTGCCCAGGCGTTTGGAAGCCGCTTTGCGTGTGCAATCCAGGCTCTCTTCATCACTTTTTGTGGTATAGCTCTGTGTATTAAAAACAGGGCCAAAAGCCGGGTGAAGATCACTGCACAAAAAGGATATCCACTGGTTAAATACCTGTTGATTTTTAAGTCCGGGAGCGCCGCAAATATTTTTATCAGGATATTTTCCGGAAATATAGCTGATGAGAGACGGCATCTGTGTCATGACACCACTATCTCCATCTACCATGGCCGGTACAGACCCCATAGGGTTGATCTTCTTAAATGCTTCGCTGCCAAGTTCTACTTTTTCCAGTTCATAATCGGCGTCGGCCCATATCAACGCAGTATGTACTGTCAGGGCACATGTGCCGGGTGCATAATATAGTTTCATAATTTCCTCCTCCTTTAAAAGATATTAAACAGATTTATTTTATGGAACTCATTTTATTGGTTTCAAGGTGGTAAAATTGAAATCCAATTATAACACAAGAATAAAAAAGTTAATATATGAAAATTTTATATATTCGAACACAACATTCAAAGATCCGAATTATTCGCATAAATGTTTTAATTCAAATAAAAATGCTTATGTTAAATGAAGAGTGTTCACAGGAGCATTCATGAAAAATTAACCATAAACATCATGATTTATAATATAAGGAGGTACTTATGTATAAAGCAGAAACTCAGTCAACCTCCAGTGTTGATATAATTAAAGTCATTAATCCGGCAAATGGTCAAAAAATTGGTACTGTTCCACGGTCAACAGTTGAGGATGTCAATACGGCTGTTTTAAAGGCAAAAATTAATTTTACGAAATGGTCAAAGACAACACCGGGGGAGCGATCACTATTACTTCACAGGCTGGCAGATATTGTAGCGCGTAAAGCAGCCGAATTTGCACAAATTGAAACCCTGCAGACAGGCAAGCCAATCCGGTTTTCAACTGAGTTTGATGTGGCCGGAACTATTGATAATATAAGATTTTTTGCAGGCGCGGCCAGAAATCTTGAAGGAAAGGCAGCTGCAGAATATTCCAGCGACCATACATCATTTATCAGGAGGGAGCCCATTGGTGTCATCGGTTCGATTGCTCCATGGAATTACCCGCTTCAGATGGCTGCATGGAAAATCCTGCCGGCTATTGCGGCCGGAAATACCATCGTCCTAAAGCCGGCCAGTAATACCCCGCTGACGGCAATCATGTTTGCAGAAGCATGTCTTGAAGCCGGTATACCTGATGGCGTAGTGAATGTTGTTTGCGGCCCTGGCGGAGAAATTGGTGCGGCACTGATAAGCCATCCGGACGTCAAAATGGTTTCCCTGACCGGAGATACGGATACCGGAAAAAAAGTAATGGAATCAGCTTCAAAAACAGTAAAGCGAACACATCTGGAGCTTGGCGGTAAAGCACCGTTTCTTGTTTTTGATGATGCCGGTCTTGAGGCCGCCATTCAGGGCGCGGTTGCAGGCGCATTAATTAACAGCGGTCAGGATTGTACCGCCGCAACCCGTGCACTGGTTCAGCGGCCGCTTTATGACCGGTTTGTTGAAGGTGTTGTTTCGATAATGGAAAAGATCAAATTGGGTGATCCCATGGATCCATCAACAGATATCGGGCCACTTGTATCCTTTAAACAGCAGGAACGTGTAAATGGTTTTGTCAGGCGCGCAGAGGCTGAAGGGTGTCAGATATTATGCGGCGGAAACAAAGGAAAGGGTGCTTTGAAAAAAGGCGCATATTTTGAACCGACTGTAATCACAAAGGCAACACCGGAATCTGAAATATTTCAAAAAGAAATTTTCGGACCGGTACTACTTGTACTGCCCTTTACTTATGAGCAAGAGGGTATAGATCTGGCCAACCATGTTGATTTTGGTCTGGCCGCATCTGTCTGGACATCTGATATAACGCGGGCAATGAATGCTGTACGGTCTATTCACGCCGGAACCGTATGGGTGAATGATCACATTCCCATTGTTTCAGAAATGCCGCATGGCGGAATCAAACAATCCGGTTTTGGTAAAGATATGTCCGGATATTCCTTTGATGAGTACACCGCCATCAAGCACGTCATGATTGAATTAACCGGGCAGCGGGAAAAGGATTGGCATCGGGTGATATTTAAAAATAAATTATCATAATAAAAACAGTTTCAATCATCACTGTTTATTAAGAATGTACAAAGAGATAATATTAATATGCGGACGGGGACACACCCCGTCCGTAAAAATTAATTTAAGTCAGGGCCTGAACTATTTCATCAACAGATAGAAATAATTTTCAAAATCAAGAGGATCCGTGTTGGTGACATTTATTTTTCCCTTAATTTTAAAACCGGATTTTTTAATATATGATTCAAATTTCGACGGACATATAAAAAATTCTCCACCAAAATCTTTTCGGAATACAACCTTTTCCATATCCAGCGCCATTTTAAGTTCTTTTTCATCCTTTGCACGCTTTGCCGTTTTTATCCAGATATCATAGGATTTCCTAAGAATTTGTGTTCTTTCCTTCATTGTTTTGTATTCAGCAATAAATTCATCTCCCAAAAGAAACATTCCATTTTTTTTTAAAAGGTTCTGCATGTTTTTCAAAAAAATATCCTTGGTTTTAAAAGGAATATGGTGAAATGCGGTTGTCATAACCAGTATGTCGAACTTTGTTCTTGAGCGGAAATTTTCTGCATAGGATTGAATAATTTTAATTTGATTATATTTTTTCTTTATTTTTTTGAGCCATAAACAACAGTTTTTGTCCGGCTCGATAATTGTAAGTTTTAGCTTCGGAAAAATATGCAACAAATTTTTTGTAAACCGTCCAGTCCCGCCTGCAATTTCTGCAACTTTTAAATCCGGGGTTTTTTGAAATCGGTCAATGATAAAATCAAGTGCAATTCTCTGGTCCAGCGGTTTTGTTTCCATGTAGTCATCGTACTCTTTTAAAGAGTAATGTTCGGAAATCTGAAATTCATCCTGTAATTTAACCATTCGATTTCTCCTTATTCAACTATATTTCCGTTTTGCGCAACAATCTTGCCGGACTTTATAACGAAGGCGCGGGGCGGTCTAATGGCAATGGCTTCGCCGGTTGTTTCTGCATCAAGTATCACAAAATCAGCCGTGAACCCTGTCCTAAGACCATAATTGTCAATATTTAATGCTTTTGCGCCTGCAAAAGTAATTGCATTCAGTGTAGCATCCAGTTCCTCATCTTTATCGAGTTCATAGCGGTATGCCAGGAGAGTGGCTCGTTCAAGCATGTCTCCATTTCCGAGAGGTGTCCATGTGTCACGGATACCGTCAGATCCACAGCAGACGTTGATTCCTGATCTTCTCAGTATTTCAAAAGGCGGAATCGAAGATTCTGATACGGCAGTTGTCATGATAGAAATACGATTATCTGCCAGGCCTTTGGCAACCTTCTCAAGAGATCTTCGGTCAATGGTACCCAGGCAATAGGCATGGCTGATCATGACTTTTCCTGCAAGCCCAAGGGTTTTTGTAAATTCAATAATTCGCTCAACCTGCCATGCGCCTAGGCTTCCAAGGTCGTGTAGATGAATATCTATACCGCAGCCATAGTGGGATGCCATATTGAATACTGTTTCCAGTTGCCCGATTGGATCATTGTCTATACCTGCCGGATCAATACCGCCTACAATATCAACACCGGCTTTAATCGCTTCTTCCATTAGCCCGGCGGTGCCCGGATTAATCATGAGGCCAAACTGGGGGAAAGTCACGAATTGAAGATCAATGGTCTTGCTATATTTTTCCCTGAGGCGGAGCAGTTCTTCTACACTGCTCATGCCGACTGCCGGATCAATATCAATATGTGACCTCATGTGGGTTGTTCCCATTCCGATACATTGTTTGAGGAGGTTTTCAGCACGGTTAAAAATGGGGACTTCAATAGTATCTCTTACCCGTCGTTGGTTATTGATATAATCAAGAAGTTCAGGTCCGGCTGTATTCGACCGCCAGGGAAGTCCCCAGAGGGTAGTATCAAGATGAATATGGCCTTCAACAAATCCCGGCAGCAGCAACATGTTATTACCGTCAATGACCCGGTCTGATTCAGTTACTTCGACATGGTCTGCGCTTTCTGAAATAAGGCCGTTTTCAATTACAAAAGATGTGGTGGATTTGCCCATTGGACGGACATTTTGAATAACCAGTCGGCTTTGCAAGAGCAATTCTCCTTATTTAATGTGAATTAATAGAAATTAACTATAGTTTAGAGTTTCATAACACATTTGCTCTTTGAAAAATTACAAGAAATGTAAAAAATATTGTAGAAAGTACTTGACATCATAGCGGATTCGCGCGCCGCGCCTTTATTAATTGTTATTAAGGCGCGGCCTC
>JAIPEE010000036.1 GCA_021737275.1 Desulfobacterales bacterium
TTTACTGGACTTCACTTGCGGTGGCCTCCTGGATAATGTTATTTTTGTTGTAGTAAACACTATATAACCACTATTCATGGGCTTCCGCAAGCTTTTTACTACTTGTTTTACTACTTTTTTATGCAACTACAGGGTAAAAAGAGATATTCTTATGAAACCTAAAATCCTCATTGTCGAAGATGAAACGGCCATTGTCGATAATATACAATTTGCTCTTGAAACTGAAGGCTTTCAAACCATATGGCATTCAGAAGGTAAAGAGGTGCTGCCACTTTTAATACAGGATAAAATTGATCTTATTGTTCTGGATATTGGTTTGCCGGATATAAATGGGATGGAGTTGTGCAAGGAGATCAGGAAAACAAAAACAACGCCCATTATATTTCTTACAGCTCGCTCAGATGAGATTGACAGAATTGTCGGCCTTGAGATAGGGGCCGATGACTATATGGTAAAGCCGTTCAGCCCGAGAGAGCTTTCTGCAAGGGTTAAAGCAATTTTGCGTCGTACAATGAATAACCTTGATGTGAAAACCGAAGTACTTGAATCATCTCCATTTAAAGTTGATGAAGATCGCAACCGGATGACTTATTTCAAGCAGAAACTTGATCTTTCTCGTTATGAGTTCAAAATCTTGCAGATGTTTATAAATAGACCCGGCCGGATTTATTCCCGGGAGCAATTAATGGAAAATATCTGGGATGAACCTGAAATGAGTATGGACAGAACTGTTGATACCCATATTAAAAATATCCGGAATAAACTCAAAGTTGTTGCTCCGGAAATTGATCCTATTTTAACCCATCGCAGTCTTGGATATTCGCTTAAAGAGGATATATGAAACTGGGAACGAAGATATTGCTTTGCTACCTTTTGATTTTTGGCACTGCTTTTTACTACCTGACCAATGATTTTATAAAAAATATTCGCTTCAGATACCTTGAAAGTGTCGAAGATTCAATGGTCGATCAGGCACACATCCTGGCGTCACTGGTATCCATAGAGATGGAAAACAACATCTTTCATTCCAGTAAGTTTCAGCAGATATTTGATAAAGCCTACCAGGAAAACTTTACAGCAAAAATATATGAACTTAACAAATCCACTGTTGATATGAGGGTTTATGTAACGGATCAGAATGGCATTTTGATTTTTGACTCTTTTAACAAAGATAATGTAGGTGCCGATTATTCTCAGTGGCGTGATGTCTACCTGACCTTAAAAGGGGAATATGGTGCGAGATCCAGTGAAGCAGCTCCTGATGATCCGGACTCTGATATTCTTTATGTGGCGGCGCCTGTTTTAGTGAATGGAAATATTACCGGCGTTTTAACCGTAGGCAAACCCACTACAAATATTAATAACTTTCTGGAAATTGCAAGAGCACAGATAAAACGGCAGAGTATCATGGCCGGATTATCCGTTCTGCTGATCAGTGTTCTGATTATGTTATGGATTACACGGCCGGTTAAAAAACTTACCGTTTATGCTAATAAAATCCGTGAAGGTAAGAAGGCTGAGTTTCCAAAACTGGGAAATAATGAAATCGGAGAGATGGGCAGCGCCTTTGAGGGGATGAGAGAGGCTCTTGAGGGTAAGAAATATGTTGAAAACTATGTTCAGACCTTAACACATGAAATCAAAAGCCCCATTTCCGCCATAAAAGGCGCGGCAGAACTGTTAAAGGAGGAGATGACGCCCGAACAACGCACTCGGTTTCTGAACAATATTTATAGTGAATCTGAGCGGATTCAGCAATTGATTGACAGAATGCTATCCCTGACAGCACTTGAAGGTAAGGACAGCCTCGAAAATATTGAATCACTAAATATCAGTGAACTGGTAACAGGTGTTCTGGAAGGATTTCGTCCTGTGATAGAACAGAAAGAGCTGGTTCTGGTTATTGAACTTCAAAAGCAAATGAAAATTAAGGGAGATTCCTTTCTTTTAAGACAGGCTATTTCAAACCTTATTCAAAATGCAGTTGATTTCAGTCTTAAGGGCCGGAAAATTACTGTTATTGGCAAATATGAAAATGGGATATGCCTGTTTATAGTTCAGGATGAAGGGCCGGGTATTCCTGATTTTGCTTATGATAGAATTTTTGAAAAATTCTTTTCTACCCGACGTCCCAATGGAGAAAAGAAAAGCAGCGGGCTTGGATTAAATTTTGTAAAGGAGATTGCAACATTGCACAAGGGGGCAATTGAGCTGGAGAACTCCGTGTGTGGCGGAGTTTGCGCTACATTGACAATCCTTTAAGTCAAATTTTAAAAATTTCATACAGAGTTCATCTTTACTTCATATTCACTTCAAACAAATATTCTACAAATATCCTTACATTAACAAAACTGATAAGGAGGAAGTGGCTATGAATGAAAATTTTCCAGTAAAAAATGAAAACAACACAATGAAGGCGGTATCAGGTGCGATCAAAAATTCTGTCAGCTTCAAAATATTGAGTATATTTATTTTGATTCTTATATTGTTGATACCCTCATCAATGGTTCAATCATTAATTCGTGAAAGGGAATACAGAAGCAGAGATGTCATCAGTGAGATCAGCTCAAAATGGGGACGCAGCCAGACATTAGCCGGGCCTGTTATTTCAATACCGTATAAAAAATATTTTGAAGATAAAAACGGGGAAAAAACCTTCTCAATCAGATACATGCATCTGCTGCCGGATGATATTCATATTAAAGCCGAACTGAACCCCGAGATCCGGTATAGGGGTATTTATAAGGCGGCGCTTTATAATGGAAATATTGAACTGTCAGGCAGCTTTCCATTCCCTGATTATGAAAAAATGAATATTCCGGATGAGAATATAATATGGGAGAGTACATCGATTTCTATTGGAATATCTGATATGCGCGGCATAAAGGATCAGATCGGTGCAACATTTAATGAAAGCAAAATTATGATGAATCCGGGTGTTGATACCAATGATGTTATCTCCTCCGGTATCAGTTCCAGAATTGTGATCCAAAAACAAAGTTCAAAATTTCCTTTTAAATTCATGATAAATCTCAATGGCAGCCAGGAGATTAATTTTGTTCCTGTCGGTAAAGAAACCAATGTATCTATCTCTTCAACATGGCAAGATCCCAGTTTTAGCGGTGAATATCTCCCTGTGGAAAGATCAATTGGTGAAGATGGTTTTACGGCAAGGTGGAAGGTGCTTCATTTAAACAGAAGTTTTCCCCAGTTCTGGATTGGCAACCAGTATCAGCTCGCTAAATCAGCATTCGGTGTAAAGCTGTTTATCCCGGTAGATATTTATCAAAAATCAATGCGGACAGCTAAATATGCCCTCATGTTTATTGTATTTACCTTCATGGCATTTTTTATTTCAGAAGTGATGAACAGATTCAGGGTTCACCCCATACAATATTTGCTGATCGGATTTTCAATTATCATTTTTTATGCATTGCTGATATCAATATCCGAGCATCTGAATTTTGGCGGTGCATACTTTATTTCAAGTATATCCATAGTTGGCCTTATAACGGGATATGCCGGAAGTATTCTTAAAAATACGAAGATGGCGGTTATGGTGGGAGGTGTAATGGTTGTACTCTATTCATACCTGTATACTTTATTGCAGCTAAAAGATTATGCGTTATTAATGGGCAGTATTGGTCTTTTTGTTGTGCTGGGTCTTATTATGTATATGACACGAAAGATAGACTGGTATAATTTCAGATTTGGTGACCATAGCGAACAGAAAGCGGTTTAAAAAATAATTATCAAAAAAGGGTGTCGCTAAAACCGACAATAACAAGGAGGGACAGTTTTAAGCGGCACCCATAGTCTGAATGCCATGTTTGTATCCTTCATCGCTTTTTTTTAATATTGATATCTGAGCCCAAATGAAATAAGTTTATTAAACCAATAGATTAAAATACTTGTATATCATAAATATTTAAATGCAGATTATCTGAATCAGACATATGATTTTAACCCTGATGCACAATACGAAATTCGAAAACCGGTTGTAGCGGTTTTAGAAAATCTATGGGCATGGATATTTCCGAAATACTATATGGATAGATTAAGAGGTTGACTTATAGAACACAACCCTGACTATAAGGAGCAGAAGATATGAACATTGATTACGATAATTTGATGGAAAATCTGTATGACGGGTTGTATCTGGTAGATCCGGAGAGAAAGATTACCTATTGGAATAACGCGGCTGAACGTATTACAGGATTTAGTACTCAAGAGGTTGTTGGGCGAAGTTGTTCAGATAACATCCTCATTCATATTGATGGGAAAGGCCAAAGCTTATGTCTTGGCATGTGCCCGCTTGCGGCAACTATTGCAGATGGGCATTCCCGGGAATCAGAAGTGTATCTGCATCACAAAGATGGACACAGAGTGCCGGTGTCTGTTCGTACGACAGCATTATATGACACGGATGGATATATTGTTGGCGGTGCCGAGTTGTTTACCGATCTAAGCCAAAAAGACAGCTTGTCTCTTAAGATCGAAGAACTGGAAAAACTGGCATTTCTGGATAATCTTACCCAGCTTGCAAACAGGCGTTATATTGAAATGGAACTTGAGGCGCGTTTGTCGGAAAAACTTCGTTGTAATTTATCATTTGGCATACTGTTTATGGATATTGACCATTTTAAAAACTTTAATGATACGTATGGTCACGACATAGGGGATCTTGTCCTTAAAATTGTTTCAAATACATTTAAAAGTACCGGAAGGCCTTATGATCTTTTTGGAAGATGGGGCGGAGAAGAGTTTATCGGTATTATTCGAAATGTAGATCATGCCGGTCTGGTTAATATCGGCGAGAGGATTAGAAGGCTTGTGGAAAAAACATTTATTCATGTTTCTGAAAAATTACTTAATGTTACAGTTTCTATTGGCGCAACCATGGCAAAAGATTCTGACAGTATGGCTTCGCTTACAAAAAGATCGGATGATCTGCTTTATATGAGTAAAAAGAATGGGCGTAACCGAATGACGTCAGATCTCAATAGTAAATAGACGGAAAGGAATTAAAGAATGAAAATATATAGTATATCAAAAATTATAACGGCAGCTATATTGATATTTACTTTTTGTGGAACGGCGCATGCTGATTCATACAGTAAAGCCATTGATGCTTATAAAAGGTCTGAGGTTGTTCAGCCTTTTTTTGAAAGTGCATATGGTTTTGCAGTTTTTCCGGCTATTGGAAAAGGAGGCGTTGGAATTGGGGGGGGCTATGGTAAGGGGCAGGTATACCAGGGTGGTAATGTTACCGGAAAAGCATCTGTGTTTGAAGTATCAATAGGTTTTCAACTGGGCGGCCAGGCTTTCAGTGAAATAATATTTTTTGTAGATAAACGCGCTTATGATGAATTTACCGGTGGGTCATTTGAGTTCGATGTAACAGCATCGGCTGTGGCGATAAATGCAGGTGTTCAGGCAAAAGCCGGCACTGAAGGCAGCACTTCCAGCGCAAATAAAGGTGTTCTCACAGGTAAACAGGCGAAGACGGAATATCAAAACGGTATGGCTGTGTTTATATACACCAAAGGTGGGTTAATGTACGAAGCGAGCATCAGTGGCCAAAAATTTAACTTTGAGGCTAATGAATAAATTTTAACTGATCGTGGGACAGAATTTTGTAGTAGTATGGACAAGCATCCCTATGAACTTTATCTGCAACTTAACGAAATTGCACACACTAAAACCAAAGTTATGTCATTGATATTATAGTATGGTAATTAGCTGTAGGATAGTTTTTGTATATGAACTTTATTGTAATTAGCTCCTTATGATCTGAATATTACAGATGTTTATCTGAGCTTTTGGATGCCTTCGATATCGTTGTTACTAAAAGGTAGTTTATGCATATCGAATCAAGTTTGTATTAAAGAAACCGGCTTTAAAATTTTTAAAAAGTGTGGCAAAAATTTTATAAATCCTTACTCATAAAATATTTTTTATGCCCCTTAGGGTAATTATCTAACTTAGCAAAAACTTTGTAATCAAGAGATTCATAGAATGGTTTTTCTTCGAAACTAAATGTTTCAAGGTGATCTTTTTCACAACCTCTTTCACGAGCAACATATTCAAACGATTCATGATTTCCCTTCCGAGACCCCTGCTGCGCAACCCGGAATGAACCCATAAATGTGAAACGTAAAACCAGTTCCAGATAATTTGTGCGATGGCCCCTCCAACAACTTTATCATTTTCATCCCTTGCTATTAATTAAAGATAACATTCTGCTATCAGACTCACCCGCAACCTCTAAATAGATATTTCTAAAATTTGGTTCAGCCCGGAATGCAAACCATACTGAAATATTGTGATAATTATGCGTCGAAGGTTTTAGGTATCCATTTATTATTTCAATTAATTTTATTTCCGGGGATATCTCTTTATTATCAAAAATTTTAATAGAGATGCATATAGATCATCTTCAATAAAACGAAGTGTTTCGAATAAAAGGTTCTCTTTATTTTTAAGTCGTTGAAGCAAATTTAAGCTATGTTCTAATCTGAAATCTTTGACACCGTTGTCTTTGTTTGAATTTTGATGGGACTGGAAACGACAGTGAGCGGGATTTAAAATCCGATTTGTGCCATCCGTAATTTGACTGTCCTGGGAATAATATCAATTAACTTATAATTTGACCTTCCTCTTTAAGTAAAACACTCCCCGTAGTTAGCAGACCATCTGAAATGGGTCATATGCCACCATTGGTTAAATATGACCCTTTTTAATGGCGATCAACGGTGTCCCCTCCAGAATGTTTGTTTAGTAAAATATGATAAAATATCAGATGGATGGATATCGTTATAGTAGGTGTGTTGTACCTGGCATAAAAATTGAATATTCATCAGTTAGAAGATATTGGCACGATGATTTCCATTAGCGTTACTTTTCACCTTCAGATACGCGATGGCGCTTACTGTGAACCGTTGCCGACCGGAGTACCACCGCCGCCTGAAGTTCGCGATGCCTTGATTATCGAATTCATTTCTTCGTTAGCCCGACAATCGCGCTGTTAATCTTCAACCGGTTGAGAATTAAGATAATTCCGAAAAAAGCACCATTGGTCTTTTTCATGGAAACTTCAATTCAACCGCTATGTAACAGGAGTCTATCATGAAATCAAGCACCCAGGACAATACAGAGGGCAAGTGGTAGTGAAGGGCAAGATCAAGCAGGTCGCTGGAAAAACAATCGTGAACCGTTACTTGGAAGTTGATGGCAAGGCAGAGATCGTTTTTTTAGAAGACTTGACAGTCTTTTGTGTAACTTTTAACAGATCAATATATAGTTTTTTTTGTTTATAATTTTAAGCGGTTATAAACATAATATTATTAATATAAGAATAATTTGTCCAGTATAAAGTGCGCATTTTTTATTAATTTCAATTACTTATATTCATGGAAGGACACTATTAAAAAACAAAAGAAGCACACCTTTAATTTAGGTGAAAATTGTCCTTGACTTGGAATCCACTTTAGCCCAAATGATCTGATCGTAAAATGAGTGTATAATAAAAGATGGATAGGGGGTCTATACTTTGCTCGATAAATACTTGAACCCAAAAATGAGGATAAGGGGATGAATAAGATAGACATCTTCAGTAATCAATAACCAATGATATCAGCAACCACAACAGAGGAGAACCAAATGAAAAATAAACTTCAGTACCTGTTTCTATGTTTTACTTTAATTCTTTTTAGTGCTTGTGCGACAATTCAGCCGGAACCTTTCGCTTCAGGAAACACCGGAGAACTGGTGAGTCAGTTGGAAGCAAACTTGGCAACCGCAAAATCCAACCAGGTGGACGTGCTTGCACCCGGCTTGTTCAACGACGCCCAGTCCGCATTCATGAAAGCCAAACAAGGCTTGGATAAAGGTATTAAACTGACTGACATCCAGGAATATGTTGCCCAAGGAAGCGCCAGTTTGAAGAAAGCCGAAGAGATCGCCCAGGTCTCCCGGACTATTCTGGGCGAGACAAACAAAGCCCGAGATAAAGCCCTCAAGGTGGGAGCCGACAAACTCGGTGAGCCTTATATGAAGGTGGAAAACCAATATCTGGAACTCAATATGGCCATCGAAAATGACAATATGAGCTATGCGCAGAAAAATGCGGCCGAGGTGCAGGCAGCCTTCCGGGAATTGGAAATCATGGCCATTAAAAATAGTGCCATCGGCAAGGCACGCCAGATGATGGCCGACGCCAAAAAAGCCAATGTTCAGAAAACCGCCCCAACGGCCTACGAGGATGCACTTCAGGCCTTGATGGATGCCGATGCCTATATTGGCCAGAACCTTTATGAGGCAGACACCATCAGTCAAAAGGCTGCCCATGCGGAATTTATGGCACGGCGGATGATGAGCATCAGTGAGAGCGGCGACAAGTTTAAGGAGATGACACCGGAAGCATCCGCCCTGTACGTGGAGAGTCTGCTCGCTCGCCTGGGGAAAACCATGAACGCCGGCGATTTGCGGGATAAGAGTATCAACGCCCAGCTCAGCGCGATGACTGGCACAGTCGAAACCCTGGGGCAAAAAAATCAGTCCATTGAAAAGGACAATCAAGCCTACCAGGACCAGATTGCCGCTCTGGAGCAGCAGCTCATCGGGCTGAAAGGTTATTCGCGCGAGCAGGAAGCAGCCAAAGAAAAACTGGCTGCCGAGCGCGCATTCAATGAAAAATTTAATAAAGTCCAGCGGCTTTTCCAGTCTGACGAGGCGGAAGTCTATAAACAGGGCGGCCAGATGGTTATACGCATGCGGGGCATTCAGTTCCCGGTGGGAAAGGCAACACTGACCCCGGAAAATTATACCTTGCTCAGCAAAGTCCAGCAGGCGATTGGGATATTCGGGCAGCCGACCGTGATCATCGAAGGCCATACCGACAGCACCGGCTCCGTCCAGACTAATCAGGAACTGTCCCAGAAACGGGCCGAGGCGGTCAAAACCTACCTGGTGGCCAACAATACTCTGCCGGCGAATCGTATCCGGGCAACCGGTTATGGACCGAGTCGGCCGCTTGCACCGGAAACCACACCGGAAGGCCGTGCCATGAACCGGCGCATCGATGTCTTGATTACACCGTCCCAAGTACAATAGCACAGTATTGCAAATAGGATTGAGCGGGCCATACATGGTTAAAAGGACTAACCTGTTTGGCCCGTGATCAAGTTTGTCCTTTAACACCCTGTTTTTTTAAAAAAAGACGCCATGAAAATTTTTTGATGATTAGTTGACTTTCATTTTGTAATAACAGGGGAAAATTGGAGACAGATTTCTTTGGATTTCTCCAACGAATCAACCGATTTGGGAAGGTCCAGGTATTCAAGATACGCTCAATATCTGTGATCGACATTTTGGGATAACAACTTTTAGTAAGCCTTTGTGGTTTCTGCAAGGGGTGGGCGATCAAATATATATCGCAAATAACTATAAGGTTTCAATCCATGCGCTTTCGCTGTTTCTATCAGGCTTTAATCGTCTATATTTAATACCGACAGCCTTTAAGATTTAAGAGGGGTGTTTGGGTTTACATGGTGGTGATATGCCCCCCCCAATTATGAGATCCAGTTTTTCATTCAATATCCAGCTTACAATACCATTTATGAGTGAAGCAAGTGCACCAGGTCCATTCGATTTTTTCCAGAACATGCCTCAAATACTTCTGCCAGTGTGGGTAACATAATCGCACCACCAAAAACAACCAGTTGATAAACCTTTTCAAAATATAATCCGATCAGCATGGCATCAATCCCGATTAATGGAATGGATATCCTTAATATTTTTAGAATATCTTTGTTTGAAGCATCGGATTTATAGTGACGACAAAAATTATGGGTAAAGATAGTCGCATAGTCGCATCTGCCTGAATAAGATCACCTGTCGTGCCGACAACAGCCGCTACCAGAGAAACGGCAATGAGTACTGAAAGTCAGTCCGGTGAGTAGTTTGCAAAAAACCAGGGTAGAACATCGCCGTACTTATCCAGAGGGAAACCCAGCTTGATTTGAAATATGGCCATTCCAATGAAAACTGAGATAAGGTCTAAATTCGTAAACAATTATGAATATAAATACGAAAAGTCAATATATAAAAATGAAAATTTATTCTTGAATAATCCAGAGACTGAGGATGCTGGATCAATTTGCTTCAACTTGCATTTATATGAAATTTTATTTGGGCTGTTAAAAAATAACCGACTTAGCTGTTTATGATTTCGAAATCATAAATACGTATTTCTACTATCAGTTAATGTAGTCACTTTCAGATACGATAAAAATAAAAAATATATCAAAAAAATACGTTTAAGCAGCTATATATTTGATAATCCAAATTAAAAACGTATATTCGTTATGTGTATAGTTCTAAAATCGTAAAAAATGTTGACAAAGATGGTTAAATCGGATAAAAAATCTAAAAAAAAAAGATTGTATCGGAAAATAATTATCGTTCAACATGGATAAACGAAAAAGTAAATTTAATTTCGTTAAGCGCGAATTGATCGTCCACCAGCTCTTTTATACGTTACTTCGCACTTCAAGTTATTGGGCACATAAGCCAATATAAATTATTATTCAGGCTTTAGAGAAGGAGGGATTATGGGTTACAGAATTATATCAGGCAGGAAAAGAAGTGTTTTGTTTTTATTCGGCATTTTGAGTTTTTTGGTAATGCATTGCAATATTTCTACCGTTATGGCTGCCGGTGAATTGCGTGTGGGCTGGAGTACAACGGAAATGCTTGATACACTTCAAACAGGTGAAACTTGGCAGTATGAAACCATGGGCTGTATGTTTTGGCAGCTTGTTTATGATCAAGCCTATCATTTTGGCGCACCTCCGGATTATAGCACAGAGTTGCGAGCCGTAACGGAAGTTAAAACGGCAGATAATAAAAAATTTCAATATACCATTCGTGAAGGGATGACATTTCATGACGCTAAACCGGTAACTGCAAAGGATTTTGCTTTTACTTATAAACATCTTCCACAGAATAGCCCGGTATGGGCCTTTTATGACACCGTAACAGTTGAAGATTCTTTTACAGTTATTGATGATCACACTTTTGAATTTGAGCTTGAAAAGACAATCGCACCTAAATACCCGCCATTTAACTGGTATCCGATATTGCCCGAACATATCTGGCGCCGTTACAAATTTGAGATGACAGATTATACTAATAAAAAGCCTGTTGGATCGGGACCTTTTAAGTTAAGAGAGTTTAAAAGCGGCGAGTACATGATATTTGAAAATTTTGAAGATTACTGGGAGAAAAAGCCTCGTGTAGATAAGGTCATTTTTAAAGGTTATGGTGGTAGTGATGCCATAAACATGGCATTAAAACGCGGCGATATTGATATGATCGGCTATGCCGGCATATCACCGCTATCCATGAAATTTTTGGAAAATCAGAAAAATATTGAAATACTGATTTCTCCCGGCAGTAGTTTATGGTGGGTAACATTTAATTTGTTTATGGATGGTCCACTGAGAAATGTTAATGTGAGAAAAGCTATAGCACATGGTATTGATAAGGATAAAATCGCGGAAATGGTTTTCCATGGTTATGTAAAGCCTGCTGACAGTTTTGTTTATCCTGAACTGAGCGAGTATAATCCAAATCTTCCTCAATACAAGTATAATAATGATATGGCCAATAAAATACTGGATGATGGCGGATATCTTGATACGGATGGAGACGGGATTAGAAATGATCCTGAAACCGGTGAAAATATGAAATTTTCATTTATTGCTTCTTCTGATGTTGCTGAAGATGTAAAAGTCGTAACCTTAATACGAGAACAACTTAAAGGTATCGGTATTGATATACGTATAAAAGTGATGGATTATGATACATATGTTGATATGTATTACTATCCGGAGGGCGCAGGATTTGACATGGCATTACACAACATTGATCCCGGTCCCTATGGATCCTGGATTTGGGAGTATATGAGAAGTCATGAAGCCGGGGGAGCAGGGTGGAACACGGCGTATTATTCAAATCCGGCATTTGATAAAGCACTTGATGAATATCTGCAGGTTGTTGATCTGGATGAGCGGAAAGCGTTGAGCTGGAAACTTCAGGAAATTTTGGCAACAGATATTCCTCACTATGTCTTATGTCGGCCAGATATAATTGAACCGGTTCGTACAGATAAACTGACAGGGTATACTCCTAAAATGGGTGGTATTTCATCATGGATTAATCCGTTTACATACTTTAATGTACATGCAAAATAAAGCAGATTCTCATTGCTGCCAATAAATACCGGGATATCGCTGATTGGGATAATTATAGGATGATTGAAGTACCCTGCAGTTTATCAAATATCTACTAAGCCTCAACACTGCAGGGTACATCTTCAATCTTTTTTCTACATTCCGTATTTTATTTAGCCTGAAACAATAATGATAAAGTGAGTTTCAAACGCGCCTGAAGTTAGTCAATTTTTGGGCACATGCCTCTCTATAGCCAATGAAAGCACTGTGACAAGGATCTTTTAGCGCTTTATAATTATTTGTAAATTATATGATCAAAAATATACCAAGAATTTGCCTGTATAATGGACAAGCAAAATAATTTGTGATATCAGGAAATATTCCCGTAAAAACAGCTATATAATCTACGTATATTTTAAAGGGACATTTTTATGGTTAAAGAAAAACCACAACAGAGCTGGAAACATGATACTAAATCGGTAGTTGCAAAGCGGAGAGCTGCTGAAAAACAGGCAAGAGTTGATCAGATCCTTAAGGCTGCCAGGAAAATCTTTATAAAAAAAGGCTATACAGATGCCACTATCCGCCGGATTGCCTATGAGGCAACACTTTCTACCGGTGCTATTTATGCATATTTTAAGGGTAAAGATGAACTTTTTGCATGGGTATATATTGAGACATTTAAGTTGATGAAGGATTATATGGCAAAGGCATATAATACTGACCTGCCAATTCCGGAAGTGTTTGAAAACTGGGCAACCGCCTACTGGATGTTTGATCAGGACTATCCTGAAGATTCCAGTATCCTTGATGCAAACCTTGAGCTTCTGGATATTTCACAGGAGCTTCGAGACAAAATTTCTGAAATGACCCTGAAAAGCTTGAAAGAATCAGTCGATATATTTGAAAGAGGTATTAAGGAAGGCTATTTTCCCGGGAATATGAATAAATGGGAGGCTGCATTTTTATTTTACTCCGCTATCGAAGGTATTTTTTATACGCTCAGTTATAATCAATATCCTCATTTAAAATTTGATGGTAAAGCGTTGATGAGACATCAGGCCCGTATAATTATTGAAGGCCTTCGTCAGGAGATAAACAAGTCGGAAAAAAAATAGAAAATATTTTTTATAAGAGATTCTGTAGCGTTATATTACAGGATCCTTTTGTTTTGAAAGATTGGAAAAATATGGAAGAAATTTTTGATATTGTAGATGAAAATGATAATGTAACAGGAACAGCAACCCGTGGTGAAGTACACGGAAATCCTGCACTGTTTCATCGCGTTTCACATGTACTGGTTTTTAACGCCACAGGTGAATTGTTTCTTCAAAAAAGGGGGCTTGATAAGGATGTTCAGCCCGGGAAATGGGATACATCCGTTGGTGGCCATCTGGATTCCGGTGAAACATATGAAGCCGCTGCAATCCGGGAGATGGAAGAGGAGTTGGGCATCAGGGATCTGGCTGTGACGTTTCTTTATAAATATTCCCACGCCAATGATTACGAAACTGAATTTGTTTCAACTTTTTCTTCTGTCTGGGATGGTGAAATCGTTACAAACAGCGATGAGATTATCAAAGGGCGGTTTTGGAAACTTAAAGAGATAGAAGCGAATATTCCGAACGGGATTTTTACACCCAACTTTCTTGATGAATTAAAACGATATAAGCACCACACAGGAAGATACTGAGACATCCTTTATACATCCACCGCGGCTATATTAGATAACACAACTTAACGGTGTTGGTTTGAGTGAATATCCTGAAATGAAAGACAATGATGGCTTCGGCAAGACCACAGGAGAGGGTGCTGATCTTCAACCGGCTCATTGGCTGCCAGAAAGATATTTCATATCTGTAGCAGGACACTTTGTCTAACCGTGAGAGGGCCGGATGTTTGTTGAATAAAATAATGCTTGACAAAACAGATCCTTTAGATATAAAAACGAAAAATAAATTTTAATTATTTAAAGGATATTTATTTTCATGGCGCATAACTTTTCAAGCAACTTTTTTAATTATTACTGGTATTATTTTTTTAGTACCGGGCTGCCTGGAGTGCGCTAAAGCAAAATTACATAACTAAGCGCAAAAGCCGTGGCGGTCCTTGATCCCCACGGCTTTATTATTTTTAAAGGCCGTGGTGGACATGAAAGTCCTCGCGGCCTTTTGCATCACAAAGGGAGAAAAGAAAATGACAATTTTGGGAAAACAGATCAGAATGGAACGTATCATCAATCGTAATACCGGTAAAACCATCATTGTTCCACTGGATCATGGCACAACGGTTGGCCCGATTCCGGGTGTTGTTGATATGAAAACAACGATTCAAAGTGTTGCAGAGGGTGGTGCTAATGCGATTGTAGAACATAAGGGACTTGTTGGTGAAGGTCATCGCAAAAAAGGCGGAGATATTGGTCTCATCATTCACCTTTCAGCATCAACCAGTCTTTCTCCTTACCCGAATGCAAAAACCCTTGTATGTAGCGTTGAAGAAGCAATCAAGCTTGGTGCCGATGCCATATCAATTCATGTGAATATTGGTAATGGTGATGAAAAAGATATGCTGGCTGATTTCGGTCGTGTGAGTTATGAAGCCCGTACATGGGGTATGCCGCTTCTGGCAATGGTTTATCCTCGTGGTGAAAAGATAAAAGATGAATACGATGTTAAAGTTGTAAAGCATGCTGCTCGTGTTGGTCATGAGCTTGGCGCGGATATCGTTAAGGTTCCTTACACCGGCTCCGTTGAGAGCTTTCGTGAAGTAACCGGAGGCTGTTCAATCCCGGTTGTTATTGCCGGCGGTGCAAAGATGGATTCAGACAGGGACATACTTGAAATGGTTAAAGGCTCCATTGATGCGGGCGGTGCAGGTGTTTCCATTGGTCGAAATGTGTTTCAGCATACAAATCCCACAAAAATTGTGAAGGCAATATCAGCTGTTGTTAATGATGGCAGTAGTGTTGATGAGGCATTGAAAATTCTTGAATAACACGATAAGACATCAAAAATCTGATACAGGAGAGAAAAAATGCGTAAGGTATGGGTTAAGGTAGATCCCTGGGATAAAGACCTGGTTACAACTGCGCTTGAAGGCGGTGCGGATGGAATTGTCGTGGAAAAGGGGATGTCCAAAAAAGTAAAAGAGCTGGGCCGGGTTCAGACAATTGCTGAAGATGGTGATCTGAAACTCGGTAAGGATGTCATTAATTTTACGATTAAAAGCGGTGCAGATGAGGAAGAAATCGTTAAGCTTACCCGGTCCAAAAAAGTTGTTTTAGAGTGTACGGACTGGACCATCATTCCGCTTGAAAATCTTATCGCAAAAAAGGCTGATGTAATAGCTCAGGTTACAAATTATGAAGAGGCTGAAACTGCCTTTGGCATTCTTGAAATTGGCGTAAACCATGTTCAGATTCATACTTCAGATGTTGTTGAATTAAAAAAAGTACTGACACTTGCAAAGGCGATGGGCGATAAAACAGAACTTGAAACAGCTGTAATAGTTTCTATAACACCGGTTGGGATGGGTGATCGTGTTTGTGTTGACACCTGTACCGCTATGGATGTAGGGCAGGGAATGCTTGTCGGAAACAGCAGCAGTGCTTTGTTTCTGGTACATGCGGAAAGTATCTCCAATCCGTATGTTAATCCCCGCCCATTCAGAGTCAACGCAGGGCCGGTTCATGCTTATACAAGAGTCCCCGGCGGAAAAACGCGTTATCTTTCTGAACTGGCCTCCGGCGATCAGGTTCATCTGATTGATTTTAAGGGAAACACAACCGTCGGTATTGTTGGCCGTCTCAAGATTGAAAAACGTCCATTGATGCTGATAACCGCAAAAGCCGGTGACAAGGAGATTTCCTGCATTGTGCAGAATGCTGAAACAATTCGTCTGACAGATCCGGATGGTAAAGCAGTATCTGTTGTTTCTCTTCAACCGGGTGATAAGGTTCTAGTTGCGATTGAGGCAGGTGGAAGGCATTTTGGCCATAAGATTGATGAAACGATAACAGAAAAATAAAATTGGAATTTTAAACAATGGACAAAACTGAAAATACAGGCGACAAAGCTTTGCCCGGCACTATTCCTGAACTCCGACAGTCGATAGACAGTATTGATGATGAAATATTGTCGCTTATAAACAGAAGACTGTCACTTGCCTTAAAAATTGGAAAGCTCAAGGCGACCAACGGAAATCAGGTTATTGATACGACACGTGAAAGCAGTATTATTAACCGTCTGGTAAAACAGAATGCAGGACCGCTGGATAACCGGGTACTTCATCACATGTATTCAGAGATAATGGCTGCATCACGAGAACTTCAGCGGCCGCAGCATATTGCCTTTCTTGGACCGGAGGCAACGTTTACTCATATTGCCGCCATGAACCATTTTGGACATTCAGTAACATTCAGCCCGCAGGCCAGTATAAGAGATATCTTTTATGAGGTGGAAAAGGGAACTTTTCATTACGGGGTGGTGCCGGTTGAAAACTCAATTGAAGGGTCGGTGAACTACACACTGGATCTTTTTTTTGAGTCAGGCCTTAAAGTTTGTGCTGAAATTTATCAGAGTATTTCACATGATTTGCTTTCAAATGAGACCCGGTTGGAAGATATCAACACGATATATTCTCATCCGCATGCATTTGCACAGTGCAGACACTGGCTGAGAAAAAATCTGCCGACTGTAACACTGGCAGAATGCAGCTCAACAGCCCATGCGGCTCAGTTGGCTTCTGAACAAAAGGGTGCTGCCGCCATCGCAAGTAAAGAGGCGGCTCAGATTTATGAAATAGAAATAATGGCCGATGCGATTGAAGACCTTTCAAGGAACATTACCCGGTTTCTGGTTATCGGGAAAGACAAGATTGGTCCGACAGGAAATGACAAAACCTCCATTATGTTTGCTACCGGCCACGTACCGGGGGCGCTCTACAAGGCTTTGAAGCCTCTTGCGGATTCCGGTGTTAATATGGATAAGCTGGAGTCAAGACCGGCCAAGCATGAAAACTGGAACTACTTTTTCTTTGTAGATATTGAAGGTCATATTGATGATCCCAATGTAAGTAAAACATTTGAACAGATGGAAAAAATTTGTACATTTATCAAATGTCTCGGATCATACCCCAGAGAGAAAAACAGTTGATATCCGGCCGGTTTATTTTGATGGAGTTCATATAATGTCCATAGTTGATACCAAAACCAATCTTTATGCAGTCATAGGAGACCCGATATTCCATAGTCTCAGCCCGGTAATGCATAATCGGGCATTTAACCATATTGGGTATAACGGCGTTTATGTTGCCTTTCATGTAAAAGATGTTGCAGCTGCCATAACCGGCATGCGTGCACTGGATATTAAAGGCTTTAGTGTTACCATACCGCATAAACGTGCCATCATGGAATTTGTGGATGAGCTTGATGAGATGGCAGAAAAAATTGGTGCTGTTAATACGGTTGTAAATGAAGCAGGAAAATTGATCGGGTATAATTCAGATTGCCTGGGCGCTGTAAAGGCACTGAAAGAGATAACCGAAATCGAGAGCAAAAAGATTGTGATATTAGGTGCAGGTGGTGCGGCTCGCGCCATTGGATTCGGTATGGCCGGTGAGGGCGGGCTGGTTACAATTGTTAACCGGACCGTTCAAAAAGGGGAACGTCTCGCTCGTGATATCGGCGCTGGTTTTTGCCCGATGGATCAGGTTGAGCAGCTGGATTGTCATATACTTATTAATACAACATCTGTAGGTATGACGCCCAATATAGACCAAATGCCGGTTCCTGAAAATATGTTTAAACAGGCTATGACGGTGATGGATATTGTTTATAATCCGCTTAAAACATTGTTTCTTAAAACAGCACATGAAAACGGATGTACGGCAATTGACGGTGTTGCCATGTTTGTTTACCAGGGGGCGTTTCAGTTTGAACAGTGGACCGGCCGGAAAGCACCTGTGGATGTCATGCGAGAGGTCGTCATTAACGCCCTTTCAGGGAGATAATAACGCGTTGAAAGTGAATATTATCATTAATAAAATCATGAACGTATATGGCATTTGCTTGCCGGTTAAAGTTATAAGGAACCACCATGATAGAAATTAAGACACAGCAGATTGATAACCGCTCTGTTATCATACCCGGCTCCAAAAGTTATACACACAGGATACTTATTGGTTCTGCATTATCAGATGGTGTTTGTAAAATAAGCAACGCCTTGAAAAGTGAAGATACACTTCTGACGTTTAGTGCATTAAAGCAATTTGGTATTAATGCTGAAGAGACTTCGGACGGGTTTACTATCACCGGTGAAAAAGGCTCTCTTAAGTCTGCGCCCGAAGCTATATTCATGGGTAATTCCGGCACATCAATACGATTATTAACCGGTGTGGCCGCACTTGGTCAGGGAGAATATATTCTTACCGGCACGACCCGAATGTTTGAACGTCCCATTCAGGATCTGCTTGACGGGCTGAACCAGGTGGGCATTGCCGCGTGTTCAACAAAAGGAAATGGTTGTCCCCCGGTATCTCTTGTTGCCGGAAACAGAAAAGGCGGCCATGTTGATCTGAAATGTAAAATCAGCAGTCAGTACCTTTCATCTCTTTTACTGATCGCACCATGTCTGGAAGAGGGGCTTGAAATCGATATTATAGAAGGTCCTGTTTCAAAACCTTACATCGATATGACAATTGATGTCATGGAAAGGCTTGGCATTGAAACCAGCCGTGAAGGTTATGAGCACTTTAATATTCCTGGTAACCAGATATATAATGCCGGTAACTATAACGTAGAATCAGATTGTTCAAATGCGAGTTATTTCTGGGCAGCAGGAGCAATTACAGGTGCTGAAATAACAGTAAAAGGAATAAGTGCTGAAACACAACAGGGTGATATCCGGTTTGTTGATGTTCTTGAGCAGATGGGCGCACAAGTTAAAAAAGATGATAGCGGTATCACTGTTTTCGGAAATAATCTTAAGGCAATAGATGTTGATATGTCTGATATGCCGGATATTGTACCAACACTCGGTGTGGTGGCTGCATTTGCAGAAGGGACGACGACGATCAGAAATGTCGCACACCTTAAAGCCAAGGAGTGTGACCGTTTATCTGCAGTAGCCACGGAACTTGGCAAGATGGGTATTGATGTTACATGTACGGATGATGGTTTGATCATTAAGGGCGGTAAGCCACACGGTGCAGAGATTGAAACATATAATGATCATCGGATAGCGATGTGTTTTTCAATTGCCGGTTTAAAGGTGCCCGGTGTTGTTATTACGGGTGAGAACTGTGTTGAAAAATCATTTCCGACGTATTGGGATGTATTCAGCACGCTGTATTAGTAAAAAATCTTAATCGTATTCCTAATAAAAGTAATTAAAAAAACAGATTAAGACTGAGCGTACGATTTAGATTACGACAACATTTGGCTTGGGAAGTGGAATCTAATATGAACATATATCTGATCGGGTACCGCTGCACCGGAAAAACAACGACTGGAAAATATCTGGCTGAAAATCTGAACCGGCCTTTTATTGATGCGGATACTGAGCTGATAAAAGAGCAGGGGAAAACAGTTAAAGAGATTGTAAGTGTTCAGGGGTGGGGTGCTTTCAGAAGTATGGAAAAAGATGTGCTTAAACGTCTTTCCATGTTAAGAAATCATGTTGTTTCAACCGGCGGCGGTGTTGTTCTGGATAATGATAATATTGACAGAATGAAAAGTACCGGTGTTGTTATCTGGCTAAATGCCCGGCCGGAAACTGTGCTGAAAAGAATTATGCAGGATGAAAAAACGGGTGATCTTCGCCCGGCGCTTACAGATAAAAAACTAAAAGATGAAATTGAAGAGACCATCGCTGCCCGAAAACCGTTTTATGAAAAGGCCATGGATTATCTTGTAAATACGGATGACAAGCGTATCAGTGACGTTTGCGATAAGCTGACTAAGTTGACCGATATTATTACGGCAACAAAGAATTTTAAAATTTAAGAGGTTCTAATGCCTGGAAATACCTTTGGAAATATGTTCAGGATCACAACTTGGGGCGAGTCCCATGGTATGGGAATCGGTGTCGTTATAGATGGTTGCCCGCCAGGTATCCCCATGAATGAGAGTATTATCCAGGAAATGATGGATCGCCGTAAACCCGGCTCTTCTGTTGCGAGTACAACTCGCAAGGAAGAAGATACCGCCATTATTATGTCCGGCGTTTTTGAAGGGAAAACAACCGGTACGCCGATTATGGTCATGATCAACAACAAGGATGCAAAATCCGGTGCATATGCTGCTTTTGCAGAGCTTTACAGACCGGGGCACGGAGATATTTCCTATGATGCAAAGTATGGATTTCGTGATTACCGTGGTGGCGGCCGTTCTTCTGCGAGAGAAACTGCCGGCCGGGTGGCAGCAGGAGCCGTCGCCAAAGCTGTTTTGAAAAAAGAGAATATTACTGTGTCCGCATATACAATAGCACTTGGTGGTATCAAAGCTGAACAGCGGGATATGACAGTGATTGACAAAAACATGTTTGGTTGCCCTGACCCGGAAGCTGCTGAAAAAATTAAAGCACGTGTTGAGGAAGTAAAAAAAAAGTGTGATTCACTTGGCGGCATTGTCGAAATTTCAGCTAAGGGTGTCCCGGCAGGACTTGGGGACCCTGTTTTTGATAAGCTGGATGGTGAATTGGCTAAAGCTATGATGAGTATCGGTGCTGTAAAAGGTGTTGAAATCGGAGCCGGATTTCAGGCTGCAGAAATGCTGGGTTCTGAAAATAATGATGCCATCACACCTGATGGATTTGAATCTAACAATTCCGGCGGGATACTGGCCGGAATTTCAAATGGTGATGATATTATTGTTCGTGTTGCAGTAAAACCGATTCCTTCCATAGCAAAGGAGCAGAAAACCATCAATAAATCAGGTGTTGCAACAACAATTAAAATGTCCGGCAGGCACGATATTTCAGCAATTCCCAGGATAAATGTCGTATGTGAAGCAATGACCGGTATTGTGCTGGCCGATCACCTTTTACGTCAGAGGGCAATTTCATGAGCAACGGGTTTACAATTGGTATTATTGGCGGCACCGGTGAGATGGGCCGCTGGTTTGAAAAGTTTTTTACTGAAGCAGGGCATACGGTTTTAGTAGCTGGCAGAAAAACTGAAATTACCCATGGTGATGTTGCGCAGCAGTCAGACATAGTTATTATCAGCGTGCCGATTGGTGTTGATGTTGAAATTGCAAAGCAAGTAGGGCCGATGCTTAAACCTGATCAGTTATTGATGGATTTTTCTTCTCTGAAAGAAGATATTGTTAATGCCATGTATGAGCACTCCAAAGCTGAAGTGATTGGTACCCATCCGCTTTTTGGACCTTCTACGGAGTCCATTAAAGGCCAAAATGTTGCCCTTTGCCCTGCACGCGGCAGCAAATGGCTGGCGTTCCTTGAAGAACTTTTAAATAATAAAGGCGCAGTCTCTACCCGAATGACACCCGAACGGCATGACAGAAACATGGCTGTTATTCAAAGTCTGACACATTTTCTGACAGTATGCCTCGGACGTACAATGCAGAAAATGGATCTTACACCGGATGAAGCCAGGTTTTGCGCCACACCTGTATTCAGGATCAATTTTGACCTGGTAGGCAGGCTTTTTGCGCAGGATCTCAGCATGTTTTCAAAAATCATCGGCAAAAACAGACATGCCCGTGATGTACTTGGGATATTCAAAGATGCCATAGATGAAAGCAAGGCATTACTTCTTACCGATAATAATGGCTCGGGTGTCGAGTTTATGGAATCTATTCATGGCTTTCTTGGCGACGCCTGTGAGGAGAGCCTTAAGTCGAGTAATCACATCTTTAATGTACTTTATGAGAATAATAAAAAGTAGATAGTAATTTTCAGGTAGTATTGAAAAACACTTATTTTTTAGCAAGCCTGCTTATTTAATAACATTATTATAATTACTCTCGTTTCGACAGCTATTAAGGCTATAGTGATTATGATTAAAAGTAAGATTACAATTATGAATTTTCAGATAAAGCGGTAAAATTTATAGTTGAACCATTAGGAGATATCATGGCTGAAACAAACAGGTTGTCCAGTGGTACCAGGGTACTTTTGGCTTTGGCATGTTTTGTGATCCTTGTAGCCGGCATGAAAGCGGCCGGTTCGATTCTTGTTCCTTTTCTTCTTTCTGTATTTATTGCAATAATCTGTGCACCATTTATGTTCTGGCTGCAGCGAAAAGGTTTACCTAACTGGCTTGCCATATTATCTATTCTGGTTATTATATGTGTACTGACATTTTTTCTGGCAGGATTTGTCGGTTCGTCCATTAATAGTTTTATCAAAACAATGCCGGCTTACCATGCAAAATTATCTGAGATAACCGGCACCGCAATTACATGGTTTGAAGGTTTCGGTTTTGATGTTGATGGTAAACTGATATCTGATAATTTAAATCCGGCAAAAGTTATGAGCATTGCCGGTAATATGCTTGGCATGTTGAGCGGTGTTTTTACTAACGGATTTATGATATTACTTACAGTTGTTTTTATTTTGCTTGAAGCCTCCGGTTTTCCAAAAAAACTCCAGGTCGCCATAAAAAATCCTGAACAGTCTATGTCCGGTTTCAGTTTTTTCCTTGAAAGTGTGAATCGCTATCTGGGCATTAAAACCATCTTCAGTCTGATTACCGGGACTGTTATCTGGCTATGGCTTACCGTTCTTGGTGTTGATTATGCATTATTGTGGGGACTGCTGGCATTTTTACTAAATTATGTTCCAAATATCGGGTCAATTATTGCAGCTGTTCCGGCCGTTCTTATGGCATTGGTTCAAATCGGGTTTGGCAGCGCCTTATTGGCAGCCGGTGGTTATCTGGTTGTAAATATTGTTGTTGGAAGCGTCATTGAGCCAAAATTTATGGGTAAAGGCCTCGGCCTTTCAACTCTGATTGTATTTCTTTCTCTTGTTTTCTGGGGATGGGTATTGGGGCCTGTCGGCATGTTGCTGTCTGTACCGCTTACAATGATTGTAAAAATCGCTCTTGAAAGCAGTGAAGACACTCAATGGTTTGCTATTCTTCTTGGCGGTGTTCCTTCTGAGAATGTAAAATCTAAGTAACACAATACGGTATGGTGTTAACAGGAACAAACCCGGTTTCGGCCGGAAGCCTTGGCTTCATAGAGTGCTGAATCAGCTTTTTTGATAAGATCCTGTGCCGATTCAACTTGATCTGAAAGTTCCGATACGCCCTGGCTGATCGTAAACCGGATGTCAATATCATTATAGTGATAAATGCTTTTTTCAATGATATTTCGCAAATTTTCAGCCATGATTACAGCAGCATCAAGCGGTGTTTCAGGCAGAAGACAACAAAATTCTTCACCGCCATATCTGGCAACGATGTCAACAGTCCGGATATTGGTCGATATTGATTCTACAAATGCCTGAAGCACATAGTCCCCACATTGATGCCCGTGTGTATCATTTATCTTTTTGAAAAAATCAATATCCATCATGACGACACTGAATGGCCTGGAGTAGCGCTGATGCCTTGCGAACTCACCTTCCAGTGTTTTTTCAAGATACCGGCGATTAAAAATTCCGGTCAAACTGTCCTTTGTATTCAGGTCAATGAGTCGTTGTTCGTACGCGGCAATTTCAGTAACATCCTGGATCATGATATAGGTATACGCGATATTATTATGCTCGTCACGAAGCGGGCCCATGGTGCAGCTTTGCTGCATAAATTCAAATTTTGACCCAAGTGTATTTGAAGCTTTAAAAGGAAAAAAATACTTGTGCAGTTTCTGTGAAAAGAAGGAAAAATTTCCAAAGTTTATAACTGACTTGAAATTGCGATGGAACCATGACTTGTTCAGTTCCGGAAAGTAGTTAAATATGGGTTCCCCGATAATTTTATCAGCAGAAATCTTGCTTCTGGTTTCAAGCCATCGGTTCCACTTGAATACATTGCAATCCTTGTCAAGGATAACAATGCCGACATTTACCATGTCAAATATCTGAGAGAAAATCATTCGTCAAAAGATTCAAGATAGTCGTATAGGGCTTTTTTAAGCCATTCAATGGAATCCTGGTTGGTGATCAAAAACAACAGGCCGTTAATATGCTGATTTTCAAATTCAAACACCGTTTTCATGATGATCGCAGTCTGGTTGAAATTAAAAGGTTCAACCAGTGTGCTGAAATCTTTACTCTCACTCTGAGATGCAACCGGAGGTGAGTAGGTTACGTTTGTATTCAGTAATCCGGCAATTTTCCCGACACAAGCGCCAACAAGGATATTTCCAATTTCAAGCAGCACCTCTTTTTCAAGAGATTCAATCTGTTTGCTTTCAACTTCTTCAGTGTCACCGGTATCAAAAAGATCAATAAGTGTTTTGCCGGATCGAGCCGGAAAAATAAGAAATCCGGACCCGCTGAAATCACCCCAAAACTTTTGATCCAATGCCCATATTTTATCAAAATCATGAATGTTTTTTTTAAAATATACCGACAGGTCATTGACCTTCATAGCCTGAATTTCCGGCACATTCAGAACGACAAAAATATCTATCATTTCAGCAAGGTCAGCAGTCGCATTGCCAAAAGCAATATTCATAACTTCCTGCAGTATATCTTTTTCCTCGTCTGAAAAAAGAGCAATAGCTTCAATATTCATTAGCTGCCTCAGCTTGAACTTTTTTCAATTTGTGTTTCAACCTTATCAATAATATCTTCAAGTATTTGTTTGCGCGGTGGTTTTTTTAATACGGTAAAAGCGCCCAGTGCCATAACTTTGGCAAGAGATTTAGGTTGAACATCTGCGGTTGCGACAACGATCATTGCATTTTTATCAAGGTTTTTGATCTCTTCGGTTGCTTTATAGCCGTCAATCTCAGGCATGGTCAGATCCATAAATACCAGATCAGGCTTAACGGTCTGAAACATCTCAACACCTTCACGCCCGTTGGCAGCTTCGAATAATTCATACTCCCTGTCTTTGGGAATGCAGGTTTTCATAATTTTCCGTGCTACAGGGGAGTCGTCAACAATAAGAAATCTTTTTAATCATAAAGAAACCGACCTCATAAAACTGATATTAATAATGCAACGGATAAAAAATTTTTATATAAAGAAACTGAAATACCACATTTTCAGTTCGGTGCCCAAAAATATACTCAAGATTGCGCCAATGGATAAAAACGGCCCAAATGGAACAGCAATTTTCAATCCCTTCTGTGAACGGAGCATAATAATAAGTCCGGTAATTGTTCCAATAATGGATGAAATAAATATGGTTATCATAACACCCTCTAAACCGATAAATGCACCGATCATTGCCAGAAGTTTGATATCACCGCCGCCCATCCCCTGTTTTCCGGTGATCATCTGGTAACCCCAGGCTATAGTGAAAAGAGTGCCGCCGCCGACAAAAATGCCCAGAATTGAACTTTTGATACTGACCAGCGGCAGTAAAAAGGATGCTGCAAATCCAATGGGGATTCCCGGAATTGAAATCTCGTCAGGAATAATCTGATGGTCAATATCAATAAAGGTTATGACAATCAGCGCTGCAATTAAAATATAATAAATAATTGTTTCCGGACTTATGCCAAATTTCAGATAAACACATAGTGCAAAAAAACCGCTGATCATTTCAATAAACGGATATCGAATTGGAATGTGAATGCCGCATTTACGACAGCGCCCTTTCAGCCACAGGTAACTCAAAACAGGAATATTATCATAAAAGCTGATTATATTTTTACATTTGGGACACATGGAGCGGGGGTGAACAATAGATTTTTTTTCAGGAAGTCTGTATATGCAGACATTTAAAAAACTGCCAATACAGAGGCCAAACAACAGACATGAAATTTCAATCAGATAATAATCAGGCATCAAGAAGATCCGCATTCAGTTAAGATGATATTTTTTAAAATTAATTTAGACATATAAATATTTAATAACCATAAAAAAAGCAAGATTGATATTGTCAAAGGGGAAAAATGTTTTATAGTATTAGCGATAAATTATTATAATTTATATAGTTCCAATAAATTACATCGTATAAGAGATACTTAAAAGTGATAGATTGGATAAAGCGGCAGGCGTTTCAACAGATAATCTGATCTGCCGGTAACTTAAAAAAATCCCGTAAGGGCTTCACATACAGGAGATAAAATGGCTGAAACAGATAAGGATGATCTCATTAGTATTCTTGACGAGGAAGAGAATGAGAGCGATATTCCCACAACATTACCATTGCTGCCGGTCAGAGATGTTGTAATTTTCAGTGACATGCTGTTGCCGCTTTTTGTGGGCCGGGAACGTTCTGTTCGCGCAGCCGAAGATTCTGTTTCTAAGGAAAGATTTATTTTCCTGGCTACCCAGATGGATTCCGGTATAGAAGACCCCAAAGCTGAAGAGATCTATTCCGTGGGTACGATTGGCCGTATTCTCAGGATGTTGAAATTGCCTGACGGCCGAGTTAAGGCTCTGGTTCAAGGCATTACTAAAGCAAAAATTTTAAAATATACCCGCAAAAAATCTTTTTATAAGGTTAAAATCGAGTTGTTAAAAGATGAGCCTGTTTCCGGCACCGATGTCGAAAAAGAGGCTCTGATGCGTAATGTTCAGGAAAATGCCGAAAAGATTCTTGCTCTTAGGGGTGAACTTACCGGCGACGTCGGGTCAATTCTTGACAGTATCGAAGATCCCGGCAAGCTGGCGGATCTTGTTACCTCAAATCTTAAGCTCAAGATTGATGAAGCCCAGGAATTGCTGGAAATGACGGATCCGGTTAAGCGGCTTAAAAAGGTAAATGATCTTCTCTCCAGAGAGGTTGAACTGTCTGCCGTTCAGGCCAAGATCCAGTCCGAGGTCAAAGACGAGATTTCAAAAACCCAGCGGGATTATTTCCTCAGGGAACAGGTTCGGGCCATTCACAAAGAACTGGGTGAGGCGGATGAAAAAACCCTGGAGCTGGAGCTTTATAATAAACAGATCAAAAAGGCTAAAATGCCCAAGGCGGCAAGAGATGAAGCCGGAAAACAGCTGAAGCGCCTTGAACAGATGCATCCGGATTCTTCCGAAGCCTCTGTTATCAGAACATATATGGACTGGCTTGTTGAGATGCCGTGGAGTAAATCAACTCATGATATGATTGATATCAAAAAAGCCAAAAAGATCCTTGATAAAAATCATTATTCCCTGGACATGATCAAAGACAGGATTCTTGAATATCTGAGTGTTCGAAAGCTGAATCCAAAAATGAAGGGTCCGATCCTCTGTTTTGTCGGCCCGCCCGGTGTCGGAAAAACATCACTCGGACAGGCCATTGCAAAAGCGCTTAAACGGAAATTTATCCGGATATCTCTTGGCGGAATACGTGATGAAGCTGAAATCAGAGGGCACAGAAGAACTTATATCGGTGCCATGCCCGGCAGAATTCTTCAGGGTTTAAAACAATGCGGTACCAACAATCCCGTATTTATGATGGATGAAATTGATAAGCTTGGCAATGATTTCCGGGGAGATCCTTCCTCTGCTCTTCTTGAGGCACTTGATCCCGAGCAGAATGCTGATTTTAGTGATCATTATCTGAATCTGCCTTTTGATCTTTCAAAGGTCATGTTTATCCTGACAGCAAATTTGACGGATACCATTCCATCGGCCCTGCTTGATAGAATGGAGGTTATTACACTTTCAGGGTATACGGAAGAAGATAAGAAGGTTATCGCGGAAAAATATCTTCTGCCGCGCCAACTCAAGGAAAACGGGCTGAGTGAAAAGAAATTGTCATTGAGTGATGGGGCAATGGAACAGGTAATTTCAGAATATACACTGGAATCAGGATTGAGAAATCTGGAGCGAGAGCTGGGTACCATATGTCGGAAGGTTGCCCGTAATGTTGCCGAAGGAGATAAAGGCTCTTTTAAAATTACAAAAAATAATTTGTCAAAATTTCTTGGAGTTCCAAAATATCTGGATGAGATGGATCAGGAAGAGAGCCAGATCGGTCTTTCAACGGGACTCGCCTGGACACAGGTTGGCGGAGAAGTGTTGTATATCGAAACTTCCCTTATCAACGGCAAGGGAGAGATAATTATAACCGGCCAGATTGGTGAGGTCATGCAGGAGTCGGCAAGGGCAGCTATAACTTTTATCAAAGCAAATTATGATCAGTTCGGTTTGAAGCCCGGCCTTTTTGATAAAGTCGATATGCATATTCATGTGCCTGCAGGCGCCATTCCGAAGGATGGTCCATCTGCCGGTATTTCCATAGCAACATCACTGATTTCGGCACTTACAGAACAACCGGTTCTGAAAGATGTTGCCATGACCGGGGAGATTACACTCAGGGGCAGGGTATTGCCGATCGGCGGTTTGAAGGAAAAAGCGCTTGGTGCACTGAGAGGCGGTATTACCAAGATTGTTATTCCGGAAAAAAATAAAAAAGATCTGGCTGAAATACCGGACAATGTTAAGCGGAAAATTGAATTTATTCCTGTGTCTCAGATGGAGGATGTTATTCCCGTAGCTTTCGGCAAAACGCTTAAAAAGAAGACGATAAAAAAGAAGAAAAAATAAAACAATATAGTACTATATGAAGATTTTAGCACTTGATACCGCAACAAAAAGCTGTAGCGTTGCTATATGTGAAGATACAATGCTGCTTGCAGAGATTAATACCGCCACAGGCCGGACTCACTCAAAACATTTGATGGAAATGGTTGATTTGACCTTTCGGATGGCAGGTGTGGGGTTGTCTGATATTGACGGTTTTACGGTAACCCGGGGTCCGGGAAGTTTTACCGGCCTCCGGATAGGATTGAGTACCGTAAAGGGGCTTGCTGCCGGTATGGGAAAACCGGTTGTGGCTGTTTCAAGTCTTGATGTGCTTGCATTTCAGGCAGCGGTTCATGGTTATACTATTTGTCCGCTGCTTGATGCGAGAAAGGGAGAGGTTTATGGGGCTTCTTACAGATTTGATGAAAGGGGTTTGCAGAAAGTAACGGATGAACTCGTTTTTTCTCCAACGGATTTTAAATTGGATACCACTACACCAAGTCTTTTTGTTGGTGATGGTGCGAAGGTTTATAAAGATATGATTAAGGATCTTTATCATGATAACGCGCTTTTTGTACCGGAATCTCAGGGCAGAATCCATGCTGCGACAGTTGCCCTTTTAGGTCTTGAGCGGTTTAATGCCGGTTCAGATCAGGAGGTGGGCGCCATTATACCCCAATATATCAGAAAGTCTGATGCAGAATTAAACCTTGGAAAAAAACTGCTAAAATGAATAAATAAAGAAAAATGTAGAATTTGTAACCAATTGACATTAAAAAATGAAGCTGATATAGACAGCAACATTATAATTAGCAGATTGTTCTGTGATTGACAGAGAGATTAAGGTTTTATATATGGATAAATATTCGTGGTCTGACCCACCCGCTCAGACAGCTTTTCCGGTAGCAAGAGAAGGCTACCCGTTTATATTTTTTTCAGGCTTTGTGGTAGCCGTTTTTGCAATTCTGGGTTTCAAATGTCTCTCCATAATTGGCCTTATCGTTACGGTTTTTATCTGTTTTTTCTTCAGAGATCCGGATCGGGTTATACCGAACGGTGAGGGAATGTTTGTCTCTCCGGCAGATGGCAGGATTGTTTATATAAACCGCGTTGACGAGACACCTTTTTATGATGGACCATGCCTGAAGATCAGTATTTTTATGTCGGTTTTTAACGTTCATGTCAACCGGGTTCCTTATGAAGGAGAAATCAAAAAAATAAGCTATTTTCCGGGCAAGTTTTTTAATGCCAGCCTGGATAAGGCTTCAAAGGATAATGAACATAATGCTGTTTACCTTGAAACAACTAAAGGCAAACGGATCTGTTTTGTCCAGATTGCAGGTTTGATTGCAAGACGAATTATCTGCAAGGTTCAAAAGGATGAGCACGTTCTGAGGGGACAGCGTTTCGGGATTATCTGCTTTGGGTCACGTGTTGATGTTTATCTGCCTGAAGGGGTTAAAATTGGTGCTTCTGTCGGAGATAAGGTCAGTGCCGGCTCGTCAGTACTGGGGTATTTTGTATGAGTGGTAAGACAAGGTTTAACAAAGAGCAATTTCGCCGGGGGATATATATCCTGCCGAATCTGTTTACATCGCTGAATATGTTTTGCGGCTTTTATGCTATTATATCAGCTATAAACGGCAAGTTTGTTTCAGCTGCAGTAGCCATTCTGATCGCTTCTGTGTTTGATCTGCTGGATGGTAAAGTTGCAAGGGCAACCAACACGCAGAGCAGCTTTGGTGTTGAGTATGATTCTCTTGCTGATCTGGTATCATTTGGTATGGCACCTGCCCTGATGATGTACTTGTGGGCATTGCAGCCTTTTGGTCGAATCGGCTGGCTGGCGGGATTCCTTTACATGGCTTGCGGCGCGTTAAGACTTGCGCGTTTCAATACGATGGTGGGTAAAATCAGCAGTGACTATTTTCAGGGATTACCTATTCCCGCAGCAGCAGGAATGAATGCCGTTACGATTTTGTTCTTTAATAAATTGAACCTTGGTGTTGAAACAATCCCAGTCATGGTGCTTGTAATGATATATATATTATCTTTTTTGATGGTCAGTAATATTAAATATCAAAGCTTTAAAAATTCGAAATTTCTCAGAAAAAGTAATTTTAATTTCCATGTTTTTGTAATTCTTGTTCTGATTTTTATTGCAGCACAACCATCCATTGCCCTGTTTTTAATTGGGTTTACCTATATTGTTTCAGGCCCTCTTTTTACAGTCAGATACTACAAAAATAGTAAAAAGAAAGATGCTGAAACCCGCAAAATTGAGGAGCAAAGAGAAAACCAGATCTGATAATTTTTAGAGTAACTATAACCGGATCGGTCAAGCGCCGGCCTGGTAATGATTTATAATAGAATAAGCCGGCCCCCGGAGGCCGGTATGGTTTTTATGAAGCATGTGGAATATATGAATAAATTCAAAATATGAAATAAAATTTTTAATGGAGAGTTGTTATGGCAAACGTTTACAATATCGCAGTTGTTCCCGGTGATGGTACCGGTCCGGAAGTTATCGCTGAAGGCATAAAAGCCCTGAATGCTGCTGCTGCAAAAGCAGGTTTTAAGCTTAAATATACCCGCTATAATGTTGGTGGTGATCAGTATCTTGCAACCGGAGAGGTTCTTCCTGATTCTGTTGTTGAGGGTCTTAAAAAGGCGGATTCAATTTACCTGGGCGCTATCGGCCACCCGGATGTAAAACCGGGTATTCTTGAAAAGGGCATACTTCTAAATCTCAGGTTTACCCTGGATCAGTACATTAATCTTCGCCCGGTCAAACTATATGAAAATGTTGAAACACCATTAAAAGATAAGGGCCCTGCAGAAATTGACTTTGTCGTTGTTCGTGAAAACACCGAAGGGCTTTATGCCGGTGCCGGTGGAACGCTTAAAAAGGGGACACCTGATGAAGTTGCCATTCAGGAATCTATTAATACACGCAAGGGTGTAGAGCGCTGTGTCCGTTACGCATTTGAGTATTGCCGAAAAAGAAATAAACGCAAAAAACTGACACTTTGCGGTAAAACAAACGTTCTGACGTTCGCATTTGATTTATGGGAAAGAACTTTTAATGAGGTTGCAAAGGACTATCCGGATATTGAAACAGATTACGCTCATGTTGATGCCATCTGCATGTGGATGGTCAAAAACCCGGAATGGTTTGATGTTATAGTAACAGATAATATGTTTGGTGATATTATAACTGATTTAGGCGCAATGATTCAGGGTGGCATGGGGATTGCCGCAGGTGGCAATATCAACCCCGAAGGCGTTTCCATGTTTGAGCCCATTGGCGGATCAGCACCAAAATATACCGGCATGGGTGTAATCAATCCTGTCGCTGCAATTTCTTCTGCCCAGTTGATGCTCGAAACACTTGGTGAAGATAAGGCCGCTGCCATGATTGAAGCAGCCGTTATTAAAGTGCTTCGTGAAGACCTTGAAGACCTTGGTGCCGGTAAAATGGGGTACTCAACCAGTGAAGTTGGCGATCTTATTGTAAATCATATTAATGAAAATAATTAATAAAAGTATTAACCACGATTAACCGGACAAAGAAAGTGAAGTCATGGCAGATAAAAAAGTAAATGTAGCGATTGCAGGGGCCACGGGTGCCGTTGGGAACCAGATGATTGAATGTCTTGAGGAACGTAAATTTCCTGTAAAAAACATTAAATTTCTGGCATCATCACGATCGGCCGGCCGTGAATTAAAGTTTATGGGTGATACCGTTGTTGTAGAAGAGATGACCGAAAAATCTTTTAAGGATGTTGATATTGCCATCTTTTCTGCAGGTGGTGGAACGAGTCAGAAGTTTTCTCCTATTGCAGCCGAATCAGGTGCAATTGTAGTTGATAACTCCAGTGCATGGCGGATGGATCCGGATGTACCGCTGGTTGTTCCGGAAGTTAATCCGCATGCTATTGCCGGTTATACGAAAAAAGGCATTATTGCCAATCCGAACTGTTCAACCATACAGATGCTGGTTGCGCTTTATCCGATACATAAAAAGGTCGGTATCAGACGTGTTGTTGTTTCAACCTACCAGGCCGTATCAGGAACAGGAAAGAAAGCGATTGATGAGCTTTTTGACCAAACCCGTGCCATAATGAACTTTGTTGATTATGAAAAGAAGGTTTACCCACACCAGATTGCTTTTAACTGCCTGCCGCATATTGATGTCTTTCTTGATAATGGCTATACCAAGGAAGAGATGAAGATGCTCAATGAGACCAGGAAAATTTTTGAAGATGATTCCATTGGCGTAACGGCAACAACAGTTCGTGTCCCGGTATTCTTCAGCCATTCTGAATCCGTCAATATTGAGACAAATTCTCATATTACTGCTGATGAGGTAAAGGAACTTCTTTCTGTATCAGAAGGCGTTAAGGTCGTTGATGATCCGGAAAACAATGTTTATCCGCTTGCGATTGATGCAGCCGGAAAAGATGAAACCTTTGTCGGACGTATTCGGCAGGATGAGTCTATTGAAAATGGAATAAATATGTGGATTGTTGCCGATAACATCCGTAAGGGTGCTGCAACAAATGCAGTACAAATTGCAGAAATTTTAGCGGAAAAATATTTGTAAAAAATCAAGCGGCGCCTGATATATAACGCTGCAGCAGGAGTGTCAAGTTGGATAGAGTACCAATAACCAGAGAAGGGTATGAAACCCTTAAAAAAGAGTTACAAAATTTAAAAACGGTAGAGCGCCCTGCAAACATAAAAGCGATTGAGGTGGCCCGGGCGCATGGCGACCTTTCTGAAAATGCTGAGTTTGATGCGGCAAAAGATCGTCAGGCATTTATTGAAGGACGAATCGGTGAACTGGGCCATAAATTGGCTGTTGCTGATATTATTGATCCTGAAAATTTGCCTAAGGATCGAGCCGTATTCGGAACCAGAGTGGTTCTTGAGAATGTTGAGAATGGTGAAAGTGTTGAGTATCAATTAGTTGGCCCGGAAGAGTCCAGTATTGAGCATGGACGGATCTCAGTTTCATCACCACTGGGTAAGGGCATTCTCGGAAAACAGCCGGGAGATGAGATTTCACTTCAGGCTCCTGGTGGTAAAAGGGTTTATGAACTTGTTGACATACTTTAACCCGATGGTAGTTACTGATAAATAGTAAATAGATATATAATTTTAATGATGGAGGTATCTCTGTGGCGCGAATTACAGTAAAAGATTGTCTGGAGAACGCGGAAAATCGTTTTGCCCTGGTTCATATGGCGGCCAAACGTGTCAGACAGATTCGTGAGGGTTCGGATTACCTGGTAAATTCTCCCAAAAATGAAGACATTGTTATTTCCCTGCGTGAAATTGCTGCAGGTAAAATAGGTATTAAAATTCCTGATGCGGTAGAGCCGAAGGCGGTTGAAACAGTTGCTGTTGAAGAAGCTGAAGCCGGCAAAGAAACTGCTTCAGAGTAAACAGTCAGGCTGAAACCGTTGCCGGAAACAAGTTCAGCATATAAAGCTGTTAACAAAACCCTGGGTAAGGCTATCCATCAATACGATATGGTTGCTGACGGGGATCGGTTAGCAGTGGGACTGTCAGGCGGCAAAGACAGTATGGCACTGATGTGGATGCTGACGGAGCGTCTGAACCGTATCCCCGTAAAGTATAAATTATTTCCCATTTATATTGATCCGGGATTTGAACCCGGCTTTAGTAGAGACCTGGCCGGGTATTGTGAAAAGCAGGGTTATAATCTGCATATAGAATATACGGATTACGGCATCGTCAGCAATGGGCCTGAAAATCGAGAAAACCCCTGCTTTTTATGTTCAAGGCTCAGGAGAAAGCGCCTTTTTGAAATTACCCATGAGCTGGGTTGTAAAAAACTGGCTCTCGGACATCACAAGGATGATTTGATAGAAACGCTTTTCCTGAATATTTTTTATTCGGGAGAGATTAGTACGATGGTACCGGTACAGTCATTTTTTAATGGTGAAATTAAAATTATCCGACCCCTGGCTCTTTCAGATGAAGAAAGTATCGGGAAGCTGGCCGCAGAGCAGGATCTTCCGATTTTTTCCAATTCATGTCCGGAATCCGGTATTTCAAAACGAAAAGAGATTAAGGGTCTTTTACAGCAGCTTTATAGAAGTAATAAAAAAATAAAAGGGAATATTTTCAGAGCAATGAACCATGTTAACCTGGAGTATCTCTTGTAGGAGTCAGTGATGCCCAAAACGCTTGCTCAAAAAGATATTTTAAAAAAAATGATTGATATTCAGAACCAGCGTGATGACAGGAATATGCCCATCGACAAAGTTGGCATTAAAAATATTCGTTACCCCATCACCGTCCAGGACAAACAAAATGGGTTTCAAAATACAGTTGCCATTATAAATATGTATGTGGATCTGCCCCATGAATCAAAGGGTACACATATGAGCCGATTTATAGAGCTGCTGCATCTTTTTAGACCGGAAGTTTCTTTAAAAAAAATTGGGGAAATTCTGAGCCGGATGAAAACACATCTGGATGCCGATTCGGCCCATATCAAGATAACGTTTCCTTATTTTATCGAAAAGGGTGCACCGGTAAGCAAGGTGCCGGGCTTGATGGACTATACCTGCAAATTTGTCGGTTCATGTGATAAGGACAATAATGTAGACCTTGTTTCCGAGGTTGTTGTTCCTATTACATCTGTTTGTCCCTGTTCAAAGGAGATCAGTGATGCAGGCGCCCATAATCAGCGTGGTGAGGTTCATTTGAAAACCCGATTCAATAAATTTATATGGATTGAAGATATGATCGATCTTGTTGAAAGGGCTGCTTCCTGTGAGGTCTATTCTATCTTAAAGCGGGTTGATGAAAAACATGTTACTGAAAAAGGCTATGATAATCCAAAATTTGTTGAAGATATTGTAAGAGATATTGCGGTCGATCTTAAATCAGATTCAAATATCACCTGGTTTTCAGTTAGTGCGGAGAATTTTGAATCTATCCATAACCATAGCGCTTATGCTCATATTATGAGTGAATAAAAATTAAAAATCAGTGCTTTAAAATAAATAGTGACAAAAATCCCGTTCCGGCGGGATTTTTTTGTATCCGGGATAAAATACCCTTTCAATTTATCTCTTCTGTGGCAACACTATCTGTAAAACCATCTGAAATGAAGGCCGGTTGAATTTTTTAAGATGATATTCAATAAAATGGGTGTGTTGAGCACAGCGGATTATATCAAAACCAGTCTCTTTATATTCCTTGATCGTCATGTTTTTAACATATTTTTCAAGAACATTTCCATTTTATAAATATTTGACGCCATTAGCAGTTTCTGATATTTTTATTAAAATTGTTGCTTCTTTACGGCATTTTTTTCAAAATCTGATATCAGTTATATTAAATTAATTAACTTTGTACTTAAAACAACCTGATCCGTTACAAGTTGTTCTTTTGGAGTTTTATTCATTACTGATCAATCCAGGAACAATAATCCGATAAAAATAAAAAACCTGCCGGCTCAAGCAGATAAAATTTCATGGCATGATCCGCGTCTTGCGAATGTTCTGTTTTCTGTCGGCGGGATGCTGCTTGTCGTGCTGGATTGCAGCGGCCGTATAGTTCAGTTTAATGGCGCCTGTGAGGCGTTAACCGGATATAAAGCTGATGAAGTTATGGGAAAATGTTCGTCTGGGGGACATCTTTATTAAATATATTTAATACCATTCAGAATGGGGTATCTGTTCTGGGTATGGAGATGAAGATACTTCAGGTTAGTAAAGCAAAAGAAAGTGGTTGTAACAAAGTAATTCGGGGATAATTATAACTCAAGGCCAGTAGTTGAAAAGGAAGAAGCATGACTGACAAATCGACAATTGAAATACTTGAAAAAAAGACAAAAGCACTTGAAGAGACTATTGAAACTCAAAAGAAAAGTTATGAGCGTATGGCGCTGGCGTTGTGCAGTGCTAATATTGGAACGTGGGTCTATGACTCTTTAAATGACATATACTTTATTGATGATCTTGCTATTGAAATACTCGGCTTTAAACCGGATAATGATGTTGCATGGAAAGAGCATGTTCACCCGGATGATGTTGATTATAAAGATGTTTTATTCAATAATACTGAACGAACATCATGTGAATATGAATACAGGGTTGTTTCTGATTCAGGCGATTTCAAGTGGATATATGATCGGAGAAAATTAGTTGAAAGGGGTACAGACGGCAGGGCCAATAAGGTTTTCGGTACACTTCAAGATATAACAATCCGAAAAAAGTATGAAGAACAGCTTCGGAAAAGCCATGAGCGGACCGAACTTGCCCTTTTTGGTGCAGACCTTGGAATGTTTGAGTGGAACCTGCAAAATAATACTTTTATACATGATCAGCATTCAATCGAAATATTGGGTTTTGACCCCAAAGATAACCAGACATACAACCGGCATCTTCATCCTGATGATCTGGAAAAAGTAAAAGCCCTGGATAAAGCGATTGCTGATGGAACCGCCAATGTTTTTAATATTGATTACCGAGTGGTTACACCTGATGGTGATGTACGCTGGATTCTGGATCGCGGCAAGGTTGTGGAGTGGCGTCAGGATGGAAAACCATTTCGGTTAATCGGCACCCTTCAGAATATAACTGACAAAAAGAAGATTGAAGATAAGCTTAATGATGCAATTGCATTAAGGGGTGTGGCGCTTGATGCAGCAAGGTTGGGGACATGGGTTTATATTGTGCCTGATGACAAGGTTATCATGGATGAGCGAGGAGTTGATATACTCGGGTTTGATCCATCAACTGGAAGTTCATGGAATGAAAGGGGCAACGCATGTAAAATATATAGAGCCCCTATCATGTTTGCGTTATGTTTTTGATCAGGTGAACATAATTTCCTCCAGATAATCAACATCAAGCGCCGCACTAAACCGTTTGGTCTTAATGCTCCCTTTAAATG
>JAIPEE010000099.1 GCA_021737275.1 Desulfobacterales bacterium
CCGGAACTGCGCATCAACACCACCCATGTCACCCCGGAGGAAGCGGCCAGGGAAGTGCTGCTGCTGCTGAGCCGCAAAAAATTTGTATAGGAGGGTGCCCGGTTTTTTGCCTGCAATTTTTTTTAAACAGAATAAAAAAATACCGTTTTTAAAAAATTTTACAAAAATTAGGTATTTTCCCTTATTAAGGGTGTTGAAATCAATGGCTCAAAAAGCAAAAAAATAATTATATTTCAATGAGTTATATTGAAAAAGCCTCTGTTTTAGTGTATAGTTATTAGTGACAAAAAAAACATACAAATACCCTAAAACAGAGGACTTTTATGAATTCAAAACATATCAGGACCATCGTGGTAAAGCAACTTAAAAAAAAATACCCCGGCTGGAAAAAACTGACCAGGAAAGTCAAAAAAGAATTAACCAAGCAAGTACTGGATGAAGTTTTGAATAACTACGATTATGATCAGGCACTTGATATGCCTATTGAAGAGCTTACCGGCATTTCGAATCAAACTCCGCAAACAGGTGTTAAAAATCTTTCAGAAATGGCTGATTACATAGACAATTTTTATCACGATAACATCTTCGGTTTTGGTGCACTCAAAAAGTCTTATCCAGAAATCTATGATGAAGAGCTCAGAATCATTGATAATCTTCTGGATGATCAAATCCTAAACAGCCTCATTTCACCAGCGAATTACTCTGCCCCCCATCGCTTGATCAAACCATATCAACTGTTGCGAATGGAACTTTTGAAAATCATCAAGTATCCGGAGATCAGTTACCGCAAATTCTGTTCGGATGATTATTTTGGCAGGGATTGTAAGCAGAACCGAAGATTTGCAAGGCTTTCGTTGAGCAACAAGATCCAGGCACATCATACTGAGTTGTGCCACTTCAGGAGCAGTTTGTCGTTCAAAAAGGTGATGAATCTGCTGCTGTATTTCCTCCATTACTTTTATAAATCCGGATGCCTTGAAAATACAGTGATACATGGGATTGATTCTTCCGAACTTCCCTCAGAGGTGAAATATCCACTGTGTGCGGTAAAAGTCGGCCGTAATAAGATACGCATCTACTCAGATCTGGACTGTGATTGCGGGACACGCCGGAACAAAAGAGATAAGTCACATTACGTTGTGGGCTACAGGCTCCATACATTAACAGCTATCAATCCATCCACCGGTCATTCTTTTCCTCTAATCTCCCTTGTTGGTGCAGCAAACCATCATGACAGCTTATTTTTAAAGCCATTGATCAAGCTTGCCCAGTCCATGGGCATAGATGTAAAACTGATAACAGCAGACCAGGCATATCATGACAGTGACGGATCTGTTCTTCAGGAAACAGGAGTTTATGTGGTGGCGCCGGCATCTGAAAAAACAAAGGTTCCTGAAAATGTTTTGGAATCTCCGGTGCGTGTTCTGTGCCACGATTTTTGTGAGATCCCGATGATGCGCTTAGGAACATTGGACAAAGGACATGAGTTCGGATGTGCTGCATCTTCTGGAGAGTGTCCAATCGAATCCGGGTGCCCCAAATCAAGGACCATTGGTTTTGACAATGGCTATTTTCAACCGATGCCGCTACTTCATACCGAATCTGAACAATCTATTGCGATTCGGAAAAATTGTGAACGTCCATTCAACCTGATGAAAAAGCGTGAGGGACTTGAACAAACAAGGGTCAGAAGTCAAAGTGGCGTTGTTTTCCGCTCGACGCTTACAACCATAGCAACCTTACTGATTGAGATGGCTGGTTTGAGGAGAAAACCCCGAAAGAAAAACACCGGACAAATGGAGTTATTTGCCGCCACAGGATAACCAAAAAAAGCATACTGTAGAAGCGTTTTTCAGAGTCTGATTGAATCGGACTGTTGGCGTATTGCCTGAATTACATATAAGGACCAAAAAGTGATGATGTCACACAGGTCAAAAACACAGAATCAGGCAAGAAACTGACAATTCAAACAACACAAAACCTGAAAAACATATTATTGAAAATGAAGAAGATTTATAAACCGGTCAAATTCTGAACGGTTTCAACACCCTTTATAAGAGGTTTTTCCACCTCAGGAGAATTATTAAAGAAATCTCCATTGTCTCTTATTTGCTGACTTCCACAAAGATACCTCACCAATCGAGTAGACATATCAATATCAGATAGACTGATGACAGCAAGACCAAACGCCGTAATTCTTGAAGGTCTCTCCGCTTCATATAATGCACGTATGAGTTTCGCAAACAAATAGAATCGTCGATTGTCGTCCATGTCCATACGAAAATATAAAATTATGGCAACAATGATTTCTATTTTTGCCTGAATAAGTCGTTGACAAACCTCATTATCTTTCTCTGTTTTGAGCTGTACGTCTAACTTATTAAGCCACTTCTCTACAAGAAGGTAATCTCCAGAAACAGTTACAAGCTCCACGAGTAAACATGCGATTGCAGCAGTAGTTTTGATGCTTATCGGCTCTGTCAAAGGATTAAGATCATCACGGTTTTCCCTGTGTAAAATTATCTTTGGCTCAGTCTTCACGATAGTACTAAGATCGAATCGCAATTCCTTGTGCTCCATCCTATAGCCATTGATTCGTCGTGGAAGTAAATCTTTGCTGACCTCGTCAAGTCGCTCCTGCACTATTCGGTTCTCGACATTATTTTGGAGTCTCTCTAAAGTCTGCTTGGCGATGCAAAGAGGGCAGCCTTGAGAATGAGAAACTCCCTGTGGAGCAGCCGCCAAACAATCAATATCTAAACGCCAGAGGCGAGAATGCTTGGCGTGCCAATACTGACTTCCATTTTGATTTGTACTCCCATGTGAGCCCATAACCTGTTCAAGAGTGTTGGGCATTCGAGAACGGTCTAACAGACTGAAAGTTCGTATTTTTTCAATGTGAGCGGGGTCTGCTGAAAATATCGCTTCTCTCATCTCCAGCAAAGATCGTATAGAGGTAATCGTTGGCACAAACAACAGTATTTTAACAGCATGATCTCTCTCTGTCTCTGTCTTTATAATCTTAGAAAAACCGAGGTCTTGATCTTTTTTTATAGAAGATGATTTCACCTTTTTGAGAATGAGTTGGATCTTTTGTTTTAGCTCATCTAAATCGAGGGGATTGATCCGTAGCCTTGTTGCTGAGCGATGTCCCTTTACTGTAGAGAGTACACAAATCCGATCATTAATTTCCACGCCTGTATATTCAGATGACTGTTTATATATCTCATCAGCCCTAATTTCGCTTATAATAAATTGGCTGATCTCACCTGATATACATACCAATAAATCACACTCTTCAAAAACATCATTGGTTTTTTTCTTTAAAAAAACTCTGTTTAAATGTGAGTAGATATATTGCCATGACTCACCTACAGGCTCTACAGAATCCCTCTGCACGGGGTCTAAAGTTCTTACTCCAATACAGTCATGATGACCGCCCGCACTCCAATGACCGAATTTGACACAATCTTTCTCTTGCCAATAATCATATACTTCTCTAGGTCCAATACCTAAAGGTCGCTGAGGTGAATTTCCATAAATGTAACAAAATAATTCCTTGCTTTTTGGAGGCAAATATCTATTGGAAAGTTTAAATTTTCCTTTGAGAAAAGACCTTGGATAAGCCCTTATGAAATGCCACTCTTTGTTTCCAATTTTACCAATAGAAGGACTGTCTGTAATTCGCTTATGGGTATATTTATCCCCATCTTGCAACCCAAATCTTGAAGAGATCCACTGCCCTTTTACTGCTACATATGATTCCAATTCAGCTGTCCAACGTAGTAAGTAATAATAATTCGAGGGAGGGTTGCTTGCATCTATTTGAGCCTTAGCAGACCGAAAAAAGAAACAATAGATCTGCTTTTTGTCTTTTTCTTTTCTTAATAATGTTGAATCAATAGTCTTTCCAGTAACAATAACACTGCTAAGAATGACATTGATTTTGTCTTTAAGAGTATCAATAGGATCAAAGATAATATCGTTATTATAAAAATTATAGTTGTCAATTAGTTTTTCTACATGGTGATCCGTTGGAAAAGGTCGTTGTGAGATTGAGCAGTAGGCAAGGAAACGTGCAAGACTACGTTTATATATCCAAATACAAAGTTCATTTTTTAAAGTAGCGTTGAAATCAATAAAATATGACAACTCCACATCATTGTTCCACTTTATTGGTCCTTTTATTAAATATGGTCTAAGCGACTTGTCACTAACAATTGCGAGATGAAAAAAATTGGCATCAATCCTTTTATAGGCATGAACAATATGAGCAAATGTAAGATCTGGCGCATGGCATGCTAAGGATTCTCTTTTAGTTCTTACCTTTAACTGCTTTGCAGATAAATCTCTCTCTAACTCCACATGACTGTAATTAGATGACAAGATAATAATATTATCTATATGCCCCACTGATTCTAATGGTATATTCTCAAATACAGATAGAGTTAATAAACTGTGCGACAAGTCTTGGTCTGCAATTATCAAACAAGAACATGCAGGATAATCTAAAACTATAGTTTTTACATAGTATAAAATATCTTGACGCGTCATGTTTTTTTCAGGTCGCCAAAGAATAATATTATATGGTATATCGCAGCCAAGAGTTGGTCTTCGAGTTTTAATAAAAGTGTTGGGATCGTCTACTCCAGAGCTAATCAGTTGCCCTACTGATAGATCATCAATACACAATATATTCAAAGGCTTAAGCTCTATATCGCTTTGGGTCTCTTTCATGTCTTCAAAGTTGTGTGCTCTATAGCTTTGTAGAATGAGTGATTCCTTTAGGTCTTGCTCATAGGAACTCTTTTTTGTGGTTTTATTTTTAGACAATTTTGTAGAAATTTGTTTTGTAATAGTTTCTGTAGTCCATTTTTCAGGCAGTTGAAGAGAATTCCACTTGCTTATACGAACTGTGACATTCGCTCCATCTGGAAACATTTGGGTTTTTGAAGTAAAACCATGCGGTCTTTTTGCCCTATTAGACACATCCCAGCCAGCCCAGTATCCTGACGAACCGATCCGGATGTACCCCGAACGAAGTGCGAGCATTGTACAAATATAGCTTAAACCTCGCTTGGATGGTTCTCCTACAAGTGCTTCAGGTTCCTTTTTATAGTATATTCTGGAAAATAAGCTTTGAAATAAATTTTTACGAATTTTTGAAGACTTGGATTTATAAGGATATTTTTTTTTCTGGCGTTCTAAACTGTTTTCAAATCCGCACCCAATATCAGACACAAATAATTCGATAAATCCAATTGATTCAATCTCGCATTTTTTAAATCCACATCCCTGCTTTCGCTCTTCTGAAAAACATTTTTCAGTATCCCCTTTATCAGGACACAAAGGATCATGAATTCCGTGCCGTAAGCGAGCATATAATGCACCAAAATTTGACGAACCCTCTTGGTAGGCATGCTTACGGACATTGCCAACCAATTCGGAAATGGCTTGGCGTAATTCCTGTACAATAAAAATAGAGTTAGAGAAATGAGGATCATCACTAACGGGTGTTAAGAATTTCAGCAAACCTCGTTTTTTCGCTGCGCGTACAAGATTGTCAGCTATTTGTTCTTCATTTTTCGTTGTCTCAAAGACATGAACAGGAATACAGGTCTGGTTAATATACCGAAGGCTGACTTTGACACTACGGGCTTTTCGTGTATATGTTTGACACTCTTGTATCTCTCCTTTCTCATTTTGAATTGTAACACTACCCCCTCCAGCATTAATAAGTTCGGAAAAAAAACCTTGCTCCACAAGAAATTTACTAAATCTGTTGATGTTGTTTCGTACTTTGACAGTGATCTTTTTTCCTCCATCATGCCATTTTCTAATTTGCAAAATAAGGCTGAGGAGTGGATGTGGATCTCCCCATTCACAATTAGACAAATCTACAACTATAGTCTTATTCACAGAAAGAATTAATATTGATTCTTTAAATAATTTACTCCAAGCCTTGTCAGTATAATTCTTTCCCAATCGCAGAACACCAATACTGCTATCTGCAGATATACCTAGTTGTTTTACATAATATTGAATTTTATCAAAAGTACAATCGAGAATTTTTTTCTCAATTCCTTCGCCAACATGCAACTTAATCCTCTCACCAATTCGATCAAAATTGTATGACAAACGATCTCTAAAAAATGAAGAGCTGTAAACTTTCCATACTTGCATTTCATTTGGTTGTACAATAATTCGAAAGTTTCCATTGGCACATTTTTTTAGGATATCATTAAGTAAATCAAGATAGTCATGTATAATACTTTCATCAGTAAAATATACATCAACAGAATAATCTGGATAAGAGGATATTATCTCAGCGAGTTCAAATATAGAATCATCGTTAATTGGCCAGCGAACTTCATAGACAGAAATAATCTTATTGTACACTTTAATGCGCTGCATTTTTTCTCCGAAAATTACAAGAAATTAAATTTTATTAAAAAGAATTCAAATGAATTTTTGGTTTTACTAAGGAATTGATATAAAATAAATTGAACATAATTAGTTTTTTCCTGGTATCGCCCTATAATTCCATTTCCCCAGAGAATCATCGAAAATGATTCTCATGGTCTCTTTAAAATTATCAGCATACTTTCTTCCGGTCTGATAT
>JAIPEE010000006.1 GCA_021737275.1 Desulfobacterales bacterium
CTTTCACGCCGGCAACAGGGGTTCGAATCCCCTTGGGGACGCCACTTTAAAAGCAATAGGTTAGCACTCATCAGTGTTAGCCTTTTTTGTTTCAGGAGTACCGTTTTCGGGCATCAGATTCTTAGATTTGATTTTTATCAAGATTAATGAGCAACAGTTTTGTAATTAATATATTCATCCCTAACAAAGAAAACTCAGCCAACACAAAAAACCGCGCGACTGATCTGAAACGTTTGCTGGCAAATAAGAACATAGGGTGATATGATAACAAAATTGACGCTATTGCGGCCCGGCCTTTTTGTCTGGTTATGTTCCTCGTTGGGCTATTGAATACCGGGAATTGTGAAAATTAACACTTTATAAATTAGATATAGGCATATCATGTCATCATTACGCATTCGTTATCAAACCATTGAGTTTGATGATGTAGATATTCATGTCCGCACTTTACGTGACAAGCAGCAATACTGTGATGATGATAATATCGCTGAAAAATTGGGAATTTCATCAGCAACATGGCCATTATTTGGAATTGTCTGGAATTCAAGTTTGGTGTTAGCTCATCATATATTTGATTTTAACATTAATGGGAAGCGGATTTTGGAAGTAGGTTGTGGCATTGGACTGGCGAGCCTTTTATTAAATCATCGACTTGCAGATATTACTGCGACAGATTATCATCCTGAAGTTGAAAATTTTCTTCTCGAGAATATAAAATTGAATAAAGGAAAAAACATACCATTCGTTCGGACAGGCTGGGAAGACAAAGAGAGTGGTCTGGGCAGGTTTGACCTTATTATTGGCAGTGATCTTTTGTATGAAAGAAATCATGCAGAGCTTTTATCCGGTTTTATCAATCAGCATGCCAAAGCTATTTGTGAAGTAATAGTAGTCGATCCCGGACGTGGTAATCATGCGAAGTTCAGCAAAAAAATGGTTAAATTAGGTTATTCTCATACTCAGAACAGACCTGACACCGCAGAATATCTGATGAAGCCGTTTCGCGGGCAAATTTTACGTTATAATAGATGATAATTTTTGACAAATTTAAGCGCAGTGTTTTTTTACGATCTAAATTATCGGTATTGCAAAACCGCCCATGGCTGTTGTTAGTCTCGCCTGCATTGCCTTGGCTGACATATTAATACCGGGAAATGCGCCCATATCTTTATAATGTTTCCAGAAATCGGGATGATTTCTGGAAACAGGTTCCATTCCTTCATTTAATTCATAGCTGGTACAATACCTGAACGGCCAGATATCAAAAACCGGCAGGGCTCGTGAAATACTACCGATAATGCCGCTGAAATATGAGATGATCGGCACTTGCCTCTTTCTGGAAATGAGCCAGCTGTTTTCCGGTAAAGTATCCCTTAGTATGTTTTCCTCCAGTGCTTTCGCAACAGCCTCATCCCAGATAATAACGGCTAATTCCGTATTATAATTTGCTGATCTTGGATCGAAGTTATGCGAGCCGATCCATGCAATTTTGCTGTCAATGACGAATGATTTGGCATGAATACCGACTACAGGGCCCTTGGTTTCCGAAATAATACTTCCATCATCACTCTTTCCCATCGCTATTTTTTTTTGTGTCAGGATATCATAACGCCGAACCATATCATGCACATCTTCGGGTGTCGGTTTGAGTTCGTAAATATTAAACTTCAGGTTTTTGACCAGCTTTTTTTTCTGCTTATAAGCAATTGAATAAACCGCCATATGATCTGCTGCAGGAAGGCTGTTGGTTGAGGCAATTATTTTGAAATCCGGATTATGTTTCCGCAACTTTTTTAAACCTTTTAAAGCTGCTTTACTGAATACCAGATAGGGTGTCTGTATAATAAGTGATGTCTCAGCACTATATATGGCTTTTTCAGCATCACTATCAGTACTTTTGGATTTGGGATCATCATTTTCCGTTTTACCGGGCTCGTCTGCTACAAAAGCAATTCGTCCTTTAACTTCAAATACGTTATCTATAAAGTTTTTTTGGATATAATCATCATCAGATGCCAACCTGTCAAAATCTTTCAATACAGGATTGATCGGTGCGTCAATAAATTTTGCCACAGCCGGTATCGATTGAATCTCCGTTAATTCAAGGGCAACATCGTGAAGTTCAGAAAGATATACGGTTTTATCATAATTCCAGTATTCATAAAAAGAGTATACCATCTTTTCTAAAGTGCGGCCAATAACAAGAATATCCCTGTCCTTGAATGTATAATCCGGCGCAAGATCAAAATACTTGTTGCCGATGTTGCGACCACCTGTAATGGCAATCATGTTATCAATGATCAGAACTTTGTTATGCATTCTCTGGTTAACATCGCCAAATTGCACAATACCTGCCCTTGCAAGGTCAATGGTAGAACTCTGGGCTTTATCATATGTGGGGTTATAAACTTTAAATTCAACGTTTGAATGTGATAAAACAGCCAGCGCACTGGTCTCGTTATTATGCCGTATACCAAGCTGGTCGACGATAATTTTGATTTTTACGCCTCTTCTGGCAGCGATAAGCAATTCTCGAAAAAAGAAATTGGCAGATTCATCGTTCTGCCAGATAAAAGTCTGAAAAAGGATGGTTTTTTGTGCAGAGCGGATCAAATGAATACGTGAAATAAAGGCATCGTCTCCATGATTGATAATATTAACAAAGTGAGGTGGCGTGATGCGCTCTTTTTCAAAGGCAAGATCTACTAGCGGCTTGAATGGTGAATCGTTAAATATTTCAGGGTCTTCAAAAAAAGCACGCTCTATTGAGGTATCAGCATAAAGTCTGATTGTTTCTGCTACTTTGGCTGGATCCGGTTTTGGGGTCGAACAACCGGTTAACGCAATCATAAGCATTACAAAGGGAATGTAAAAATGTTTCATCCGTTATTCCGTATATGTTGAATTTATTATAATTGTGGATCACAGGAACAAAAACAGATATAGCAAAAAAAAGAAAATTACGAAACTGAAGAATCAAAACATGCGTCAATTTTTGATAAATTTAATATATCTATAATTATAAAACCAAAAATGATTTTAATATTTTGCTTTTTATTGTTGCAGATTATAATATAATATTTATGTGATTTAATCCCATCAACAAATCTTTTGCTTTTCTGGAGTGGATAATGAAAAAAACAATCAGTCTTTTTTCCATGATTTTATTAACCTGTCTGTTTTTCAGTCCTGCATTAGCCGATACCGAAATAGAAGAAGATCTTCCATGGGAGAAATTTAGTTTTAATCTTGGCGGATTTGTAGCCAGTCTTGATAGTGATGCGCAAATAAGTCCAGACGGATTAGGAGTGGGTGTAACCGTTGATATAGAAGAAGCACTGGGTCTTGAAACTTCAATAAATGTTTTCAGACTGGATTCATTTTATAGATTTGGAAGAACCAACCGCCATCGTTTTGATTTTTCCTACTTTGATTTCAGACGGAGCAGTGAAAAGATCCTGCAAAAAGATATTGATATTTTTGATAACACATACACTGTTGGTACAACTGTTGATAGTTACTGGAACCTGCGAATTTTTAAAGGTGAATACAGCTACTCTTTTTTTCAGGATGAACGGATTGATATTGCCGGTTCTCTTGGGTTGTTTGTAATGCCATTAGAAATTGGTATTAATGCTGCTGGTTCCGGATATGAAGAGCAAGAAATTACCGCTCCGTTGCCGACTTTAGGTATTCGCACAGATTTTGCGATTACACCAAAGCTTTTTCTGAAACAAAGTATTGATGTGTTCTATCTTGAATATGATAGTTTCAAGGGCTCACTTGTGGATCTTTTAATCGCCATAGAATATAATATCTGGGATCATGTTGGCCTTGGCCTTGGTTATAATGTTTTTGAATTCAACCTCGAAACAGAGGATGAAGATTATCCGGAAATTGATTTTACCGGAGAGATCGGTTTTCATTATAATGGGTTGTTACTCTATGGGAAGATATTTTTTTAGTCGATCAATTGGACAAATATTATTCAGTTAAACAAAGCGGGTGCATTTAAAAAATGCATAAAGAGCTTTCAAGAGCTCTTTATGCATTAAAATGTGTTTGCAATTTTCAGCGATAAAACAATATCTTTAGGATACAACTTTTCCAAACATATCAAGCTCTTCTGAATTAAAGACCCGATCAATATCCAGGAGGATTTTAACACCGCCTTCCATTTTGGCCATGCCCAGGATAAATTCCGTATCAACATCCGTTCCAAAAGAAGGTGTCTTTTCAATATCATCACCTTTAATATTCATAACTTCCGATACGGAATCCACAACCGTACCCATGAGAATTGTATCTGCATCATCGCCAATTTCTGCAACAATAATACAGGTTCGATCATTATAGTCCATAGCGGGCATACTGAAACGAAGCCTCAAATCAACAACAGGAATAACCTTTCCGCGAAGGTTGATAACGCCTTTCATGAAATCCGGTGTCTGGGGTACGGAAGTGATCGGCATCATACCAATAATCTCCTTTACTTTCAAAATACTGATGCCGTACTCTTCTTCATTAAGCGTGAAGGTAAGGTATTTGCCTTCCTTTGCAGTTATGGATTTAACTTCAGTATTCAATGCTTCGGCTTGTTCGTCCATCTAAATGCCCCCTGTAAGATAAAAGTCTTATTATTCAAATTTCCTATCAAATAGAAAAAAAGGATGAAATTTAATTAGTTAATACATTTTATTGATAATACAAATTCCAAGTCTAAATTCAAGTGTTTTTGACAGGCAAATTATACGTTGGCAGGCTGTGCCTGACGATTAAGTTGTTGATAAATAATGCCTGTTTTTATAACAATATCTTGCACATGTCAAATAAATTAAAGTAAAGCCCGTAAAGTGGTTTTTGATATCGAACCCGGCGCTATTTTTACTTTTAATATTCGAAATTCAAATATATTTCAGTAGTTAAAAATATGACAGGTCTTAAATATGTGTTGAACTGCTGATTTTTTGTTTGATGTAAAAAGCTTAAATTATCGAAAATTATATTTTGACGCAACTTATTGAGATAAAAGAAAATATTTTGATTAATAAAAATCGGTTTGATTGACACAGATGGTTGGCTGGGGTATATCTTTAAATTTTAAAGTATAAGAAAATCAACTATTGAAATAGATAGAGAAAACAGATGAAACCAGTTGTTGCTATAATTGGCCGGCCTAATGTGGGTAAGTCGGCATTTTTTAACCGCATAACCAAAACCAAAGCTGCGATTGTGGATGACGTTCCGGGTGTAACCCGTGACCGGCACTATGGTGAGGCGCGATGGGACGGCATTGATTTCAGCATTGTTGATACCGGCGGTTTGATTGTCGGAGATGAAGATGATTTCGCCGTTCAGATCAGATACCAGGTTGACCAGGCTGTTGCTGATGCAGATATTATCATACAGATGTTTGACGGCAAGCATGGCATCTCTCCCTTTGATCGCGATATTGTAGAAATGCTTCGGAATGTAACAAAGCCTGTTTATTATGTGGTCAACAAGATTGATAGCGAGCCGCAGGAAAATATTATTTATGAGTTTTACGGGCTTGGTCTTGATAAGCTTTACCCGGTTTCTTCAGAGCATGGGTATGGGGTACCGGATTTTCTCGATATTTTAACGAAAGATTTACCTGAATCGGAAGGAGATGAATCCCAGCAAACTGTCAGGGTCGCTATCGTTGGTCGGCCCAATGTCGGCAAATCATCATTAACTAACTGTATTATGGGTGAAAACAGGGTTGTTGTCAGTGATGTGCCGGGCACAACAAGGGATCCAATCGATACGCTATGCCATGTTAATGGTAAATCCTATCTTCTTGTGGATACGGCAGGCATACGCCGTAAAGGAAAAGTTTCAAAAAAAATTGAAAAGTTTTCTGTCATAAAAGCACTTCAGAGTCTGGATCGCTGTGATATAGCCCTGATTATAATTGATGCGAATGAAGGGATTACAGAGCAGGATATTAGTATTGCCGGTTATGCTGATGAACGGAAATGCGGTTGTGTGATGCTGCTGAACAAGTGGGATATGGTTGAAAAGGACAGTAAAACAGCTAAAAAATATCTTGAAGAGTTGAGAATGGCCTCAAAATTTTTAAATTATGCACCCGCCATGACCATTTCAGCTAAAACCGGTCTTCGCGTTCCAAGGATCTTCACACTTGTTGATGAGGTCTATGAGCAATATTGCTTTCGAATTGGTACGGGCCGGCTTAACAGAATTATAGAAAAGGCCACAACACGGACTGAACCATCCCTGCACAAGGGGAAAAGGATGAAGTTTTATTATGCAACACAGGTGTCTACAAAACCGCCCACGTTTGTCTGTTTTGTTAACTACCCTGACGGGGTTCACTTCTCATACAAGCGATATCTTTTAAATCAGATAAGAGAGACTGAGGGATTAGACAAAACACCGATTCGTCTTTATTTTAGAAAACGGTCAGGAAGGCTTACCGAAATTTTTGAAGAGAGAAAAGGAAAACGTAAGTAGGTTAAAAATTGGATCTTTTTGATTATCAGGCTGAAAATTCAGCAGATACATTTAAACCTCTTGCCGAGCGGATGAGGCCCGGAAAGATTGATGATATTGTAGGCCAACAGCATATTGTCGGTCCTGATGCGCTTATCCGTCAGGCTATAGAGCAGGACAGAATCTTTTCCATGATTCTCTGGGGGCCTCCCGGTTGTGGGAAAACGACGCTCGCAAGAATTATTGCCCATGAAACCAAAGCTTTTTTTGAACAGTTCTCTGCTGTTCTTTCAGGTGTAAAAGATATCAGGGCCGTCATTGAAGAAGCAAAAAACCAGCGTCGGTTGCACCGGAAAAAAACAATCCTTTTTGTTGATGAAATCCATCGTTTCAACAAAGCGCAGCAGGATGCGTTTTTACAGCATGTTGAAAGCGGACTGATCACACTGATTGGTGCCACAACAGAAAACCCCTCCTTTGAAGTGATTGCCGCGCTTATGTCCAGATGCCGCGTATTTGTTTTAAATCCGCTTTCAACAGAGGATATGACGACTATTCTCAGGCGCGCACTTCAGAATAAAGAGCAGGGTTTAGGTAATACCGGTTTTTTGATTTCAGATGATGCACTTACACATCTTGCAGAGATTGCAGATGGCGATGTGCGGTCTGCCCTTAACGGACTTGAGATTATTACATCCATGATGCTTGCAGAAGGTGAGACTGAAAAAAGAGAAAAAACGGAGATCAGTCTTTCAGAAGTTGAAAATGCACTTCAAAAGAAGGCGTTGCGGTATGACAAGGGCGGTGAAGAAAAATATAATCTGATTTCCGCATTTCATAAAAGTTTGAGGGGAAGTGATCCGGATGCAGCTGTTTACTGGCTGGCCCGGATGATATCAGCCGGAGAGTCGGCACTTTATGTCGCACGGCGTATGGTTCGGTTTGCTTCGGAAGATGTTGGTAATGCAGATCCAAATGCATTGACAATAGCAATGAATGCAATGGAATCATTCAGATTTCTGGGGCACCCTGAAGGTGAGCTGGCGCTTGTTCAGGCAGCGGTTTATCTGGCCACGGCGCCCAAAAGTAACAGCCTGTATATGGCTTATAATAATGTTAAGGAAATTGTAAAGAAAACCGGTACATTACCGGTTCCCATGCATATCCGAAATGCACCGACATCTTTGATGAAAACGCTTGATTACGGCAAGGGTTATAAATATGCCCATAACTATGAAGGCGCCTATGCTCCCCAGGATTATTTGCCTGAAAAACTTCAGGGGGAACGGTTTTATCATCCGGTTGACCGGGGATATGAAAAAACAATCAATGCCAGACTGGATGGTTGGCGAAGTTTGAAGAAAAAAGTATCAGATAAAAATGATAAAGCCGGCACAGATAAAAAATAATTACTGCAAACCATGTTTTGCCTGATTTGCCTTAAAAATAAAGAAACGCTCCTAACCATGCACGTTTTCATGCTTGACCGGAATTAAAAAGTCCAGTATAATTTAACAAAATTCTCATCTCACTAAAGGAGTTTCTCATGTCAGTACTTACAGTTTCAAGGCAGTTCGGTGCCGGTGGAAAAACATTAAGCAAGTTAGTTGCTGAAAAAATGAATTATACATTTGTAGACGAGGAAATTATCCAACTTGTGGCTGAAAAAGCCAGGGTTTCAACGAACTGGGTTGAATCCATTGAAAAGGAAGCCGGAGGGAAACTCCACAAGTTTTTGTCCGGTCTTGTGCCTAAAAGTTTTGTCGAAAGAATTTTGGATGATGACCGGGGATATATTGACGAAGAGATTTATGTCGATGCACTGCAAAGTGTTATTACAAAAATTGCCGAAACGGACAATTCCGTTATTCTCGGTAGAGGCGGGCAGTATATCCTCAGGGATCGTGAAGATACGTTTCATATTATTTTAATGGCTGATAAGGATGATCGGGTCAGGTTTATGGAAAAGCATTATAATCTGAGCCCGTCCCAGGCCCTTCAGACAGTTAACGGCAATGATAAGCGCAGGATGAATTTATACCGAAAGTTCGGCAGGGAGGATTATAACAGTCCCCATCTTTATCACCTTGTATTAAATACAAGCAAGCTTTCTATTGAAAAGGCTGTTGAGCTTGTTTGTGACCTTATAAACAGAAATCAGTAATGACGTTTTATCTCCGGAATTGAATCTGAAGATTCAGTTTCGGAGATATTTGCATTTTTTTTGAATTTGGTATAGATATTTTTAAGATTAAAATTTAAGTGTTCAGTTTTGTCACATAAATAATTTCAAAATTTCTACCCGCCGGTTTATAAAATGATTTACAGGACCTGTGTTAATACAGAGTCTTTAAATATAATACGAACCAAAATCCATATTTTTAGAGGCATATTTAATCGGATCGTAAATTACTTTTGCCGGGAGGGACTGATTTGACGGATCTGACAGGAGACAGCCAGAAACCGGATGATGCCGCTTATCTGGTGGATGAATTAGAGAATACCAGTCATAAAAAATCAATATCCTCTATTATAGTTACTTTTTTCATATTAATGGCAATCTGGGTACTGTTGTCCGGAAAATTTGATACCTTTCATATAACGCTGGGCATCATATCCAGCGCAATCATTGCCTTCTTTTTTAGTGACCTCCTGTTTAGAAATTTGATCCTTGGAAGATTACCTCGTGTCTGGTTCAGGTTTATTGTCTATATCCCCTGGCTGATTTACCAAATTTTCCTGGCAAATATTCACGTGTTATATCTTGTTTTTCATCCGAGAATGCTGGAGTTGATTGACCCAAAGATCATCGAATTCAGAAGCAAACTTAAAAAAGAGATGTCTATTCTTACTTTTGCAAATTCAATAACACTTACACCGGGTACAATTACAGTAAGTGCGACCGTACTGGGTAAATTTGCCGTTCACGCAATTGATGAGACCTCCGGCAGGGCATTGCCCGGCGAGATGGAAAAAAGAGTGGAAAGGATATTTGAAGACTGATGGATGATTTTTTTTTATATGCCAGTCTGTTTTTATGTCTGATTATGATGATCTCACTGTATCGGGCCGTATTCGGGCCTACGGTTCTGGATCGGTTGATCGGCGTTAATGCGATCGGCAGTAAAACAACAGCGCTTTTGATACTGATCGGGATTATCTATCACCGTGTGGAAATGTTTGTAGATATTGCCCTTGCGTATGCATTATTAAACTTTATTGCCGTTCTGGCGGCCTCCAGATATTTTCAAAAGATTAAGGGGCTTTATGATGAGCCACAGGAAAGCCTGAAAAGAAAATAAAATTGCTCTCAAACAATAGAAAGGTAATATGAGTGTTATCATTATTATATTTCTGGCTACTGGGCTGGTTTTTTTTGCCGGCGGCGCCATTGGCATTATCCGGTTTCCTGATTTTTATTCCAGGCTGCATCCGGCCGGGAAACTGGACACCGCAGGCCTTTTCATGACAATGATTGCACTGGCGCTTTATACCATCTATGAATTTAATGTTGATAACCTGATTACAGCGTTAAAGATTATTCTCATTGTTGTGTTTGTTTTTCTTACAAGCCCGGTAGCAACACATGCTATTGTTGATGCCGGTGTCAGGGCAGGCCTTAAGCCGTGGACGAAGGAGAAGGAAAAGGAGGACAATAAATGATCTGGCAGCTTGATATCATTATACTTTCCTTTGTCGTTATCTGCGGTATTGCCGCAATTACCGTCAGAGATTTGCTGGGTGCCGCCATTCTTTTTGGCGCATACAGTTTTATGATGTGTCTGCTCTGGGCTGAAATGGGCGCTGTTGACGTTGCATTCACTGAGGCATCAGTGGGGGCCGGTGTCAGTACGGTTCTGTTTGTTGCTGCTGTATTTCGTACCTCAAGGAGATCGAAAGATTGAAAAAACTTGGTCTGATAATAGTCCTGATATGTGGCAGTCTGATGCTTTACGGCACGATTGATTTTCCTGACTGGGCAGATCCGTCATCTCCGGCCAGTACGCATCTTTCGCCATATTTTATTGAAACAGCAATGCATGATACGGCGGTGCCTAACATTGTGACAGCGGTTCTCGCCGATTATCGCGGTTACGATACAATGTTTGAAACCACGGTTATTTTTGCAGCCGGACTGGCCTGTTTTTTTCTGCTAAGAAGATTTCAGCGCAGGGCCCCGGATGTTAATCTTTTCCGGCATATGCCTACCGGCATAACGCTTCGAATTAAAAAAGGCGGCAAGGTGCCTGTTGATTCATCAGAGTTTGAAAGGATCGATTCCATATGGGTTCCTTATGATCTTATCATCAAAACAACCTGTCGTTTGCTGATTCCGTTTATATTACTTTTTGCACTTTATGTTATTGCACATGGACACCATAGCCCTGGCGGCGGGTTTCAGGGTGGCGTTATTCTTGGTGCAGGCATTATTCTTTACGCCATCTCCCACAATCTCAGAGCTGCCAAGGCGCGGATTAAAGAGAGGTTTGACGCATATATGTGTTCAGCCGGTGTTTTTATATATGTCGGAACAGGTGTGCTCTGTCTTTTGATGGGTGCAAATTTTCTGGATTACAGTGCACTGGCGCCCTTATTGGGGACAGACCCGATCATGGCAAGGTCTCACGGTATACTGATTGTAGAAATCGGTGTGGGGATTGCCGTAATGGCAGTAATGATATGCCTCTATTATAACCTGTCATCAGCCGGTCGCCAGGATGAAGGGCTTTAAAAAATGAATGAGATTGCATCTTTCATTATCGCAAAATATAATTACTGGATCTATATCGTTCTCATGATGATCGGTCTTTATGCCATGATTGTTAAGAATAATCTGGTAAAAAAAATAATCGGGATGAATATTTTTCAGACAGCTATTATTCTGTTTTATGTGTCTATCGGCACAAAGAGGGGGGCTACTATTCCGATTATTTATCATGGTCATGGTGACGGCAGCCATGCTGTTCATGCCACGGATTATATAAATCCACTACCGCATGTGCTTATGCTGACCGCCATTGTGGTTTCTGTTGCAACATTGGGTGTCGCCCTTGCTATAGCACTTAAGGTTTACAGAAGATACAACACGCTTGAGGAAGATGAGATTTTTACTCAGATAAGGAGAAAATGACACAACATCTGCCGGCGATAATTATTGTTGTACCATTACTGTCTGCACTGCTGGTGGCTGTCTTTGGCTGGATTAAGAAAACGATATGTTTTGTGATTGCATTGCCGGCAATGGGCATCGTTTTTTTATCTTCGATAGTTCTGTTTTATAAAGTTATTACAGAAAATCAGCCAATCATCTACTTCCTTGGCGGTTGGTCTCCTCCTGTTGGCATTGCATATAATATTGATCATTTAAGCAGCCTTGTACTCGTTCTTATTTCAGGCGTTACCCTGGCCCATCTCATCGCAACACGTCAAACCGTTATTGAAGAATTTACAAACAAGGTCAGCGCCTTTTATACGCTTTATATTTTATTTGTAACCGGCCTGATGGGTATTGTCGCCACCGGAGATGCGTTTAATCTTTATGTGCTGCTGGAAATTGCCTCTATTACCGGATACGCGATGATCGGTATGAATTCCGGAAGGGCATATCTCGCCTGCTTTAACTATATTATTATCGGTACAATCGGTGCCTGTTTGTATCTTCTCGGCGTTGGCTATATTTATCTTGTTACCGGCTCATTAAATATGCTTGATATTGCTTCCATACTGCCGGGGTTGGTTGACAGCAAAGTTGTACCGGCCGCGTTTATTATCTGCATGGTTGGACTCATGGTTAAAATGGGACTGTTTCCTTTACACGGCTGGCTCCCCAATGCGTATACATATGCACCGTCTTCAGTCAGTACCCTGATGGCACCATTAACCACGAAGGTTATGATATATGTTATGGTGCGCGTCGCTCTTTATGTATTTACACCGGTACTTTCCTTTTCTGTGATAAAACCGGGTAATGGATTTACATGGATTGCCGTTGCCGCAATTATCATGGGATCGCTGATGGCGCTTTCCCAACAAAATATTAAGAAAATGCTTTCCTATATTGTTATTGCCGAGGTCGGATATATGGTCGGCGGCCTGTGGCTGGGAAACAGAATGGGCATAACAGGCGCTATTCTGCACATTGTTAATGATGCCGTAATGACCCTCTGTATATTTCTTGCGGTAGTGAGTTTCAGCAGTTATAAAAAACGTGATAAACTGTCTGATTTTCAGGGTGCATTTAAAGAGATGCCTGTAACTGCTGCTGTATTTTGTGTGGCGGCAATTTCCATTATCGGTGTGCCGCCGACATGCGGTTTTTTCAGTAAATGGTACCTTATATCAGGCGGTCTCGCTGCCGGACATTATGCTTTTGTTGCTGCACTGCTGTTCAGCAGTCTTATAAATATGGTTCTTTTTTTCAGGATTATTGAGATTGCTTATTTTGAACCGTTTTCTGACCACCACGGTAAAAAACATCATGTTAAAATAGCCGAAGCTTCACCCGGCCTGTTGATACCGCTTATAATTGTTGCCTGTATGCTTATTATTCTCGGGCTTTATACTGACGAGCTGGTTACCCATGTGATCAGCCATGCGATTCCTGCAGAAATTGTGTGATTGAATGGAAATGATTGAATCTATAAAACCATTACTGGCCGTACTTATTTCAGTTGTTGTTGTTGTTCCGTTGATTATTATCAGCCGGCGGCCAAACACCCGTGAAGCATGGACGTTTGTTGCGGCTGTCGGTAAATTTATCCTGGTTGCATCAATGCTGCCTGTTATTCTTGATGGTAGTGAAATTACCTGTACCGTTGCCTCTGTTCTTCCCGGACTTGATATTGCATTTCGTGTCGATGCTTTTGGAATGCTTTTTGCGCTTGTATCATCAAGCCTTTGGATTGTTACTTCCGTTTATTCAATCGGTTATATGCGCGGGCTGGATGAGCACAGCCAGGCCCGGTATTTCAGTTTTTTTGCACTTTCACTATCCGCCACAATCGGTGTCGCTTTTTCAGCAAATTTGCTGACCCTTTACCTTTTTTATGAAATGCTCTCCTTTGCAACGTATCCGCTTGTCACCCACCATCAGGATATTGAAGCAAGGCGATCGGGACGAAAATATCTCTTATATATTGTCGGTTCATCAATTGCCCTGGTTCTCCCTGCAATGATTATTACCTGGCAATTGACCGGTACACTTACATTTTCACCGGCAGGAATACTGGGCGGCCAGGCGTCACCCGCCGTAGTTACGATGTTGTTATTTTTTTTCTTATATGGGTTTGCAAAGGCCGGTTTAATGCCTTTTCACTCGTGGCTTCCTGCTGCAATGGTTGCACCGACCCCTGTCAGTGCTTTGCTTCATGCCGTTGCCGTCGTTAAAGTTGGGGTGTTTTGTATTTTAAGAGTTTTAACCGGTGTCTTTGGCATAAAGCTATTGGCTGACCTTAACCTGGGAACAGTTGTTGCCGTCCTTGCCTCCATTACCATTATTACTTCTTCTCTGATTGCCATGTCACAGGATGGCCTGAAGCGGAGGCTTGCATTTTCGACAATCAGCCAGCTCTCCTATATTATTCTCGGAGCTGCAATTCTTTCACCCAAAAGTATGACCGGAGGAATGGTGCATATTGCCATGCATGCTTTTGGCAAGATTACCCTGTTTTTTTGTGCCGGAGCCATATTTGTGGCGACCGGTAAAAAATATATCAGCGAGATGGCCGGTATCGGTAAACAGATGCCGATCACCATGACCGCATTTTTTATCGGTGCATTGAGTGTTATCGGTCTGCCACCCTGCGGTGGGATAATCAGTAAATGGAATATTGCCGTCGGCACACTTGAAACGCATCAGGCCGGGTTTCTGGTCGTTTTGCTGGTCAGTTCGATTCTTAATGCAGCTTATTTTCTGCCGATTGTCTATAAGGCTTTTTTCTGTGGACCTGAGGAGACACTATTTCCAGACAAGATAAAAGAAGCGCCCCTATGGTGTGTCGTGCCGCTGGTCGTTACAGCTGTTTTATCGATATTGATGTTTATTTTTCCACAACCCTTTTTAACACTGGCCAAATTAAGTGTTGGCACTTTATTTATAAACCCTTAAGGGGACGGGGTGGAAATGAAGCAACCGGATAATTCAAAAAAACAGATGAAAATCCTTGCTGTGTATTTAGCTGTTTTGTTTATACTGGCGGCTGCAGATTTTTTTATTCATAAGCATACAGAGACTTCGCTCGAGGGATTGCCGCTTTTTTATGTGATATTCAGCATTATAACAGGCGCAGCCATGGTGGTGATGGCGTTGACTTTACGGTTATTCTTTTCAAGAGATGAGAGGTATTATGAATAGCATCTATCACCCCGCCTTTATTTTGATTATTGGTGCTTTTATCGTTCCTTTGATAAGGGGCAGGGGAAGATCGTTATTTTTAACGGCACTGCCTTTACTTGCGTTTGCAGGCATATTGAGTCTGCCGCCGGGTAATTTCCATGCGATCGATATAGCGGGACACCGGTATTTTTATATGCATGTTGATAAGCTCAGCCTTTTATTCGGCTATGCATTTTCAATTGCACTTTTTATCGGCATGTTGTTTGCGTTTAAAGTAGAAGATACCCTTCAGCACGTTTCAGCATTAATTTATGCAGGCGGTGCTTTCGGTGTGATATTTTCAGGCGGTTACTTCGGGCTTTATATTTTCTGGGAGCTCATGGCCGTCAGTTCAACTTTTCTGATTCTGGCCAGGCGTACTCAAAGGGCCTATGGTGCGGCATTTCGTTATATTCTTGTTCATATCTTCGGCGGCTTGTGCCTTCTTGCAGGCATTTTGATTCAATTCAATAATACCGGATTAATGATAGTGGGCTTCCTCGAGTTGAATTCGCTTGCACCGGTTTTGATATTTATCGGCATCGCTGTGAATGCCGCTATCTATCCTCTTCATGCATGGTTGAAAGATGCCTATCCTGAAGCAACCATTACCGGAACTGTATTCTTAAGTGCTTTTACCACCAAGACAGCCATTTATCTCATGGCGCGCGTTTTCCCTGGAGCAGATATTTTGATCTGGCTTGGTGCCATGATGGCTGTGGTACCTGTTATTTATGCGCTACTGGAAGATGATGTGCGGCGTATTATTGCATACAGCCTTATCAATCAGGGTGGCTTTATGATATGCGGCATCGGAATCGGTACACCTTTAGCCCTTAACGGTGCTGTCTCTCATGCTTTTTGCTGTATAATTTATACGGCGTTGCTTTTTATGGCTATAGGGGTCGTGATAGAGAAAACCGGCAAAACAAAATGTTCTGAACTGGGCGGACTGTTCAGGAAAATGCCGCTAACAGGTATTTTTTGTATTATAGGTGCCATGTCAATTTCGGCACTTCCACTGTTCAGCGGGTTTGTTAGTAAATCCATGGTGATTTCCGCCTCAAGCCATGGGCACCTGACAATTATCCGGTTACTGCTTCAGGCCGCTTCGGCATGCGCCTGTTTTCACGCCGGAATGAAGGTACCGTATTATACTTTTTTTAATAAAGACTCAGGGCTTGATGCCGGTGAGCCTTCTTTTAATATGCAGCTTGCTATGGGTATCGCAGCCGTGTTGAGCGTATTTATTGGAATATTTCCCAACACGTTGTATCAGCTGCTTCCTTTTCAGCCTGCTGAATATATACCTTATACCGCTGCCCATATTGTGGGACAGCTTCAGGTGGTACTGTACGGTGCAGCCGTATTCATTTTATTAATTGCCTACAATAAATATCCTGTCAGTGCCGGTAAAATTTATCTTGATACGGACTGGTTTTATATTAAAGGCGGGCGCTTATTTTATCTTATAATGGATAAAACACTGAACAGCATTAATCGATGGTGTGATAAACTGCTTGCATGCGGTTTAAGTGAAATGGCAGGGAGGGTAGCCCGGAATGCACCAACACGGCTATCCCTCTATATTATGATACCATTAAAAAGTGTTTCCGGTGCGAAACGATTCAGTGTTGCAAAGTTAGACAGGAATATCAGAACCGCATTTGAAACCGGTTCCGTACCGGTTGGCGTTAGCGCTGCGGCTGCTGTATGTTTTATCACGTTATTCTTTTTGTTGAGTTGAATATAATAGTGTTGAGAGGTAAAATATGGTTACACTGAATGAATTAAAAGATATCGTAATTTTAAGTTATCTCACTGATGAGATGCTTGAAAAAATGCTTCCGATTACAAACCTTTTAATGTTTGATGAAGGTGAAACCCTTTTTAAGGAAAATGACCATGCGGAATGGTTTTATATGCTCAAAAGGGGCAAGGTTCTTCTGGAACAAAAAATTTCAGACGATATTACTGTATTTGTAGGATCTATAAAACCCGGCTATTCTCTTGGATGGTCGTCGATGCTTGATGGTGAGCATTATACGTCAGATGCAGTTTGTGCGGAAACGTGTGAAGTCTTAGCTGTTAAGGGTAGTAAACTTAAAGACTTGCTGGATAATGATTTTGATATGGGATACAGGCTGACCCAGCGTCTTTTGCGTGTCATAAAGAAACGAATGGATTATCGAAAGGAACAGCTTCTTCGGGTCATAAAACATCACCCGGATATTAAAAATCTTCTTTAACATTATCTGTAATCCCTTCATAAAATCTGTTTTTTATATAATATACAGATACTTCAAGTTGACATATGCACCCATATGTTTTAAAAAACGCCATATTATTTGATTTTTTACGGCAACAGATAAATGATGCCACTTTATATTTTGAAACATGATTTTTTATGTTTTTATCCATAGAGATATCAATTACAAAATGCCGACCGGAGTAAATTATTAAGTTAATCTGCAATATACAGGAAATGCAGGAATATGCTGACTGTTTTCGGGTAAGGGGTAAAAAAATTGCCTTTGTTCCGACCATGGGTTTTTTCCATGAAGGCCACCTTTCATTAATGCGAAAGGCGCGTGATCTGGCTGACGAACTTGTGATCAGTATCTTTGTAAATCCATTACAGTTTGCACCCACGGAAGATCTCTCGTCATATCCAAGAGATACGAAAAGCGATTTGGCTTTTGCCGAACAAACGGGTGTTGACATCGTTTTTATGCCGGAAGCAGATTCGCTTTATCCCGGGGCATTTCAAACCCGGGTGTCACTTGATCAACTTCCCCGGCATCTTTGTGGTATCAACAGACCTCAGCTTTTTAACGGCGTAACAACAGTAGTCTCAAAGCTTTTTAATATTGTAAAACCCCATGTTGCTGTATTTGGGGAAAAAGATTTTCAGCAGCTTCTTATAATAAGACAGATGGTGAATGATCTGAATATTGATGTGAAAATAGAATCTGCGCCTACGGCTCGTGATCCGGACGGACTTGCAATGAGTTCAAGAAACAGTTATCTGACAGCAGATCAGCGAGAAAATGCTCTTGCAGTTTACCGGTCGTTGCAAAATGCAAAAGATCTGCTCGAAAAAGGGGTAAGGGATTCCACCGTTATTATCGATGAGGCAAAAAAGATTATTTTAAGTTATCCCGGAAACACGGTTGATTATATTGAGATTTGTGATGTAGAAACACTTGATGATGTAAATATGATTGATAAACCGGTCCTGATGGCCGTTGCCGCTTTTGTCGGCAAAGTTCGCCTGATAGACAATATGGTACTTGTACCTGATAAACAGAAATGATGTTGATCATTTAATTTTTAATAAAGGAGCTGACCATGAGGAATGAAACCTATTTCTTTACTTCTGAATCGGTAACAGAGGGGCACCCGGACAAGGTTGCCGACTCGATTTCCGATTCCATTCTCGATGCCATAATGAGGCAGGATCCGGCATGCCGCGTTGCCTGTGAAACACTCGTCACAACGGGTATGGCATTTATTGCCGGTGAGATTACGACAGATTGTTATGTCGATATTCCCCAGATTGTCCGCGAAAGAATAAAGGACATCGGATACAGCTCTTCCCGTATGGGCTTTGATTATGAAACATGCGCGGTAATGACCAGTATTGACCACCAGTCACCGGATATTGCCCAGGGTGTTAATCATGGTGAAGGTCTTTATAAGGATCAGGGTGCAGGCGATCAGGGTTTGATGTTTGGTTTTGCCTGTAATGAAACTGAAGAGTTGATGCCGTCACCGATTATCTTTGCGCACAAGCTTTGCAAACGCCTTGCAACGGTCAGAAAAAACGGTGCACTGGATTTTTTAAGGCCGGATGGCAAATCACAGGTTACGATCGAATATAAGGAGGGTCAGCCCAAACGTGTTGATACCGTTGTTATCGCAACCCAGCATAAACCGGATGTTTCCCATGAAGAACTCAAAGAGGCGGTCATTGAAGAAGTAATTAAAAAGGTTATTCCGGTAAAATTGATTGATGGCGATACAAAATACCTGATCAATGCAACCGGCAAGTTTGTTATCGGCGGCCCCATGGGTGACTGCGGACTTACAGGCAGAAAAATAATTGTAGATACATATGGGGGGCAGGGCAGCCATGGCGGTGGTTGCTTTTCAGGCAAGGATCCTTCCAAGGTGGACCGCAGTGCATCATACATGGCGCGTCACGTTGCAAAAAATATTGTGGCAGCCGGTCTGGCAAAAAAATGTGAAGTGCAGGTGGCATATGCCATTGGTGTTGCGGAACCGGTTTCCGTAATGGTGGATATGAAGCAAACCGGTAAAATCTCTCAGACGAAAGCAGAATCGCTTGTAAAAGAGGTTTTTGATCTACGGCCGGCTGCTATTATCGAATACCTTGATCTTTTAAGGCCTATCTATACCCCGACTTCTGCCTATGGCCATTTTGGTCGTAACGGGGAGGGGTTTACCTGGGAAAAGACCAACATGGTGGATACGTTAAGAGAAAAAGCAGGTTTATAAAACTTCAGGGATTAGACCCTTAATCCAGATCAGGTTAAAGGCCTAATCCCGTTTGTTCAGTATCTGTAATGGTTAGATTTATAAGGCCCTTCTATGGGTATATCAAGATAGTCAGCCTGCTCCTGTGTGAGCGTTGAAAGACTTACACCTAATCTTCCAAGGTGAAGTCTGGCTACCTCTTCATCAAGTTTCTTTGGAAGTGTAAAAACTTTCTTTTCAAAGTCATTCGTTGCAAGTTCAATTTGAGCAAGAACCTGGTTTGTGAAGCTGTTACTCATAACAAAACTGGGGTGACCGGTTGCACAGCCGAGGTTTACAAGGCGTCCCTCAGCAAGAACGATAATTGAATTTCCTGATTTTAGTGTCCATTTATCAACCTGGGGCTTAATGGTGAGTTTTGTACATCCATCCGTTTTTTCAAGGTACGACATTTCGATTTCATTATCAAAATGACCAATGTTGCAAATTATGGATTCATCTTTCATCTCTTCCATATGGGCGCCGGAGATGACATGATAGCATCCGGTAGCCGTAACAAAAATATCACCTTTTGAAGCGACCTCTTCCATTGTTCTTACTTCATAGCCTTCCATGGAAGCCTGAAGTGCACAGATCGGGTCAATTTCAGTTACGATAACACGGGCACCATAGCCTTTCATTGAAGCGGCACAGCCTTTTCCTACATCTCCGAAACCACATATAACAACCACTTTACCGGCAAGCATTATATCCGTTGCTCTTTTTATGCCGTCAGCAAGAGATTCCTGGCATCCGTAAAGATTGTCAAATTTTGATTTTGTAACAGAATCATTGACGTTAATTGCGGGAAAAAGAAGTTCATTATTTCCGGCAAGTTGATAAAGCCTGTGAACACCTGTGGTTGTTTCTTCAGACACACCCCGAATTTTTTCACCAACCTTATGCCAGTGCTGGGGATCTTTTTCATAAGTTGCTTTAAGACGTTTCATAAGAATTCTCATATCAGGCGAGTCATATGTTTTTTCAAGAAGTGACGGATCATTTTCAACCTTAACACCCTGGTGAACCATAAGTGTGGCGTCCCCACCATCATCAACAATCATATCCGGTCCGGAGCCGTCAGGCCATGTAAGTGCCATTTCCGTACACCACCAGAAGTCCTCAAGCGTTTCACCTTTCCAGGCATAAACGGCGGCAGATTTTTTATCTGCAACAGCCGCAGCCGCATGATTCTGTGTTGAAAAAATATTACATGTCGCCCATCTCAGGTCAGCACCAAGCTCTTTTAAAGTATCAATAAGCATCGCTGTCTGGATTGTCATATGAAGACTGCCCGTAATTTTGAAACCTTTTAATGGTTTTTCTTTTCCATATTTTTCCCTTGCCGCCATCAAACCCGGCATCTCTTTTTCTGAAAGCTGCATCTCTTTATGGCCAAATTCAGCTTCTTTCAAATCTGCAACCTTGTATTCCAATGATAAGTCTAATTCCTGAACGCTCATTTATAAATCTCCTTTTTTGATTTAAATATATTTAATTTTAAGGATTGTTGTAAATCGTATGATTTAATGTTTTCCAATATAAAGCCATTATTATTAAGGATGGTTTCAATCTCTTTTTTTGAAAAACCCAGCCACCTGTCTCCATATATTTTTCTCATGGATTCATTATTGTGTTTTCCAAAATCCGTTATGATGAAAACACCATTCTTTTTAAGGATTCTGGAAGCTTCCGATATTGCTTTTACCGGTTCCGGCAGATGATGAAGAACCATTGACATAACCGCTAAATCGGCCTCTCCATCACCAACAGGCAAGTGTTCAAGTTCACCCAGTCTTAAATTTATTTTATTACTATCTTCCTTAAAATGTTTTCTTGCCTCTTCTAACATCTTTGAAGAGCTGTCTATGCCGACACAATACTGTGCTTTTTTACCTAAATGTTTTAAAAATTCTCCGGTTCCACACCCCAGATCAACTGCAAATTCACTTTTTTCAGCATTTTCCAAAATGGTTTTGTTAACATCGAAATCGCCGGTTATAAGGTTTTTCAGTTGATCCCACCGGGGTGCAATGGCGTTGAAAAACTGCTTTGATTCTCTTTTCCTCTCTTCAATTATATTGGACGCTCTGTTTAAATCACCTTTATAAACAGTTTCTTCTTTAAATAAAAACCTGATTGAATCATTGAACCTTTCCTCAATGCCGCTTTTAGCAGCAGAATAAAAGGCCCATACACCATCTCTTCTGCATTCAACCAGGGACGAGTCGGTAAGTATTTTAAGGTGCCGTGATATTCTTGACTGACCCATATTCATCAGTGTTACTATTTCATTAACACTTAATTCATAGTTGAGCAGAATATTAAATAATCTTAACCGGGTTTCATCGGCCAGCGCTTTAAAATAATTTATTGTTTTCATATTGGTATATCTATATATATTGATATATGGATAATGTCAAATATTAATCACAGATATTAATATTTATTAATGTATTCAAATCTATAGGATTAATAATGTTGGCAGGGGTGAGTTTTTTTTGGGCCTGTCCTTAAATGGGCATCTGCTTTTTAAAGAATATTTTAATATTCATTTTCTGAAAAACCGACAAACAGATTAAAATTTTGCTTACGTTATTCTGCCGCATCAAAAGATAAATTCCAATCAACCCAGTTGGACATGTCGCTTTTTAGTGTAAAACGAAAAGGTGCTGTTGGTGTGCAATCAGGACGAATAATGCTTTGATACATCTGATTGATGGAATAATGCCATTTACCTGGAAAGGCGGCATTATTTGCCGGGTGAATTTTCTCTGCATCGTTATTTTTAGAGAGTTTCTGTTCCGGCGACAGATTTTGTATCTCTGCACCGCCCTGGTATACCTTGACTGAGGCAAAATCATCTTTGGTTATTTCAACCTTGAAAACAGTTATACCATTATGTGTATTAAATGGTTTTGTTTTAATGCTGAAACATTCTTTAACAATAAAATATGAAGATGTTGTCCAGAAATTTCCTGTGAACAGACTTATAGAAACGCTATTGTCTTCAAATTGATCCGGTTCCTTTATGGATGAAATTTTAAAAAAAGAATTTTCAGCAACCCGGATATATGAGCCGTCCGGCATTGTGATCTCAAGTCTTGTATTATTATCAGTCCGGATGTGATCACCGGAATCAAGAAAGTCATTCAGGAAAAGCGGGCCGGGTTCTGAAGCGCCTGCTTTGGTGATGGAAGCATTTCCATTGAGCATTGTAACTGTTGGGCTTTCGAAATTGAAGTCCGCAGCGTTGCTGTTTGTTGAATTTAAAAATATTATCAGAAAGACAAAGAGAGATATTTTGATAAATCTATAATAAATAACTATTTTAACAATCATGGCTAATATTGGGGTCGCCTCTAAAATTATTTTCCGGATATGATTACTGTGTTATAAGAAAATGGTAATTCTTAATATATTCATCTGGTTAAACCTGATATAAGAGCGTCAGGTTTGGACCTGAATCGAAATCCTGATTTTTTCCGATAGTCTTAATTAATCATTAATTACAATCATAACCCGGCACTCTTTGAGGATGGACAGGTTTTCAGATGCGCTATTGATTCTTAATGCATCTGCATTACTGATAACGATATCTGTCATGCTGCTTTCCAGCGTTCTGAGTCCTTTTACAACAAAAGGGATCTCAGAATGACAGCTGTCAGGCTGTGTTTCCTGAAGATTAGTCCGGAATCCGCTCATGCCCTGATGTACGGCAAATTCACGACTTGCAAAGGCCGGTCCATAAACTTCGTTTCCGGCTTCATCCGTAATTTTAGGTGCCATACAGGGCTTCGCATTAATACCGCGTGCATCAACAATTAACCCTGTGAAGATATCGTTTTTCCGGTTATCTGGTGCCGTCGGCAGATCAGAATTTTTTGAAACAGGCTCCGTGCCGGATGTGTTTACGGATTTTATGGTTTCAATCTGCTTGATTTCCATCGGCAAAAGTAGCTGTGAAAATCCGCCGTAAATACTCATACGAACCGTAATGACAGCCGTACCATCAGAGAGAAACTCCTGAGCGGCAGCGTCGGTGTTTTCAATCAAATCAATCAGGTTGCGTTTCAGTGTATCATCATTGGAGATAATATCGTTTACCGTACACACTGAACTGATACGCAGATTTTTTGAGACTTCAAAAAGATTGAGCTGGGCATCTCTTCTGGCGCTGCTTATTGCAGCCTGCCGGGATGCAGTCGGATCAGATGTGTTGTTTTCAGGTATGCCGTTGCCCTTTGCTTCAATTATGCCGAGAGTCCAGTTAATTATACCATTATTATAGGTCTCAACCAGATCGGCTGAATCAGCATAGCTGAATGAAAAAAGCATGATATTGAATAAAGTAGTGTAACATAAAATCCTGAAAATCCGGATTTTCATAGCAACTCCTAAATGAACTATATAAAATCACAGGTTACCCTGACGAAATATTTTTAATATTATCTTCTATCGGTTAAATTGTCATAAAAAATATTTTCTGCCAAATGAAAATGCTAAAAGAGTTGGCATTTTCATGTATTTATCTATAATTGTTGACCTTTTATCACTTTATATTGTAAGAATGCCCATAAGTCAATAATCAGACGTTGAACACATTGCTTTTGAAAGACTTAACCTCCATAAACTATTCATATTATGCGTGATATTACCGGTCACATCGGAAGATATGCATTAAAAAATGCCAGCCATAGTGGTAATTTTTTTGCACTGCTGTTTTTTCTTTTTCGTTCCCTGTTTAGCAGAGAGACACTGAATAAAGCCTTGTTCAGAAGGATCACGCTTGAACAGATTTATTTTACAGCCATTCAGAGTCTGATAATCATTATTCCCATTGCATTTATGATCGGCAGCATGCTGATTATTTATTTTTCCAAGTTGTCCGGTCAGTATAATCTTGGAAAAACGACAGTCCTTCTTGTTATAAGGGAGCTGGCACCCATCATTACAGCGCTTCTTGTAATATTGCGTTCGGCAACAGCTGTTACAATTGAGATCAGTTATATGAATGTACTCCATGAGATTGAAGCCATTGAGATGACAGGGATCGATCCGGTCCGGATCGTATGTTTGCCCCGCCTGCTTGGAATTATAGTTTCAATGGTTTGCCTCTTTATTATTTTTGATCTTGTGTCCATTATTGGCGGTTATTATATTGTCTGGTTTATGACGGATATCCCGCTGGGTAATTTTTTGAGGCAAATAGGCAAGGCAATTACGATTGCCGACATTATTGTCAGTATTATAAAGTCTATCTGTTTTGGAATTGTCATATCGGTGACATGTCTTGATCATGGCTTCAGGGAAAAAAGGCGCATTACTGTGGTACCTGTTGTGACATCACGGGCCGCTGTGGAATGTTTTTTTTACTGTCTGATAATTGATATTGTTGTATCGATAATGTTTTATGTTTAAGATCAGGGAAAAAGTATGATTTTGCTTGAAATGACAGACTACAGACTACCTGTCAACGCTTATGAGGAGCGCTTTGATGATTTCTGCTTTTCCATTTCCAGGGGAGATATCTGTTCTATTCAGACTGAACTCGTCAGCAGCGCATCATTGTTTTTAAGGGCAGTTGCCACACTGGTTTATCCTGTTGGCGGAAAATATTTTTATAAAGACCAACAGCTGGATTTCTCAAGCTACAGGAATCTGCTTGATTACAAAAAAAGAATTGCATATATCGCACCGGAAGCGGCCATGATCAGCAACAAAACACTACGGGAAAATTTGCTGTTCAGAAGACAGTATTTTGAAAACTCTCTTTCCATAACGCTTTCCGAACACACGCAGAACCTTTGCCGGCGTTTTAATATTGCTGATAAGCTTGATATGAATCCGGCGGACCTTACCTTGCAGGATGTCCGTTTTGCCATTGCTATTCGTGAACTTGTCAAATCACCCGAACTTGTTTTACTTGAGCGGCCGGAGGATTATATCGGTCATGCACAGTTTTCAATCTTTGAAGAAGAGTTGGAAAAAATTATCAGATCGGGCACGCCGATTATTTATCATTCCAGTATACAGGCGTTTGCAGCGAAATATGCCAATAAAAAGTTGTTGATTTCCGGAAATAAAATTACGACAGTTAACCAATAACCTTATGAGACTTTCTGTGGAAAAATGGAATTAAACTTCAGTAAAAAAGAGAAGATTACCGGCACATTTCTGATTATTATTTCAGTACTGCTTTTTACAACCGTTATTATTATTGGCCGGGGGCAATACTGGTTCAGGACATATCTTACTTATTATACGGTGTTCGACGAGAGTTATAATCTTCAGATCAATGCCGAAGTAAAGTTTCACAATGCGGCGATCGGGAAAGTCAAAAAAATCTCTCTGGTGGGAGATAAGGTCAGGGTCAAGCTTGCGATCCTTGAGGGTTATGCGACCAGGATTCGAACAGACTCTGTTGCGATTGTTGAAAGTCCGACATTTATTGGATCAGAACATGTTGCTATAAAACCAGGCAGCATGGATTCACCCATGATTCAGGAAAATGGTGAAATTCCTTCTCAGGCAAAAAGATCCATTGAAGATCTGCTGACGAAATTTAAGGTTGAAGAGACGGCAAAAATGGTTTTCCTGGCAATTGAGGATCTGTCTGAAATTTTAAATTTCCTCAGGGATCCTGAAGGCCCGCTTTATTCTTCGCTAAGTCATGTCAATCATACCCTGGCTAATTTAGATGAAATTGTTAGTGATGTGGGGGCGGGAAAGGGTACGTTCGGTGAGATATTAAGATCCAGAGCGCTAATTGACAAGATTATCTACCGGCTTGATACGACCGGAGAAATTTTGACTAATATAGAAGACGCATCAGAAAATGCACCCCAAACCATGGAAAATATTAACCGGTTAGTTATTAGTATAAACGACGGTATGTCTGAAATCGAAGAGGCTGTCAGGGCGCTTAAGGTTGTTTTTTTTAATATGGAAACCGGTAGTTATGAAATTCCGGAAGTTGCAAGAACAGCCCGAGAGAGTATTCGGGAGGTCAGGGATAGTGTTGAAGAGGTGGACAGGGTTGTTAAATCGCTTCAGAAAAATATTCTGATCCGAGGCAATCTTCCGCCAAAACCCGAGGTTGAAAGTATTGAAGCCGATATAAGATGATTTTAATTATATGATTTTGAAATAGGGCATGAGGTGGCAACAGGTCGCCCATGCCCATAATTTTTCAGGCAAACGTTATGTTCGGATGGTGTGGGAAAATACTTAAAATTGATCTTTCTGAAGGCTCATGGAAGATTGTTAAGCCGCCTCGGGAAATATTTGAGAAATATATTGGCGGGCGTGGACTGGGGGGATACTTTCTAAAAAAGTATATTACCCTTGACTGGAACGACCCGGCTATGCCGCTGATGTTTTTGACAGGCCCTCTTGTTAATACGATTTCTCCAACATCCGGGCGTATGACCATCATGTCCCGTTCTCCACTTACCGGTACAGTCGGTGATTGTTCTGTCGGGGGGTCCCTGGGAACTGAACTGAAAAGAGCCGGTTTTGACGGCATAATCGTTACCGGCAAATCACAAAAGCCCTGTGGAATTGAAATTGATAACGGTATTATAAAAATTACTTTCTCATCTCATTTAAAAAATATGACGGTCAGCAGGGCTACAAATTTGCTGAAGGGAAAGGGAGCGGTTGCTGTTTCCGGACCTGCTGCCGCACACGGCGTTCTTTTTTCCAATATAATGATTGATGGCCGTTTCTCTGCCGGGCGAAACGGGCTCGGAATGGTATTTGCTGCTAAAAATTTGAAATATTTAACGGTAAAGGGATCCGGAAAAACAGAAGTATTTGATTCCAACACTTTGATACGTGCACGGGAAGATGTAATGCGTCTGATTTCTGCAAGTCCGGCAATTTCAGGCAGCTTTGGTATTTCCAAATTTGGGACAGGGGCGCTTTATGATTTGTTGGATGCCCGCAGGATGATGCCGACCGATAATTTCAGAAAAATACAATTTGAATATGCCTCAAAAATGAACGCTCATGCATTTCAGAAGCGATATAATCCAAAAAGCACGGGTTGCAAGGGATGCCATATTCTTTGTAAAAAAAGGACTTTGGGAGGAACAGATATTCCGGAATTTGAAACGATGTCACATTTCAGTGCACTTCTCGGGAATTACGATCTGGAAACGGTTCTTGAGGCAAACAGAATATGCAATGATCTGGGTATGGATACTATCTCAGCTGCTGCATCACTTTCCTGTTATGCTGAGCATATCGGAGAGACATTGTCTCCTGAAAAGATTATTTTGCTATTAAATGAAACAGGCAATGGAAAAGGAATTGGAAAAGATTTAGGAAAGGGCGCTTTTCGATATGCGGCAGATGTCGGCAACCCGGACATATCAATAACCGTCAAGGGACAGGCTCTGCCGGCATATGACCCGAGAGGTGCATATGGAATGGCGTTGGCGTATGCAACATCAACAAGAGGCGCATGCCATCTTCGGGCATACCCCGTCAGTCATGAGATATTGAGAAAGCCGGTTGCCACAGACCGCTTTTCATTTCAGGGGAAAGCGCGCATGGTAAAAATCGGTGAGGATCTGAACGCGGTTGTGGATTCACTTACAGTGTGCAAGTTTGTTTTTTTCGGGGCATCTATTGAAGAGTATTCACACATATATACTGCTGTTACAGGGAAGGAAACAACCGGTCACGACCTGCTCAAAGCCGGAGAACGCATTTACTACAACGAACGTATTATGAATTTTGAAAATGGCTTTTCAGCGATTGATGATGATTTGCCAATGCGGTTTTTTAAAGATTCCGAAACAGGGATAAGCCCGATCAACAGAGATGATTTCATAGCAGCCCGGAAAAATTACTACCGGGTAAGGGGCCTGGACAGGGATGGAAAACCGCTTCAGAAAAAAATAGATGAGCTGGGAATTGAATGAAAACAATTTTTAATAAATATGAAGAAAAATTCTGGCGAAACGGCCTTACAGAAAGAGGTGCGCCGCTGATCGGCTTTCGTGATGCTGAAATCCAGTGGAATAAAAATGATGAGAAACGTGTTGTTCTGGAAACTGTTTTCGAAGAACTTGATATCAATGCCATTATTTTTTCAAAACCATCTCAACTATATAGCGATATAATCGATTCACTATCTGCTGTTTCAGACGGGTCTATTCGCCCGGTTGATTGTGAGACAAGAACATTTTTTCATGAACTGCCGGTTATTAAAAGTTTGGATCCGGATGCCATTATAGCATCACTTAAAGCTCGAAAATGTGTCATTATTCAGGGAACAGGTATTATTGCTTACGGCACGGTCAGTATTGAACAGGCTTTTATAACATTCTCATCAGTCTGTTTTGCATGCTTTGTAAAATTTTTTCTGGATATACTGATCCATGTAAAAAAATATTTTCATCAGGGTACATTTAAAACTGTATTTGAAAATGTGATTAAGCAGCTTCCGCCATTGCCGATTATGGATACAACCCTTAAGACAGGGCCTTTTACAAATGAGGCAGATGTTTTACAGGCAATCAGTGAAGCCGGTAAATTGACCGTTCAAAAACGATTGGTTGACTCTTTTTTCGGCAATATTTCATATTTATTCAACGAGAAACTTTATATCAGTCAAACCGGCAGTTCACTGGATGAACTTGACGGGTGTATCGATCCTTGCCCGATTGACGGTTCATCCTGTGTCGGGATAACTGCATCCAGTGAATATCCGGCACACTTTCAAGTGATTAAACAAACTGAGAACAGAGCCGTTCTTCATGGACATCCGCTTTTTTCGGTTATACTTTCAATGGACTGCGATAAGCCATGTTGTGAATTTGAAGGGCAGTGTCACCTGAAATGCCCTGATAACCGAAGTGTTTGCGGTATTCCTATTGTGCCTGGGGAAGTCGGCAGCGGTAAATTTGGTCTGTGGCATACAGTGCCGGATGCTTTAAAACAAAATCCAGGCGTGATCGTCTATGGACATGGGCTTTTCACAACAGGTAAAGAGGATTTTAATGAGGCATTTCATCATTTGCTGGCAATTGAAAATGCCTGCAGGAAAGAATATTTTAATAAAATTAAACGGCTATCCATTTCACAATAACTGAATTTTATAGCTGTTTGCCGGCATCCTCACATATTTTTTCAATAAGATCGTACCCTTTTTCTGAATGGTCCATCATCTCTTTCATACATTCTGCATTAATGCCAATTCGCCCGAGTAATTCCCGTTGTAACAGAACAATTCGTTCCCACTCCTTTTGTGCCCTGAAGAAGTGGTCAATTTTACTATCAATCTGTTGAAGATGTTTGTAGAGTTCATCGTCGGAAAGGCTACCCCTGTTCTCAAGCAGATACAGTATTTCGTTGTGAAATGTTTTGTATATATGGATGGTATTGTCCGGATTGATAAACTGCTTATATTCAACAATCCGTTCGATTTTAAGTTTAAGATCATTAATTGAAAAGGGTTTTGTAATATAGTCAAAAGCACCCAGTTTCATCGCTTCTACTACAGTTTCAATGGAGGCATAACCGGTCATCATGATGACTTCAGTATTAGGTAGATGTTCCTTGGTATACTTTAATATTTTCATTCCGCCCTCATTGGAATTTTCAGTGTCCGGCATATTTTTATCGGTAATAATAATATCGTATTGGCGGGTTTTCAGCAATTCCAGGGCAGGTTTAACACTTTCAGCAACATCAAGCCGGTAGCCAAATCTGTGAAGCGCATCAGCGACTAATGTACGGGAATTTTTGTCATCGTCAATTACCAGTAATGTGGCGTCCATTATGGATCCCTTTCATTGCGGCATAAAGCAGGTGTTTTGAGCCATAAATATTAATTTTATCGAGTTGGCTCCGGATGTTGAATAGCTACAGAAAAACAATTGATATCATCAATGTAGATATAAATATTTATTTATACACCTTTTGTTTGAATGTTTCAACAATAAGTTGAGGCGGATGAAAAATGCTTAATTTTAATTAAAATAATTATAAATATAATTTGCTACACCTGTTTATAAAATTTCATTAAAAATCTGGGGTGTGATTACGTTTACGGAAATTATCATAATGCTGAGATACCATTATATTTATTCAAAAATTTGTTTTCCGGCAAAACGTAAAGAAATATCCCAATAGTGTAAAGGCTGTTAAGGTTTTAGAAAATAATTATAACAGTTGTAAACTGGGCATAACGTATTATTTTATAAATTAATTAAATTAACGATTACAATAATTCTGAAAACAACCTTAAGGATTGAAATATGCATGGATTTAGCGGATATAAGATGGCAAAGTTTTATGGTAACCATAATGATGAGGAAAATTGCAAAAAATGGTTGATTCGCTGTCAAAAAGAGGGGCTTTTGCCTGACTGTGAGAATTTACATAATGACCATGCACTTGACAGCATGCGCGGCAAACCATGGTTTGAAGAGATTATAAAAACTGCTTGCCCCTAATAAAAGAAGAGAACAAAAAAAGATTCGTAAGTGCAACAACGCTTCAAAGTGGAAGGCGGTTACATGGAGTATCAAAGCCGAAATCAGATCTTGCCGTTATGATGGTGAATAAACATAGATTGTCTTTAGGCGAAACTGCCCGTTTGGTGTATCGACATCGGCAATTATCCATATGGAGAACAAGTTAATTAATGCAATTAGTAAACAATGTCCCTGTAAATCTTTCACCCGGTCTTTTCGCTACTAATTGGTCTGGTCTCGCCGGAATTGATTGTTTTTAAATTTTACGCTGTTCGATAGCTAAGTTTTATTTAAAGGGAAGTCATCTGCCGGCGACTTCCCTTTTTTAAAATTGTATTGCCGGGCTCAGTGTTCTTTAGTACAGTCTCAAAAAAAAATACGAACGAAAACGATACTCAAAATCAGGACTGATATGTATGTCTGAAAAAGCTACCAGAGACAAATTTAAATTTATAATGGCTGTCTGCCTTCACCTGATCTGTGTGTCCTGTATTGTGCTGACTCGAACTTATGTTGATTTATTGTTTCTGTCCAACTATCCGGCCTCCTGGCTTCCTTATTTCTTTTTCGGTACAACAGCTGTAATTATGTTGTCTGCGTTCTGTGTCACGCCGCTTGTCTCTAAAGGCTCAAACAGGGCAAGCTTTGTCATTCTTGTCGGCATGGCTCTGTCGATAGTACTTTCCAGGGTCGTGCTAAACTTTAAGATAACAGGGCTTCCTTTTGTTATTTCACTCTGGTTAACAGCGGCCTCGGTTCTTATTGGTGTTATTTCATGGAACACGGTGGGTGATGCATTTGACGTTCGCAAGTTTAAAAATCTGGTAAAGTGGATTAACGGTGCCGGATGTGTCGGCGGCTTGCTGATGGGGTTATGCATTCCGTTTATCATTTCTTTTGCCTCATCCGACATGCTCCTTTATGTGCTCGGTTCTTTAGTAGCCCTGTCATCATTTTGTGTATTAGCTCTGAAGCCGATTCCGGTTTTGCACAAAAAAATCAAAGAACAGGTTTCCCTCTTCAAATTTCCTTTGTTCAAATGCCTTTTTGCAAGTGTATTAATCCTGATGGTGGTGGATACATTTGCAGATTATACCTTAAAATCCCAGGTAGGGGCTGTTTTTTCCAAAGATGAAATCGGAAAATTCATGGGGCCTTTTTATGGTCTGGCCAGTGTATTGAGCCTTGTCGTTCAATTTGGGGGAACAGGCCCTCTTCTTAAATATTTTGGAGTAGCTTTTTTGTTGGTTGTTCTTCCGTCATTTTCCATCCTGGCCAGTATCGGCATCATTGTCTCCCCCGGGCTTTGGCTGGCGGCAATTTTCAGAATGGGAGAAAACGTCTTCAAGTACAGTCTCGACAATATCGGATGCGAAATTGTCGCCAACCCTTTACCGGGAAAAATCAGAAGAAAGGGAAAGATTACCTTAAAAGGAGTTGCTGCTCCGCTTGGCACCTGTATTGGCGCTCTGGTCCTCTGGGGGATAGCCGACCGATTCGGGCTTCGCGGCGTTGCCCTGGTAACCATTGCGGCCTGTGTGATATGGTTACTAACCATCTTTAAAATTAACAAAGCATATCAGGCAACCTTAAAGGATGCCATAAAATTAAAACGTTTTGGAACTCAAGGCAGTCAAATCACTGAAGCGGATATACTGGCAGCCGGGAAACTGGCTCTGAGCGCCATTCGGGAAAAAGATCCTGAAACCATCCGGTTCGGCCTGAAGGTGCTTGAAAATCTTTCTACAAAAAGATTACCTGAAGATGCCTTAATGCTTATAGATTCCGAGAATAAAGATATCAGAGCTGCGGTCGCCATGACCGCAGGGCGCGTAAAGGATAAATATGCGGCCTTATCTCTGGTTAAAAGGCTGGATATGGAAACCGACAATGAGGTGTTATGGCGGATTCTGGAAGCCTTATCCATTATTGAACCGAATCCGGCAATTTTAAAATCAACCGAACTTCTGAAAAGCAGTGTACCCAACATCAGGGCCGGGGCCATACTTGTCCTTCTGGCCGCCGGAGACCTTGATGCCCTGATAGAAGCCGGAACTGCTTTGAGAGAGATGGTATACAGTCCTGATCCTGACATGAGAGAAGGGGCTGCACGGGCCATTGGCACCTTTAAGGCAGGCAAACTGGAGAAAGAGCTAAAGACCCTGCTTGGGGATACCAGTGAGAAAGTCTGCATTGCAGCGATTCGGTCTATCAACTTACGAAAAACAATATCTCTGACAGAAGATCTGGTATTAAAACTTGGCTCCGGAAAAGTATCGCATTATGCCAGCCGAACACTTACAGGTTTCGGTCTGCCGGCAATAGAAAGCCTCGAAAAAGCCGTTCTCCAGGAAAGGCATTCAAGGTCCCGTGCTGCGATCCGGACCCTGGCGCTGATCGAGGATCCCGAAGCTGAAAAAGTTCTGTCAACTGCTGCCGGGTCAAATTTTACTACTATTAAAACCTTTCTGGCTGAAGAGTCTGCTTTGCGGGCCAGACGCCAGTCAGTCAGCCATGAATTTAAAACCCGGGCTCACGATTTTGCCTTGGATGAATTTAAAACCATCCGGATTCTTCTTTCTGTAAAGAACCATCACTCATTATCCGAATATGCCAAATCTGAAATCCATGCGAGACAACAAATTCATAAAAAGAACTACCTATGCTGGTTTTCCGTTTGTACAGCGTCTTCCGACGTTCCGGATATTGCAAAAATACTCTTGTCAGAAACAACCTCTCCGGCTGAATTGTCCCGACAGGCTACAGCCCTTGAACTTTTAGACACGCTGGCACCAGACAAGGAATTAAAACAAACGATCAGTATCTTTGAAAACAAACATCTTTCCTCCGCCCAAAATGCACTCGAAAAATTGGAAAAGCTGGAGGACCCATGGTTAAAGAAAATTATTTTAACCAAAGATGTTGATTTCAATGGAGGACAAATGGACATTACACAAAAAGTAATTCTTTTGAGAAAAACGACCCTGTTCAGAAATCTGCCCAGTGAGATTCTTTTAATCATTGCTGAAGAAGTTATGATTAGGGAAATGGTAATGGATGAAAAAATATTTTCCCAGGGAGATTCCCCGGATGGGTTATACATTGTTGCTACAGGAACAGTCATCATTCGAAAAGGCGATGTGGTCATTTCCAAACTGGGAGAAGGCGGATTTTTTGGTGAGATCGGCCTTTTTGACAATTCTCCAAGGATGGCGGATGCCATAGCCGAAACCAATGGCAGCTTATTGGTGATTGATAATGAAACGTTCAACAGTATAACTCAGGACCTGCCGGAGATACTCAGGGAAGTGGCCAAAACGGTTATCGGTTATTTAAGGCGGCAACGAAATTCAGTAAGGGTCGATCCGTCTATTAATGAACCGGTCAGTTTGTTGGTGGAACAGGCCAGATATCAAATGAAAAATATATCCACAGGGGGGTTCTGTATCCCGTTTAATAAAGAGTTTGAGAGATTAAAAACAGGAAAAAGGTATACATGCTCAATCTCCCTGCCTGAACACACCGTTGACACTTTTGTCCGCATACTGGACATTTCAGAAGATGCCTATCATTGTGAGCTGGTTGATCTCAGTAAAAAAGACCGGGATGAAATCCATTTATACATATTGAATCGACAAAAAGAGGACCTGATGTTATGATTTTCTCTTCCGTACAACTTTGATAATGATGACAATAATACTCACAAACACATAATAGCCGAAGAAAAGTATCCCCAAAGATAAGATAGTAAAACGATCCATTACATGGATTTGGCGCCACTCGTTGGCAAGATTACGGATCTCTTCCGGCGCTTTGGTAAAATCTGTTTTGAGGACCTGGCCTCCTGAAAAATCCAACATGTAACTTTTATCATATTCGTGGCTACCCCATGCAACCAATTCAAGTTCCTGGTCGCTATCGGCCTGAACGGCTTTGACAAATCCGCCGCCAAACATGTCTTTATCAATGATAAATTCATCTTTTGAGAGGATTTGTCCGCCATTTTTGAATAGTGTAATCTCGTAAGCAGACTGTTCGTCAAAGGAGGTTTGATTCACAAGGATAGTGATTTGCTCATCATCACTTCCCCATACCACTTCATTCGGGTTACTCAATTTTATTGCAACATTTTTTTTGTCGAAAATATTATTGCCAATTAAATAAACCATTACCAGAATCGGCCATATGAAAATAAAAATTTTGAATGCGCGTTTGATGGGCATGGTTCTCCTTATTATTTAAATTTTCGTACCACAGCCAGTGCAGAAACAATTGTTTGCATCCAGAGCCACGCCACAGTTTGTGCAGAACCTCGGACGGGATGTTGCTGCTTTTGGCGTGGTAATCCGGTCACCAAGGGCGCCGTTACAGGCAAGACAAAGCGTCTGTTTGCCTATGTTTGTACGCCCACATATAGAGCAGTATTGCTTTAGATTGGTTTCTTTTGTCATTGTCGTTGTATCCATTTTTCCGGTCCTCATTTGGTTGGCCACGGGGATTTTTGATAGCTCAGTATGAGTGCCTCTCTTTTTGCCATATCCTCACCTTTGGCGGCGCCACTGCGGAATTTTTCGATACCTTCTTTTTCACCATACTTGTTGATGTAATTATTTAATGCTCCCTCTTCACCACCGCCGAGGATGTCCGCTTTATCGCCAGACCAGGATCGAACAATGTCCGGCCTTCCTGCTTTTGTCTGTTGCTGAATCCACTCTTCTTCAGTGTAAACGGTCTGCCTGTCCTGCATGCCCTGCCAATAGTCGATGACGAACCGGTCTCCGTTTGGCGTGATAACACGGGTCGCATTATGGTTTGACGTGCCCGATTCTGCGGTGATCTGCGTCATAATCGTGCCTTCTCCAAAGGTGTCCTTGCATGCCTTTTCAGACCACTTAATTCCCCACTCACCATATTCTCCGCACTGTCCGCCGGTCCAGCCCATGGCCCCGTCAACAGGAGAACCAACCCAATTGCCGATGTTATTGATCGCCTTATTGCCGGCCCACAGGGCTTGATCAACAACGGGGAGGACATCAAACTCGCGGTTGCGAACATAATACCCTTCCATTTTTTTATCATCAACGGTTTCCTGGATTTTGTCTTTTAGCGTCGCCACCTGTTCCGGGGTGGTCGGGCCAGGTGGTTTATACGGCTCGGGTTCATCCGGCAGAAGTTCATCATTGTGTCGGTCCACATCCGGCGGACGATCGTCGTCTATCTCTTCCTGGACTTCTTGCTGTGTATCCTTAGTCGGCTCTTTTGTCGAATGCACTTTTTCATCTGATTGTTGTGTGTCCTGAACCTGATTTTCTGCTGCATCAACTTTTTGAGTATCGGTCCGGTCTTCCTCTGACTGCTGTTCCTTGTTTTGAATTTCCGGTTCTTGCTGTGCCGGTTCGCCACGAGAAATCAGAATGACTGAATCAGTCATGTCGCCATTTGCGCCTTCATAACCGGCAATTCCGTGGAGGGACCCCCGATCAGGGTTCTTCTGCCAATCCTGGAAAAGGAGGGTGGGCTGGCCATTTTCGTACAGATAGCCATTTTTAATCAGCCAGGCTTGCGCTTCCGTACCATCAAGCATTTCTGTCCATCCCTGTGCAGATGAAGGATCCTGTCCATCATGTTTTTCCTCTCTCTCATGACGGCTTTCCAGTTCTTTCTGAATAGACTGTTCTGCCTTTTCACGGGTCATCCATTCAGTTTTACCATCATACTCTACGCCGAAAAGTCCTTCATCGTTACTCTCCCACCGCTCACCATTTTCATCGATCAAAAAATTCCTATCCTGTACATCAGGTTGAGAATATAGTTCTTGTTGCGCCTCGCTCACAGAAGCATCTATGGCTGCAGCAACATCAATGGCTGATATATATGCAGCTGTCATTCCCAATCCACCTAACAGCTGGATAATCGCAATTGTAAGACCTGCAGCAACTGCTCCTTCAGAAAAACCGATATTCTGAACGGATTGCTCAATGGTATTCAATACCTGCTCAATAGCTGAGAGCAAATCTTCATCATTTTGATCCGTCTGAAGCCTGTCCTGGCTGCTTTTTGTTTCTGAAGGTTCACTTCTGGATATCTCATTCTTTGTATCTTCAACGTCAGGCGCCGGTTCGATTTTATTACTCCCGACTGCCTTATGCTGCTCAAAAAGGATATCGTAGTATGCCGGCAGATAATATTGGGATTCTACAAAGCGTAATTGGTTTGTAAAAGGCCGTGCATATACACGGACAAGAATTGAATCATTATCCCAGGGAATCGCCTGCCATTGGACGCTCACCGGTTTGCCTTTGAATGCCACAGGATTGAAGGTTGTCAGAGAAGAATCATGTGAACTTGCTAAAGGAACTCTTTTATTTTGATACGAATAGTTCAGTTCTCCATCGGCAATATATTGGAAAGCGGATGCGTTGAATGTTATTTTTCCACTTTCGCTTTTCACAGGACTGAATGCTTCACTTGTGGTATTTTTCCATGCCCCATTGTATGTCAGGATATCCCATCGTATTAAGAATGGGGAGAGTGTCGCTTTTCTCTTGTCCCAATCTACCTTGAGTTCTGCACCTTCACAGACAGCATTTCGCAGGGCAGCACAAATTTTTGCCGCACTATTCATATCATTGGGCGAAGGCGCTGCCCTCAAAAAACGCCCTTTGTATACCTTTGTGCCGGTAACATCTCTCTTTGTCCAACTTGAATTTTGCGGTTTTAGTTCACTTATGAGATGAGGTGTAGCAGGTTCACGGCCGATAGTTTTGACTGGAACAAATGAAAACTCTTTGTCACGGTAATCTGCAGGTCTTAGTTCTTCAGCGTTAATAGCCTTAAGCGCATTATCCAGTACAATTAAACATCCGAACGCCGTCTCCATTACACCCTGTTCTATTGCAAAATTTTCCCGGAAGTAGTTTCCTTGTTGAAGTTGCATCAAGAGCGTATTGTTACCCGAAACTTTTCGATTTGACTTGTCTCCAGCAGATTTAGGGAAATTATTAGTTATGTGAAAATCAGTTTGTCCAATACCATGATATACTGGTTGTTTTAAATACTGTCCGTTGGAGTTAATTTCCCTATCAGAAGTGTATCGGCTTGACATGTAACCATCACCTATAATTACCGGGTAACCAAAGCCGTGCATGACAGGGAGCATATTTGAATACCCTCCGTTGCCACTGGTATCAACACCAAGCATATTTAATGAGTTTCCACCATCACTTTGTTTTTTTAATGAAAGCTCTACCGAAGATTTGAAATATTTTATCTTTCCAGGGTCATAGTCGTATTGAGCTGCTGTGATACAAGAAAAATAGATAGGCTCTAAGGTTGCAATTCTTTTATCCCAATCGACAATTAGTCGTCCGCCGGAAAAACTCCAGTTTACCAGCAGATTTTTTTTCCCCGTCGAGATTTTACTATTAAACCATCTCTTTTTCCTGGATTCCAGAAGATTTGCAACCCTTGGGTTTAATATTGCTTTATACTCAGTTTGTCCATATCGCACACCTGAGCCGTTTACAGTTGGCGGTTCACCGTGGAATGTCCCCAGACTACTGGCATTTCCGGAGGAGAATGTAGTCTCTGCTGAAATACCTGTCCCCCATAAAAACATAGCAAAAATTATTGTACAAACAGGTATTATGACATTAATAAATTGACCTGTACCCACATTTATTTTTTTTATTGTGTTTGCTTTTTTCACAAGAAATAATGATAAAATAACCGCCATTGTCGTGGAAAATCCGTTCAGTAAAAATCCGAATTCTGTTATTTTACGTAGTCCCAGCAGCGTTGAGCCCTGGATAAAGAGGAGAGAAGCCGCCCAGATCAGAATATAAAAATAGGTGCGCTTGGCGTAGGGCTTGCCATTTTTAATAGAGATCTGATGCCCGCGTGCCATCAGAAAACCGGGCGCAATACCAAGAATAATTCCGATCAATGGCATCATTGGCCTGTAAACGCCTATGAACCATAACATAAAAAGAAAGCAGCAGAGTGATATCGTTCCGGGAAGAATAGCGGTAATTTTACCCAGCGGCATTTCATTTTTAGAGCTCTTGATGACCATCCAGCTGGAATAAAGCATCATCAGGATAATACCGAGACTTCTGTTAAATTGCATGACCAGCATGGACAGCATTAGAATTGCGCCGGTTATCATCAGTTTTTTCGACATTTTGCGGGCAACATTCAAGGCGATTTTAAAAGTCATAACACGAGGCTCCCAACTGATGGCGGATTTAGGCCGCTGATTCTTACTTAAGATATTCTAAAAAAACATAGCCACTATTACACCGATGAGGCTGCAAGCGGCCCAGCCGATAGCAAGGGATTTCTTTTCTTTTGTTGTTGCAGAAAAGTCATATTTTTTTTCGAGCAATATAGTGGCAAGGCCGGATACTATGAGCCCTCCAAAAATCATAGCAAAAATGGGTATGATGATTATGAGAGTGCCGTCATCAATGTATTCTTTAAAAAATATTGTCATAACCCCAAGAATGCTTCCCCACAAAAGCGCCCAGACCAGAGCTGGAAAAGTGCCCAAAATACCGGGATTGAGTTCTTTTTCGTTCACAACTTTATAAATCAATATCCCGGCAAGAAAACCACTTAATAAAGATCCGATACCAAAGGATGTCAGCATGCCAGGTAAGGTGGTGTTCCAGGTTCGGGGATACTGGCTGTAGAATTCAGGGTTTCCGGCTCGTATATTGTCATAAAATCCGGAAAACAAAACTCCTATAGGAAGCCAGCCTATAAGCCATATTATGGCCCATTGGCAGCCTGAAGCAATTAAATTTTTTAATAAGAATGAATCGCTATCCGCGGCGGTTTTAGCAGGTATCGGACGAAAAGGTATCGCTTTTTCAGGCCGAGAAAATTTTTGTTTATTAATTTTTTTTGGTGTAGGGTTCACCCGGCGGGGCCGGGGTTTGACTTCTTCGCTTTCAGACTCAGGTGGAGCTATAGGAGCGCCACATTTTCCGCAGAATTTTATTCCCTCAGGATTTACAGGGGAGCCACACTTGCCGCAAAATTTTGGAGTTAGATTCATAAAAGTCTCCAGCCTGACTACATGGTTATTTAAAAAAAAATATGCTGAACAGCATTCGAATATAGTTTAATATGTTTTTGTTACAATATAGTTCTGGTCTTTATGTTTTTTGGTACGCCCGGCAGGATTCGAACCTGCGATCTTCAGCTCCGGAGGCTGACGCCCTATCCCCTGGGCTACGGGCGCAAATTGTGATGATGTGAGAAGAAATAGATCATCATTGTCCGCAAGTCAAGCCAGAAAGATTTCCGGATTATCTTTGGAAAGGGCCGCTTTGGCTTCACCCACCAGATAGAGAGAGCCGGCAATGCATACGGCATCATTTTCTGAAGCGGAATTAATGGCGTGGTGCACGGCTTCTCCAACATCTGAAATTATCGTAATATCCGAAATCATATCTTTTGTGATTTTATAGATTTTTTCCGGCGGAATGGACCGGTCAATTTCAGGTTGAGTCAATACCACTTTATCACATACCGGGATAAGGCATTTAAGAATTGCATCTACCGGCTTATCATCGCACATGCCGATAACCAGTGTAACCTTTTTGTCTTTCAGATGATCTGATATAAAATTTCCCAAAAGTCTTGCCGCATTAAGATTGTGAGCGCCGTCAATAATAACAAACGGTTTTTTAGAAATAACTTCAAGACGTCCGGGCCAACGGGTTTTTAATAACCCCTTTCTGATATGATCTACAGAAAGATTTTCTTTTTTTCTGGAAAGTATTTCGCAGGCAGCAAGCGTTAGTGCTGCATTATCAACCTGATAATTTCCAAGAAGTCCGGTTTTCATATCTCGCCATGTTTTATTAATACCAAAATATGAAAAGGTGCCATTTTTATTTCGTCTGACTTTGAAATCTCTACCCGAATGATAAACGGTTGCAGACTTTGACACCGCAACCTGAGAGATAACATCAAGAGCTGTTTTTTGTTTTACACCGCTAATGACCGGTGTTTTGTTTTTAATGATACCCGCTTTTTCACCTGAAATTTCCGCAATGGTGTTACCCAGATATGCGGTGTGCTCAATTGAAATATTTGTAATGATGGACAGCTCCGGTTTAATAATATTGGTTGAATCCAGTCTGCCGCCCATACCGGTTTCGATAACGGCCCAGTCAACATTATGCGTTGCAAATATATAAAAGGCCATGGCGGTATTAATTTCAAAAAAAGTAGGTTCACGATCTCCCTTTTCTTCGGTATTAACAGCATTATAGGCATCTACCACTTCACTATCGGATATCTGTTTATTGTTAATACAGATCCGTTCATTAAATTTAATAAGATGGGGTGAGGTAAACAGCCCGACTTTGTACCCGGCTTCATGAAGTATGGTTGAAAGCGATGATGCAATGGATCCTTTGCCGTTTGTACCGGCTATATGGATGCATTTAAATTGTTCGTGCGGATTCCCAACGCCTTTTAACATGCGCTTGATGGTATTAAGTCCGAGCTTTATCCCGAAACGTCTCAGCCCGTACATGGACTGGAGGCATTTATTATATTCTTTGTTTTCTGCCATGCTGCCTGAAAATAAAAAACCCGGCAGATTATAAGGTCTGCCGGGTTATTGGACGATCTAATAGTTTTTAATATCTTCTGTTTCTGCTACGTGATGCTGCAATTCGCAATCTTCTGAATGCTTCGCGCTGTTTTCTGCGTTTGTATTCACTTGGTTTTTCGTAGCTTTTTTTGAGCTTCAATCGTTTAAAAAGACCGTCATTCTGAATTTTTTTCTTCAGAATCCGCATTGCCTTTTCAAGGTCGTTGTCAAATACTTTTACCTCAATAGCTTTCAAACTTCTTCGCTCCTTTCTTTCCACCAGGTGAGGTTTCGCTGATGGTTATTTACAGCGCCCGAATCTGCTGATCAAGGCAATATATAATCAACTTATTAATTGTGCAAGCAAAAAAATAAAAAATAAAAAAAATATAAAGCCTTGTCAATTATGTATATCCGGTTACCTCTCCCGGAAAGGGATGCTTTTAAGGCTTAACAACATATTAAAGCTTTGAGATAAGCTCTTCAGTAACAGCTTTTACACTCGGCTCACCATCCAGGGTGATATATTTGATGTTGCCTTTTTTTTCAGCAAGATCTTTAAAATAGTAAGCAGAAGCAAGTGTGCCTTCTTCAGTGTTATAATAGATGGCATGACGTTTACTGATAGCATCTTCATCCTGATCATCAGCTCTTGTTTTCAGATCGCCGCCGCAAACACGGCATTTATCACCATCAGGTTTGATAACATCAATAAAAATATTATTGGGATGGTTGTTGTCATTTACACAGAGACGACGACCCATAATTCTGTTTTTTGCAATTTCACGGTCCAGAAGAATCTCAACAACAATATCAAGCGCCATATCGGCTTCTTTGAGCGCCTCATCCAGTTTGATGGCCTGATTCTTATTTCTTGGGAATCCATCCAGGAGCCAACCATCTTTACAGTCTTCTTTTTTCAGTCTGTCAAGGATCATCGGAATTGTGATTTCATCCGGTACGAGATCACCTTTATCGATATACCCTTTGGCTTTTGCACCGAGTTCCGTACCATTGGAGATGTTGTCACGGAAAATGGCACCTGATTCGATATGAGGTGTATTATATTTATCCTTTAAAATAGCACCCTGGGTACCCTTACCACTGCCGTTAGGTCCGAAAAATAAAATGTTCATTACTTACTCCTTTCATATTTATAATTTGTGGGCCCTTTTGCCGGAACCCAATATAATCAATTAATAAAGATTGCCTCTCAACCTGGAGAATATCAGGCAAATCTATAACAAATATAAATGGCGGTTCTATATAAATACGGTCGGGTTGTCAAGAAATGGATTTTAAAAATGGAATTGAGAACTTAAGTGCTTTTTTTAGCCATATCCGAAGCTACAGAGATCGCATCTCTTCTGCTTGTAATTTTACCTGAAAGGCGCTCTTCCTCAACATGGTGGAGAATCTCACTGAATAAAGGCGAGGGGCGTAAACCAAGTTCCTGCATAAGATCATTGCCTGAAATCAGTGGTTTTTTTGATTTTTTCGGCAGATAATTTTTTATATAGTTTTCAAAAATGCTATTAATAAAACGGATATGAGCTCCGGATACGGCATCCGTACCTTTTTGTTTTCCGTAAGTATCTGCAATAAAATGGAGCAACAGATCAGGCGTTAATTCATTAAATTTCATGAAAAAACGGGTAATCGTTCTTCGGGTCAGCTCATTTTGGCAATATGCATTGAAAAGTCCCAATGGTCTTAAATGGTAATGGATAATAGTTTCAAGATATGTCTTTTCAAGGTTTGAAAACCGGAGCCGGCTGCCAATATCGGCTGCTATTTCAGCACCTCTGGTGGCATGGCGATAGAAATGGATGTGATTATCTCTGTCTGTTGTTCGGGTAACCGGTTTTCCAAGATCATGAAACAGCATGGCACATTTTAAAATAGCAGGCATGAAAGGCTTTTTTCGAGACCTTATATAGTCAATAAGCGGGGTTATCGATTCAAGCGGATTGTTTATAATATTTTCAAGATATGCATAAGACCTCATTGTATGCCCGTATACATCAAAGTCATGGTATCTGTTCTGGCGGCATCCCGCCAGAGGCGTTATTTCCGGAAAAATGGTAAACAGCAAAGATGTTTCCGCCATTTGTTTCAGATATGAATATGAATCAGTGGTACTGAGCAGCTTGAAGAACTCTGAGCTGATTCGCTCTCCTGCAGTATTTTTGATGAGTTCGGCGTCTTTTTTTATGGCATTACAGGTTTCCGGATCGATTTCAAAGTTAAATGTTGCCCCGATTCGGAAAGCACGAAACAGTCGAACCGGATCGTTTTGGAAAACAAATTTTGAAACCATCCGGATTTTCTTGTCGGCAATATCCGAAAGACCGCCGGTGACATCGATTATTTTTCCATGGCTAATATCATAAGCCAATGCATTTATTGTAAAATCACGTTGTTCCAGATCTTCCTGGATACAAGAGCCATTGATCGACGTGATGTCATACAGGCGGTTTTTTGCAGATACCCTGATTATTTTTTGTTTGTCTTTACCGAGCTCAACCCAGTGACCATTTGACATAATGGCCAGTTTTTTGGCATACTCTTCTGGATTTCCGGATACGGCAATGTCATAATCGGCAGGTGTCCGACCCAGTAAAAGATCTCTTACAGGGCCACCGACAATGTAAGTGCCGGTTTCTTTTGGGAGGCATTTTATATCAATATGGATCATGTGTCGCTCTTGTGTTCCTGAATTATTATTAACTTGATAAGTTTATCATCTTTATGGCGGGCTGTCCACGCCGATAAAATTTTTCAGTTTAAGGTAATTATACGCTATGACCCACAACAAAAAGGACGAGCGGGAATCGACCTCACAACGCCCGATAACAATTGCTGTTACGGGTAATGCAGGATCCGGAAAAAGTGTTGTCTGCGAGTATTTTTCAGATATGGGCGCTACGGTAGTTAGTGCGGATGCACTTGCACGTGAGGTGGTTGAACCCGGAACCGAATCTTATGGCCGGATTGTTGAGTATTTTGGTGATGAAATTCTTTCAGACGATAAAACACTTGACAGGCCAAAGCTTCGAAGACTCATCAGTCATGACGATACCGCAAAGAGCGCGCTGGAAAGTTTTACGCACCCTGAAATAATCAAAAGAATGCATCTTCATGCTACGGAAGCCGGAAGAGCCGGTAAGGATATTGTTGTTCTTGAGGTACCGCTTCTTTTTGAATCAGGACTTGAATCGCAATTTGATTATATTGTTCTGGTGACTTCTGATCAGGATATAAGACTTGAGCGGCTTGTAAAACGTGATCATGTTTCTGTTAAGGCTGCTGAAGAGCTTATTTCAATCCAACTGCCTGATGAGAAAAAAAAGATTTTTTCAGACTTTATTATTGAAAATAACAGTGATTTAAAACATATTCTGAAAAGTGTTAAAAATATACTGGCAGCGGTTCTTCCGGATCGCAAAAGCAAGCGTAATTCCCATCGGCTTACTCGGTGGGGAGTGAATGAACAATAGTGATATTGCTCCATGCAATTGAAGATCTCGGACCGTTTGCAGCAAGGGGAATTCAAAAAAACATGACAATCCAAAAATGCTTGACATCCTTAAAATAATATCATAATGCAATAAAAAATGTATGGCTCTCGCCATTTGGAGAAAATGCCTTTAAAATTCTAATCAAAAACATAATATAAGCATATTCTTCCAGAATAACCGTAAGGGTCCGTTAAAAAAATCGAAACGAGGTATTGTATAGCAAAGCAGAGTATGGCTGCATGAATTGGCATGTTTATAGCCATCGGATCACATATCATTTTATAAAGTTCTGTTTGTTGCACTACCCTGCAGGCAATACCATCAGATTTTTATGGAATCTTGAAAAAATCCGAAAAATTTATAAATAAAGATAACTTAGAGTGAGGTATATTTATGAACATTGTTGAGCTGAAGGAAAAGAAAATCAGTGAACTAACCAGCATGGCCAAAGGTTTTAAGATTGATGGCGCTGCAGGAATGCGTAAGCAGGAGCTGATTTTTGCTCTGCTCCAGGCTCAGATCGAAAAAGACGGGTCGATTTTTGGTGAAGGTACACTTGAAATTTTACCGGACGGGTTTGGCTTTTTAAGAGCCCAGAGCTATAATTATCTGCCCGGACCTGATGATATTTATGTCTCACCTTCACAGATTCGAAGATTTAATCTTCGAACCGGCGATACGGTTTCCGGCCAGATCAGGCAACCCAAAGAATCTGAACGATATTTCGCACTGCTGAAGGTTGAAGCTGTCAACTTTGAAGATCCTGAAATTGCGCGTGAAAAAATTCTTTTTGATAACCTGACGCCACTTTATCCGGATGAAAAAATAAATCTTGAGTTTGATGCCGATAATTATTCAACACGAATCATGGACCTGATGACGCCTGTTGGTTTTGGTCAGCGCGGCCTTATCGTTTCTCCACCCCGATCCGGTAAAACAATGCTGTTGCAGTTTATTGCAAACAGCATCACGTCCAACCATAAAGATGTTGTGCTTTTTGTCCTTCTGATTGATGAACGTCCTGAAGAAGTTACCGATATGGCACGTTCGGTTGACGGTGAAGTTATCAGCTCAACCTTTGATGAGCCGGCTGAACGTCATGTTCAGGTTGCTGAAATGGTTATTGAAAAAGCCAAACGCCTTGTTGAACATAAGAAAAAAGTGGTCATTCTGCTGGATAGTATTACCAGGCTGGCCCGTGCGTATAATTCTGTTATGCCGCCAAGTGGAAAAATTCTTTCCGGTGGTGTTGATTCCAACGCTCTGCAGCGTCCGAAAAGATTTTTTGGCGCAGCAAGAAATATTGAAGACGGCGGCAGCCTGACAATTATTGCTACAGCACTGGTCGAAACCGGTAGCAGGATGGATGATGTTATTTTTGAAGAGTTCAAGGGTACCGGTAACATGGAAATTCAGCTTGATCGTCGCCTGGCTGATAAACGTCTGTTCCCGGCTATTGATATTAACAAGTCCGGAACACGTAAAGAAGAACTTCTGATGGACGAGCTTACACTTAACCGTGTGTGGATATTGAGAAAATTGCTTTCTTCACTTAATCCGATCGATGCACTTGAATTTTTACTTGATAAAATGAACGGAACAAGAGATAATAAAGAATTTATGGAATCAATGAATTCTTAAAAATAGATATTTTATTGAATAATATAATTATTAGGGGGTTTTTAAAGATGAAAGAGAAAATTCATCCTGAGTATGCTCAGACAACACTCAGATGTGCCTGTGGCAGTGAAATCCAGGCCGGTTCAACAAAAAAGGATATTAATGTTGAAATCTGTTCAAAATGTCATCCTTTTTTTACGGGTAAACAGAAACTGATTGATACGGCTGGCCGTATTGAGCGGTTCCGTAAAAAATATGAAAAGTTTCAGACGCCTCAGGCAAAATAAGCTAAAATTTATCGTTATTTGTCTTAAAGTGCCCATTCGGAATTTATTTTAATCCGGATGGGCATTATTTGATTTCGATTACAGATTAGTATGGTTCTTCATTGGAACCTTTCTCAAAAATATTCTCAGCTATAATAGTTAAGGTATATTTTTAAGACAGGTTGTTGATCTATTTGATATTTTTAAGTTTAGCGGTACTTCATAATGCTTGATAAGTTACAAGGTGTAGAAGAGCGGTTTCAGGAGCTGGAAAAGCTTTTAAGCGATACTCAGGTTGTTCAGGATCGCGAAGCATATCAGAAGTACAGCCGTGAACACGCTGAGCTGAGTAAAATTGTATCGGTTTACAGGGTTTATCAGGAGACTGATAATAATCTTACCGGCAGTCTTGAGCTCCTCAAGGATGATGATCCTGAGATGAAAGAACTGGCTCGCCTCGATGTCCAGAAACTGACAGCAGAAAAAGATAAACTTGAAACAGAACTGAAAAAACTGCTTATCCCCAAAGATCCCAATGATGAGAAGAATGTGCTCATTGAAATCCGTGCCGGTATTGGTGGTGAAGAGGCCGGCCTTTTCGGGAGCAACCTTTTCAGAATGTACAGCCGGTATGCAGAAAGAAATGGCTGGAAGGTTGAGATCATGAGCCATAATACAACCGGTGTAGGCGGGTTAAAAGAAATTATCGCCATGGTTCATGGAAAAGGTGCATATAGCCGCTTGAAATATGAAAGCGGTACACATCGTGTCCAGCGTGTTCCTGCAACAGAGGCACAGGGCCGGGTTCATACCTCGGCCGTAACGGTTGCTGTTTTACCTGAAGCAGAAGAAGTTGAACTTAAAATTGAACCAAATGAAGTCAAGGTAGATGTTTATCGATCATCAGGTCCGGGCGGCCAGTCTGTTAACACAACAGATTCCGCTGTTCGCCTGACACATCTGCCAACCGGTCTTGTTGTTACATGTCAGGATGAAAAGTCCCAGATAAAAAACAAGGCGAAGGCCATGCGTGTTCTCAGGGCTCGCCTTTTTGATCTTATCCAGGGAGAGCAAGATGATAAACGATCTGAAGACAGGAAAAGTCAGATTGGTAGCGGGGACAGGAGTGAACGAATCCGGACATATAATTTCCAGCAGGGCCGGGTTACCGATCACCGTATCGGGCTGACATTATACAAGCTTGAAGCGGTTCTTGATGGAGAGATTGATGAAGTCGTAGAGCCGTTGACAACCTTTTACCAGAGCCAGGCATTACAACATGCAGAATCAGAAAACCGACAGGGACAGATGGATAATTCTTGACCTGGTTAAGTGGGCCACCTCATATTTTAAATCCCATAATATTGAAAACCCGAGGGCATCTGCCGAACTTCTTCTGGCGCATACGCTGAAGTTGAGGCGGATAGATCTGTACCTGCAATATGACCAGCCGCTAGAAAAGCCTGAGCTTGCCGCTTTCAAGTCTTTTATCAAACGCCGCGTAAATAAAGAGCCGGATGCATATATTCTTGGTGTCAAAGAGTTCTGGTCCATGGCATTGACAGTAACGCCCGATGTTCTGATTCCAAGGCCGGAAACAGAATTTCTTGTTGAAAAGATTCTTGAAACGTTTAAGTCGAATTATGGAAATGAGCCTTTAAATATTCTGGATCTGGGCACCGGGAGTGGTGCAATAACAATTGCACTGGCATCGGAGTGCCCGGCAAATGTCTTTTTTGCTTCGGATAAATCCGTTCGGGCGCTTGGGATTGCAAAAAAGAATGCAATGCAACATGTACCTGACCGGAATATTAATTTTTTATGCGGCAATTGGCTGGACTCTTTTAAACAACCGGGTGCGCAGTTTGATATAATTATTTCAAATCCGCCATATATTGAAAGTGGAATTATTTCCGGTCTTGAACCGGAAGTGTGCAAATATGAACCCCATACGGCACTGGATGGCGGTGAAGATGGCCTTGATGATATCCGAAAGATTATTGAATCAGCCCATTTATTTCTCAAACCCGGCGGATGGCTTTTTCTCGAAATGGGCTTTGATCAGCAGCCGGGTGTCAGCAAAATTGTTGCGGCGGTCGGCAGATATGATCATCTTAACTTTTCGAAGGATTACAGCGGTCATGACAGAGTTGTTGAAATGAGAAAAAATAAGGGCTAAACACCGATATTATTTTAAAAATTGTATAAAAACTATTGCGATTCAAAAGGTTATTTGTTAGCTAAAGAGGATTTTAAACATGAAGCACTTGCATATCTCATAAACAGATGTGGATGTGCATTAAAACTCACACGCTTTTGGACCTTTTTCCTGGTGCTCTCAATGGCTGAGAGTCGGAAACAGGGATGACAAAGGCGGTGGACAAACCAATTTGTAAAGGAGAAAAAATGGCTTATGTAACAATGAAAGAGCTTCTGGAAGCAGGTGTTCATTTTGGTCACCAGACCAGGCGTTGGAACCCGAAGATGAAACCTTATATCTTTGGCGCAAGAAATGGTATCTACATTATCGATCTTCAAAAAACGGTTCGCATGTTCAAAGGTGTTTATGACTTTGTTGTAGACACTGTTGCAAGCGGAAAGTCGGTTCTTTTTGTCGGAACCAAAAAACAGGCCCGTGATTCCGTATATGAAGAGGCTAATCGTTGTGAAATGTACTATGTTCATAACAGATGGCTTGGCGGTATGTTGACCAACCTCCAGACAGTCAAGAAAAGTATTGATCGACTGAACTATCTCAACACCATTGAAAATGATGAAACAATAAACATGTTTCCCAAAAAAGAGCGTTTGAAGATGGGTAAGGAACGTGTTAAACTGGATAATACCCTTGGCGGTATCCGTACCATGAGTGCACTTCCAGGTGCAATTTTTGTTGTTGATCCTAATAATGAAACGATTGCCGTACGTGAAGGACGTCGTCTGAATATTCCGATTGTATCCATTGCAGATACGAATTGTGACCCCGACCTTATTGATTATATTATACCCGGTAATGACGATGCGATCCGGGCCATTCGTCTGATCACCTCAAAGATTGCTGATGCCGGTATTGAGGGTAAAGAGCGCTATGAGGCAAAGCGTCGTGCAGACGCCGACAAACAGGGTGATGAGGAATCAGAAGTCTCAACTGCAGCGGCAGATATGAAACCGGGTGAACGCAAGGTGATTTCCGATGGAGCAGAAGGACCGGTAATTGAAATCATTAAACGATCAACAGAACCCACAGAAGGTACTGTTGAAGAAAATACAGCAGCAGAAACACAGGAGAATGAAGATGGCAGTAATTAATGCTTCAATGGTAAAAGAGCTTCGTGATAAAACCGGAGCCGGTATGATGGATTGTAAAAAAGCACTGTCTGAAAATGACGGTGATATGGATAAAGCTGTTGATTTTTTGAGAAAAAAAGGTATTGCGACAGCTGAAAAACGTTCCGGCAGAGCGATGTCGGAAGGTACAATTCAGTCTTATATTCATATGGGCGGCAAAATTGCAGCTATGGTTGAAGTTGGATGTGAAACAGATTTTGTTGCAAAAAACGAAGACTTTCAGGAGTTTACAAGAAACATTGCTATGCATGTTGCTGCAACCTGCCCTGCAGGTATTTCCCAGGACGATATTCCGGCAGAAGTTATTGAAAAAGAGATGACGATCTACCGTGATCAGGCTAGAGAAATGGGCAAACCTGAAAATATTTTGGACAAAATTGCCGAAGGTAAACTGGGCAAGTATTTTAAAGAAAACTGTCTGCTTAATCAGGATTATGTAAAAAACCCGGAATTGACAATTCAGGATCTTCTGAATGAGCTGATAGCAAAAATGGGTGAAAATATTTCCATTAAACGTTTTGCCCGCTTCCAGGTAGGAGAATAAAACACATTGGCTCTTCCACAATATAAAAGAATAATGCTTAAATTGAGTGGAGAGGCCCTGATGGGCGATCAGGGTTTTGGGATCAGCCCGGATATTATTCAATATGTTGCCGAAGAAATTCGGTCCGTATTTGATCTCGGAATCCAAATAGCCATAGTTGTTGGTGGCGGCAATATATTTAGAGGTGTAGCAGCGACATCCTATGGTATGGATCGTGTTTCAGCAGATCATATGGGAATGCTGGCCACGGCTATTAACAGCCTTGCGCTCCAGGATGCACTTGAGAAAAAAGGGGTTCAGTCACGAGTGCAATCAGCCATTCAAATGAATGAAGTGGCTGAGCCTTATATCAGAAGAAAAGCAATCCGGCACATGGAAAAGGGCCGGGTTGTGATATTTGCAGCCGGAACCGGCAGCCCGTATTTTACAACGGATACGGCTGCCGTTTTGAGAGCTCAGGAAGTTCATGCCGAGATTTTGCTCAAGGCAACCAAGGTTGACGGGCTTTATGATTCTGATCCGGTGGTGAACAAGGATGCAAAATTTATCCATTCCATGAGCTATATGGAGGTTATCTCCAAACAGCTCCACGTGATGGATATGACGGCAATTTCACTTGCCATGGATAACCAGCTTCCCCTTGCTGTTTTCAACCTGAAAAAAGAAGGGAATATCAGGAGCGTTGTCTGTGGTAAGAAAATTGGGACACGAATTACGGTGTGAACCGTGAGATAAGGATAGACCTGTTTCCCCTTTTATAATGATATCTAATTAGCTTTGAGGTGAATGAGATGATTGAATCGGTATATCAGGAAGCCAGGGACAAAATGGGCAAGGCAATTATTGCCCTTGGAAATGAATTTAAAAGGGTTCGCACAGGCCGTGCTTCATCAAGCCTTCTTGACGGAATTCGGGTTGATTATTATGGTACCCAGACGCCGCTTAATCAGATGGCATCTGTTTCCATACCTGAAAGCAGACTAATAAACATTCAACCCTGGGATGCCACTGCCATTAAAGATATTGAGAAGGCTATTTTAAAATCGGACCTCGGCCTGACGCCTTCAAGTGATGGCAAACTTATTCGTATTGCTATACCGCCACTTACTGAAGAGCGAAGAAAGGATCTTGTAAAGGTTGTCCACAAGATGGCTGAAGAGCATAAGGTTGCGGTCAGGAATATTCGCCGTGATGCTAATGATTTGCTCAAGGAGTTCAAAAAAACCGGCGAAATTTCAGAAGATGATGCTTTCAAGGCACAGGACAAGGTTCAGAAAATAACTGACGAGCATATCAAAAAGATTGACGAGTGCTCTGAAGAAAAAGAGAAAGAGATCCTTGAGTTCTAGCAATAGCGCTTCCGGTGATATTGACATCGATAAAGAGAAGCTCCCGACCCATGTTGCCATTATTATGGATGGCAACGGCAGGTGGGCCCAAAAACACCTGTTCAAGCGTGTAAGGGGCCATGAAAAGGGCGCTGAAACAGTTCGCACCATTATCAGAACATCCCGTTCAATAGGTATTCCCATTCTGACATTATATGCGTTTTCCACTGAGAACTGGCAGCGGCCAAAACATGAAGTTATGGCGCTGATGTCACTTCTTAAAAAGTTTTTGATATCTGAATGCCAGGAGATGGTGGATAATAATATTCGCCTGAATGTCATCGGGCAGGTGGAAAAACTGCCAAAGGATGTTCAGGAAACTATCAGTGAGACTAAAGCTGCAACAGCAGGAAATAATAACCTTCTGCTTAATCTTGCATTAAGCTATGGCAGCAGGGCTGAAATAGTAGAGTCGGTTCAGAGAATTGCTGCAAAAGTAAAAAACGGCGATATTGATGTTGAAGCCATTACACCTGATTTAATTTCCGACCATCTTTATACCGGTGGAATGGCTGATCCGGATCTTTTGATTCGGACAAGCGGTGAGATGCGTATCAGTAATTTTCTGCTCTGGCAGATTGCATATTCGGAAATATATGTTACTGAAACACTGTGGCCGGATTTTTCAAAAGAGGAGTATCTGGAGATACTCAAATCTTACCGGAATCGTGAAAGACGGTTTGGCAAGGTACCCTTACAAGGTAAATAAACAAGTAGCATGGATCAAAAAGATCTGTGACGAGAAATATGATATGCATTTAAAACGATGGATAACAGCAATAATTGCGCTCCCATTATTATACTTCCTTATTGGAAAAGGCTCTTCTGAAATATTTTCAATTATAACCGGTTTAATCTGCATCCTCTCTCTACGGGAATACTTTCGGATTGTTTATAATAACAACAAAGGTAAAAAACCGTTTTCAATAATTTTATGGGGTTTTATTATCGGGCCTGCCATTGTTTTTGCAATGCACATCAGATCATTTGAAATGGTTTTTGGCCTGATCATTTTTTCTTTTATAGTGCCGGGTTTCTTTTCACTATTTTATTTCAAGAACGATAAAAAAGCACTGGAATTTGTCTTTAAAAATACGCTTGGTATGATTTATATTCCGTTGCTTTTATCTTGCCTTGTGCTGCTTCGAAATGGAGACAATGGCTCAAGCTGGATTTTTCTCCTGCTGGCCGTTGTCTTTGCCGGTGACAGCGGTGCTTTTTATGCCGGCTCTTACCTTGGACGCCATAAACTTTGTCCGGCGGTTAGCCCCAATAAAACCATTGAAGGCTCTATTGGCGGTTTGGTTTCCAATGTTGCGGTCGGGTTTCTGTTCAGCTATCTGCTTTTGCCGGATCTGCATCCTGGATTACTGGTGCTGTTTTGTCTCACTGTAGGGGCAGCGGCACAGGTTGGCGACCTGTTTGAGTCGGAGCTAAAAAGATCCGCCGGCATTAAGGATTCCGGCAATATTCTGCCTGGCCATGGCGGTATTCTGGACAGGATTGATGCCCTGCTTTTTGCGCTTCCAGTGGCCTATTTTATTAAGGAATATATAATTTTTTAAATAAATTTATAATGCAAAAACAACTTTCCATACTCGGCTCAACCGGCTCCATAGGCTGCAATACACTGAAAATTATTGAGATGTTTCCAGATAAGTTTTCTGTCAGGGCTCTTGCTGCAAGAAATAATATTCCATTGTTGTCCGAGCAGATCAGGAAATTTAACCCTGATATCGTTGCTGTATTTAATGAAGAGCTTGCTGAAGAGCTGACATCTGCTTTGCCTGCTGATTTTAACCCTGAAATTGTTTATGGTATCGAAGGATATAAAAAAGCAGCTATACTGGAATCGATTGACATGGTTGTTACGGCAGTGGTTGGTTCTGCCGGCCTCATACCGACACTGGCAGCCATTGACGCCGGTAAAAATATTGCACTGGCCAACAAGGAAACCCTTGTCATGGCGGGTGATATTGTCATGAAAATGGCTGCAGAAAAAAATGTTAAGATTTTACCGATTGACAGTGAGCACAGTGCCATATCCCAGTGCCTGGAAGGATACCGGAAAACCGATCTTGAAAAAATTCTGCTTACAGCATCGGGTGGTCCTTTTCTAAATAAATCTGCAGAAGAATTTTCTCTGGTCAAACCGGAAGATGCGCTCAACCATCCGACTTGGGCCATGGGTGAAAAAATCAGCATTGATTCAGCCACATTGATGAATAAAGGGCTGGAGGTTATTGAAGCCAAATTTCTGTTTGATGTACCCCATGATATGATCAAAGTGGTTGTACACCCCCAGAGTGTGATCCATTCCATGGTTTCTTATATCGATGGCTCTGTTATCGCGCAGATGGGTATTCCGGACATGAAAGGGGCGATTGCATATGCACTGTCATACCCGGAGCGATTACCTTTGAAACAGCCGATCCCGGATTTTGCAGAGCTGGGATCTTTAACATTTGAAAACCCGGATCTGGAGAAATTTCCCTGTCTTGACCTGGCCTTTCAGGCCTGCAGTGCCGGCGGTACAATGCCCGCTGTACTGAATGCGGCCAATGAGATAGCTGTTCATGCATTTTTAAAATGTCATATCAGCTTTGACCGGATTCCGGTCATGATAAAAAAAACAATGGCACAACATACTGTTATCAATGACGCTTCCCTTGATGAAATTATTGAAGCGGATGAATGGGCAAGAAAGTTTGTAGAAAATCTTGTCAAATCCGGGCGTTGATATTATTGTTTCTAAATCTTAATATTAGATTATAAATAAATTAATATGAGGTTATTAAATTTTTATGATTAATAATGTTTTTGCATTTGTCGTAGTTCTCGGCATTTTAATATTTTTCCATGAACTTGGCCATTTCCTGGTTGCCAGGCTTTTTGGTGTGGGCGTAGAAAAATTTTCCCTGGGTTTTGGCCCTAAAATTATTGGGAAAAAATTTGGAATGACAGACTACCGGATTTCAGCCATTCCGTTGGGTGGATATGTCAAGATGGTCGGGGAAGAACCGGATGCTGAACTTTCCCCTGAAGATATTCCTTATTCATTTACACATAAGCATGTTTTGAAAAAGATGTTGATTGTTGCTGCAGGACCATTTTTTAATTTGCTGCTGGCAGTAATTATATTCTTTTTCATATTTCAGTTTAACGGGAATGTTATATTAAAAGCGACTGTTGGCGGTGTGGAAGAGGGGACACCTGCTTTCGAAAGCGGTGTTCAGGCAGGAGATGAGATTGTCGGCATTAATGGTAGCCCGGTTAAGAGCTGGGATGAAATGGCCGTTCTTATCACAGAAAGTAACGGCAATGTGCTTGTATTTGATGTGATGAGAGGCAATGAAGTCATTGCCCTTGAGATTACACCGTTAAAAAAAGCTGCTAAAAATCTTTTTGGTGAAGATATTGATCGTTATGTTATTGGGGTAACCTCAGCCGGTGAGATCTACACTGAGGCGCTCAATCCATTCCAGGCTGTTTCACAAAGTATAGCGCAGACATATAACATAACAAAATTGACCATTGTCAGTATTGTGAAATTGATTCAGGGAAGAATTTCTGCAAAAACGTTGGGCGGGCCCATTATGATTGCAGAAATGGCAGGGCAACAGGCTGAAGCCGGCAGTTTAAACTTTGTTTTTTTTATCTCTCTTTTAAGTATTAATCTGGCTATTTTAAATTTTTTACCGATTCCTGTACTGGATGGCGGCCACCTCATGTTCTTTTTTATCGAACTGATTATCCGGCGCCCGATAAATACAAGGGTAAGAGAAATTGCCCAGCAAACAGGCATGGTGATACTTTTAACCTTGATGATATTTGTTTTTTATAATGATATAACGCGTGTTTTTTTCGAATAAAATTTTAACAGATTAACCTGAGAATTGACCTATGAGTAAGCCAAACAGACTTGAAGTAACGCTGAAATCCGGCCTGTTCGATGCCGAGGGTGATGGGGTTCGCAAGAAGGCTGGAAAGTATTTTGGAATTGATACGGATAGTATCAGATCAATAAATGTTCTGACCATTGATGTGGATTTAACGGATGAACAGTTGATAAAAATCCAGACGGATATTTTTACAAATCCTGTTACCCAGGTATCATCCTATACACCACTGGATATTGATTTTGACTGGTGTATCTGGGTGGGCTTCAGGCCGGGCGTTAGGGATAATGCCGGTAGTACGGCTGTGGAAGCCATTGAGGATATGCTTTCTGTCAAGTTTGGTGAGAATGATGCCGTTTATACTTCCAAACGATACTGTATAAAGGGTAGCGGCATGACGGCCGAAGATGTGGATAAAATTGCAGGTGAACTGCTGGCCAATGATATTATCCAGCAGTGGAAAATTTTCAGTAATAAAGAGTGGAGTGCCAAAACAGGTGTCGGTATTATAATTCCCAAAGTGATGCTTGATCATGTCCCGGCTGTCACTACGATTTCAATTGATTCCGATGCTACGCTTGCAAAAATTAGTGATGAACGTAATCTTGCATTAAATCCAAACGATATTCCTACCATCCGGTCATATTTTTTAAATGAGGATGTGCTGGCTGACAGAAAAAAAGTAGGGCTTTCAGAGCCGACAGACCTGGAACTGGAATATATTTCCCAGGGTAGAAGTGATCATTGTAATCATAATACTTTTCAAGGATTGTTCAGGTATAAAGGCAGTGCTGAAAGTGATGAAGAGATAATCGACAACATTTTCAGAATATGTATCAAGGAGCCTACCCTTGAATTGAAAAAAAAGAAAGACTGGGTTGTTTCCGTATTGTGGGACAATGCCGGTGTCGGCAAGTTTGATGAGAACCATTACTATGTCATTACCGGTGAAACACATAACTCGCCTTCTAATATGGAAGCATATGGTGGCGCGATTACCGGTATTGTCGGTGTTTATCGTGACCCGCTCGGTACAGGGCTGGGCTCAAAGCTGGTAATGGGCAGTTACGGTTTTTGTGTGGGGCACAGAGATTATCAAGGTGATCTGTCTCCGCGACTACATCCCCGCCGATTGCTTGATGGCGTTATCGAAGGTGTTCGGGATGGCGGTAACAAAAGCGGTATTCCTACGCCATTCGGCCAGGTTCTTTATCACGATGGTTATATGGGCAAATGCCTTGTTTTTGTTACTGCGCTTGGTATTATGCCGGCCAGGGTCTGTGGCGCACCTGCTGAACTGAAGACAACATCACCGGGTGAGCTGATTATTATGTGTGGCGGCCGTGTAGGCAAAGACGGTATTCATGGTGTAACGGCGTCTTCGGAGGTTTTTTCTGAAAATACACCGGCCGGTCATGTTCAGATTGGAGATCCTTATACCCAGAAAAAAATGCATGACTTTCTGCTTGAAGCCCGTGATGAATGTCTGATTCCATTTATTACGGATAACGGTGGCGGCGGCTTATCTTCATCTGTGGGTGAATCCGCCCGTTTTTCAAATGGCTGTGAAGTTGATCTTGATAAGGTACCGCTGAAGTATGAGGGGCTTGATCAGTGGGAGATCTGGATTTCTGAATCCCAGGAACGGATGACCGTTGCAGTTCGCCCTGAAGATCTTGACCGGTTCATGTCACTTTCAAAAAAACATGCAGTTGAAAGTACTGTTATCGGTAAATATACTGATTCAGGGAAACTTCATATTAAATATAATGGTAAAACCTGTGCATACATTGATATTGATCTGCTTGAATCAGGCTTCCCCCAGTGGGAGTTTGACGCGGTCTGGAAAACACCGGAGGAGAGAGGTCTTCTGGAACCGGTTATAAAATCACCTTCAGATTTTAATGCACTCCTTCCGGATATGTTATCACGGCCTAATATCTGTTCCAAAGAGTGGATATCTCGTCAGTATGACCATGAAGTGCAGGGCACCAGTGTTATAAAGCCGCTTGTCGGTGTTGACAGGGATGTGAACAGTGATGCATCCGTTATACGTCCGGTTCTTGAAAGTAATCGCGGCCTGGCTTTTTCTCAATCCCTGCTTCCCGCCTATTCAATCATCGACGCTTACCACATGACAAGCTGTACCATTGATGAAGCCGTAAGGCGACTCATTGCAGTGGGCGCTGACGTTGATCAAATTGGCGGTGTGGATAATTTCTGCTGGCCCAATATTCAATATGATCCGCTTAATAATCCGGACGGAAAGTTTAAGGCGGCACAACTTGTTCGATCATGCAAGGCACTCAAGGATGTCTGTGAGGCTTATGAAATACCGTTACTTTCAGGAAAAGACAGCATGTATGTGGATGGCCACCTGGCAGGACGATACGGTGAAACACATAAGGTTTCAGCGCCTGAGACGATCCAGTTTTCTGCATCTTCTGTAATCAGTGATGTGGCCATGTGTGTGACGATGGATAGTAAAGTACCCGGGGACCTGGTATATGTAGTGGGGATAACCCGCGATGAGTTGGGTGGTTCCGAATATTATGAACATTTTGGTTATACGGGGCTAAATATACCGCAAGTTCAAACTGAATCATTTTCAGCGCTTTATCGGTCATTAAGCGGTGCTATTGAAAAAGAGATTGTTGCTTCTGTTCATGGTGTTTATCGTGGCGGTCTTGGGGTTCATCTTTCAATGGTGGCTATGGGCGGTGGACTTGGAATGGCTGTTGATCTTTCAAAAGTTCCAGCAGAAGCTGTTACTCGAAATGATACTATTTTGTTTTCAGAATCGGCCGGACGTTTTATTGTTACAATAGCACCTGGCCATAAGGATGGATTTGAAGCGAAATTCAAAGGTTTGCCGTGTGCATGCATCGGTAAGGTTACTGAGAACCGGAAGTTAAACATTATGGGTATAGACAAGAAAACACTGGTTGACCTGACGGTGGGACAGCTTAAAGATGCATGGAAGAAACCGCATGGAGGACTTATATGAGTAATGAAGTAAAGGTACTTGTACTGGCCGGTTATGGATTGAACTGTGATAATGAAACGGCTCATGCCTTTTCTCTTGCCGGCGCTGTGCCTGAAAAAATTCATATTAATGCACTTATTGATGGTTCAGTAGATCCTTCAGATTTTCAGATCATGGCATTTGGCGGTGGCTTCAGTTGGGGTGATGATCATGGCGCCGGTGTTGTTCAGGCGGTACGAATGAAAACAAACCTTGGTGATAAACTGCTGAAGTTCATAGATACCGGAAGCCTGGTGATCGGGATATGTAATGGTTTTCAGACACTTGTTAATCTGGGGCTGCTTCCCGGGTTGGATAATGATTATCAGAAGCGATCAGTGGCCCTGACGTTTAATGACTGCGGTAATTTCAGAGATGACTGGGTTAAGCTTTCGGTAAATTCATCATCCAGTTGTGTTTTTACAAATGGGATAGATACACTGGATCTGCCTGTAAGGCATGGTGAAGGTAAATTTTATGCTGATGATACGGTTCTTGACCGCATAGAAAAGGATAATCAGGTTGTTTTAAGATATGCTGATAAAAACGGCATGCCGGCAAATGGTCGTTTTCCGGATAATCCAAACGGCTCTGTAAATGATATTGCCGGTATCTGTGATCCTACAGGCCGCGTATTTGGACTTATGCCCCACCCGGAAGCGTTTAATCACTGGACAAACCATCCGGACTGGACAAGGCAAAAAGAGATATCAAGGCGTAAAGGAGAAAGTGTGTCCGGCAAACAAACAGATGGGAATAAAATATTTACGAATGCGGTGAATTTTGTGAGAGCGCAGTAAGCGTCTGAGAAATAAAAACTTGAATAAATAAAAAGCCCCGCCATTTGGCGGGGCTTTTAGTTTTAATAAGAATACGCTGTCTGTGTTATTTTGCCATTGCAACCGGTGTGCGAATCACAGTGCCTGGCATTACAGATTTATCTGCCTGTGTAACCAGTACAGTTGCAGTGGTTTCCTCGGTGTGTAAAACAATTATTGAGCCATAGTCCATTGCCGCAAGGTTTACAGTATTATTGGTACCAGGGATAGCCTTTTTATTCTGATAAAAGATGCTGTATTGCTGCCCTACCTTGATACCGTCTTTTTTTCCTTTATTAATAAAAGCGATATTACCGTCACCAAAGTAATTTCTATGGTCCTCTTCGATAATAAACTCGCCTTCCAACCACTTAACACTTTCCACTATCGGAATCTTTGCAGATCTTTCCTTAAAAGGCATTACAAGATCACCGTTTTCAATCGTTCTGATTGCTTTAGTGACTTTTGCAATGGCGTATGTTTTATATTCTCCGGGAGATGTTTCAACAACTTCAACAGACGTGACCTCTGCAATACCGGTAAAGTAGTGCTGATAACCGGCAATCTCTTTAGCGTCTTTCATTTTTACCTGGGGCGGTTTTTCATAAATAATATATTTTTTACCAACTGCGAATGTAGCACCTGGTGACGGTTTGATATAAATTATATCACCCTGACCGACCAGGAATTTATCGTCATCAACAAAGTAGATATGTCCATCGGGTTCAACAGGTTCTTCCCGAATAAAACCAACCGCATTAATCGGTTTATAAAGGAAAAAGGGTGCTTCACCTGTTTCAGGTACCGCAATGGTACTCTCTGTCCACTTTTTATTAAACAGACGGATTCTGTTTCCGGGATAAATCCAGTGCGGATTGGGAATCTGGTTATTTTCCTGCCAGAGTTCCGGCCATTGCCATGCGGAATCAAAAAACTGATTTGAAAGGTCCCAAAGCGTGTCGCCTTTCTGGACGGTGTAGTAAAAGCCCGCTTCATGTTCCAGAGGCATTGCCCCTTCTTCGGCAATGGCATTAAAAGGAACAAGGCAAAAAGCGGTGAGTATAGCCATTAATGTGATAAAACGGATTTTTTTTGTGGAAAGCATCTGAGGCCTCTCTTCAAGTTGCTGTTATCATTTAAACAAAAATATTTAAATTTTTATTTATACTTCTAACTAACCATTTGAAACGATGTAAATTGTAAGTGAATGAAAGTGCCATATAGATGTGGCAGTTGCTATCTGTACAACCATTAATCTGGTTGATATGTTAAACTAAACCTTAAATTATTAATATATAAAGAGTTCAACATTTTTTTAATACACTTCTTCATAACAATTTGTCAAGTTTTTCAAGCATTTTTGCATAAAAAAAGCCCCCATGCATTTGCATGGGGGCTAAATTTTATTTGTAAGGTGAAAAGGGAAGGGTTACATCATTCCGCCCATTCCGCCCATTCCGCCCATTCCACCACCAGGCATTCCACCGCCAGGCATTCCGCCGCCGGCAGCATCATCAGCCGGTGCATCAGCAATCATTGCTTCAGTCGTCAGCATCAGGCCGGCAACAGATGCGGCGTTCTGCAGTGCAAAGCGGACAACCTTTGTCGGATCAATAACACCGGCTTCAATAAGGTCTTCATAACAATCCTTGTCAGCGTTATACCCAACTGCGCCTTCTGAATTTTTAACTTCATTGATAACAACAGAACCTTCCTGGCCGGCATTGTTGGCAATCTGGCGAAGCGGTTCTTCAATGGCGCGCATAACAACTTTAACACCCAGTTTCTGATCAGCCTTGATTTTGATTTTTTCAAGAGCCGGAATACAGCGAACCAGTGCAACACCACCACCGGGTACGATACCTTCTTCAACGGCAGCGCGGGTTGCGTTCAGTGCATCTTCAACGCGGGCTTTTTTCTCTTTCATTTCAGTCTCAGTAGCAGCACCGACATTAATTACAGCAACACCACCAATCATTTTGGCCAGACGTTCCTGCAGTTTTTCACGATCATAATCAGAAGAAGATTCTTCGATCTGGGCGCGAATCTGTTTTACACGGCCTTCAAGCGCACTGCGTGCACCGGCGCCGTCAACGATGGTTGTATTATCTTTATCAATGGTCATACGTTTGGCTTTACCAAGATCTGCCAGGGTAAGGCTTTCAAGCTTGATACCCAGATCTTCGGATACAACCTGGCCACCGGTCAAAATAGCAATATCTTCGAGCATGGCTTTTCTTCTGTCACCAAAACCCGGTGCTTTAACAGCCGCAACCTGCAGAGTGCCTCTGAGTTTATTAACGACAAGAGTTGCAAGTGCTTCACCATCAACGTCTTCAGCAAGGATTACGAGTGGTTTGCCCATTTTGGCAACCTGCTCAAGAATCGGCAGAAGATCTTTCATGTTACTGATTTTTTTCTCATTGATAAGAATGTAAGGATCTTCGAGAGATGCAACCATTTTTTCCGTATCGGTTACAAAATAGGGAGAAAGATAACCACGATCAAACTGCATACCTTCAACTACGTCGAGGGTCGTGTCCATGCTTTTGGCTTCTTCAACGGTGATAACGCCTTCCTTACCGACCTTGTTCATGGCTTCGGCGATAATGTTACCAATTGTATCATCATTATTTGCGGAGATTGTGCCAACCTGTGCGATTTCTCTCTGGTCTTTGGTCGGTTTGCTGATATCCTGAAGTGATTTGATTGCAACTTCAACAGCCTTGTCAATACCCCGTTTGATTGCCATCGGGTTATTTCCGGCAGCGACCAGTTTCTGGCCTTCTTCATAGATTGCACGGGCAAGAACTGTTGCAGTGGTTGTACCGTCACCAGCCATATCACTTGTTTTGCTGGAAACTTCTTTAACCATCTGGGCACCCATGTTTTCAAATTTGTCTTCAAGGTCGATTTCTTTGGCAACCGTTACACCATCTTTGGTTACTGTCGGGGATCCCCAGGATTTGTCGATTACAACGTTTCTGCCCTTTGGGCCAAGTGTAACAACAACGGCATCTGCGAGTGTCCGAACACCCCTGAGCATTGCTTCACGGGCTTTCATGTCATATTTAATAATTTTAGCCATCTTGATCTGTCCTCCATCTAATTTAAAAATATTTATTTCAGTTAGATATTGTTATCCGATAATGCCGAGAACATCGTCTTCGCGCATGATCAGGTATTCTTCGCCTTCAATTTTCACTTCTGTGCCGGAGTATTTGCCAAAAAGTACTCGATCGCCTTTCTTTACTTCAAGAGCAATACGTTTGCCGTCATCGCTAACTTTACCGTTGCCGATTGCAACAACTTTTCCCTCAGCCGGTTTTTCTTTTGCGGTATCAGGAATAATAATACCACCTTTTGTTGTTTGCTCTTCTGGAACACGCTGTACCAAAATTCGATCCTGTAATGGTGTGAGTTTCATCGCCTAACTTCTCCTTTCGATTTTGTTCGTTTAAGAATTTTAAAACAAAAACCGTAATAATTATTTAATGCAAAAGCCTTTAATATGGCAGCTGCACTGGATACCGGCATACTTACCGGATTTAAAGTAGGTGCCGGTTTTACTGTCTTATGTTGTGCGCTCTTGCGCCTACGTAGGAAATAATAACCACCCTTTTTTGTTTGTAAAGGGGAGCCCGGGGAATAAATGCATTTTTTTGATTGATTTTTTCAGCTATGCCATCAGCGAAAATCCATACGTTACTTTGTTATACAGGTTGATTTGAAAACCCTGACTATTAATTGATCCGAAACAGCGGAATTACATATTTTGAGCACCTTTTAAAAAACAACACTATATAATAAGGATAACACTAAAAGATTAGTGGAAGCATAATATAAACAGCTTTAACTGAAAGAGCGAATGGATTTAAATGTTATAAATCGCATTCGCCCGAATAGTATCTTACACCCCGAATAGTATCTTATACAAAGATAACCTGATTATAGAGATTTATCAGCTTTTTCCTTGGGCTGTTTTTTCGTATCAGTCGTTGTTTTTACCGCTGAAGCAGAGGTTCCGCTTGAATTTGAAGAGGTGGATTTATTAGCGTAATCCGTTACATACCAACCACTGCCTTTCAGGTGAAATGTGCTCTGAGAGATGAGTTTGTGAAGCTTTCCGGAACATTTGCTGCATTTGGTCAATGGTTTATCGGAAAAACTCTGGATCGCTTCTTCTTTATTTCCACACTTTGTACATTCATATTCATAAATTGGCATTTTAAAATGACCTCCAACGTAAAATAATAACCAAAAGGATTTGGTTGATCCGATTATGTTATTTCGATTGGTCTAATATAGGTAACGATTACCCGTTGTCAAGATTAAAGCGAAAAAGCAGGCTGTTTTATTTAAATAACCATTCACTGTGAAACAGACAGTTTTAATGTAAAATGACTAAAATGATTATAAATATTTTTAACCCTTCCATTATTTGTCTGGTATCAGAAATCATGTATTTCCTCTATAGGGTCGCGCCATTTAATGTAAAATCGGAAGACATCGTCAATACCGTCCACCTTGACTTTTTTAAGGATTTTATGGGTTATATCGTGGACGCGTTTTTCTTCTGCAAGTTTTTCATCCGGAGAGGCATCAAAATTTTGCAGGAACTTACTGAACCGGACGATGTGTACCAGCTCATGTGTAATTATATAGAGGGAAAAAGGAAAAAGCTGTATGTCGGCCATCTTATTTAGAACAGATAGTACGGCATGATCCTGAAAACATATCTTATAAAAATCATAGTTTGAAGAGCCTAAGGCGGTATCGGATTTGCGTCCTTCATATCTGACTATCTGGGCAAAAGGCCCATACACAATTTCTTCAGGCTGGAGTTCTGCCAGTGTTTTGACATCATATTTTTGCCGCAGCCATTGAGACGTCGATAGTTTGAAATAGTTGCTGACGAGTTCCTCTGCCAATTTCGTCGAATCGGTTACAATATTAATTTGTTCCGGGCTGTATGTTTCAATCGACATGGATTCTCCATAGCAAAAATAGATATTATTTTCAGGATATTATCATAACATATTGGGCGGATCAATCAGTATGGTGTTTTTTGTTAAAATAAAAAAAATACCGGGGTTCTTTTTCGTTGAGCTGAAATATTAAATTTAAAAAAAGTCTGGACATTTTATTTTGAATGATGGTATAGAGCCATTTTTATAATTAAAATTCAAAACAGGAGGTGATCTGTTGGGTAGCGTAATAAAAAAACGAAGAAAAAAAATGCGTAAGCATAAACACAGAAAACTTTTGGCACGTACGCGTCATCAGAGAAGAAAAGGTAAATAATGCTACCTGCAGTCTCTTAGGATTATAAAAAAAGCGCCGATCATTGTTATAATCATCGGCGCTTTTTTTTGTTTTTGTAGTAGAGAAAATCTACTTGTTAATCGAGAACCCCTTCAGGTACTTCAGAAAGTCGGCGTCTGTTGATAAAACAAGAGAGCTGTTTTCACCTAAGGTTTCACTATAAATTTCGAGTGTTTTTGTAAAGGCATAAAATTCAGGATCTACGTTATATGCTTTGGCATATATCTTGGTTGCTTCGGCATCAGCCTTACCTTTTATTCCCTGTGCCGTCTTATAGGCTTCAGATGTGATCTGTTTTAAATCTCTCTCCTTTTCACCAAATATTTTCCGTGCTTCACCTGAACCTTCTGAGCGGAATTTTTCTGCAATTTGTTTACGTTCAGCAATCATTCTATTGTAAACGGATTCTCTAACCTGTTTTACATAGTTTATGCGTTTGATTTTTACATCAACAAGCTCAATGCCGAACTGGGCAACTTTTGGTTTGGCCTGGTCAATAATTTCCTTCGTGATTTTTTCGCGGCCGATTTTGATTTGATAAATTACCCTTTGATCCTTTTTTAAATCATCGATACCAACTTCAAAGGTATCAAGCGTCCGGTTACTTTTTCTAACCGTTTCTATTAGCGGATATGAGGTAATCGCATTTCTGACTGATGAGTCAATAATTTCACTCAATTTGACCTGTGCGGTTGTTGTGTTGTTTACAGCCTGGATAAACCTTATTGCATCAACAATTTTCCACCTGGCAAACGTATCAACCCATATGTAGGTTTTATCCTTAGTCGGAATCTGGCCCGGCTCACCGTCCCAATTAAGAATATTTTTGGGAAAAACATTGGCTTTATCAATAAAAGGAACTTTTGGTTTCAGACCGGGTTCTATGATCGTTTCGCCGACAACCTTACCAAACCGGGTAATGACAACCTGTTCTGTTTCGTCGACAATATAAAGTGGTCGGGCATCGGGTATTGCTATCAATATAAAACCCAATACCAAAATGACAGGGAGAATTATATTTTTAATTTTCATTTTAAGCCTTCCTTATTTTTACCCAGATTCAGCAAGGGGAGAAGATTATTTTGTTCAGCATCAATAATATATTTTTGATCCAGTTTGGGATAAATTTCCCGTAAGGCTTCAAGATACAGCCGCTGCCTTGTGATATCTTTGGCCTTGGCGTATTCCTGATACAAGGCGGTAAATCGTGCGGCATCACCCTTTGCCCTGTTTACACGATCAAGAGCGTATCCTTCGCCGGCCTTGATGGTTCGTTCAGCTTCACCCCTGGCTGCGGGAATGGCCTTGTTGTATTCTTCCTGGGCCTGGTATATCATCTGTTCCTTTTCCTGCTTAGCCTGGTTTACCTCGTTGAAAGAGGGCTGGACACGTTCGGGAACGTTGGTTGTCTGCATGGCAATGGTTGTAACAAGGATGCCGGCCTCAGCCTGGTCAAGCTCTTTTTGCAAAACATCTCTGGCTTCAAGGGCAATTTCGTCACGTTTACTGATAACTTCATTAATGCTTCTGTCACCAACTACAAGGCGCATAGTGGATTCAGACATGTCTCTCAATAGCCCTTTTACATTCTGAACTTTAAAAAGATAGTTATATGGATCTTTTTTCTGGTACTGCACAATCCAGGGAACGACAGCAACATTCAGATCCCCTGTCAGCATCAGGGAGGGGTTATTTTCACCACTGGAGAAAGAGGAAATGCTCCTGTTGTCCTCAAAAGCAGTGATATCAAATTTTTCAGTATTATAATTCAGAATATCAACCGTTGTCACCTTTTCTATACTGATCGGCAGTTTGAAATGCAAGCCGGGTTGCTCTGTTCTTACATACTTTCCAAAGCGTTGAATAATACCTACCTCATTTGGTTCGACTTTATAAATCATGGTATAGGCCAGCGCTATTACCAGAATAATTACAATAATAATCGGACCGCCGGAAAAATTGATTTTTTTAAAGTTTTTAAGGATATCATCCATCTGAGGCGGCTTGCCGTCTCTGCCTTGCTGCTGCGCCTTGAGTTTGTCCCAGTCCCAGTTCATAATGTACCTTTTGGTTCTTGTTTAAATTAATTATTAATAATTGAAAAAATTAGTCCGATGAAACCATTAAAGATTTATTGAATTTAATATTTTGATATTTATTTTATATGGCATTTTAACACTATACGTCAAGTCAAGAATGAGAATTGTTGGCCTTCAGGGGAATAATTAATTTTCTTTGACATCAGGGCCTAATACTTTTATTGACAAGCACTTGTCGGGACATATACGCTATCGTAGTTTATAAAAGGCAGGATTATAAAATGGCACCACAGCAAAAGTCACCTCGCAAGATTATCCATATAAAAGATATTCTTGATGAGGCGCTTAAGAGCTTTCGTCAGGAACCGGATACGGAACTGCTGGAAGTCTGGAAACTATGGGAAGGTATTGTAGGACAGGTGATTGCCGAAAACACCAAACCGGCAGCCTTTAAGGGCAAGCTTTTAATTGTTCATGCTTCTAGCTCTACATGGATCCAACAGCTTCAATTTTTCAAAAAGGACATCATTTCCAAGATCAATATTGCCCTCGGAGGGAAGCACGTTGATGATATCCGCTTCAAGATTGGCCGGATATGAAGGCGGATTTTATAAAAACCGATACTTTTTTTAATGGTCGCATTAAGGTCAAACAGCACCTGAATGGATACCGATTTTCAATTGATGCTGTATTGCTCGCATGGTTTGCAGGACGGATTTCCGGAGAAAAAATTCTGGATCTTGGAACAGGGTGCGGTATCATTCCACTCATTATGGCCCATAGAAATCCGGATTCAACCATTTATGGGATTGAGGTCCAGGAAGCGCTTGCCAACGTTGCGTCAGAAAATATTTCAGAAAACAGTTTTGATAACCGTGTCACCATAATGTGCCGGGATATGAAATCGATTTCCCAAGAGCTTGTTTCCGGCCCGGTTGATCTGATTGTAACTAATCCGCCATACAGAAAGGCTGAATCCGGTCGAATCAATCCTGATGATCAGAAAGCATGTGCCAGACATGAAATACTGATTTCCCTTGAGGATGTTATCAACACGGCGAGACGGATGCTGAGGGTTGCCGGGCGGCTTATTGCCATCTATCCGGCAGAGCGTCTTGCCGACATGATGTCATCTATGCGGCTTTCCGGAATTGAACCCAAGGTCTTGAGGATGGTTCATTCCCGACAGGATTCTGAGGCAAAGCTTGTTATCGTTGAAGGTGTGATGGAGGGGAAACCCGGTTTGAAGGTTTTTCCGCCGGTTATTATATATAATGATGATGGCTCTTATACCGAAACAGTAGAAAGAATGTTTCAGCCATAAAAATTCCGAAGGAAGTACCCTTTTTTTTAATCTGATTTCAAACCGGAAGTTTTGCCTGAAATTCTTAATCGTAATCCCTGAATATGAAATGCTAAGTAGGATTACGATTAAGAAAAAAAATAAAAACGGAGGGTGATCAGGACAACTTATTTATCACCTGACCCGTAATGACCTTGGGATAAAAATAGGTGGATTTTCTCGGCATGGTATATCCTGCTTCGGCCACCCGTTGAACCTGTTCCATCCGGGTTGAATTAAGAATAAAGGCAATTTTACTTTCACCGGAGGATATCTTGTCTATGGCCAGGTTGTCATCACTTACGAAATTGATCTGCTTTTTGTCATCAAGCATTTCCTGGTCAAACCCGAGAATCTCTTTAAGGATCAGTCTTGTCAATACTGTTACATCCAGCTCCCTGAGTGATGCGTGAAGCTCGTTTCCAAACATTTCATCCATGATACCCGGTTTTACCGTAAGCTGGTAAAAGGCTTTCGTATCTTTCATGAATACGCCAATAGTCGGGGTCGCTGATTTCATTCTCAGAGAAGTTATAAATTCATCTCCGGCTGCATGCAGTTCACCCTCATTGAAACCGATCGTTGTGATATTAAAACAGGTTTCAGCTTTTTCAATAAAGGACTCAATCTTACTGTTATCAATTTCAGGAAGCAGGCGGTGTGCCGGCAGAATAATCATGCCGGGGTCTTCCATGCTGCAGAGATACATCATTATAAAATTGGCCGGATGATCATCTGAAAAGTCATCGCTGTTATTTTTCAACCGGTCTCTGTAATTCAGAGCGGTTTCATACCGGTGGTGGCCGTCAGCAATATAGAGCCGTCTTTTTTCCATGGCGGTTATGACCCTTGCCTGAACTTCTTTATCAACGATTTTCCAGAGCCGTTGTCTCAATCCATCGGTATCAACAAAATCCATGTCCGGATCATTTTCAAGTGCAGCCGCTTTCAGTGTCTCCAGAACATTTTCTTTGTCTGAATATATTGAGAAAATACAACTGAGGTTTGCTTTGCATGCCTGGATAAGGCCAAGCCGCTCTGATTTGACCTTTGAAAAGGTTGTCTCATGAGGCAGGATAACCCCCTTATCAAATGGTTCCAGGCCAACAGCAGCAATAAGTCCATAACGGGTAAACGTTCGTCCGGCAGCTTCAAAATCTACGGCAGTCAGATAAAAGGCCGGTTCTTCATCACGAACAAGCACGCCATCTGAAAGCCAGTTGTTTAAATTAGCTGCTGCGCGGGTATGCGGGTTATCTGACTCAGAATCGGTGCTTTCAGCTCTGTTCAGGATCAGGCGGATGATATTTTGCGGATGGCGCTCATAAAAGTCGTCTCGCTCTTTACTGGAAATAACATCATATGGCGGTGTGGTCACACTGGCCATATCATCAATTTTATCCTTATTATATACGACTCCCTGAAAAGGGATTATTTTTGCCATGAAGAAAATCCTTTTTTTCCGTTATGATTGAAGATCTGGCACCTGATACTATAAACTTCTATGATGTTCAAGATAAAAGGCCGTTGGTACCCTGAATTAATTAAGGAAGTTAATGTTCCCGATTCTATGGTTTTGTATTATTTTGTAAATATATTTCATGAACAAATACTTTTTTGATATAAAAAATTCTTAAGAAGCTTATTGACAGAAAAGGGTAAAAATTATATTTGATCTTACTTTCTGTTGAAATGGAAGTACTGGAGAGGTGGCCGAGCGGCTGAAGGCCCCGCTCTCGAAAAGCGGTATCCTGCCAAAAGCGGGATCGTGGGTTCGAATCCCACCCTCTCCGCCATATATTACAAGCTCCGGCTGTAATAATATGCAGGACTTAAAAGCCTGTAAAATGCGGAGAAAAATTCAGGTCTTTAAAAATACGGAGAGATGACCGAGCTGGCTGAAGGTGCACGACTGGAAATCGTGTGTGTCGTTTATAGCGGCACCGAGGGTTCGAATCCCTCTCTCTCCGCCATTTCTTGAAAGATTTTACAGGAAGCTTTTGAAATGTCCTATCTCGTTCTTGCACGTAAATACAGATCACAAAACTTTGATCAGGTTGTTCAACAAGAGCACGTTACCCGAACGCTTACCAACGCCATTAAGTCCGATCGGGTTGCCCATGCCATTTTGTTTTCCGGCCCCAGGGGTACCGGTAAGACGACAATAGCGCGAATATTGGCCAAGTCCATGAATTGCAAGGAGGGCCCGACACCTGTGCCTTGCAATGTCTGTAGCTCATGCAAAGAAATTACATCCGGCAGTGCGGTGGATGTGTTTGAAATTGACGGTGCATCAAATAATGGTGTTGACCAGGTCCGGGAGCTTCGTGGAAATGTTAAATATAAACCCGCACACAGTCCATACAAGATATATATAATTGATGAAGTTCATATGTTAAGCATTGCCGCGTTTAATGCGCTGCTTAAGACGCTTGAAGAGCCTCCGCCGCATATTATGTTCATGTTTGCCACAACGGAGCCTAGAAAGATCCCGATTACCATTCTTTCACGGTGCCAGCGTCATGATCTCAGGCGGATAACGCTTGAAGGCATTGCGAAACATATGGCTTCAATATGTGAAAACGAAGGCATAAAAATTGATTACGACAGTCTTTGTCTCGTTGCGCGTGAGGCCGGCGGCAGTATGCGTGATGCATTAAGCCTTCTGGATCAGTTGATTGTAACCTCTAACGGCATCGTCGATGCCGCACAGGTGCCGGATTTGCTGGGCACCATTGACCGAAAATATATGATAGGCCTTTTCAGGTATGTCATAGAAAATGATGTGCCGGCCATATTTAATATGCTGGATGAGATATATAGCCGTGGTCATGATATGAAGCAGTTTTATGCTGATCTGATTGAGCATTTCAGGAATTTGCTGGTTATTAAAATGGGGAGCCGGGTCTCACAGCTGGTGGATCTTCCTGAGCAGGAAGTTGAAATTCTCGCCGGACAAGTTAGGACTGTTTCTTCATCATGGCTGACACAGATTTTTGATATGCTTTCAAAAGAAGAGAGCGGTGTCCGGTTTGCAGCAGAGCCCAAACTGGCCATTGAAATTATCATGCTGAGGCTGTTACAGCTCAAACCGACACTTCCCATTGAAACCCTTATCGAAAAGCTTAATGATTTGAAACATGACCTGGGTGATGAGGACGGTTCCGTTGTTTATGAGACTCGGGCAACATTTAAACCCGTAAATGAAAAAAAAGCCATTGAAGCACCTCCGGCAATTTCTGATCCGACAGCAAGTATGCCCGTACGGCCTATGCAGCAGGTAACACCGGGCGAGACGCAAGATGTCATGGCCGGTGAGACGGGGGAAGCCTTACTAAAAAATCCTGAACTGGCATGGGAACGGCTATTTAATACCATCATAAAAAAATCACAACCGTTAGGTGCCGTGCTGACAAAGTGTTCACTTAAACATATAGATGAAAAAGAGCTTATCCTCGATTTTTCAGGCAATGATTATTCCCTGGGGATGCTTAAACGCAAGAAAAATATGGATATTATTAAAAAGATATGTGAGCAGTTGTTTGGTCGAATTTTAATAGTTACAATAAGTGCCAAAGATGTTAAAAAGAACGATAAAAAGAACATTCGGGAAACGATTAACCGGATGAAAGAAAATGCACTTAATCATCCGATGGTTGCTGAAGCAGTTGATGTTTTTCAGGGAAAAATAGTGGATGTTAAGATTTTACAGGAGGATTTATAAATGAAAAGTATGGGAAACATGATGAAGCAAGCTCAGAAGCTTCAGTCCAAAATGATGAAAATGCAGGATGAACTTGCTGAAAAAACAGTTGAAACTTCATCCGGCGGCGGTATGGTTAAAGTTGTTGCCAATGGGAAACAGCAGATTGTATCCCTTGAGATAGAAAAAGAAGTTGTAGATCCTGAAGATGTTGAAATGTTGCAGGATCTTGTGCTTGCCGCAGTGAACGATGCGCTTGTAAAATCACAGGAGATGGTTAATGCAGAGATGGGTAAGCTGACCGGTGGGCTTAATATCCCGGGTTTGATGTAAGAGCTGTTTAGGCTCTGGAAAATTAATGATGAACCATTATCCTTCCTCACTTAAAAATCTGATTAAAAACTTTGCCAGGCTGCCCGGAATCGGTCAAAAAACTGCCGAGCGTCTGGCAATGCATGTTTTGAGAGCGCCTGAATCAGAGGCACGTCAGCTTGCTGAAAGCCTTGTGGCATTAAAGGGCAGTATAAAACTTTGCACCCGATGTTTTGCTTTAAGTGACAGTGATGTATGCCATATCTGTGACGATCCGGCAAGAGATGCCACTATTGTTTGTGTGGTTGAGCAACCGGCCGATATGGCGGCAATAGAAAAATCCGGCGCATTTAAAGGTTGTTATCATATTTTGCAGGGTGTTTTATCACCCATGGATGGTATCGGCCCCGATAAGATTCGCATCAGTGAACTTGTAAAACGGGCTAAAGACGGCGCGGTAAAGGAAATCATTCTGGCCACAAGTACCAGTGTAGAGGGTGAGGCAACGGCGTCTTATCTTTCAAATATTCTTGAAAAACATCCGGTAGAAGTAACCCGTATTGCCTCCGGCGTACCGATTGGCGGAGACTTGAAATATGTTGATCAGGTTACATTAAAAAGGGCGATGGAGAATAGAAATGCCGTTTAACAATGTGACATCTTCAGATATCTTTAAATGTATGCAGTGCGGAGAGTGTTGCAAGGGTTATGGCGGCACCTATGTTTCAGATGCCGATATTCGTGCCATTGCCGACTATATAAACAAGTCGCCGGAAGTTGTCCGTGCCGGGTACTGTCAGCTATCCGGCAAAAAGCTGTTAATACGGCAAAAAGAAGACGGATTTTGTATTTTTTTTGATAAACTGTGTACCATTCATCCGGTAAAACCACGAATGTGCAGGGCATGGCCCTATATAAAAAGTGTGGTAGCCGATGTAAATAATTGGCATATCATGTCTTCAATGTGCCCGGGCATTCAAACCCATTTTCCGGATGATGTTATTGTCCGATGTGTTTCTGAAGAGATCGATAAGCTTGATAATAAACGAAAATAATAAAATTGAAACCGGCAGATATATATGATCGGAATATTTGACTCAGGTGTAGGCGGACTGACGGTTGTACGAGCCATTATGTCTTATCTGCCCGAATATGACATTACATATTTTGGAGATACGGCCAGAACGCCATATGGTACCAAAAGTGCTGAAACCGTTGCCGGATATACCATCGAAAATATCGATTTTCTAATCAGTAAGGGTGCAAAAATTATTATTGTAGCCTGTAATACTGCTTCCAGTATTGCGACTGAATATGTAAACGGTAAATATGATGTGCCGATTTTTGAAGTAATTACCCCGGCTGTTGAAATGGCAACTGCAGTTTCAAAAAATTCTGCAATCGGAATTATAGGTACCCGTGCAACAATACGAAGCGGCATATACAAAAAGAAAATCGTAAAAATCAATCCGGCTGCAAAAGTATATTCGGAGCCATGTCCGCTCCTGGTGTCACTCGTTGAAGAGGGCTGGTTAAAAAAACCGGAGACGGCCATGATTGTTAAAAAATATCTGCACCCCCTCAAGGTTCGTCAGATTGATACCATTATCCTGGGGTGCACCCACTATCCCATGCTCAAAGATGTTATCCAAAGAAAGATCGGAAAACGGGTCAATATTATTGATTCATCTCTTGCCGTGGCCGATAAGGTTAAAACCTTTCTTAAAAACAGACCGGAAATTGAAGCATCACTTACAAAAAACGATACATCCAGGATCTTTGTTTCAGATGTGACAGATCAATTTGAACAGGCCGCCAGATATATTCTGAATAGAAAAGTTCTTCTTGAACATGTTCGCCGCTAATCATATTTTGTTAAATTTCCATCAATTCTTCAATATTTCAACCTTCCTGTTCCGATATCCGGTTCCCTTCTAATAAATAGAGAATTGTCTCCCTGTTGACAGAAAAGTCTGGAAATTGTATAAAAATTAAATACTTTTGGGGTTATGCTATCTGCCGGAGCGGGGTAATTTTAAATTATAACAGACTGAAGTTCGTTGACGCATGCTATAATAGTTTTTTGCTGCAACAACACCTGGAACATCTTCTGCAAACTGTTTCGTTAACATATTGTCTAAATATGAATAATAAACCGGTTCAAAATATCAAAATTGAAGATACCCCGGTGGTCAGCTTTTCTGCTGATGAGGCTGAGCTTTACCTGGGTGTTTCAAGGCAGCAGCTTCAGGACTGGTCAGACCGGGGCTTGATTCGATATGAACAGACCGCAAAAGGAAACCGCCGTTATTCCAAAAATGAGATGGATCGTTTTGTCAAATGGCATGGCTATGGTGCCGGTAACGGTGATGTCTACAGCAAGGTCAATAAAATGCGGCTTTTTGCCGACCTGTCTGAAAAGATGCTCGAAAAGATGAACCCGGAAGAGGCTATTAAACTGATCTTTCTTGAAATGATGAATTCTACGGGTTGTACAACGGCATCTATTTCGCTTTTTGATGAGGTTTCAAATTCACTCACTACTATGATTGAGTTTAATATAGACGGTACTGAAATGATTTCAGAAGATCCATATTTTCTTCATGAATACCCGGCATCCGAACGCGTAATAAGAAAACAGGAACGACAATTGATAAATATATCTGATCAAAAGTCTGACAGTGCGGAGCGTGATCTGTTGGAACGATTTGGAGAAAAAAGTGTTCTGATATTGCCGCTTGTTTATAATAAAATGTCATTGGGTGTTGTAGAGCTGTTTGATACATTCCATGAACGTAATTATTTACCTGAAGAGCTTGCTTTTCTTGATGAAATGTGTGGCCTGATAGCGCTTTCCATTAATAAAACCCAAAATGTTAAACGAATAGAAACCCGTAACCGGGTAATACGCTTGTTCTTAAATACGGCTGATTTAATGGCATCAGCCATGGATCTTGAGACATCGCTTTCAATTTTTGTTCAAAATATTACGGAAGTATTTAATGCTTCATGGTCGGAGCTTTATACGTATCATAGAGACAGGGAAGAGTTTAAAAGAGTTGCTTATTATCAGATACCGGAAATTGAAAAGATAATGCCGCTCACAGGCATTGCCGTCAGATTGCCGGATGATAAACTGCTTTCCAATTGTCTGAAATCACGAGAATCCGCAACATATTATCTTGATGATCCGGAATTGGAACAGCTGCTTATTGAACGATTAACAGAGAGAAAAGAAAAAGCCGTTCTGATTGTACCTCTAATTTATGGTGAGACAGATATAGGAATATTAAAAGTAGTAGAAAGTCGCTACTTGAAAAGATTTACCGAAGGGGACAGACGGCTGGTTTCTGCAGCAGCAAAGCATGCTGCAGTAGTGATCTACAACATGCAGCTTCTTAATGAAACAAAGCAACGTAATGCCGAGTTGTCAACCGTTCTTGATGTTGCGGAGACAGTGACCTCAACGGTGGATATACAAAGTGTTTTAAAATCTCTTTCTGAAAAACTTTGTGAAGTAATTAATGTTTTTTCTACCGAGATTTACTATTTCAACCAAAACCGGCAACAATTTGAGCGTGTTGCTGAAACGGCAGACACCAAAACGGGTGAAAGCCGGACCGGTATCTACAAGGCAGGTGATGTGCCTGAATTCGATCGGTGCATCAATAAAAAAACACCTGTATCTTCTTATATAGATGATCCGGCTCTTGATAAAAAAACCCGTCAGGAGATGATACGGTGGGGTGAAAAATCGAACCTTTGTGTGCCGATGTTTTACAAAAATCAGATCATTGGCATTACCTGTTTAACAGAGGTTGGCTTTATAAGACGTTTTTCCGAAGCAGATATTCGGCTGGTATCAGGAATTGTTGCCCAGGGTGCAGCAGCTATAGAAAATGCACAAGCCTATACCCGTGAACAGACCGAGCGAGCCAGACTTGTAAAACTCAATAAACGGCTTAGTGCACTGGTTGAACTTTCAGGACAGATGCGCGGCTTGATAAGCCAGGATCATCTGATTTCAATTCTGGCACGGGTGATGTCCGAAGCAATGGAATTCAGGCGTTGGATTGCTTATATATTTGATCCGGATAAACTCTCTTTTCAAATTGCAGCGACCTATGGCAGCAGTAATGCTGCCAAATTAAAAAATTCGAATCATGTTATTCCAACTGCTATTTTTGAAGGTCTTATTTCAGATGCGACCATGATTTCGCACTCCTATTTTATAGATCATATGAATCACACATGGGATGATGATGAACGGTTTCATATTCCCATGGAAAATCTGACGCCCATGGGAGATAGTGAGTGGCATCATGATGATTTACTGATTATTCCCATGATTGGCGAAAAGGGACAGCTGCTGGGATATATTGCGGCATATGACCCGGCAGATAAAAAACGGCCTACCCATGAAATTGTAAGACTTATGGAGGTTTTCACGGGTAAGATAGCCAGTTCAATCGAACTTGAAAGACTGCATGAACAGCTTTCCAGGCAGGCGGTTACAGATGGTCTGACCGGTCTTTTTAATCACAGATTCCTGCATGAAAGAATTGTTGAAGAAGCTGCAAAGGCCGAAAGATATCAGACACCACTTTCGGTATTAATGATCGACCTTGATAATTTTAAAAAATATAATGATACTTACGGCCATCCGCAGGGCGATAAACTTCTTAAGGGCATTACCCGGATACTGCTGGCCGGAACTCGTTTAAAGGTTGATGTTGTTGCACGATATGGCGGTGAGGAGTTTTTTATTATTCTTCCGAGTACACCTGCCGACGAAGCAATGGTTATTGCAGAACGTTTGCGCATCAGCACTGAACATCAGCTATTCGAGGGGAATCCCGGGCAATATGATGTAAAGATAACACTCAGTATCGGTATCGCAACACTGCCGGATCATACTGAAACCGCATCAGGCCTGGTCTCAAAAAGTGACAAGGCGCTTTATGAGGCAAAAGAGACAGGCAAAAACCGTGTTTGCCTATATGGCGCCGGCGCCTGAGCGATAATAAAAAACATTGATATTAGCTGAAAGACTTTTTTATTCTGTGAATAAAGATAATCAAATATCTGAAAAGCTGTTACGAAACCCCGCAATTACTTATACACCCAAAGATGCGGCATTACTGCTTGATGTATCCGTAAGTCAGCTCAACAGCTGGTCAAAAAGGGGTATTATCCGTTCTACGCAGACAAAATCAGGAAAACAAAACTATCCCAAAGAAGAGCTTGAACGGTTTGTTGAGTGGCATGGAACAAGCCCGAGCACAGACGACGTTCTTGAGAAGTTTCATCAAATTCGGTTTTTTGCCGATTTTTCTTTGCGGCTTTTTGGGAAAATAGACCCGGAGGACATCATCCGGATGCTGTGCCATTCCATTATGAGATCTATGGGATGCACTACTGTTTCCGTCTCTCTTTATGATGAGATGACCCGTTCCACACATTTAATTGTGGAACATAATGATGATGGTACGGAAACCGTTAATGAGGGTCCGGTTTTCCTTGAAGATTATCCTATTACGGAAAAAGTGATTGATAATCAGGAGGTTTATTTTATAAATGCGTCTGATGAAAAAGCAGACCGGGCTGAACGTAATTTGTTAATTAAATTTGAAGAGAAAAGTCTGCTCATGTTACCCCTTGTTTTTGAAGGCCGGGCAATGGGTATTATTGAATTATATGATTCTTTTCATGAACGTTATTACTCAGAAGAAGATATCTCTTTTCTTAAATATCTTGGCGGACTTCTGGGAGATGCCATTGGTAAAACACAGGCTGTTGAATCTTTTCAGACAAGAAACAAGATGATCCGGTTGCTGCTTTCTTCAGCAGAGCTGATTGCTTCCAGTATTCCTTTAAATGAAGCGCTATCAATTTTTACAAAACGAATCACCGAATTTTTTGATGTAGCATGGACCGAACTTTATACGTTTGACCATGAAACCAGGGAATTTGAAACAGTTGCTGAATATCTTATACCTGAAGAGGGTGATGGCAATTCCGGTATCGGGATCAGATATCGGGTAGATGACTGGCCCTATGTGGAAGCATGCCAGTTGGAACGAAAACCCAAGACCATATATCTGGATGATCCGGATTTGACTGATGAAATGAAAAGGGGTTTGATCGAATGGGATGTGCAGGCGGTCATGGTTATTCCCCTTATTTACCAGGAACAAGATATCGGCCTGCTGGAAATGGCAGAGTCCCGTTTTTATCGTCGTTTTGGTGAGGATGAACAGCGCATCGCCATGGCTATTGCAAACCATGCCGCCATTGCAATTCATAACCGTCAGCTCATGGCTGAAACCCGACAACGAAATACCGAGCTTTCCACAGTGCTGGAAGTAACCGAAACAGTAACCTCAACAATGGAATTAAATACTGTCTTAAAAACCCTTTCTGAAAAACTGCGTGATTCTCTCGGTATTACATCAACTGAAATTTATCTTTATGATGAAGATAAACAGCAATTTGAAATGATAGCAGATACGTTTGATAATATCAGGGATGGTGTATGGAGCGGTTATTATAACATCGGTGATATCCCGGTATTTGATAACTGCATTGAGATAAAAAAAGCTATCACATCATATCTTGATGACGATACCATGGATGAAAAAAGCCGTCAGGATATGATTAAATGGGGTGAAAAATCAACTTTAACTATTCCTATGATCTACAAAGGACAGGCTGTTGGTCTTGCCTGTTTAGTAGAAAAACAATCCGTTCGAAAATTCTCGGAAAACGATATCAGACTTGCATCTGCTATTGTGGCGCAGGGTGCAGCCGCTGTCGTCAATGCACAGGCTTTTACAAGGGAACAGGCGGAGCGTGAACATCTGACCGGCCTGAATCAGCGCCTGAATGCCATAGTTGAACTATCCGGACAAATGCGGGGACTTATCAGTGAAGAACACATGCTGTTGATCCTGGGTAAAATGATGTCCGGTGCCATGGGCTTCAGGCAGTGGGCAGCTATTATTTACAACCCTGAAAATAAAACATTTAGAATTAATGCATCACAGGGCAGTGCTTTTGCAGCGCGACTAAAAAGAGCCAGGCATGAGATTCCCGGTTATGTGATTTATGGATTGATTGCTGATGCAACGCTTATTTCGAATTCTTATTTTGTTGATCACAGGCATCATAAGTGGTCAGAACCGGAAAGGGAAAATATACCCCGGGACATTCTCGGTAATACAAAAGATAATGAATGGCACGCTGATGATCTTCTTCTTATTCCGCTGGTTGGAGAGGACAGTAATCTTATCGGTTATATTCTGGCTTATGACCCGATGGATAAACAGACGCCAACCCATGAAACCATAAGTCTGATGGAAGTATTTGTTGCAAAAATTGCCAGTACCATTGAGCTCCGGAAACTGCATGATCTGCTGGCAAAACAGGCCAAAACAGATGGTTTGACCGGACTTTTTAATCATCGATATCTTCATGAACGTCTTGAAGAAGAGGTAGCTAAAGCAAACCGGTATGACATACCCCTGATGATTATAATGATTGATATTGATAATTTTAAAAAATTTAACGATACCTATGGCCATCCACAGGGCGATAAACTGCTTAAAAGTCTTGCCCACATACTGATCGAAGGGACAAGACAAAAAGTTGATATGGTGGCACGATACGGCGGTGAAGAATTTCTGATCATGTTGCCCAATACACCTTTGAATGAGGCGGAAGTAGTTGCTGAAAGATTGAGAGGGACAACAGAACGCCGGCGTTTTGAAGGAAATCCCGGTTATCATGATGTTAAAGTGACCCTGAGTCTTGGAATCGCATCATTTCCACTTCATGGGAGTAGTGTTTCGAAGCTTATTGCAAGCTGTGACAAGGCCCTTTATGAGGCAAAACATGCAGGGAAAAACAGGGTATGTGTTTTTAAAAATTAAAATGATCTGGAAAATTTTCATATACCGCATCTGTATGGAAAGCACGTGTCATGTTTGTTACAGGGTTTCGATAAAAAATTAACTGAAAATCGGATATCCGGGTCGTTCTACTGGATATAACATGTGATTCAGACAGACCTGTTGACAGTTATATTAAGGAAACCGGTTCTGAAATCAGTGTACCGGAAGCAGCTTGAAAATAGACATTTGACGGAAAAACAGAAAGAAACCTACTTTTTAGTATTAAAATCTGAATTAGAGTCATATACTTATCTTTCCGAAAAGTAATCATAATCTTATCTTTTTATGGGTTTTTGAGATGATTTAAAACCTTTCTGATCCCTTATTTATGAATGTTTAAGCAAAATATGATGTATGAAGCAGATAGTTTGGAATATCTAAGTAAAAAAATCATTTTTATACCCCAAGAAAAAAATATGATAAAAAAGACAGTTTTTTTCAATAGTTACTTGACTACTGGTTTTTTATAATTATAATAGTGAAAAGTATAACTACGGAGTATCACAATTCGAAAAGGTTTTGTTCTCATCCAGGTAGTGAGTCAAATAATAATTGAGATCTTAAAAAACATGATGTAAACTTTGTTGATACAATTTATTTTGCAATTAACAATCACAGAAGGAGGATTAACATGGCAGCAAAAGCAACAAGTATAGATTCAGTAATTAAAAAGGCAGTTTCAGATGTGGTAACTAAAGAGATCAAAAAACTCGAGGCCAAACTGGCTAAACTTGAAAAGGCATTGAAGGGTAAAGCCGCACCGGCTAAAAAAGCAGCTTCAGCAAAGAAAAAGGCTGCGCCGGCAAAGAAAAAAGCAACAAAAAAAGCCGCACCGGCTAAAAAAGCAGCTCCTGCAAAGAAAAAAGCTACAGCAGCTAAAAAAGCAACCCCGGCAAAGAAAAAAGTTGCCAAAAAAGCCGCACCGGCTAAAAAAGTCGCAGCTAAAGGCGAGACTGCATCAGATGCAGTTCTTAGTATCATAACAAAAGCCAAAAGTGGTGCTCAGATGAGTGACATTAAAGAAAAGACTAAGTTTGATGACAAAAAAATCAGAAACATCATTTTCCGTTTGGGCAAACTTAATAAGATCAAGACCAAGAGTCGTGGTGTTTATATAGCTGCATAATTCTTGTATACGTTGATTCTAAAAACCGGGTGTCCATATCAGGCCACCCGGTTTCTTTTTCTGTTCTCAAAAATGGTTTCTTTATTATATATAGCCGAATTACTGACGGGCCAGCCTGCGGTTATCCGGCGTTTCGTTAAAGCTGGATCTGAACGGGTTTATGTCGATACCCCCCCGCCGTGTATAGCGGGCGTAGACTGAGAGCTTTTCAGGGTGACAATGTGAGGAGATATCCATAAATATTCGTTCAACACAGTTTTCGTGGAAACCGGAATGCTCACGAAATGAGACAATGTATTTCAGTAAGCCGGCCCTGTCAATTTCAGGGCCGGTATAATCAACGATAACCGTTGCCCAGTCCGGCTGGCCGGTTACCGGACAGTTCGATCTCATGAGATGGGAAAAAAGGCACTCTTCAACTTTATCACCGGATGCGTTAAGAAAAGAAGTATTAAGTTCATACTGATCGATATTAATATCTTGCTCATCAATACAAATGCCTTCGGGTTCAGTGAACTCTGACCAGGAAAACTGCTCAGGCGCTGTCAGTGAAACGGCAATATCTCCATTTGCAATATTGGATAGATCCTTTTTGATAGTTGAAACAACAACAGTGGAAGATTTAAATTGAGTTTGATTGAATGAGTTGAGGTATAGTTTCAGCGATTTTGACTCAACCAGGTTTTCAGTGGTGATGGGGAAGCTGATTTTACCTATTGCCACACGGGGCTTTCCCTTTTTATCAAGCCATGAGATTTCATATGCATTCCAGATATCCACACCTGAAAAAGGAAGTGGCTTGCCTATCCCAATTTCTTCACGGCCCTTTTTTCTGGGTACGGGAAAAAGATGTGCCGGGTTATATTTTTTGGCGTGACTGATATTTTTGCCAAGCAGGGCATTGTTTTTGTAGTTATTTTGATTAAACAAATCCATTTAATAAGCATTTTCTCCACTGAAAATGTCCTTCAGAGGAATGATCCCAATTTTTCTTGCAAGCAGAACAGGTACTTTTGTATCTTTTTTCCACTCTTCAATGGCATTGTATTTTTTACCGCCAACCTTAACCGCATAGTTAAAACTATGTCTTGAAAGATAATTTTTTTTACCCATCAGGCTATAAAATGTATCCCTGATACTAAATTTGTCCAGATCCACAATTCCGATCATAGTGGTTTCCAAACAGATGAAATTTGGTTTTTTGTCTTTCTGCGGTGGTTCAAGGTATACAGTCAACAAACAGTGGCCCGGCGGAAAAATCAACTCGGTATAAAGGCCCAGCTTGGTAAAAACGGATGCAAACAGAACGGATCCGTCAACACAATTGGCCTGGGCATTTTTAAAAGAGTCCTGAATAAACCTTACATGCTGGCTATGGACCTCATCGGATAATGCAGAAGGCATCCACAGATTACTATACTGAACTTTTTCGCGTTGAAGGGCATTCCATACAGCAAAAATTTCTTCAGAGACTTGTTCCGGAGTTCCCTGGTAACCATGAAAACTTCTGATAATTCCAGTGTCCAATGCCTTTCGTAATATTTCATCTACAACCGGATGATGTTCATTTACAAATGCCGCAAAAATAAAATTAAAAGAAGATAAATTCCCCATGCTGTCTTTAAAGAGCGTCGGACAATCGTTAAGGGATCGTACCAGTACTTTTCGTGTCTGGATAATTCCCTTTGCGCCTTCTACTTCAAGCATAAATTTGATAACTTCCGGCTGCGGCTGCCTGATTTTATATAATACGGCATAATCATATTCTATTAAGGGTCTGATCGTATAAAATTTTTCAGATGGCTCCAGGTTGAAGGTGATTACTGACGGTTTAATCAGTGTTGAACTGGAAATAGTAAATTTTCCCCGCATCTTTTGCTCAGTCATAATTTTCAGGCTAATCGGTCCTGCCGGGTCACCTACAAGATTTTCATTTTTTTCATTTCTAAAATTAATTGTCTGGGAGATGGCCAGCATCGCTGGAAACAGTTGATTTTCAGATGGTTCAATATGAAATGAATATTTAAAACCGGCAGAGGTATTTGATGTTAAACTTAAAAAAAGAACAAGAAATAACAATATTATTTTAAAAACATTTTTTGTGGTCATTAGTATCCTGTAAATTTACATTTTAGTTTAAAAATATTATTAATAACAGAAGCGTACGGAACCTTCAATATAATATATGTGGACAAAGCCGAAGTGCTGTGAGTAGAAATGTAAAACAACACTGATGAATATAGCCATTGTTTATATTTGAGGTTGATGACGGCGTTATCAGTATAAATATTCGTATTTACATATAAATATTTATGATTTTATATCATGTTGAATTAATTTGTATAAAAAATATTCTTGTCAAAGGTAGAATAATCATTTAATTTTAATGATTGTTTGGAATTGATTATTATAAATTAACGATATGAATGGATACGATGATGAAAAAAGAACAGATAGTTGAATGTGATGCTCCTGCAAACAGCACTGAACACGCAGCCGAAATTCTCCTTGAGGATGAGCGGGTTGAATTAAAGTTTCCGACCGGATCAACGGTTCTTGATATAATAAACAGGATTGAAGGCTTGAATTTTGATGCACCTTGTGGCGGAAAAGGACGTTGTGCAAAGTGCAAGGTAAAGGTGACAGGCGATATTTTTCCGTCCGAAGATGCAGAAAAAGAACATTTGACCGAAGATGAAATGGCGCAGGATATTCATTTTGCCTGCATGACAACGGCTAACGGTAATGTTGAGATTGATTTAAGAAACACATTTAAAAGTGCAAAGATATTAACCGAGCATACCGGATACAAATTTACCGTTGATCCCAATATCAGAAAAAGCTTCCTCATGCTTGAGGCTCCAAAGCTTGGTGATCAGCGGGATGACCTTCAGCGGCTTGCTGATGCATTGAATATTGAAAAACCGGTTATTTCTAAAAAGTTGTTACAAAAACTGCCCGGTTTGATCCGGCAGGATGATTTTCAAATAACCGCTGTCGTATCAGGCCGGCAAATCATTGCCCTTGAACCGGGAGATACAACAGATCAGCATTATGGTATTGCTGTTGATATCGGTACAACCACAGTTGTTGCTTATCTTCTGGATTTAAAATCCGGAGAAATTGTAGACGTTGTTTCAGATTTGAATCACCAGAAATCTCTTGGTGCAGATGTTATTTCCCGTATTAATTATACCATACAAAACGATGACGGCCTTGAGCAGCTTCGTCAGAAGATCGTTAATGAGCTGAGTCAAATGGCTAATGAGCTTGTCAGGAAAAGTAATATCAGGAAAAAGAATATCTATACGATGGTGATTGTGGGTAATACAACCATGACGCATCTTTTATGCGGCCTTGATCCGACAAATATTGCGGCGGCTCCATTTGTTCCTGTCGTAACTGATTCCATATCATTTCCTGCACCAACGTTTGATATAAAACTTAAACCGGAATGTATTGTTACCGTCATTCCCTGTGTTTCCGGTTATGTCGGTGCGGATATTGTTTCCGGAATTCTAGCCACCAGAATCTATGAGCAAGAAGACCTGTCTCTTTTGATTGATATCGGTACCAACGGTGAAATTGTTCTGGGGAATAAGGATGGAATGCTCTGCTGTGCAACTGCTGCAGGTCCCGCTTTTGAAGGTGCACATATTTCAAGGGGTGTGGGCGGTATCAGCGGTGCCATTAACAAGGTATACCTTGAAGGAGGAGAGGTAAAGTATACGACTATTGATGACCAGAGACCCATTGGTATCTGCGGATCGGCCATCATTGATATTGTTGCGCTGCTTCAGGAAACAGGTGTGATGGATCATACCGGCAGACTACTTGAAGATAAAAAAGATGCTGCTTTCCAAATTATTCAAATAGAAGGTTTGCCGGCCGCTGTTATTGCCAAAGATGATGAGACTGACAGTGGTTTTGATATCTGTTTTACTCAGAAAGATATCCGGGAGGTCCAGCTGGCTAAAGGTGCCATTGCAGCAGGTGTAAATACCTTACTGCTGGATACCGGAAAAACACAGGATGATATTAAAAATGTATATATCGCCGGCGGCTTCGGTAGTTTTCTTTCAAAAGAAAGTGCCCTTGCCATCGGCCTGCTTCCGGCCGGGCTTGGTGACCGAATCAAGGTTGTGGGAAATGCAGCCGGGCTTGGCGCCATCATGAGCACCCTGTCTGCAAAAGAGCTTGAGCAGTGTCAGAATATCAAAAAAACAGTTCAATATGTCGAACTGTCATCAAGCGCTGCGTTTATGGATGAGTATCTGAAATGTATGAACTTTCCTGAGAAGTAAAAGGTATGCTTCCCGGTAGGCGTACAAAAAAATCTGAAGGAAAAATCTCTAAATGTCATCTTATGAAGATGCTATTTCAAGAAATGCTTACGATGAAGCGCTAACCTTATTTCTCAATGAAGCTGAAGTCCTTTTGCTTCAGAGTGAATATGACAGGATCCGCGCTAATATTGAAGCGTTACCGGATGAATTCCCACAGGATAATTTATTCATACAATATTATTACCATCTATCAACACATTTAGCTTTTCCCTTTATTGCCCGTGACAAACTTTTTTCTCTTATCAGGGAACTTTCTTTCCTGAATGAGCCAAATCGGGTTGCGATGATTTATTCTGCATTGCTCATAAATTACATGTATTATGAAGAATATAATAATGATTTGTTAAAATTAATTGAAGATGCTCAGCTTTTTTTTGAACATAATGAATCCGGATTGGAATTACGATGCAGCAAAGTTTTAAATATATGGATCAGTTTAGGAAAGTGGTGGATTTCTCTTGAATATGACAGAGCATTTGAAATTGCACTTGATGCTGAAAAACTTGCATTTGAACTTAAGGATGAGGCGGCATTAATTTTTTCCCGATTGGCGCTGGCTCGCCTTTATAATGACCGTGGTAAATTTACAAAAGCCCTGTTGCAATATGAAAAATCACTTCAACTTATTAAAAAAAAATCATACGGCCATATTTACGAACCTCTGATCCGTTACCATAAAGGTGATACTTATCTCATTATGGGTTCTTTAGATGAGGCAAAGAAAGAGGCTGATAAGGCGTTGGCAATTATCGATGAGAATTCTGCCTTTCGGTATAACTTATATGTAATTCACTACTATTGTTATCGTATTCCTGAAGAACTTTCCGAATGCGAACAGATTATCGATAAAATATTGTATGAATACCCGGCCGCTGATGCCTATTTTAAACAGGGATTCATGTATTTTGCCCAATTACGAAACGCTTACCTGGCAAAAGACAGAGAAAAGATTACATATTACTGCAGCCGTCTCAAACAAAAAGAAAACCATAAATATTTTCTTTATCATTATCCGGATACATATTTGTATTATGCAGAAGCCTGCCTGTTTACCGGAAACGGTTTTGAGATCCATAAAACGCTTGATAACCTCATAAAGGAGGCCCCTGAAAGCAAATTCCCGTTAGCTGTTGCATCAGCTTATGCCATGATGGGCATATTGCACGACAGGAAAAATGAAAAAAAAGAATCCGTAAAGTATTTTAGCTTGATGGAAAGAGTCTTGATTGAAAATGAAGTTGAAGGCCTCCAGATTACCGGTAACGCTATTTTAAATGAAATTTTGGACAGATCCGGCAGTAAGGTCGCTCAAAATTTGATTCAACAACGGTCTGATTTTAAGCCACAACCGAGGGGTATTCAATCTGCACCATCCGGTTCAGAAACGAATTTTCCTGATACCCATATCCGGATTTACACATTTGGGACACTGCATATAAAAATTGATGGACAAGATATTCCGGAATTTGATTTGAATCGGCAGAAGATGTTAAGCCGTCTGTTAAAATTTCTTATTGTTCATCGAAAATCATATGTGCCGAAGGAGATCATTTATGATACTTTCTGGCACAATTACCCGATAAAATCAGCCCGGACAAATTTACACAACCTCTTGTTTCGGTTGCGTAATTTGCTTGGAACAAAGCATGATTTTATTGCATCGGAAGGGGAAAATATCCGGCTCCTGATGGATTCATACCGACTTGATGCAGATATGTTTGAAAATTATTATTTCCAGGGTAAAAAATTACTCCGGAAAGATGATAATCCGGCTGCCTTACAAATGTTTGAAGCGGCAGCAGACCTCTATAAAGGCGACTTCATTGACTTTGATTTATATGATGATTTGATCAATAATGAAAGGGAGTCCCTTAAAAAGAAATTTCATTTCATTTTGCATGCTGCAATTAAACTGTATTTGGATATGGGTGATTATCATAAGGCTCAACAATTTTCAAAGAAACTTATTCTGCATGATCCATGTTGTGAGCCCGCATATAGATTATTGATGATAGCCAGTGTATATTCCGGAAACCGAAATGAAATACCCCGAGTTTATAAACAGTTAAGGAAAAAACTAAATAAAGAATTATCAATAAACCCTGACGAAGTTACTAATAATCTGATGGAAAAGCTGCTTCAGGGTGGTTTCCCATCAAAAGCAACATGGTCCGACGAACAGCTATTGTAAGTGAAATGTTAAATACAGGCCGAATCTATGTCGAATCTATGTCAAATCCGATCACAAAAAAGATCATCATTGCTATAAGAAAACAGTGTTTAAGAGCAGAGATATTTTAAAACATCTTAAGTGCTCCTGTGTTTGAAGTCTAATAATAAAGGAGGAGATAATTCATGAATTTTGATGTTGAGTATATCAGAAGGCAATTTCCAGCTCTTAATAGAACAATTAACGGCCATCCGGCGGCATATCTGGATGGACCCGGCGGGACACAGGTTCCCCAACGGGTTATCGATAAAGTTGTCGAATACCTTGTACAGCATAATGCTAATGCCGGTGGCGTGTTTGCTACAAGTATTGAGAATGATGCCATTCTGCTGAATGCGCGTCAGGCTTTTGCCGATTTTTTTGGATGTTCCTGGGAAGAAGTTTCATTTTCACAGAATTCAACCACCATAAATTTTATGCTCGCTCAGGCTCTGGTCAGAGATCTGTCACCCGGTGATGAGATCATCATTACTGATATTGATCATGAAGCAAATCGAGGTCCCTGGCAAATACTCAAAGACAGGGGAATCAAGATATTAAGTGTAGGTGTTGATACTCAGAACTGTATTATTGATATGGCCGATTATCAGGGAAAGCTTTCTCAAAAAACGAAAATTGTTGCCATCAACTATGCTTCCAATGCAACGGGCACTATCAGTGATGTCAAGACGATGATTCAGATGGCTCATGAAAACGGGGCAATAACAGTAGTTGACGCTGTACACTATGCTCTGCACGGTGCCATTGATGTTAAAGATATTGACACCGATTTTCTTTTTTGCTCCGCTTATAAATTTTTTGGTCCTCATGTCGGTATACTATACGCCAAAAAAGATAAGATGAGTGGATTACGGACATTAAAAGTCAAAGCCATGGCGGATGTTTGTCCCTATAAGTTTGAAACCGGCACCCTGAATCAGGAAGGCATCGCCGGGGCCGCAGAAGCGGTTGAGTTTATTGCTGATGCCGGTTCAAAATACGAAAATGAATTTAATGAAGATTTAGATGGCCTTCAGGGCCGAAGGAGAAAAATTGTAGCCGGCATGCTAAGTTTTGAAAGATATGAACGGCCGATTTCTGATTATTTTAAACGTGAACTGGGCAGCTTATCTAAATTAAAAGTCTATTCTCCTCCTTCAGGAAACCCCAAAACCTCAACAATATCATTTACTGTTGAAGGCGTATCTCCGGTAAAAGTCGCAGAACAGCTGGCTCAAAAAGGTATTTTTGTTTGGGATGGGGATTTTTATGCTGCTGAAATGATTAAATCTTTAAATTTGGAAGAAAGTGGAGGGCTGGTAAGAGTTGGCCTGACACCTTATAATACGGTCGAAGAAATTGATCGTACTTTAGAAGTTGTTAGTCGGCTTGTTTCATAAAAATATTTCAAACTGCGTTTAAGTAAAAGAAGAAAAGGAGAAAAATGAAAATACTTGTCATTGGTTGTGGAAAAATGGGCTCTGTTATCGCATGGGATCTTTCAAAGTATAATGATATTGAAACCATTGGTTTGGCAGATCCCTATGCCCCAAGCCTTGAAAAAGCATCAAAGCGGATACAGGGTAAAAATGTCGAAACATACCTGCTGAAAGGCAATTATCGGAAACAGTTGATAGAACTGATGCAATCTTATGACGTGAGTATTGGTGCACAACCGACGATCAAGCAGGGTAACGAGCTTATTGAAGATGCTATTGAGGCAGAAGTAAACTTGGTGGATATTATAGGAGAGTATTACCGGAGACCTAATGAGGCTTACCTTGATGGTTTTAATGTGCCGCAGGGGATGACCGGCGGGGAGTATGGTGAAATACTTCACCGGCGCGCCAAAGATAAAAATATAACTATTTTATGTTGTATCGGTTTTGCTCCGGGCTTAAGCAATCTGACGCTTGGATATGGCATTTCACAGATGGATAAAGCCGAAACTGCAATAGCACGGGTAGGCGGCATGCCGGATATTAAAGTGGCAGAAAAGTACCCGATGAAATACATGGCGACCTGGTGCTGGGATCAGGCCATTGATTCTGCCATGGACGAAACCCGAATCCTGAAAGATGGAAAACTTCAGTATGCAAAAGCCATGAGTGAATATGAACGTTTTCGATTCCAGGAGCTTGGAAAGGATGTTGAACTTGAAGCATTTCTTACACCGGGAATGGATAGTTTCATCTTCACCCGACCGGAACTTAAATCCTGTTATGAGAAGACGATCAGGTGGCCCGGCTATAAAGATTATATGTCATTTCTTGAATCATGCGGTTTTTTTGATCTGAAACCGATCGTATTTAACGGTCAGGAAATTGTCCCCAGAGAAATTTCAGCCCGTATTATGGAACCCGGCCTGATGGCTAAAAAAGGCGATACCGATGTCAGCATCATGTGGAATACCGTGACCGGAGAAAAGGCCGGCAGGTCGGCACAGATAGATTATTATATGTGGGTGGATTCGGATACCGAAAACCGGATTTCTTCAATGGGACGAGCGACAGCTTATCCGGCATCCGTTTCTGCTGTGATGATGGGGAGAGGACGATTCACAAACAGGGGCATTTTAACGCCCGAAGATGCTTTTGATGAAGATTGTTATCAGTTTCTTCTTCGTGAGTTAAAAAATAAAGGGATTATCATTGAGGAATCAATAGCCTGACGATTAGATCCCGGCAAAAATATTACCCGGATGGCCGATGCGATTGATGAAAACCGTTTGTACCGCGGCAGATATTTCATGGAATCCGGGCGATACTATAGTTGACTTCACCAGCTATATGTGTGATATTTTAGTAACTTTTCAAAATATATACAGGATAGAACCGAAAACCCTGAACAGGCACAATATTACACGGAAAGACTTCACTTTTTTTGGGACAGAGGAAGAAGTAAAAAATCACTTGGATTCATATCCGATTTGCCCGCAGTCACGGCTGAGCATCGACAGGGTATATAGAGAAGCATACCTGTTCCTGAAAAACTGAAATATCCTATCTGCATTATGCTGATGCTGATTATCGGCACAGCAGCACAAGGGGATATGTTTCCACCACTCATATAGTGGAACGGTGGGTCATTATCTATGATCTGCCTGTTCCAGGCCAATGACCCGTTTATACCCAATTATATAGGCAGATGCATTGGCCACTATAAATCCATAATCAGGATCATTGTGCGGCGCCGGTATTAAAATTCAGTTATGTCTATGGCAGCCATAGAAATGACAAGTTATTATGGTATTCCGGAAGAGACTGAATAGTAGTATGTTTGTAAGTTTTAATTTGAGGCCACTCGCCTGATAACAGAAAGGAGGCAGATCCAAAGCGCCATTTAAGCTTGTTAACACCAATCGTAAATCTTATTTGAAGGAGGATAATGCAATGAAACGTTCGAGTTTAAAGAAAAGTTGTTTGGTACTACTGTTTGCAACGTTTTTTTTCTGGGGGGTACTGTCCGGATCTTTAGTTGCCGGAGAAAAAAAGTATCCGGACCACCCGGTCCCCAATTCATGTATGGCTCAGGTAGAAAAGGAAGGTAAAGTGCTCTACATCTACGACTGGGCGGAGTGGTGGCCGGAGGAACTGTTTGAGAATTTTACAAAGGAGTTTGGCATCAAGATTGTCCGGGATCACTATGCGAATACCGAAGAAATGGCAACAAAATTTCGACTTAATAAGAAGACGCCTTATGATCTGGTGCTCGGTGCAGGACCTAGCGCTATTATTCAGTTAAGACCGCTGGGTGTAATCCGGAAGCTGGACCACGAATGGCTTCCCAATGTTGATGCATATATGATGGATGAATATAAAAATATGGCCTTTGACCCGGGCAATAATTACCAGCTTCCGGACTCTGCTTTTATGACGACTTATACCTATAATTCAAAATTTGTTGATGAGAATGATCCGAAGGTCGGTTCATGGAAACTGCTTTTTGAAGGTGATGAGTATGCCGGCAAGATAACCATGATTGACAACATGTATGAAACCATCGGTACGGCATTGATGTACCTTGGTTATTCATATAACTCCGATAACGAAGCGGAACTGATGGAAGCCAGGGATGTACTTTTGAAACAAAAGCCCAAATTGATGGCCTACGACTCATGGCCCCGGCGATCGCTAATAGAAGAAGAGTCTTATATCTCTCACCTCTGGACCGGTGATGGCTGGCTGCTTTCCCAGGATGCACCCACCATGAGAGGCGTGTTGCCCGAAGAAGGGGGTTATGTTGCCACAAATACGGATTTTATCCCGATAGGCGGAAAACATCCGGCAGCGGCACATCTGTTTTTGAACTATCTTTTTCGGACTGATGTGAACAGTATGCTTGTTGAATGGATTGGCTATCCGCCGGTACACAAGCATGTCATGGAATTTATGTCACCGGAAATGAAGGCATGGCCGGGCTTTATCTTTCCGGATGGTTATATTGAAAAATGTTCTGGCGTTGAGGAAAGGGCTTTTATTGGAAAAGGAAAGGAATTACGGATTAAAATCTGGGAAGAAATAAAACAATAAGACGCTATAATTCAACTCTGTGGAGGATAAGTCCGATATCGGGACTTTATCCTCCACTTTTTGTCTTATGTGAAATGGCGACATCGGTTGTTGGAGAAAAAGAGGAATAAAAGGCCGGAAAGAAAGGAAAGCGAATATGAGTAGGGTAGTAGTCCTGGGATGTGGCGCAGTAGGAAGAGACATCGCTATTGATTTGTGCAAGGATCCTGACGATGAGGTCATCTCGGTAGATATCAGCCGGGAGAACCTGGCGCAATTGGCCGGTGAACATCCCATCAAGACCCGGTTAGAAGATCTCTCCAGGGTGGAAGGAATCACACGGGCCGTTGAGAATGCGGACATTGTCATCGGTTCAGTGCCCGGATCTCTGGGATACGCAATGCTCGAAACAGTCATTCGTGCAGGCAGGAACATCGTGGACATCTCGTACTTTCCGGAGGATCCGTTCGGGCTGGACGATCTGGCGAAGGAAAAGGGAGTGACTGCCGTGGTAGATTGTGGCGTGGTACCGGGTATGTCCAACATCATTCTCGGTGATCACATGCGGAGGATGAAGGTTAGCCGTTATGAGTGCTACGTTGGCGGAAATCCAAAGTCGAGGAACGCACCGTTAGGTTACTTGTCTCCCTTTCCTGTCCTGGAAGTTTTGGAAGAATACACTGAAGATGGCAGAATGGTTGAAAATGGCAAGGTGGTCGCCAGACCGATGCTCGCCGAAACCATGACGATCGATCTCGATAAAGTCGGTACCATGGCATGCCTCAATTCCGACGGACTCAGAACCCTGATTCATACATCAATCTCTGAAATCCCTGACATGTTCGAAAAGACCCTGCGCTATCCCGATCACGTAGACAAGATGCGCACCTTTAACGATTCCGGATTCTTCAGCCAGACCCCCATTGAGGTAAAGGGCATTTCAGTTCGGCCGGTAGATGTGGCCACGTCGTTGATCACCCCGCTTTGGAAATACAAACCGGGCGAGGCCGATCTTACTGTCATGAGACTGATAATCTCCGGCGTGGAAGATGGAAAACCGGTGACCTACACTTACGATATGTACGATGAATACGATCCTGAAACAGAAACGCTCTCCATGTCCAGAACGACCGGGTACACCTGTAATGCGGTCGCCCGATTGGTGCTTGACGGTGGTTATTCACAAACCGGGATAAGTGCGCCCGAGTTCGTGGGACGTGTTGAAGGCTGCTGGGAAAGTGTTGATAGATACCTGAAAGATCGGGGTGTCCACTGCACGATGCAGCGGATCTGACCTGGCCACCGATCAGGCAATAAAAAACAATTATTGAAATACATAAGGAGTATAACCTGTGTCATATACCGTAATGGAAGGCAATGAGGCGATCGGGTGGGGTGCGATTGTTGCCGGGTGTCGGTTTTTTGCCGGTTACCCGATAACACCGGCAACAACGATATATAATACAATGTTAAAGCTTTTACCGGATTTCGGCGGTATTTGTATGCAGGGTGAAGATGAAATCGCTTCAATCGGATTTTGCCTGGGTGCATCTATGGCCGGAATGAAGGTGATGACCGCTACATCAGGGCCCGGTATCAGTTTATATAGTGAGCAGATTTCATTTGCCATCGGCAGTGAAATCCCCCTTGTGATAGCCAATGTACAGAGATTGGGTCCGTCAACCGGTTCTGCTACCAAAGGTGCGGATGGAGATATCCAGTTTATGAGATGGGGCAACAGCGGCGGATTACCGGTTATTGTGCTGGCGCCCGTTGATGTGAAAGACTGTTATGAGTTGACTGTGCATGCGTTTAACCTGGCAGAAAAATATCGATGCCCGGTTTTTATCGCAGCAAATAAAGAAATATCCATGACCCGGGAGGTTTTTGATCTCGATGCATTAAATATGCCGGATATTGTGGAAAGGAAAAACGCTGACCCTTCCAGGCCATTTAAACCCTTTGACGTGTCCGATGGGCAATATACACCTGATTTTTTACCCATTGGAGGAGAAACGATTGTTCGTCAGACGTCCTCCACACACGGGCCGGAAGGTTATATAACAACAGACAGCGGCCAGATAGGGAACAATCAGGATCGATTGATGAAAAAGATTGTCAGTGATGTGGAGCGTTTTTCTTTTTATGAATCGCTACCGGCGAAAGGTGCTGAAACGCTGATAATTAGCTATGGTGTTACATCTCGTGCTGTAAAAACAGCTGTCTCGCGTCTTGGATCAGAAGGACTCCCTGTTTCTCATTTAATACTTAAAACACTGTGGCCGGTACCTGAGAAAGTAATTAAATCGATTGCTGCATCATATAACCGGATTGTATCTGTTGAAATGAATCTCGGACAGTATGTGAGAGAAATCCAACGGATTCTGCCGGGAAAAGAAATTGAATTTCTGGGCCGGATGAATGGAGAGTTGATTACTCCTGAACAGATAAAGGAGGTTGTCAATAATGGATAGTTTACTTAATCCCAATCGACCACCGGTATTTTGCCCGGGCTGCGCCCACGACCGTGTCGTTCATTCACTGGATAACACTTTCAGGAAGATGGGACTTTCAGGTAATCAGATTGTTATCGTTACAGACATCGGCTGTTCCGGACTGTTTGACACCTTTTTTGAAACACACGCATTTCACGGACTGCACGGCAGGGCACTGACCTATGCAACCGGCATCAAGATGGCACGTCCGGACCTTCATGTAGTCGTGACCATGGGAGACGGCGGCCTTGGAATCGGAGGCGCTCATGTTCTGAGTTCATGCCGTCGTAATATCGATATCACCTTGCTGGTGCTGAATAATTTTAATTACGGCATGACCGGCGGGCAATGTTCGGTAACGACACCTCAAAATGCAAATGTTGGATCAGGTTTTTTGAACCGGCTGGAGAAACCGGTTGATATCTGTCAGGTTGCCGGTGCTGCCGGTGCTGCTTTTGTATCCCGGGCGTCAAGTTATGAAAAGGAACTTGAAGACAAAATTGAAAAAGCCATACGCTTTGAAGGCTTTTCTCTTGTTGATATATGGGGCATCTGTCCGGGCAGGTATTCCCGTCGCAATAAACTGTCTCCAAAAATTATTGAAGCCCAGCTTTCGGCTATGCCGAAGCTTGATAACTTCATGCAGCAAAATTTACGAAAAGAATATGGTAAGGCTTATTGTGAGCATATTCAAGTTAAGACGCCGGCGCCTGCTCCGCTGAAAATTGAGAAGCGATACCAGCCGCCGCTTCAGGCAAATGAGCAAATTGTATTTCTCGGGAGTGCAGGTCAACGAATCATTACTGCAGCAGAGCTGGTTTGTCTGGCAGGTGCAACAGCAGGTCTTTTTGCAACTCAGAAAAATGATTATCCGATAACGGTTATGCGCGGCCATTCTGTGAGCGAATTAATTCTTTCAAAAGAACAGATCGATTATACCGGTATTGAAAAACCTTCAATTATTTTTGCACTGGCACAAGAGGGCATCAATCGACGAAAAAAGATATTTGATAATCTTTCTGAAGAAACACTTGTGATTAAGGCTGCTGGAGTGGAGATACCCGCTACCGGCGCAGAAGTTGAAGAAATTGATTTTAAAACACTTAAAATTAAAACCCAGGATTGGGCCCTGGCTTCCCTTGCAATGATAGCAAACGAAAACAGGGGAATCAGCATGGAGATGCTGGATACGGCCATGATGCAGCGATTTAAGGGGAGTATTCTGGAGGATTCAAGAAAGATTGTTAGTACTATTGCGATAAAGTATAAATAAATTTAACTGAAAAAAGGATTTATTAATGGAAACGAAAGAAAGTACTATTTTAAAAAAAAATGAGAACACATTTCCCCAAACGCCATATTATTTGATTGATGAAAGTAAGATACTGAATATTATGAAGCGAATTCAATATCTCCGGGAAAAATCCGGTGTCCGGGCTGTGTTGGCCCTTAAGTGTTTTTCAACGTGGCCGGTTTTTTCCCTGATGAATCAATATATGGATGGTACGACAAGCAGTTCCGTATATGAAGCCAGGCTGGGCTTTGAAGAATTCGGCAAGGAGGTTCATGCATATGCAGCCGCATTTTCTGAAAATGATATTGCAGATGTTAAGAAAATATCGGACAAGATTATTTTTAATTCCATTTCCCAGCTAAAAACTTTTCATGATGAAGTCAAAGGTCTTGAAATCGGACTCAGGGTTAATCCTCAGGTCAGTTTCTCGCATTATGATATTGCTGATCCGGCTAAACGGTATTCAAGACTTGGTGAAAAAGATTATGAATCTATACTGGCAGTGCAAGATCTTATTAATGGCGTCATGTTTCATTATAATTGTGAAAACGACGATATTGAAAACTTTACCGCAACACTTGATAAAATCAGTGAAAAATTCAGTGATCTTCTGTACAAACTGAACTGGGTCAGCCTTGGCGGCGGTATTTCGTTTACGTCAGATGATTACCCTGTTGATGTGTTTGCAGCAAAATTAAGCGAATTCAGTAAAAAATTTGATGTTCAGGTATACCTGGAGCCGGGTGAAGCTTCCGTCTTAGAATGTGCGCAATTAGTAACCCAAGTGCTCGATATTGTCCATAATGAAAAAGACATAGCTATTGTAAATGCCTCTATTGGTGCACATAAGGTTGATGATCTCGTATACAGGTCGGAAGCCTTTATTGAAGCGCATGCAGAAAATGGTGATTATGAATACATTATAGCCGGAAACTCATGTCTGGCCGGGGATATTTTTGGTCATTACAAATTTAAAACCCCATTAAAGGTAGGTGATGTGGTTAATATTGAAAATGCTGCCTCCTACACAATGGTTTCAAAAAACTGGTTTAACGGCTTAAGAATGCCGGCTATTGCAATCAAACGAATTGATGGCGCCATAGATGTTGTTCAGAGATCCGGGTATCAGGATTTTAAAAAGAGCCTTGGGTAAAAAGACATGCCGGCTGAATATATTATGGATGTTAAGATTTTTACTTTTTAAAAATATATGTATCAAATAGCGGACCATATTAGACCTATTTTAAAAGAATTAAGTAATTGACTGTATCAGTTCAAACCTGAAAATCGAGGGGCGCTATATAGCGCATTTGGATTAAGAAAGATAGAAATTTTCAGAATTAATCTTTTATTGAATGGTTTAATAGCTATTCGGTACTTTGCTAATAAAATTTTACTGGTAATGTCTTAAAATCAAAATATTTTTGTAATAAAAACCTCTACTGATGAAAATTTACATCAGTAGAGGTTTTTTAATGCAGAAATTAGATATACGAACAAAGAAATTTAAAAACCAAGCGAAGATGTTAAAATCTAAAATTATCAAAATAAATTATAATATCTTTTGGTTGCACTTATAATTGTAGCCTTGGATCCGAAGAATTTGGATATAGTGCATTTTATGCACAACAAAAGAAAAATATGTTTAAATCAAGAACGACTCCTGAAATATTTATAGGATTATCAAAAATAGTTATTATGCATAAATACAAAATGTTATGAATTTTAATGCCGTGTATGATGTAGTTTTACATCAGTACTTTTCGGATTATGCAAATTTACATCAATCCTTTGTTTTTAAATCAGAGTATTTGTCTACGAATTCCTTTTACTGAAAAATAACTTCATAACATCAATAGGTTAAAAATAATTTCGAAAGTTGGCAAGCATCTTGCTCAATGAGTAAATAACTTTCAAAATCAAGAATTCGCTGATCTGGATAAGAAACGGTCATTAATTGAATAAACAGCTTTCGCAGAAATAAAAAGCGAACTTGAATTTAACTTAATCTTAAGGAGGAATTATGAGTCAGTTCGAGAATGAAACAATACAGAAAATTTATGATGGGATGGTGGCCATAGAGAATGACGCTGTTTTGTCAGCAGTTGATACTGCTTTGTCAGACGGTTTGAATGTACTCGATGTTATTGATGTTTTGAGGCAGGGGCTGAAGGTTGTAGGAGATGATTTTGATAAAATGATTCGATTTTTACCTGAACTTATCCTTGCGGCAGATCTGATGCAGGAAGCAATGAAAAAAATCGAACCTGAATTGGAAAAACAGGATATAACTGAAGGCCCAAGCGCAACAATAGTTCTCGCAAACATCCAGGGCGATATCCATGACATTGGCCGTAATATCCTTGGTGCAGTATTAAAAGCAGCTGGTTTTACTGTTTATGATTTAGGTCATGACATGAAGGCCACTGCAATTATTGATAAGGCGATAGCGTATGATGCTGATTTGATCGGTCTCTCTTCCCTACTGACAACCTCACTGCCATTTGCTGAAGAAGTAATCAAACAGTTGGGAGATCGGGATCTGCGAGATAAATTTAAAGTTGTTATGGGCGGCGGTGCAGTTACACCGGAATATTGTGAAGAAGTTGGAGCTGATGCATATGGCAAAGATGCCGGTTCAGCGGTTAACGTTCTTCAAGGGCTCTTATAGGAGGGAGAGATAATTATGTTAAGTATTTTTGAGGTACTGAAAAGAGCGGACGAAGGGAAATTTATCAAGGAAAGTGACTATGATATGAAACTCTTCAGAACCTGTCAGAAACTGGTTAAAGAATATGAAATCAAATTTGATTCTGAACAAATAGTTGTCGGCGACGAAAAAATGGCTGATGCAGTATTTCAAGCAGGTGTTAAACTGGCCCTTGAGATGGGCATGTATCAGGTTGATACCAGCCGTGTAATTGATATAACTGAAAACGAAATCAAGCTGACACTTCAGGTTGCCCCCAAGAAAATGATTCTTGGACTGGGAAGAGATTCCAGAGTTCTTCGTGCCAGAACATTCGGTGATGGTCATCCAATGACAGTCTGCAGTGGTTGCCCCGGAACACCACTTCCGGAGCATCTTTTCCTTCCTGTAATGATGTCTTATGCCAAAGAACCATTGATTGATATTCTTATTCCCGGCTCCTTAACGGAAGTTGACGGAATGAAAGTTAAAACCGGCGGCCCGTTGGAAATCAGGGCAACCCGTCAGGAAATGATCTGGGTTAGAGAAGCACTTGAAAGAGCCGGTCGCCCGGGTATGCATATTTATGCAGCCGGTGAGAGCAGCGCAACAGAGCTCGGCACCCTTGCTATTTGTAATGATCGCTATATGCGTGCAAGCGACTCCCATATGATTCCGGTACTTTCCGAGTTAAAAACAGATAATATACGCCTGTCACGTGTTATGACCGGATGGGATTATCCTTCATTTACAACGTCACTTATTGATCCGATTATCGGCGGTTTTGGCGGCGGCCCGGAGGGTGCAGCTATTGTTTTAACAGCGGCCATTATACTTTCTACAGCAGTTTATAATGTTGATATGCATTGCATTCACTCTATCCATAATAAATATGTTTCTGTTAGTACAAAAGAAGGTATGTGGCTGAACAGTGTTGTCGGACGTGCATTTGGTCAGAATGCACCGCTGGCACTGCTGGCTGATGCATGGACCACTGCCGGTGCCGGTACGGAAGAAATTTTATATGAAGCTGCAGCGCTGGCTATTGAGCAGGAATCAAGCTGTCTCCATACAGATTCTCTTGGTGCTACCAATGGTATCTATCCTAACTGTTCAGGACTTGAAGGCCGGTTTTTTGCAGAAGTTGTTCATGCTGTTCATGCTGCCAAAATGACACCGGATGAGGCCAATGCACTCTTATTAAAGATCTGGAAAAAGTACGAGCATGGCTTTGATAATCCGGATATCGGCAAGCCGTTCAATGAAGTTTATAACATGAAAACAATAACACCATTACCATTCTGGCTGGATATGTATCATAAGGTCAAAGATGATGTCGCTTCAATGGGACTGAACTTCTTAACTTAATAAGCTGGAAGAAATGGTGATTTGGATGCCTGCTGTCTGCCAAAACAGATATCGTTTTGGTCGGCGGCAGGCTACCAGAACATGAATAAATTTTAACTTATAGTAAACACCGGGGGATAACGTGCAGTTAGATCTGATTATAAAAGGTGTGAACCTGTCTGACGGAAGAACAAATTTAGATATCGCTGTTAAAGATGGTCGCATTGTAGAGGTTGCAGCAAATATTACAGAAAATAGTAAGGACGAGATTATTGCCACAGGTTATCTTGCGACGCCACCATTTGTAGATAGCCATTTTCATATGGATTCGACATTAAGCCTTGGGCAGCCGAGATTAAACCAGAGTGGTACTTTGCTGGAAGGAATTCAGCTCTGGAGTGAGTTAAAACCCCATCTGACCAAAAAAGCCATAAAAGAACGTGCGCATGATTTGTGTAAATGGGCCATTGCCAAAGGAACCCTTATAATTCGGAGTCACGTTGATATTTGTGATGATCGGCTGCTTGCTGTAGAAGCGTTGCTTGAAGTCAGAGAGGAAATTAAAGATTATATAGACTTGCAGCTAGTCGCATTTCCGCAGGATGGCTATTTTCGATATAAAAACTCCGTAGACAATCTGGCACGTGCGCTTGATATGGGCGTTGATGTTGTCGGCGGTATCCCTCACTTTGAAAGAACGATGGCAGATGGAACTGCATCAGTAAGGGCGCTTTGTGAAATAGCGGCTGAGCGGGGTTTATTGGTTGATATGCATTGCGATGAAAGTGATGATCCGTGGTCCCGCCATATTGAAACGCTAACTTACGAAACAATAAGGCTTGGGCTTAAAGGTCAGGTTTCAGGCAGCCATCTTACCTCAATGCATTCCATGGATAATTACTACGTAAGTAAACTTATTGCTCTGATGGCAGAATCTGAAATTCATGCTATCCCTAATCCCCTGATCAACATAACACTTCAGGCCCGCCATGACACTTATCCGAAACGCAGGGGAATGACCCGTGTGAAAGAGTTGATGGAAGCCGGTATAAATGTCGCATGCGGGCATGACTGTGTTATGGACCCGTGGTACAGTCTCGGCACGCACGATATGCTTGAGGTCGCAAATATGGGACTTCATGTCGGCCAGATGACGGGTGTTGAACAGATAAAACAAATGTTTAATTCCGTAACAATTAATGGTGCTAAAGCACTACGGATCGAAGACTACGGTATAGAAACAGGGTGTAATGCAGATATCGTCATTCTACAGGCTTCTGACCCGATTGAAGCACTCAGACTCAAACCGACAAGACTCTTTGTTATTCGCCGGGGCGAAATTGTTGCCAGATCTCAACCGTCAAGCAGCCATCTTACATTAGGCGACCATGAAGCCGAAATTGATTTTAGACGATTAGTAACACAGTAGTAATTTCCTATGTAAAGAGTGTGTTCAGCATGCAAAGACGTTCCCGCATACGTCGATGTGTAAAGGGCATGCTCGCGTTTGGATGGAATATTTGTATAGATTATAAATATGCCGGAATATAATGCCTGTCACATATAAAGGCTGGAGGATTTGGACTGTGAAGTACGAAGATAATTTTAAAACAATGCCAAAGGGATTTGGCTATGCCCAGGCAACTGCAGAAGTGAATCGATGTCTGTTGTGCCATGATGCACCGTGTTCAAAAGAGTGCCCGGCCGATACAAAGCCGGCAGAGTTTATACGAAAGTTTCGCTTAAAAAATGTAACCGGTGCAATCCGAACAATAAAGGAAAATAATATACTGGGTGGCGCTTGCGGCGTTCTTTGCCCGACAAACCGCTTATGTGAAAAGGCATGCAGCGCAAAGTTCGTTTCTGATGACAAGCCGGAAGGTGCAGACCGTCCCATTCAAATAGGAAAGATACAAAGATTCCTGGTCGAGTACGCCTGGCAAACAGGATTCATACCTATTGAAAAAAAGGATGAAAAAACTGAAAAGATTGCGGTAGTCGGCTCAGGCCCTGGCGGATTGAGTTGTGCCGCAGAACTGGCAAAGAACGGGTATCCGGTAACTATTTTTGAATCCCGTCCTGAACCGGGTGGCGTCTTACGCTATGGTGTCATCTCTTCTCGTTTTGATATGGATTTTCTTGAACGTGAGATAAACGATGTCACAGCATTAGGCGTTGATATTCAGTGCAATTCTCCAATTGATAAAAAGGCCGGTGCGGAAAAACTTCTTGACGATGGCTATAGTGCTGTTTTTATGGCGACCGGCCTTTGGGCGGCGGCATCATTAAAAAATAACAAAAATGAAATTTTCGGCCTGTATTCCTCTGTGGATTACCTGTCAGCATTAAGAGACGGGCGCTTTAATGAAATGGTTGAGAACATCGAAGATAAAACCGTCGCCGTTATTGGTGGGGGTTCTGTGGCCATGGACTGTATTCAGACAGCTTCAAAAATAGGCGCAAAGGACGTTTATCTTGTATATCGCCGATCTTATGCACAGATGCCGGCAGAACCGGAAGAGCGCATTGAAGCTATGGAAGATGGTGTTCATTTCATACTTTTAAACCAGCTGACAGATTATGTGGTCAATAAAGATAATCAGATTGAAGGTGTGAAACTGGTTCGGACACGTCTGGGCGATTCTGATGAATCCGGCAGAAGAAAGCCTGAAATAATTTCTGATTCCGAATGGGTACTTGATGCAGATGTCGTAATAGAAGCCATTGGAAACACGGCACTTGAAAATTCACCTGAATGGTATCCCTCTGTTACCGTTGATGAAAAAAATCTGATTAAAGTAGCACCTGAAACAGGAAAAACAAATGTGGACGGCATTTTTGCAGGCGGAGATGCTGTGAGGGGACCAGCCCTCGTGGTTCAGGCTGTTCAGGATGGAAAAACTGCTGCGCGAGCCATTGTAGAATACTTGAAGAATTAGGAGGAAGTGTCGTGTCTAAAGATATCGATTTATCAGTCGAATTTTGTGGCGTAAATTTTAAAAATCCTTTTTTACTCTCATCCTCTCCTGTTTCCAACAGTGCAGAGATGGTTGAAAAGGCATTTGACGCGGGCTGGGGCGGTGTTGTTTTTAAAACACTTAATTCGGGCCGGTTATCCATTATCCATCCATCTCCAAGAATGAATAGTATAAATTACGGCAATCAGAAAGAAGTTGCCGTTCAAAATGTTGAGCAGATTTCAGATCGTCCTTTAAAGGACAATCTTATGGATTTTCTGTACCTGAAAAAGAACTATCCGGATCGCCCGATTGTTGCCAGCATCATGGGGTTTTTTGAAGAAGAGTGGGCATACCTGGCTAAAGTTGCTGAAGATAATGGCGCAGATATGCTTGAACTTAACTTTTCATGTCCCCATATGTCTATTGAAGGATCCGGGCATAAGGTCGGCCAGTCATTTCATCTGATTGAAAAATTTACTTCTACTGTAAAAAACAGTGTGTCTATTCCGGTCATGGCCAAAATGACGCCCAACATTACCGATATGAGAGAACCTGCAATGTATGCCAAGAATGGTGGTGCAGATGCCATTGCCGCCATTAATACGGTAAGAGGAATTTCCCAGATAGGTCTGGATGACTGGGTCCCAAAACCCAATGTTTTTGGTAAAAGCACAGTTAGTGGCACATCAGGTCCGGCAATAAAACCTATTGGCCTGAAATTTATTGCAGAGATGGCTCAATGTAAAGAACTCGGTCTGCCGCTTTCAGGCATGGGCGGCATTGAAACATGGATTGATGCACTGGAGTATATTGCAGTGGGTGCAACCATACTTCAGGCAACCACAGGTGTGATGCACTATGGGTATCGGGTAGTTGAAGATTTAATAGAAGGCTTATCTGATTTTATGGCTGGACGAAATATTACAAAAATTACAGATCTTGTCGGCAAGGCATTGCCGAATCTCCAGGAGACGGAAAATTTTGAGTTGGATCGGCAGGGCGTTGTTAATTTTGACATGGCTCGCTGTATCGGATGCGGACAATGTGTGGTTGTTTGCCATGATGCCGGTGGGCAGGCGCTTGACTGGGATAGTGAAAAAAGGCGTCCCCTTCCGATAGAAGAAAAATGCCTGAGCTGTATGCTTTGCCAGTTTGTATGTCCGGTTCAGGGAATGATTAACTACAAAGAGATGCCAAATAGCTGGCAACGAAAGGAAACCGCTGTAAGGGACAGTGGCGTTGAAAAAGATGTAAAATATGAGGTTTTTAACAAGGAACCTCCAAAAGTTTGTTCAGATTAACTGGCACAAGTTTTCTGCCTGGAGAAGACCGAAAATTGTTTTTATGGCCCTGTAAAAGTGCTATTTTGGAGCAAAAAAATAATTCTGTCAGACAGGTCTCCTTCCAGTAGCAGAGAAGTTAAATCCTATTTATCGGGAATGAAAACTTCACCTGCGAAGAGAGAAACAACAAAATTTAAAGGGAGGAAAACATGAGCGAAGAAGCAAAAGAGTATCCAGTCGATGAGGCAGTACCGATGGAGGAGCGACACTATGGTTTCTGGGACATGGCAGCCACCTGGCTGGGTGCCAATGCATGTACGGGATCATGGTATACAGGGGGCGTTCTTGCTGCTCTTGGGATTGGAGGAACGTTGACGATTCTCCTTGTTGCCAACCCCATTGCTTATTTTGTGATGGCACTTATCGGGTATATGGGATACAAGGTCGGCACAACCACAATGGGTCTTACCCGAGCATCATTTGGTATCAAGGGCAGTATATTGCCATCCTTTTTTAATACCACACAATTTATTGGCTGGTGTGCTGTTAATACATTTATTGCTGCAATTTCCCTTAGTTTTCTCTTTGCAGAACTATGGGGTTGGCCCGCATTTGGTGAAGAAGGTTCCTGGTGGTCATTGGGTCTGGGCGTACTCATTTGCAGTATTCTTCAAATCGGTATTACAGTTGTGGCGGGTTCCCGTTCAATTAAGTATGCCGAACGTGTAGCAGCAACCTTACTGATTGTGCTTACTATCTGGGAAACTGTTGTTATATTCAATTACTGGTCTTTTGAACAGATTATAAACTGGCGGCCGCCTGCAGATCTTAGTCTGCCATTTGGAAATGCACTGGATATGATGGCTGCCTTCAGCCTGGGCTGGGTACCGGCTATTGCAGAGTTTACACGCTATGCTAAAACAAAAGGCGCTTCAACAGGAGCCCCTGTAATCGGTGCAAATATTTCTCTTTTCTGGTTTACGCTCGTTGGTGCTTTGGGCGCAATTGCAGCAACGCTTATCAGCGGTCAATATGATCCCAATACATCTGACCCGTCTAGTATTATGGGCACACTCGGCTTGGGCTGGGTAGCATTTCTGGTTCTGGTACTGGCAACTGTTACAACAAACTCAATTAATATTTATGCCGCAGGTATGTCGGCCATTAACATCTGGCCAAGGGTTAAACCATTCAGGGCATTATGGATTGTTTCCATTCTGGCTCTTATTGTCTCTTTCGTACCAATTATTGTAGGTAGCTTCCTGGATTCATTTATCTTCTTTCTTGACTACATTGGTGCGGTATTTGCCCCGCTGTTTGCTATTATTGTAGTAGATTACTATTTCTTGCGAAACCAGAAATATGACTGGAAACAGGCATCCCGTAAAGGTGGTATCTACTGGTATTCCAACGGAATTAACTGGAAAGCCATGATTCCGTGGATTTTCGGAACAATTCTTTGTCTGGTACTCAAAAGCAGTGCAGCATTTGGTGCTACTGTTGGCGGAATATATCCAACGATTGTTGTTACCACCATTATCTACTATGCGATTAACAAAATGTCTAATGTCCCGAATGATGAAATGGTAACATAAAAAGCGACTGATTAACACTACATTATAAATCAGACACAGATGTCATCCCCTTCATGATGAAGGAGGGGATGACATCCGGCGGCAGCATTGCGGTGAAATGCCTCAATAAGGAGATATTTACGTTAAAATTGTGCAGATAGAGGTAAAAAACATACAATATTTACTATTTAAGCTGCGGGCATCTTATTGAAAATCATAAAGGGTTATATTGAACATAAAGATATAAATATGGGCCTAACAGGAGAACAGTTATGAAGATAAATGATTTACGGATTGATAGAAAACGCTTACAAAAATCACTTGAGGAGATGGCGAAAATTGGTGCCACACCAGGAGGTGGTGTACAGCGATTGACGCTGTCCGATGAAGATAAAAGAGCACGGGATCTTCTGGTTCAATGGCTCAAGGGTTTGGATTTAACAATTACAGTAGATGAAATGGGCAACATCTTTGGCAGAAGAGGTGGAAAAAATAATGATCTTCCACCTGTTATGAGTGGCTCTCATATTGATTCACAGCCCAAAGGCGGACGTTTTGACGGAATCCTCGGCGTAATGGGGCCCCTGGAAGTATTGCACACTTTAAATGAAAATAAAGTTGAAACAGAACGTCCTTTAGAAATTGTTGCCTGGACAAATGAAGAGGGCTGCCGGTTTCCTCCGGCAATGGTTTCATCCGGTGTGTGGTCCGGCGCACTTGATAAACAATGGGCTTACGACAAGACAGATGTTGACGGCAAGCGGTTTGAAGATGAGCTGATTCGGATTGGGTACAAGGGGGATGAACCGGCTGAAAAGCGTCCTGTCCATGCATACTACGAATACCATATAGAGCAGGGGCCAATCCTTGAAAAAAACGGAATAGACATTGGCGCACCCAAAGGAATCCTGTGTCTTCACTGGTATGATATTTATCTGGAGGGGGAGGCTAATCAGGTCGGGCCGACACCAATGGAAGGGCGTCACGATGCGCTATGTGCGGCATCAGAAATGATTCTGAAAGTAAATGATGTGCCGGAAAAAATGGGTGGAAATATGGTAGCAACCGTTGGTGAGATTCAGAACTACCCCAACTCCAGAAACATTATTCCGGATGGTGTTCATTTTACTGTAGATATTCGATCCTGGGATGATGAAAAGGCCATACAGGCATGGAACAGTCTCCAGCTTGATTTTGAAGCGATTGCAAAAAGACGTGGGTGCCCCATTCGTATTGAAGAGACCTGGCGTGTAAATCACGCACCATTTGATGAAAACCTGGTACAGCGGGTTTTGGAAACCGCTGATGAATTAGGCCACTCAAAGCTTCATATGGTAAGTGGTGCCGGCCACGATGCAAGTTATATGAACCAGGTTTGCCCTACTGCAATGATTTTTGTGCCGAGCATTAACGGAAGAAGCCATGTAGAAGTGGAAGAAACAACTTGGGAGGACTGCGCAAACGGTGCGAATGTTCTTCTTCACTGCATGATAAAAGCAGCCAATGATATATAGAAGGCAATGCTGGTTTGTGAAAAGAAGCACCCGGTATGATATCCGACGAAAAGGAGAACGACGATGAGTTTGTTAATTAAAAACGGGCAAATTGTAAATGCAGGCGGAAGACAATTTGCTGACGTCTACATTGAAGGCGACAAAATAAAGACCATCGGAAGTAATCTGGATTATCCTGCAGATGAAATTGTAGATGCAAATGGTAAGTATGTAATCCCGGGCGCAATTGATTCGCATACGCATATCTCCATGCCATTTATGGGTACATCTGCCCAGGATGATTATTATACAGGTACCGTTGCCGCGGCATGCGGCGGTGTTACATCTCTTGTTGATTTCGATATGCAGCAAAAAGGAGAATCCCTGTTCGAAGCGATTGAGCGGAAAAAATCATGGGCGGAAGGAAAAGTGGTGGTTGACTATTCCCTGCATCCGGCTGTCACAGATCCGAGCCCTGAAGTTATAGAAGAAGTTAAACAGGCAATTCTTGAATATGGAACCCCAAGTTTTAAAGTTTTTATGGTTTATGACTTCAGGGTTGATGATGCCGTCATGATTAAGTTGCTTAAAAAGACAAAACAATTTGGGGGACTGGTTCAGGTCCATGCAGAAAACTTTTATTTCCTTCAGCATATGAATGAATTGTTTGCAAGGGAAGGTAAGCTTACACCATACTACCATGCGAAAAGCCGCCCCAATATCGCGGAAGCAGAGGCGATATCACGAATCATAAAAATGGTTGAGTTTACAGATTCAAGAGCCTACATCGTTCATCTTTCTTCTATGGAAGGTCTGGAAGAGGTGAAAAAGGCAAGATACAGAGGAATTAATGTCTTTGCTGAAACGTGCCCCCAGTATCTGATTCTGGATGAAGAGCGTTATAAGGCGCCTGGTTTTGAAGGTGCAAAATATGTTATGTCGCCGCCCCTTCGGACGAAAGAAAGCCAGGACCCACTCTGGAACGGTTTGCGTGACGGCTATTTGCAGACAGTTGCTACAGATCATTGTCCTTTTGATTTTAATGGGAAAAAGGACATGTTTGGAACAGACGACTATAAGAATATTCCAAACGGTGCACCGGGTATAGAAACACTTCTCATGCTTATCCACAGCGAAGGTGTTGCTAAAAACAGAATCAGTCTTGAAAAAATGGTTGAAGTTTTGTCCGCAGGCCCGGCAAAAATATTTGGTTTAAAGGATAAGGGAGAAATCAGCGTTGGTAAGGATGCTGATATGGTTATTTTTGATCCGGATCAAAAATTTACTATAACCCAGCGCCTTCTTCATATGAATATCGATTATTCACCATTTGAAGGTGTGGACATTACGGGCATGCCAAGCCTGGTTTATTCAAGGGGCAAAAAAGTTGCAGAGTGGAATGAAAACCATATGGATTTTGTAGGAGAAAAAGGTCGGGGCAGATTTATTAAACGTGTACCCTTTGAAAGTATTTAAGCTTATATTTACCCAGGCTGTAGATTTGAAGATAAAAAATATATTTGGAACTCATATCTATGTATAAAAAAATAAAATTCGTATACTACATCTTCTGAAAAAATAATCAAAAAATTGTTTTATCGAGGGAGAAAAAGCTCTTAAAATCCAACATAAACATTATGTTAAGGTAAATAATCAGACAGTTTGGTAAGGATAACTATTAATTATTTTTAAGGAAGGAGAGATGCATGAAGAAATTGTTCGTATTATTTGCAATGATATTATCAGTATTTTCTGGAACGACTGGCACTGTGTTTGCTGATGAATCAGGGAGTAATGTTTTTGCAGACAGCTTTAAGGTCGGATATTTTGAAACAGGTTTTATGCCGATGTATTCAGCAAAAGGAAGTAATGAAGGTGGTATCTTTGAAGAATTACTACAAGAAATCGGTAAATTAACTAATGATGATTTTGAAATCGTCTATTATCCTGCAACCAGACTCTATAATTTTTTCAGGGATGGAAAAATCGATATCGATGTAGTTGCTTGTCCTGAGTGGTTTCCAGGAGAAGATAATTTTTCAGTATATACAAAACCGGTTATTTCATTTTCTGAAGCTGTTTTTGTTAGAAAAGGAAAATCTCTGATGGTAGAGACAGTAAATGATTTAAGAGGAGAAACAGTTGGCATTGTAAAAGGCTATATCTATCCGGGCTGGAGTGAAAACGATATATATAAGCCTGAGTTTGCAACTAAAGAGGAAACTCTTTTTCGGAAATTTAAAGAGGGACGATACGATGTTCTCATTTGCGCTGTTCCGGTTGCAAAATACTATGCATCAAAATACGGTTTGGAGCTTGAAGTCGCAAAAGTTATGTATACAGTTGATTTGGGAATGAGGATTCATGTCAACAAGGGCACTGCAATTGATCGAATTAACGGTGCGCTGGACCAACTGAAAAAAGATGGAAAAGTTGATTTTATCGTGCAGAAGTATCTTGGAAGCTCTGCAGAGAATATAAATTAGTTTTAAAATGATTGGTATGACAATTTGAAAGGCATGACACTTTTTGCTAAAGCAAGTGTTTTATTTTATAACCAATATTACCCAAGTGGTATCGGGAAGAGCCATGTCTTTCAATAAAATAACAGAAAGTAATCCCGAATAGTTAAAGTGCATGAATATATAATAAATCAGAAATAATTGATTATTTATGGATAAGTTTGGGCGAAGTCAGTTTCTTGAGCTTCCGTGATAAGGAGGACTGATCCATACCCAGCTTTTGAGCCGCTTTTCGCTGACTACCGTATTTATCAATCGCTTCAAGGATCAGCTTGGCTTCATATTTCATCACGGCATCCTGCAGGGCTTTTCCTGATAGGATCTCCTGGCCAAAATCATGATCAATTGCCTTTAAAATTGCTTCCGGTAGATCCGATAGTTCGATCACATTGCTTCTTGACATCGTTACCAGTCGTTTAAATAAATTTTCAAGCTCTCTTACATTGCCCGGATAATGGTATTCTGTGAGCGCGTCAACGGTTTCTCTGGAGACAGTTTTGTTGACATTGTATTTAGAATTAAACTTGTCTAAGAAAAAATTTATCAATGGTTCGATGTCAGATTTTCTCTTCCTTAATGGTGGAATGTGTATAGGGATAACATTAAGTCTGAAATAGAGATCTTTTCTGAATTGTCCAATTTTAACCTGGGTCTCCAGATCTTTGTTGGTGGCTGCAATGATTCGGGTGTCTATCTTTTTCGGCGTTACACTTCCCACACGAATGATTTCCTTATTTTCAAGAAATTTTAAAAGTTTAACCTGGAGCGGTAAGGGTATCTCCCCGATTTCATCAAGAAACAGAGATCCTTTGTGTGCAGATTCAAAATAACCGATTTTACCCTTTCTGCGGGCACCGGTAAAAGCCCCCTCTGCATAACCAAAAAGTTCTGATTCCAGAAGATTTCCTGCAATAGCACCACAGTTAATATCTGCAAAAGGGCCTTCCCGTCGATCGGATAGTTTGTGAATTAGGTTAGCAATAACACCTTTTCCAACACCGGATTCACCTGTAATAATCACATCCATATCAAATTCAGCAGCCTGTATGGCTGTCTGAACAACAATATACATATCATTGCTTTCAAAAATATAGTCCTTCAAAATCTCTTTTACTAGGCTCGAATTAAGAAAATTGATATGATCCTGATCTTCCGGCAGTTTGTTTTTTTCAAGCATTCGTGAAAGTTTGTTTAGGAGTGTAATATCCCGTTCATTTACAAAGACGAATTTTATATTATCCGACTCATCGAACACAGGAATGCCGGTTGTAAGAATTTTCTTATTATCTTTTGTTATATTAATCAGCGAAACAGTCTTTTTTGTTTTCAGAACCTCTATAGTAGCGGAACGTTCACAATAACCGTTAGCAACAAGATCGTGGACATTCTTATGTAACAGTTCTTTTATGGGTAAACCGTTTAAATTTGCAGACGCTTCATTTACCAGAACAACATCGCCATTATCATCGGCAACAAATATGCCTTCTTTAGAGAAATGAATGATAGCATTCAGAATCATCCCAAAATCTTCAGGGTTTACTTTCTGCATAAGGCTATTATTTTTTTTAATCATGTTTTTCATCTACAGCCTTGTTATCTGGTGAGAGAATAAAAAAGTATTAAATCAAAAATCTATGAAGATATGAATTGTAAGTGAAAAAATATTAAAATTATGTATGTCTTATACCTTATTTAAATAGCTTTGTAAATTAACTATTTTGACAATATCCTATTTGGCAGGAAAAAGTAAACCAATGTTTACACTTTAAGCATTGCACCGGCATGGTAAGAACTTCTTACAAAGGGCCCACCGGCAACTTTTGAAAAACCGATTTTCAAAGCGAATTTTTCCCAATCTTTGAATGCTTCGGGCGTAATGAATTGTTCGACGGGCAGATGATTTTTACTGGGCTGAAGATATTGGCCCATTGTCAAAAACCGGCAACCGGATGAATAGAGATCCGTGAGTGTTTCCCGGATCTCTTCGTCTGTTTCACCAAGGCCCAGCATAATACCGGACTTTACTACGATATCTGAATCAGAAGATGCGACATATTGAAGCAACTCGAGAGATTGCTTGTAATCAGCCTGGGGCCTTACTGTAAGATACAGACGGGAAACGGTTTCAACATTATGGTTGATAACATCCGGTTTGGCATTAATCACTTTATTAAGTGCTGCTTTATTGCCCTGAAAATCCGGTATTAATACTTCAATTTTGGCATCCGGTATTTTTGACTTTACAGCATTAATGGTTTTAGAAAAAAAAACGGCACCGCCGTCATCAAGATCATCTCTTGTCACAGACGTAATAACTACATATTTCAACCCCATCCTGAAAGCGGCATCTGCAACCTTACCCGGTTCCTGATCATTCAACGGCTCAGGGCTATTTTTCTGAACTGCACAAAAACGACACCGGCGGGTACAGTTTGGTCCCATAATCAAAAAGGTGGCCGTCTTTTCTGAATAGCACTCCCACATATTGGGGCACTTTGCTTCCTGACAAACGGTATGCAGGCCGGATTGATTAATCTCTTTCCGGATTCTTTCGTATTCAGGTCCGGTTGGGAGATTCCTGATTAACCATTTAGGTTTTCGTTTTATTTTTTTTGGTTCACAAGTGCAGGTCATAAGTTTACCCTGATACCATCTTGTTTAAGGTTTGAAAATCAACAGGATTAAGTTTCCTGGCAAATATGGTTTCAAAATATCGTATTGCCGATTTCCTTACGTCAGCCATGGAGATATCCCGGCCGGTTTCCTTTTTCAGTGAGGTTATGCCAACATCCTGAAGCCCGCAGGGGTTTATCCAGTCAAATGGTTCAAGCGAAAGATTTACGTTAAAGGAGAGGCCGTGAAACGTAATGCCATGACGAACTGCAATGCCGACGCTGCCCAGCTTATTATTACCTACCCAGATGCCCCGGTTCCTGCTATCCCTTGATGAAATTACATCCCATTTAGCGGCAATCTTGATCATGAGATATTCCAGTTTTTCAACATACTCAGAGACAGAGAGCCTCATTTTACGTAAATCAATAATGGGATAAAGAATCAACTGGCCGGGGCCATGATAGGTGATATTGCCGCCACGCTCAATCCATTTTGTTTGTATGCCGGCCTGTTTTAAAAAGGCTTCAGACACTTTCAGGTTTTCGCTGCCGCCCCTGCGTCCAAAAGTAAAAACAGGTTCATGTTCCAGCATCAGCACCATATCCTGATCAAGGCCGCCGCGATGGCGTTTTTCAACCAGCTTTACCTGTTGTTGCCAAACATCTTCGTAATTCATAACCGGCATTTCAAGAAACATCATTTCCTGTTTAGCACTTATATGATTATGATATTGAACTGATGCCTTTGCCATTAGTCATCCCTCTTTTTCGATATAAATACGGTTAAACATTCCCTGGGCGGCATTTTTAACCGTTTCAGTGCGATTTCAATTACCTGGGAAATTGGGTCATACATCTGTGAAATCCCGGGAAAGTAGGATAGTTCAGCATCCATAAGATCATATAATGTCATACCGCCCTGGATAGCGAGGGCAAAAATATTAATTCGCCATGCCGCACCTTCTTCTGCTATTGCCTGCGCACCCAAGAGTTTGCCGGAATCAACATCTACAATAATACGAAGATGAACTTCTTTAGCGCCCGGAACATAGTGTGGTTTATTTTCACGTTTGGTAGAAATTGCTTTGGCATTATAGCACAGCGCTTTTGCGGTTTCGAGGGTATATCCGGTCGTTGCTACTTCCAGTTTGCCGACACCCGTCAGAAAGGTGTTGAGTGCACCCGGATAAGCCGTATTGCCTCCGGCTGCATTAATGCCGGCCGTTATTCCCTGACGGTATGCGGATGTGGCAAGCTGCATGGTCGCAGGCGTTTTGTCGATACGCGAATAGGTCTGAACAGTATCGCCTATTGCATATATATCCTTGATGTCGGTCTCCATTCGATTATTAACGATAACCAGATCTTTATTCATAGCAGCACCGATTTGTGTTGCCAGTAAACTGTTGCCTCTCATACCGACCGCCATAACCACAATATCGCATTCTATAAGCTCTCCGGCAATCTCGACAGATTCTACACAATCCAGGCCATTTAACCGGTCTATGCCTTTACCGAAAAGTACACGAATACCAAGCTGTTCAAGTTCATCGATGACTAACTTGCCCATCTCAGGATCCAGATTTCTTGGAAAGGGGGGAGGTGTTCTTTTGGTTACGGCAACATCAAGACCCTGTTTCTTTAATCCTACCGCAACCTCAAGACCGATGGCACCCCCACCGACAACAACCGCACTTTTTTTCTTTGATGATTTTGCTGCTTCAAGTAAAGCCTTGCTGTTTTCTATGGTGGAAACAAAATGTACACCTTTGCCTATAAATTCTTTTGCACCCGGTATGGGTAAATTCACAGGAGAAGCACCTGTTGCCAGAATCAATGCATCATATCGAATCTCTTTTACTTCATCGGCAGAGAGGTTTTTTGCCGTTAGCGTTTTTTTATTCTTATCAATGTTTATAACTTCATGGTGGATCAGTTTGGTGAGTTTGTTTTTTACTTCCGGCACACTTTGTTTTAAGGCCTCAAAACCATCTACAAGCCCTTCAATGACGAGGGGTAAACCACAAGGCGAAAACTGATCGTAATTCCTTTTTTCTATAATCGTAACATGACAGTTCCGGTTATAGCTCAGTGCATTTTTGGATGCATAAAGCCCGCTTGCACCTAGCCCGATAATAATAATTTCATGTTTTTGATTTTCTGACATTTGATTCCTTTATAAATAGAATGATTTTATCTCATCCTGACCCTCTCCCCAACGGGGCGAGGAAAAAGAATGGCTCCGTAATATATGGATAAATAATTTTAAATTTTTTTATTTATCCTGTCAGACAAGGATGTCTGGCTGCTTCAACCTCATCCAGCCGTCTTCGTTTACTGACATGCGGTGCACTTGTAAGTATATCCGGATTTTCCTCAGCCTCTTTGGCAATGGTTTTGAATGTTTCAATAAACAGATCAATATCCTCTTTGCTTTCCGTTTCCGTCGGTTCCACCATAATGGCGCCATGTACAACCAGGGGAAAGTAAACAGTCGGCGGATGGATCCCATAATCAAGCAACCGTTTTGCCATATCCATTGTGCTGATTTTATGGGCAGCCTGATTCTTATCTGAAAATATACATTCATGCATGCATGGCCGGTCATATGCCAGGTGCAGCGTATCTTTTAATTGCTCTTTTATATAGTTTGCATTGAGTACGGCAAGCCGGCTGGCTTTTTTAAGATTATCCGGTCCCATTTGCCGAATATAGGAATATGCTTTTATCAAGACATTGAAATGTCCGTAAAAAGCGGTCATTCGCCCGACAGAATCAGGTAAATTTTTTTCCAGGCTGTATTGGCCATTTTTAAAAACCACACGCGGTGCCGGTAAAAAAGGAATGAGGTCTTTTTTTACGGCAACCGGTCCGGCACCGGGCCCGCCGCCGCCATGGGGCGTTGAAAATGTTTTATGCAGATTCAGGTGCATAATATCCACACCGATATTGCCCATTTTCACAATACCCATGACCGCATTCATGTTTGCGCCGTCACCGTAAACCAGGCCGTCTTCTGCATGAACAATTTCGGAAATTTCCTGAATATTTTCTTCAAACAATCCAAGGGTGTTGGGATTGGTAATCATGATACCGGCTGTTTCATCATCCATTAATTCCCTGATCGTTTCTACAGGAATGATGCCATTTTCGTCAGATTTAACCGGTATCGGTTTGTAGCCGCATAATGCAGCACTGGCCGGGTTCGTACCATGAGCGGTGTCGGGCACAATTATTTTCGAACGAGAATTACCTTTTTTTGAATGCCAGGCATGTATAAGCAGCATGCCCAGCATTTCTCCATGGGCACCGGCTGCCGGTTGAAGGGTTACGGCATCCATGCCGGTAATTTCCATGAGATACTGCTCCAGTTCATACATTATTTGTAATGCGCCCTGTGAAAGAGATTCCGGTAAAAACGGATGAGCTTCCGATAAACCGGCAAGCGAAGCCTGGCGTTCATTTGTTTTCGGATTATACTTCATCGTGCAGGAGCCCAGTGGATACATACCGGTATCCACACCGAAGTTCCATGTAGATAATCTTGTAAAATGTCTGACAACATCAACTTCACTTAAATCAGGAAAGTCCGGGTCTTCACCAACTAACTCGGGGTCAAGTTCGGCAACGGCGACATCCTGCGGCGGAATTGAAAATCCGATCCGGCCCTTTTTCCCTTTTTCCCATAACAGTTTTTCATCAAGAACCAGTCCGCTATTATGTATAACTTCTTTCATGAAATCACCTCCTGAATCAGCATATCCATATCTTCTTTTTTAAGTGTTTCCGTTACACACATCAGGTAGTGATTTTCCAGTTCCGGATAAAATGTTGCCAGGGGCAGTCCTGCCAGAATTTTTTTATCCTTGAGACGGGCATACTTTTTATCAAATCCATTTTTAAACCGGACGACAAATTCGTTAAATGTGGGTGATTCAAAAGGAATTTTACCTCCGGCTTTTTTTAGTTCGCTTTTAAGGTATTCGGCTTTGTCATGATTAAGCTGAGCCAGCTTTCTGAACCCTGTGCCACCAAGAGATGCCATATATGCAACGGCTGACAGCGCACAAAGATTGTTATTGGAGCAGATGTTAGACGTCGCCTTTTCCCGGCGAATATGCTGTTCACGGGTTGCAAGTGTCAGAACAAATCCCGGCCGGCCATCCTGATCGGTTGTTTTGCCCACCAGTCTTCCCGGCAGCATTCTCATAAATTCCTTTTTACTGCCCAGCATGCCCAGGGCAGGGCCGCCGTAGGATTTTGCAATACCAAGACTCTGACCTTCACCGGCAACAATATCTGCTCCCATGCTGCCGGGGTTTTTCAAAAGCCCATAGGCCATTGCTTCAGTATAAGATCCGATGAACAGAGCATTCTGATCGTGTGCAATGTCTGCGGCGTTCTTCAGGTTCTCGATACAGCCAAAAAAATTGGGTGACTGAATTGCCAGTGCACCAAATTCATCACCTGATTCCAATTGACTTAAATCGGTCCGGCCATTTTCAAGATAAGGCAATTCAATAATTTCATATTGTGTCGGCGAAAAGTAGGTGTGAATAACTTCGCGATAATGAGGGTGTATCAGGCTGGATATCGCTACATATTTTTTCTTTTTTTTCCGGGCTGCAATAAGCAGGGCCTCAGCCAGTGCTGTTGCGCCGTCATAATGAGATGCAGTCGCAACATCCATTCCCATCAACGTTGCCGCCATTGTCTGATATTCATAAATAGCCTGAAGGGTTCCCTGGCTGACTTCAGGTTGATAAGGCGTATAGCAGGTTACAAATTCGGAACGACTCGTTACATATTTTACAGACATTGGGATATGATGCGTATAGCTTCCTGCACCGATAAAAATCTTATAATCCGGGCTAACCGCCATATTGCCGGCCAGCGAATCCATATGGTCATCCAGTTCCCATTCGGTCATGGGTTCCGGCAAGTTTAACCTGCCGTCAAACCGGCAGTTTTCCGGTATGGATGAAAACAATTCATCAAGGCTCGAAACGCCGACCACTTCAAGCATTGATTTAATATCTTCTTTGGTATGAGGTAAGTATTGCATTTAACCATTTCCCTCCAGCACTTTTAAAACGGTTGCCTTATCCATCAGGTCGTCCATTTCAGTGAGATCATCCGGTTTAATTTCAACCAGCCATCCGTCTTCATAGGGTCTTGTGTTAATCAGCCCCGGATCATCTTCAAGTTTACTGTTAACGGCAATAATCTCACCGCCAACCGGCATATAGCACTCTGAAACGGCTTTGACGGATTCTACGGTTGCAAAAACCTCACCCTTTCCAAAGGTGTCCCCCGGCTCAGGAAGTTCAACAAATACGATATCGCTTAACTGATCCTGGGCGTAATCATCCAGGCCTGCCTTTACGACATCTCCCGTAACTTTTGCCCACTCATGATCCTTTGTATAGCGCACATCATCCGGAAGATTTAATTCATTGATCTCTTTCATGGCGTCTCCTTTATTATAAAATTGTTTATATAAAATCGTTAAGTTTTTTCCGTGCTGTCCGGTCCGGACGGATATCTGAAACTATCGTTACGGGAATGGTTCGTTTCCCTTCTTTTAATACAACTGATTGTCCCGAATTTAATGCTATTGTTGTTTTTAAAAAACCACAGCTCAAACCTCGCGGTGTAAAACCCTCCGGTTTATCGGGGCTGGCAATACTGTAAATCCGGCCATTATGTTTTCCAATAGCCATATCTGTTGTACAGGTCAGTATGGTTCCAATTTTATTACCCTTATCATCCATAACAACGGCATGTTCTGTAGATACCTTTCGGGGATCATTTCCTACAAAAGGTAATGTAAAAACCGGGCTTTCAATTTTTAAAAGTGCATCCATGCCAAGAAAATTCTTACTGAATGAGTTTTCCTGATCTCTCTGAGGAAGGGCAAATTCCCACGGATGGTTCAGGTATGGCCACTCTCCAATATCCTGATGTGAAAGAGGCAAAACCGCACCGCTTCTGAGGGAATCTCTGGACGCCAGGCCACATGGGGTTATTCCAAACGCCTCACCTGCATCCATAAGCATCTCCCATACCTTTAACGTGCTTTCAGGTAAAACAAATATTTCAAAACCGATCTCACCGGTGTAACCGGATCGTGAAAGAAGAACAGGGGTACCATCAAGCAGTTTGACCTGTTGTGACTGAAGAGATGTACTATCAAAATGACCTTTGAAAGAAAAATAGGCTATATTGTCAAATACCGTTTCAGGGTTGTTTAATATTTTACTTAAAATCTTTGGCGACATCGGACCCTGAATATCAATTTTTCCCAGCTTGTCTGTAAGGTCCGTAATCGTAATAGATGCATCCTCTTTATGTGCATCAAGATGCCCGGCAACAACATTGCCCATACCGGCGTTAACAACCGCAATATATTCATCAGGTGTTATTTGATATATAATTGCATCATCAATAACGCCACCATTTTCATTCAGAAAAGCACCATAGACACATCGTCCGGATACAATCGGTGATTTCTCTTTCCCGATACAGGCGTTCAAATCTCTGGTAAAGCAGCGTTGCAGGAGTTCAAAAGAACCGGTGCCTTTTACGATAACTGCAGCCATATGGCTGGTGTCAAACAGCCCGGCGGAAGTGATGGCTGAAAGGTGTTCTTTTTTTACACCGGCCTCATACCATAGCGGCATCTGATAATCTCCAAAACTAACAATATTACCACCGTGGCCTGCATGCCATTTAAATAAAGGTGTCTTTTTTGACATACGGTTGAAACCCTCTCTTTCTATATATTGTTAAAAAATATACGGTACTTTCATGTCATAACTTTTATAAATCACGAATGTCTCGATCGATAAGACACCCTTTATATGGGATATTTCATCCGTGTAGAATTCAAGCAAATCATGTTCTTCATCGAGCATTACCAGCAACATAAGGTCAAATCGGCCGGTAACCACACTTGTATGGACGACACTTTTCAGCTTGCTGAACTCAGCACCTTTTTTAACCAGGTCCATATCCTTGAGCTTGACACCAACATAGGCCATTTTCTTTCCATGAATGGACTCCGGGTTAACCAGCCCGGTAATGTCAAGGACACCTTCCTCTGTCATTTTGGCAACTCTTGATCGAACTGTGTTTTCAGCAACACCCAGTTCATCTGCAATGAGCTTGAAGGGTTTTCGACCCTCCTTTAAGTGTTGGATAATTGTAACATTGGTTTCATCGAGTTTCATATATGTTCTCCATAGGATGCAATTAACTTCAAGAATATTTAAACATGATCATATTGTCAATAAAAATTTAAAATATAAATAATAAGATTAGAATAAATATATATATTTGATGATACCATCAAAAAAGGATGGTTGATATTCATATCTATCTTTGAAGAGATCGAGCGTTGCTTTGAAAATAAATCGCGCTAAATGGTAACAGAATATTGAACTTGAAAAAATCCGGCGAAAGTTTCATTATTATCTTAAGTATTTAAGTTGTTTATATATATGTTGACAAGCGCATCCGTTTTTGTATATTTGAATATATTATTTCCATGAATTTAATATTTCTACATTATTGAACCGAAAATTTGTTAAAACCTGAAATTATTGTCAGTTACTACTCAAGTTGCGATTGAAGTTTACCGTACCATAGCGAACGCAGAGCCGACACCTCCAACGAGTATATAAAAGCTGTATTATCGTCTAACATTAAGCCTGTTGTGCATTTAACACGAGTTAAAGACTTTTGTCTTCTATATAGAAGCATCAGGTTATTATTAGGGACTTAATATGTTGAAAGGAGGAAGCGTTTTTTTGCCCGCTAATCTATCATCATAATGGTGGATTAGCTTTTTCAGGATACATCAATCAAAGGAGGATCGCATGGCTAACGTTGAGGTTTTTGCGAGGAAGGCAAGCGGGCTGACACGGGAAGCAGGGATGCTGGATACAACCTATTTTGCCATCATGAACAATGCAGTACCGGTTTCAATATGGTTTGTCCTTGGTGCTTATTCCTGGCTACCTGGAGCTAATCTATCACTTGCCTGCCTGATTACACTGCTTTTTGTCTGTTTCGGTTTTTCAATGGTATGGGGGATGCTGGGCGGCTCAATGCCTCGCAGCGGCGGCAGTTATGTCTATAACTCCCGAATAATTCATCCGATTATCGGTCTTGGTGTCAGTTTCTGCAATGGCGGGTTTGTTATGATTGCATGGATCTGGGTGCTGGCTCCCTGGGTTGGGGAAGCCGGTTTACCCATTATGGCCGGGTGCCTGGGAATCGATCCTGCTTCAGTTGAATGGGCCACTTCCGGTATCGGGCTATACCTTGTCTCCACAGTTGTAAATTTGTCTGCATTTTTTGTAGCACTGGCCGGTATGCGGATATTCTTCACGGTTCAAAAAGTGTTTGTCACCTGGTCACTTCTTGGCACGATCATCGCCGGCGTTATTATTACCGTTACTTCACATGAATCCTTTGTTGCTCTCTGGAACAATTATGCAGCTGAAATGGGATCTCTTGATTTTAATGCCGTCATTCAGGGTGCATCAGCAGAGATGGGAGGTATCCCGGAAACATGGAACTGGTCTTCAACGCTGGGAATTCTACTGCCTGTGACGTGGGTGGCCATTTATGGCTATATTATTGCGTTTATCGGCGGAGAGGTAAAGAGTCCGAGAAAAAATATTTTCCGGGCCAACATCCTCAATGTGGTGGTGTGTATTTTCTTTCTGATGTGGCTCGGCCTGGCCTATAAAAAGTTGTTGGGTTGGGAGGGCCTGCATGCTTTTTCCTGGCTGCAGGAAGAGGGCCTTGAAGGGTATGCTTTCCCATTTGATGTTACCTATATCGGTGTTGCGTCCATGATTGTCGGATTTAACAAGATACTCGGTTTTATCATGGCCGGTGCATTTATCGTCGCAGACTGGCTGTGGATTGCATTTTCCTATATTGCATTCAGTCGTGCGGCTTTTGCGTGGGGTATGGACGGCCTTGGCCCAAAATGGTTTACCGATATTTCGCCAAAATACAATCAACCTGCCAAGCTGCTGGTGACCGTTCTGATTCTTTCCCAGATTGCTCTGACGCAGTATGCATGGAACCCGGAGGTTCTGGGCTCAATTTCAGTTGAAGTGCTGCAGCTCATTTCAGTATTCGGGTTTACAGCAATTTCTCTAATGATCTTTCCATATGTTAAAAAATCCAAACATATCTGGGACGCATCACCATATAAGGATTGGAAATTTGCCGGTATTCCACTTGCAACCATTTCAGGGTTTGTGGCACTGGCATATGTCCTTATTCTGGTTTACTCCTACTATATCCAGGAAGCATTCGCATTTATGCATACCTACTGGACAGCAATTTACATTATTGTGTGGGGAGCTGCTATTATATGGTATTTTGTCTTTAAACAGATCCGTATGAGCGAAGGTATTGATATTACCCTTGCCTTCAAAGAAATTCCACCGGAGTAATTTCCCGGAGATGAAAAAAAGGAAATATAGCTCCCTGCATGCCTGACCGCAGGGAGTTATAGGCTTTTAATAATCGCTAAAAGCGTAGAAAGAGGTTTTTTGATGGCCGTTTTAAAAATATTATTTGTAACAGATGTTCATGGTTCTGAGACTTGTTTCCGGAAGTTTCTGAATGCCCTGAGAATCTATAAAGCTGATGTAGGTATTCTGATGGGTGATCTGTGCGGCAAAATGCTAAACCCAATCGTTAAACAGCCGGGCGGACGTTATCATTGTAATGTGCTGGGTCAGAATCGCGAGTTAACGACACAGGAAGAACTTCAAAAGCTTGAAAAAGATATAGCAGCTATGGGAAACTATTATTTTTATACGGATCCGGATGAGATGGAGATGCTCAAGAAAGAAGGAAAATCCATTGATGGTCGGGTTGACGAAAGGGCTGCGAATATCTCATTAAGTGAAGGTAAGATTGATGACCTTTTTAGAAAAGCGGTGGTCGAAAGACTAACCGGCTGGATGGAATTGGCGGATGAACGTATGAAGGGAAGTGGAATCGATGTTTTTATGGCAGCTGGCAATGATGATTTAAAGGAGGTTGATGAAGTTATTGATAATGGCGAGTATATTGTCAACGCAGATGATAAGAAGGTGATGGTAAAAGATCATGAAATGATTACACTCTCCTGGTCCAATAAAACCCCCTGGGACACAGAACGGGAATATCCGGAAGAGGAGATTGAAAAGAAAGTTGAAAGCCTGGTCGGTCAGATTACCAATATGGAAGCAGCTATATTTAACATGCACGTCCCGCCTAACGACACGTTGCTCGATCAATGCCCTAAACTGTCGGACAACCTGGTTCCTTCCACAGATGAAACTATTTCCGCAGGAAGTACCGCTGTAAAAGAAGCCATTAAAAAATATCAACCGCTGTTGGGCCTTCATGGTCATATCCATGAATCCAAAGGTGTCGTAAAGATTGGACGGACGACCTGTTTGAACCCGGGGAGTGAATACTCGGAAGGCATTATGGACGGAGTTATTATTACCTTAAAGAAAAGGAAAGTGAAAAACTACCTTTTCGTTTCAGGATAATGGAGGCAGAGAAATTGAATCAGTTCAGATTACCATCGGAAATACCGGATGAAGAGTGGCCTCCACCTTCCGCTTTTATTGATGAAGCACATGCATGTGTGGCAGCGGCTAAGGAGCAAGGCATTAATTTAAGGGTAATGGGTGGGCTGGCTATTTACATGCACAGCATTGAATATCAGACGCTTTGGGAAAAGTTAGGCCGATTGGGTAAAAAGGTTTTTACGGATATCGATTATGTCAGTTATGGCAAGCACCGTGTTAAACTTCTCGATTTTTTCAAGGGGCGGGGGTTTTTTATAAACCAGAAAATGCTATACCTGTACGGTAAGACAAGGCAGATTTACTATGGGGAAAAGATTCCCATGGCAGAGATTTTTTTTGACAGACTTGAAATGAATCATATGATTTATTACAAAAATCGTTTGGAATCAGACTATCCGACGGTACCGCTGAGCGAATTACTACTTCAGAAGCTGCAGATGGTCCGGATGAACGAAAAGGATGATAAGGATACCATCATCCTTCTTCGGGCACATGACATTGGTGATGATGATAATGATAAGATAAACAAAAAGCAGCTGGGACGCCATCTGCTTACGGACTGGGGTTTTCATTTTACAGCCGTCGAAAACCTGAAACGAATTAAAGATACTTTGGGTCGCTTCACTGTTCTAAGTCAAGAAGATGTAACGATTGTTGGCGACAGGCTAAGTGAGCTGATAGATTACCTTGAAAATTCAGACAAGTCGCTCAAGTGGAAAGCCAGAAGTTTGATTGGAAACCGAATAAAAAGATATAATGAGGTTGATGAATGGGACACAATCGACTCTCCTCCCGAAGAGCCGGCGGTATGACGAGTTCAGGAATGGCCGAAAATTTACAATTCATTATTCAGAAGCTTGATAGTATTCGTGCTTTTAAAAGAGCTGATATTTCAACTCTTGAAAATATTTTTAATGAACTTAAAATTCCGGATATGTGGCAGGAGTTGAAATCGGATGTTGAAAAAATCGTATACCTGCCACATTCCATTCCCTCCATACTCAGGCTGATCAAAATAGCTACTACCTTGAAAATGCTCTTTCCGCTCTGTCTGATGGCCATCATATTTTCAATCATTATCAAAATGGGTTTTTTCCGGATGCCCAATGATTTGATTTTTTCCATACTTCTTGTTTTCCCGGTAATTATTATGGGGGCATTTGTTATTACGGATTTGATGATCCGACAACAGATTGTCCGGTATGAAACCAATCATCCTGATCTGCATCAACAGGAAAAGACTCGCATAAAAAAAGTTGTTGAAGAACTCTTAAAGCGGTTAAAAAAAGCGATTCGGGAAGATGGGTTAATATTGGATGAGTGTGAAATTTGCCTGTACTTCAATGATTACAAAGGTATCCAGACAAAATTAACTTCCACAGAAAAATCGCTGGGACTGTTTAAAAAAAAATACGATACTTATATTGTGACACCTCATTAACCTACACCGGTTAATCTTTTTAGGAAAACATATCAGAATTTAACCGGACTATATTTGTATAACTAAAGTTTAGAGTTTCATAAAGCATTTGCTCTTTGAAAAAAATCATAAGAAACGTGAAAAAATATTGAAAAAGTACTTGACATCATAGTGGATTCGCGCGCCGCGCCTTTATTAATTGTTATTAAGGCGCGGCCTCTAGAAGAAAATATTACCAACAAACTTCTGGAGGCCGCTATGAACAAGATGGGATACCGACATATCCCCCAAGTCTTTTTTCTCTATATCACA
>JAIPEE010000100.1 GCA_021737275.1 Desulfobacterales bacterium
GTAAAAACTCTCCATCTGCTTCGTTGCTGCATTTTTTATTTAATTTCGACGTACCTTAGTACGCCGAAATTAAATAAAAAATACGCGCCTCGCGCCCGTAGGAAGTACTCTTGGGGTGCATATGGAGCTTTTCACCCTAAATACCGGGCATAAATACTTAGCCATCATAAGTAACTCTTTTCATAAATTTTTTCGAGGTATAATATACATTGAACACCTTAGAATTCTAGTGAAACAGCCGAGAAAAAAAATAGAGTGACATCACTTCTAGAATCCTTATTTTTTTTAAGAAAAGATTTAAAAAAATAATCTTCTAACTAACAAAAACCTACCTGGTTGATTGTTGGGAGTTTTGTTAGTCTTGATATTTGACCCGGCGCGCCGGGTGGAACGCTGATTACCAACAAAGCTCAGCCCGTAACAACTTCCTGGGTCCCCGATAACGCTTGTCCCAGTATGTTTTAAGCAGGGAACCCTCGGGGATGACGAGAGCTTGCAACACATTGACATTTCAGTTTATGACTATGAATCCCTCTGCCGTCATTCCCGAGTTCCTTTATCGGGCTTGTCCAGAGGTTGTTTCTGGGAATCCAGTTGTTTTGTTATATTCCTATCAGTAGGTTGCAAATGCTTCAAAAAGGTGGTTGAGTTTCATACGTAACCAGAAAAAATGAACACATCTGCTTGGAGGAAATATCATGAAAGCAATGATTATAGGGGCAACAGGTTTTGTCGGCCAACATCTGGCAAAAAAAATACCCGAAGCCATTCTTGTCGGGCGTAATGTTGAAAAGATGTACAGGCTGTTTGGAAAGAGAGAAGTAAGGGAATGGGATGGTTCAGAAAACAGTGACCCTTCATTCTTTGATGATGTGGACACCGTTTATCACTTAGCAGGCGAATCGGTATTCCATGGTCGTTGGACTAGGGAAAAAAAAGAACGTATTCGAGCAAGCCGTGTTGAAAATACTCGTCACCTGGTGGATATCATTTCTAAGGCTGAAAGCAAACCGAAGACACTTATTTGTTCATCTGCTGTAGGCTATTATGGTTCACAAGGAGATGAGAAACTGACGGAACACTCCCCACCCGGTAATGATTTCCTAGCTCAGGTATGTATGGATTGGGAAAAAGAGGCGTTGCGGGCAGAAGAATTTGATGTAAGGGTCGTGCGGATTCGAACCGGTGTTGTTTTAGGGGCAGATGGTGGGGCATTGACGCAAATGCTCCCCCCCTTTAAACTCGGTGTAGGAGGACGTTTAGGCAGTGGCCGTCAATACATGTCCTGGATTCATATTGATGACTTGGTTGGTACTATGCTTTATGCAAGGGTAAATACCAATGTACGAGGAGCAGTAAATGCAGTATCACCGAACCCGGTAACAAACAGTGAGTTCACCCGGACACTTGCAAACGCCCTGCATCGCCCTGCCATACTCCCTGCACCGGGATTTGTCCTGAAGATTATACTCGGTGAATTTGCCAACGTTCTGCTGGGGTCACAGCGTGTCGTGCCGGAAGCATTACAGGAAGCGGGTTACAACTTTATATTTCCTGGACTTGAGAAAGCATTAAAAGATCTCGTGTAAGACACGAGCTATTTAAGTTGAACATATGTAGCAAAGTAACAGTAACGAACGCAGAAGGTGATACGTTTCCTCTCCTTATATTATACGTCACCTCAACCTGGCAGGTAAAGGGGCCCAAAGCAATCTCAAGCAATCAATTTTATATTCAAACCTAACTAGTAGATTTTTCATTTTTTTTGTAACTTTACTCTGAACACCCCATACTGAGGTGGTAGACTTTCAGAAGACTTTGAGGTGGTTTAGATCCTTTCAGAAGTCATGCTATCATCGCCCGATCCGTCTTTATAGTCCTCGATTAGGCCGCCATGGAGATGCTGGTCATAGTCCATGACGCCTCAACCATTTTCTAGTGATATCAACATTAAGAAATACCTGAAGACTGCGTGAAACACCCTTATTGCCAATTGACAAACAAAACAGCTCTATGGTAGAAACAGCTTGTTGCCCGAATGGCGGAACTGGTAGACGCAAGGGACTTAAAATCCCTCGGTCGTAAGGCTGTGCGAGTTCGATTCTCGCTTCGGGCACCACAATAAAAACAAGGGGTTACAGGCGTTATCAGCTTGCAACCCCTTAGTTGTTTCTAGATATGATCCGAGAATGCACTTTTCCCGCAACTCTTCGTTATTTGGAAAATTTTATCCTCGGAATAGTAAGTATATGCCTGTGGTAAATTTTTCCAAATGCCTCAATCTGAGAAAAAATTGCTATTCTCGGACCGCCTAGGTGATGGGCTACGACAATAATTTCTCTTGGCATATGTTCCTGCCTGCAACTACAGGAATGGGGCAAACTGTAGATACTTAAGAAAAACCATAAAACAGTAGCCATTAACTCTGTACGGAACGAAGTCGTAATGAAGCTTATGTATTTTGGAAATAGAAAAAAGGATATGAGGTGATACGGTTTTTTAATAGCTCAAGGCATTTTACGATGTAATGTAACTTCAAGACATCATACAATTACTTATTAATCATAACGACCGAACTGACTGGTAAAAAAAATGACGTTAATACTCACACTCGGTAATTCAGAACAAATTATCCAGATTTCCGATCGTCGGCAAATTTTCAATGGTCAGTTAAAAGACTACCAATCTGGGAAAGCTACAATGCTTATCTGCGCTAATGCCCGTATGGCCTACGGCTACACGGGTTTGGCAAAGCATGGCTCCTTTAACACGCAGGAATGGCTGAATAAAGCACTCTACGACTGCGGCCCGCCAAGCTATAACTTACTCGATATTCTAGAGAGATTGAAAGTCCGTGCCTCCCGTGATTTCGCGCAGCACCCCGTTCTTAAAAAGGTTCCTGGGGCAAAGAAGCGTTTATCAATTCTCTTTTCCGGCTACCTCTACCATCATGCTCCCCCTCTGGCGGCATATGCACTATTAACAAACTACCAGGACTTCAAGAGCGGCCAGGATCTGGATGAAGCCTGGGATCAATTCTCTATCGTGCGTTGGAGTGAGTCACGTCCATCGGATTCTGAACCGATTATTATTCAACGTGTTGGTACCGGATATGCCATGACAGAGAGTGACATAACCATGCTCAGAAAGATGCTCGCCGAGAAAAAATCCGCACAAACCATCGTTGATAAAGCTGTGGCCTTCATACACGAAATGGCCGATCGACCAGCCGCCGAAGAAACGATTGGTAAGCAGTTGCATTCCGTTATCATTCCCCGAGACAGTGGGAAGGTCGTAAAAAGTGCTTACCACAGCAGTGTCAACAAGTACGAATTTTATGTGCCTGATGGAGTTACTCTAATCAGTGATGACAGGAAATCACTTCCTACGGGGGCGAAAAAAGAAGTAAAGAGCAAAGCAAAACCCTTAACGGTAAAAAAGGTTGGCAGAAATGATCCGTGCCCATGCGGAAGCGGAAAAAAGTTCAAACACTGTTGCCGCTGACACCCAGAATTCAGACTCTTACCACGATCAGGAGACTGCACAAAAAATCCACGTTACAAAAAGTTATTGAAAGACGCGGCATCGGAGGGCAGAGGCTGCGTTTAGCCTTCCACTGCCTGTATTAACGAACAACAAGTTTCACAACTTTACCTGCGATTCCACCTGTTGTCAGTTGTTGAAGGTATAGTGGACCCCAAGTCAAGGACAATAGTTTCCTAATTTAAGGTGTATTGTTTTTTGCTTTCTCATGCCGCCATCTTGGCAATTTCCTCACCCAAATACATTTCTGCAGGTGTTTTTCCAGAGAAAGACTGATGTGGTCGCTCAAAGTTATAAAACTCAAAATATTCTTTTAATCCAGCGAGTAATGTCGGTACGGTTGCAAATCTTGTTATGCTTTTGATATGCAGTCTGCAGGACATGAGGTGATGGCATCATCAACACAGTCCGCATCCTGATCAGACTCCTCAATCACGAAGGCTTTTTCGTCATCTTCATTATACCCGAACACAGAAGGGCAGATCTCAACGCATGTTTCACACCCTATACATTCGTCTTGGTCAATTTCAACTTTGTTTGCCATGATGGTTTTCTCCCTTTTAGTATCAGTATTTTCCTGTAGCCATTAGCCGCAAGGTTCTCTGTAATATCTTACCGTTATATAAATTAGATTGGTGGAACGATGGTGACCAGAATCCTTAAGTCCGTTTCCGCCCGCACACCATGAGGTTCCCTAATCTGTGAAATCAAGATATCTCCCTTTTTGGCTGGAATCTCTGAATCGCCTTCCCCCAGAAAAAATCCGTTGCCCTCAATCACAAGGATCGACAATTCACCGTCGAGATCATGGGAATGGACTGGAAACGTGACACCAGCCTTGAGGTTGAAATTGATGAGTTTGAAAAATTCGGAATTTTCAACAAGAAAAAAACGCTTCATCTTACCTGGGGTAAACTCATTGGTCTCATCAAGCTTTATAACTTTCATCCTATCCTCCAAATTCCTTCACAATGTTTTCCCTAGATTCAGGAAGATCTTTGTATTTATCACCAGTACAGCGTAAACCTTAATGTGCCGTTTTGGGTTCGTCCGTCATACCCGAGGGCTGTTATCGGGTATCCAGGAACTTAGCTACGCTCTGGATACCCGATTACTCCCTCGAGGATGACTTCGATGAGAAGATATAAGCCTTACAGTGTACTAGGAAACAATCCAATACCACATAATAGCATATCAGCTCCCTGCGAGGCAATTCCAAAAAGATAAAACAGATTTCATTTGATAAAGTAACTTTCTTTCTGTAAAAAGTGGAGTCGTCAAAGATCAACATTTTCTCTCGTTCTTCGCTGGTCAGTACATCGATGAAACGAACAACAATGGCCGCCAGGGCCAACATAAATTTACGTCGGTTATGCTTGGGATTCTTCAAGAAGTCATAGGCGACATCCTTCCCGAATCCCAGATTCGGGTTCCTTACAATTCCTTTGGAAAAGTTAACACCTTCGAACGGCAACGAGAAGATCACGCTGAACAAAGTGAGCGGAGATGCCCCACGCAGCCTTCTAATCCCGTTCTTGTGCAGCAGAGTTCCAATCTTGACAATCTCGTAAAAACCTCAACTTGCAGATGGTTAAGTAAAAAGCTTCATATTCGAGGCGTGTGAATTTTACTATTATTTCGGCGTACTAGAGTACGTCGTAATGATAGTGAAATTTGCAACAACGAAGTAGATGAAGAGTTTTTACGACACCATCAATCTTGAAGTCTTTCATAAAGGAGACAATTCTGTTCTACAGCTGTATTGCCTCTCGTTGATCCAGATATTATTTGGCATTGTTCATTTGAACCTTTCCTCTTTGATATTGTTGAATATTTCACAAATACCAATATATCAAAAAGCGAAAGGCTTTTCACGTTAATATGTAATTATTTTAATTGGTTGACGCATTTTCTTGTTCTATGTTGGACAACCCCGAAACTTGAGTTGTCAACCCTGTATATATTTTACCCGCCTTAATTGTTAATCGTGTAAAATGTACCCAGCAGACAGGTTTCATTTAGTTTGTTCGCTTGCTAAGTAATCTCATCAGAATGTTGGGGCTGCAGAGACACAAGAAATTGGCGCAGAATTCCTACTTTGTGGTATGGTTTTTGCAACATCACAACGTGTATATGTATCTAATTGTCGTACAAAAATCATTAATAGGAGTCATTATGTGGGGATTAAATTTTAACGAGTGGGCAGGTGGATTTTGTAGTTGGGGGCCATCCTTTGGTCATGGTCCTTGGTTTTTCGGATGGGTTTTTCCTTTATTATTCTGGGGATTCATAGCATATCTCATTTTCAGCACTATAAGCCATTTCAGCCCTGGTAGCCGATCAAATCAAAATGACAATGCACTTAATATATTAAGAAATCGCTTTGCGTCAGGCGAGATTAACGAGCAGGAATATAATTTACAAAAGTCTATTCTTGGTTCTAAGTAATATTGAATGTGCAGGATTGATGGCGTCGTATTTATACCCGACGTTGAGGGTGAAAACTCTTCATCTTGTTCGTTGTTACAATTTTTGATGAGACGATAAATGAATATTCTTTTGGTTATCATAGCCGGAATTATCGGTGGAGTTGTGAATAGTATCGGTATATGGGGCTTTGGCGCATTAGGAATTAATCAGGCATTAGGTTTCAACATGGTCCCAGAGTTAAGCATTTCCTGGCTAATGCCACGCTTGATAAGCAGTGGTCTTTGGGGACTCCTTTTTCTTTTGCCATTCTGGCGTGATAATTTAATCAGGAAGGGCATTGTCTTGAGTGTTGGACCTCTTTTGTTGATGCTATTTATGGTTTTTCCTAAAATGGGAGCAGGTATGATGGGGTTAAAGCTTGGGAACACAGCCCCTGTCTTCGCCTTGGTTTTTTCACTAGTATGGGGGATTACCTTGGACGCCAATATTATCTGACCCACTTGTGCCAAGATAAACTGACCCACCTCGTGCGCAACAATCAGTAAAATACCCGAAATAAAAAAAGCATATAGAAGGGCAATGTTTTTGAGAATCGAATGGCAGGAATTTT
>JAIPEE010000101.1 GCA_021737275.1 Desulfobacterales bacterium
ATAAAAAAATGCCAAAATTAATATCTGCGAAACAGATTTTCAAAATCAAACTATTGAGAAATATTTTAATTGTTTTTCTGTCAATGGCAACGGCACTATCCATATATAATGTATTTTTTATTTACCCCTCGCTTACCGAACTGGTCATTGATAACACTAAAAACGATGCAGTACGTGTGGCAAAGCATCTGGCTGAGGCCTTTATGCCGGGAACGAATGAACAAAGGCCATCCTCTTTTAATGCAGACATGCAGGATGAAATCAAAAAAATAGCAAACACCTTTGAACTGAATAAATTAAAGGTGTTCTCAAGTACAGGTGAAATTATTTTTTCTTCAGAACCGGATGAAATCGGAAAATTCAACAAGGCAAAATACTTCCATGAAATCGTAGCCCAGGGAAAAGTTTATGCAACAGTGAGAAAAAAAAACACCAACTCAATGGAAGGCGAGAAATTGACAGCCGATGTGGTGGAGACGTATGTACCTCAAATGAGTGGAAATACCTTTTTAGGAGCATTTGAAATTTATTATGACATAACAGACCGAAAAGAAAAATTTGATAAACTCTTATCCCTTTCTTCCATGGTCTTATCCATTGTCGTGTTTGGACTTTTGACTGCAATCGGACTGGTCTGGCTAAAGGAAAATAAAACCATGACAGCACGCATGCAAGTTGAGAAAGCCCTGCTGGAAAGTGAGGAAAAACTGTCAGGGATTCTGAAGTCGTTTACCGATTTTGTCATAGTTGTTGACAGGGACTTGAATATTGTCTGGTCCAACAATATTGTAGCTGATTTTTTCGGCATTGATCCTTTGGGTAAGAGATGCTACGATATCCTTCATTCCCAAAATGCACCCTGCACCACATGCCATATTGAAAAATGTTTCCAGGATGGCCGCAGCGTTGAAGATGAGCTTCAATGTACCGGGGCAAACGGCTCACGAATAGACCTGTGGTATACTGCCGGTGTGGCCAGCCGCTCTGAAAAGGGTGTTCCGACATCAGTCATTGTAGTGTATCGGGATATTACCGAGAAGAAGCAGCTGCGGGCAGAAGCGGTCAGAAGCGGCCAACTGGCGTCAATCGGTGAACTTGCGGCCGGTGTTGCACATGAAATCAATAACCCCATCAACGGAATTATTAACTGCGCACAGCTGCTTATCGATGAAAGTGAAGAAGGCTGCGAACAGGCGGAGATCTTCCAGCGAATCCTTAAGGCTGGTGGCAGGATCGCCATGATAGTTCGCAATCTTTTATCCTTTGCCCGGGATACGGAAGATGAACCGCAATTGATCAAGGTTAAGACCCTGCTGTCTGATTGCCTGGATCTGACCGAAACGCAGATACGAAAGGATGGCATAGACCTTAAAGTAGATATTCCAGATGAAATTCCAGAAATCAGGGTGCGAAGTCATCATATTCAACAGGTATTTTTAAACATCATCAGCAATGCCAGATATGCTCTCAATAAAGGTGCCACTACTGCCCGGAAGAATAAAACAATTGAAATCAAGGGAGAATTGGTAGATAGTCATCTCCATCAATATGTTCGTTTGACTTTTTTCGATAACGGCACTGGTATACCGGCTGATATAATGAATAGAATCTGCGACCCCTTTTTTTCAAGTAAGCCGGCAGGTGAGGGAACGGGTTTAGGGTTAAGCATAAGCCATTCCATTATTAAAGATCATGACGGCAGACTGAATTTTGACAGCATTGAGGGGGTCTATACCAACGTAATAATAGACCTTCCGGTTCCGGATGAGGATTAATTTGAAAAGAAAAAATAAAATTCTGATTATTGAAGATGAAGAAATTTTAAGATTTACCTTTAAATCATTCCTTTCAAAAGAAGGGCATGAGGTGATCACGGCCATCGATTATTCTTCTGCTTTAAAGGTAATTTCCGAATCAGAACCAGACTTGATCATTGCCGATATTATCCTGGGGGGCAATACAGGCATCGATCTTCTCAGGAAAGTGAAAGAAATTGGTATACGTTGCCCGGTCATCCTGATTACAGGGCAACCCAGCATTGAAACAGCCTCAGAATCCGTTCGTCTGGGTGCCTATGATTACCTGTCCAAACCCGTTGAGAAACATGACCTGATAAAAATAACCACGCGCGCCCTTCAATATCATTCAATTATGGAAGCAAAAGATCAAATGGAGGCAGAGAAAGAAAAATATCGTTCTGAGCTGGATACTATTTTCAGGAGTGTTCAAGAAGGCATTGTCACTGTTGATGCCGATATGAAAGTGACAAAAGTCAACACCGCATTTGAGCGGATCTGCGGACTGAATGGTAAAAAGATGATCGGCCAGCGGTTGCCTGGCGTTTCAGGTCGATGCCGGCAGGCATGCTACCATGTTCTGGAAGAAGTTTTACTGACTCAAAAGGAAATCAAAACCAGCCGGGTTGAATGCAAACATCATGACAGAAACAACCAGATCGTTGTCCTGAGCAGCTCACCTTTACGTGACCGGGAAAACAAGTTTTCAGGCGCTGTCCTGGTCATCCGGGATATGACCAGGGAAAGTGATCTTGAAAACCGGCTAAAGCCCCGCCTTAAATTCATGGGGATCATTGGTAAAAGTAAAAAAATGCAGGAATTATATGTCCTTTTGGAAGATCTGGCGGATTCCGATACAACAGTTCTTATTACAGGTGAGAGCGGAACGGGCAAGGAACTGGTTGCCGAAGCACTGCATTATGGAGGCCACCGGGCACAAAAAGCTTTTGTGAAAGTCAATTGTTCCGCCCTTGCAGATTCTTTGCTTGAAAGTGAGTTGTTCGGCCATATCAAAGGGGCCTTTACAGGTGCGGTAAAGGACCAGTTTGGGCGGTTTGAGATGGCTGACAAAGGAAGTATTCTGCTGGATGAAATCGGTGATATCTCACCTGGATTACAATTAAAACTGCTCCGCGTTATCCAGGAAAAAGAATTTGAACGCGTCGGGGAATCAACTCCCATCAAGGTGAATGTGAGAATTATTTCCAGCACGAATAAATCGCTTAAGGAATTGGTCAAAACTGAAAAATTCAGGGCAGACCTCTATTACCGCCTTAAGGTAGTAGAGATAAATCTGCCTCCCTTGCGTGAGCGGATCGGTGATATACCTTTGCTTGTTGAACATTTTTGCAAACGGTTTAATAAGCGATTCAACAAAAATATTGAAGGCGTATCCGATGATGTCACCCAGATCTTATGCGATTACCCGTGGCCGGGTAATATCAGGGAGATGGAACATACATTGGAGCATGCGTTCATGTTGTGTCACATGAATTTTATTATGGTGGATCATCTTCCTTTGGAAATAAGCAAATATCATAAAAGCTTAAAGCCATCTTTTGACAAGAATTTGGCAGTGGATATCAAGGATATCCTCCAGGCACTTGAAAAGACAGACGGCAATAAGGCCAAGGCTGCAAGACTGCTGGGAATTAACCGCAAAACCATCTACCGCAAGCTGGCCCCTCCCCATATTACCGATTAGATAAAATATTCACCATAGATCAGGATGTGTGACGTCCCACTAGTGGGATGTCACACTAGTGGGGCATGTCCCATGCTGATCAGGTTTCTTTGCCACCCCTATCACCTGTCACTGTTTCATAACTATCTTAAAAAAAAGGGTTATTTTCATAATTAATTATTTATTTCCAAGTGGCATGTCTCTTGCTCTATATCGACACAGCTAATATTTGCTGTGGGTATTGGCGGGATGATTAACTTTGACAGACCATGAAGACGAAATAAAAATTATGCAACCAGATGATTTTGAAGCATCTTTCCCAGAAAAGAAAAAAAAATGTCCCTTTATCAGGTCTCCGGGCGAGGATTGCTATTTTCTTGATATGAACAGCAATAAGATCTCAATGGTGCTTTTCTATTGCCAGAATCATTATACACAATGCACTTTTTATAAAAGTATGGAAACAAAGGAATCTACAGATAAGGACAAAAAAAGATGAGCCGCAGAAAATTTTTAAAAACCGCCGTTCTCACAGGCTGTACAGCATTGATCACGGGAGTCCCGCTGGCAACTTATGCTATCTTTCCGGCTTTGAAAGATAGCCCTGGCAACTGGATCGATTTCGGCTCCGTTGAAGATTTGGAGCCGAACAATTTTAATATGCTTTCCTATGAATTCATGGTGAAAGACGGCTGGATAATCCTTCCCCAGAGCGGTTTTGTTTGGGCCCGTGCCGATGCAGGAGAACAGATTAAAATTTTTTCGTCAACCTGCACTCATTTGGCCTGCAACGTAATCTGGCAAGAGGAAACCCAGGAATTTATATGTCCTTGCCATTCCGGTCGGTTTGATGCGCAAGGTCAGCCCATTGCAGGCCCGCCGTCCCGCCCTTTATCGATCTTAGAGCATAAAGTTGCGGACGGCAATTTACAGGTATTTATGAAAGTTTAATATTAACCCGTTATAATTTAGGAGAACACAAATTATGTATGTAAAATTTACTATCAGTTTAAGTCTGTGTCTCGCACTGTTTATCGGCACCCTGCATTTTTCAGCCCAAGAAGCCATGGGTGCTTCCAAGCAAGTGCTCGTTGCTGCCAAAGTGAAGTCTGCCCCGGCAGGATTGGATGATACTGCCTGGGGAAAATCCAAGGGGATCGTTGTACCTTTTGAGGGTAAGGAAGTGTTTACCGGTCAACATACCAGTGTTACCACTAAAGCAGTTTACACGGATGACAGCATCTTTTTTCTTTATCAATGGAAAGATGCAAACCAAAGTATCACCAAAGGTGCCTGGCAGTATGAAGGAGGAAAGTGGATTCACCAGAAAGGAAACGAGGATCGGATTTCCATGTTGTTCGAGATCGACCGGATCAGGAATTTTGCCACCAAGGGATGTGCAATAGTCTGCCATGTTCCCGACGGGGCAACCAATGCCAGGGATGGTAAATTCGGCACCTTATCAGTTGTTGAAAAGGGTGATTTATGGCATTGGAAGGCTGCGCGCTCTGATCCGGCAGGCTTTGCTGACGACACATGGTTGACAATGATCAGTGAGAAAAAAGGCGGCCGTAAGAGCGATAAAGGAGAAGGCGGTGACAAGAAAAACATAACGGATGACAAATCCAAACCAAAATATATGCTGGCCCCTGGTAAATCATTGACTAAAGATGGGATTTTGCTTGCTTCCCACGCTGTGGAGATTACGGATTACTCTGTTTTCAAAGATGGAGATACCATTACTTATCGTATGCCTAAAGACTTCACAGAATCTTTTGCCGATATAAAAGCTGTGAGCCGTTACGCCAATGGTGAATGGACGGTCATGCTGTCCAGAAAACTGGATACGGGCAACCCGGATGATACCGCTTTCAATACAAAAAGAAAATACAATTTTGCCATGGCACTTTTTGATAATTCCGGTGATGAAGACTCTTATGATTCTGAAGTCATCACCCTTAAATTTAAATAACTAAGTTTTTCAAGGTGGAACCGGTGAACGATACACACATGAAAACCCGATCTCAAAAGCTGCTTGAATTTTTATCCCTGGAAAGGAGTGCAGACAGACTGCTCGCCTTTGAAGTTCCAAAGGATGCCCTGACGTGGACCCGTTTTTGCGGCTCCCTGCTCCTTGTTCTGATTATTTTACTGTTTTTATCGGGAACCTTCATGGCTTTTTATTATTCACCGGTTCCGGGAACAGCTTATGACAGTGTCGATTTTGCCCTGTTTAATATTCCCTTTGGCAGTGTTGTGAAAGGCATTCACCATTATTCCTGGAATCTTTTGCTCATGGCCATGGGTATTCATCTTGGCCGTTCCTTGATCCTTGGCAGCTACAAAGTGCCCAGACAGATGGTCTGGGTCACTGGTGTGATAATTTTGTTCTTTGTGCCCTTGTTCATCATTACCGGAGATCTTTTGCCCTGGGACCAGAAGGGGTATTGGTCAACCCAGGTTCGGCTGAGTATCATTTCTTCTGTTCCTTTTGTCGGTAATATTGCCGAACGATTCCTTTTGGGCGGTTCCTTGACCGGTGTTGTGGCCATAACCCGGTTTTATGTACTTCATATCCTGTTTCTCCCCGGACTGCTTGTGTTATTCATAGCAGTTCATTTTCATTTCATCCGTCACAGAGGACTGGCGGAACCACTTGGTGCAGATCCGGTTTCTCGACCCAGGATTCCATTTTACCCCAACATAGTGAATCGATGGCTGTTCTTGTTTATAATGGTTTCTGTCATTCTGGGAATTATCAGCTGGCATTGGTGGCCACCTTTGGGTGATCCTGCCGATCCCACGGATTCTTCATACATCCCTAAACCAGAATGGTGGGTCCTGTTCTTGAACCAGCTTGTATCGGTATTTAAAGGCGGTTTGGCCGTGTTAGGATCAACAATAATTCCTGCAGGGCTGGCAGGCCTGCTGCTTGGTTTGCCGTTCATGGATCGCTCCCCCCATCGACATC
>JAIPEE010000037.1 GCA_021737275.1 Desulfobacterales bacterium
ACATTTAAAGGGAGCATTAAGACCAAACGGTTTAGTGCGGCGCTTGATGTTGATTATCTGGAGGAAATTATGTTCACCTGATCAAAAACATAACGCAAACATGATAGGGGCTCCAGATATTTTACATGCGTTGTCCCTTACAGATAGTTGAAAAGTAATTGCTTTTTGGTGTTTACTCATATACTTAAATTTTGTTAATGAAAAAGGCTGCACTGTTTAAATCAACAAGCAGCCTCGAAATTTTAGTTCTTTTAAAAACGGGAACGTTCTACATATCTTCTTCAGCACAGGGAATACAGAGAAGTCTGTCATTTTTTCCATTAACCATGCGTGTTTCCATTGTCAACTCACCGCAGCGCGCACATGCTTTTGATGGGGCAAGGGACGCATATAGCGGCATTTCATAATCTTCAACTGTCCGGGTTGTAAAAATTTCATCAAACGGCTTAAGGAGGAGATCTGCCGCCTTCATCCGTTTTTGTTTCTTTATTTCGGATTCGGTTGCCTTGTTCATGTAAACTGCTTTTTCAAGACGGTCAAACTCTGCTTTATCCTTACCCTGATAAACATATCCGCTTTTTCGAACAAACCGGATTTTTTTTTCGGTTGTCCGGTTAATAACAACATATGCATTTTTACCATAGTTTTTAATGATCAGATTACCCTTGCCGCGGGTTGTGCCAAGAAGAACCTGAAGGGCATCAATTGCACAGGAATCGTTTTCAGGAATGGCAACAACCTCTTCATCATATGAACGTTCTATCTTAAGAAGTGCCATGGCTTCTTTTGCTACACGATACCCGTAAACCAACCCCGGACAAAGGTGACCATGAAAGGCGGTACAGCGTTTCAGGTCATCAGGAATATTGGAAATTTCAAAATCCGGTGCATTCATAATAACTCCTTTTTGATTTTTTTAGTTGTAAAATAATGACAGAATTTCAAAATATATTTTCAGTGGTCTGGATGATTTTTTCACTTTCGTTTCTGGTGGCGCTGACAGGTGCCATGTCTCCGGGACCACTTCTTACTTATACCATTATTAAGTCAGTAAAAACAAGTCAACGCGGCTACCTGATGGGATTATGGATAATTACCGGCCATGCACTCCTTGAAATGTGTGTTATTGTACTGCTTTTATATGGTTTTTCATTTTTTTTGCAAAATGTTATTGTGGTTCGTGCTATTGGTATTATCGGCGGTATTTTACTTATTGCATTTGGCAGCTCCATTATGCGCAATGTTTACAGGGGTAATATTTCTACTGATTTTATGGATGAAGGTGCTCCGTCCGGTGAAGGTGAGTTGATAAAAAATCCTGTGCTTGGCGGCTTCATGATTTCCATGGCCAATCCTTACTGGTGGGTCTGGTGGGCCACCATTGGTTTTGCATTTATGATTCAATTTGAGATCTCTTTTCAGGACTGGTCGAAACTGATCGCTTTTTTCCTGGGACATGAAGCCGGTGATCTTATCTGGTATCTCACTGTTTCCATATTATCGTTCTGGGGTATCAGGCGTTTAAATAAAAAAGCGTATTATGGAATTCTGTATTGCTGTGGCCTGTTTATGATATTGTTCGGGCTTTATCTGGGGATCTCACCGTTTTTTAAGGCAACATGACACCCGGTATTCCCGCAAATGGCGATATCAGGAAAATGCAGTTAAAAATTAAAGGAAATTGTTATGTCTATAGTTCAAATTAAGGCAGTACTTTTCGACTTCGGCGGTGTTCTCGCAGATGAGGGGTTCAGGGCGGGTCTTGCTTATATAGCAGAACAAAACGGGTTGGATATCAAAACCGTACAGGATGAAGGTTTCAAGCTGGTCTTTGAGCAGGGATTTGTCACCGGTAAAATAAGGGAAAGCACTTTCTGGAATATTTTTCGGGAGCATTTGGATATACAGGAAACAGATCAGGAACTTACAGAAATAGTTTTATCCCGATTTACACTGCGTCCCTGGATGCTGGATATCGTTTCTACCCTGCATGATAAGGGATTTGTAACCGCAATACTGAGTGATCAGACCCATTGGCTTGACGAAATAAATGAAAGATATAATTTTTTTAAGTTTTTTGATTTTGTATTCAACTCTTATTATTTAGGCATAAGTAAAAAAAATCCGGCCATTTTTAAAAGGGTTCTCAAGAAAATGAATATCCGGCAGGAATCGGCAGTTTTTATTGATGATCACCCTGGTAACATCGAAAGAGCCGGAGAGCAAGGGCTTCATGGAATTTTGTACGAAGAAAAAAATACATTCTTAAAAGACATTCAGCATTACTGTCCTGATCTTAAACCGGGATTTCCCGGCTTAAAAAGGTAACGGCCGGGGTTTACCCATCCGTTACCTTTTGGCTTTAAATCAACTACCGGTTTTCTCTCAGAGATCAGGCAAAGCCGGCTTGTCTCAACAAAGCCTGATAGAGCTTAGTCGAGTAAGAGGCTAAGATTTTTCTTCTTCCTCAGCCTTTTTATTATCTACATACAGCGCAGCCCCAAGAGCTGCATTACATCCATCTCCTGTTGCTGTAACAATCTGTCTTGAAAATTTTTCTATAAGATCACCGATAGCAAAAATGCCGGGTATATTTGTTTCGCATTTTGTATCAGTCAGAACATAACCTTCATCATTTAATTTTACCTCTTTGGGTACAACCTGATTGTTAGGGTTGTAACCTATGAAGATAAACACACCGTTAACAGGCAGGTTACGCTGTTCAGCTGTTTTTGTGTCTTCCAGTACGACTTTTTCAACACCGCCTATGCTGGCCATAATTGCTTTTGGGATGGTGTTCCACAGGATTTCAATTTTGGGGTTTTCCATAACTCTTTTCTGAAGAAGTCTGCCTGCCCGAAATTCATCCCTGCGATGAATCAGGTAAACTTTTCCGGCAATCTTGGATAGGTAGATGGCTTCTTCAACAGCGGTATCCCCGCCACCGATAACGGCAACAGTCTGATCTTTAAAAAACATACCATCACAAACAGCACAGTAAGAAACGCCTTTACCGTAATTTTGATCTTCACCCGGTATGTTAAGCTTCCTGGATGCACCGCCTGTTGCCAATATAACGGCATAAGCTTTGAGCACCTCATCATTATCCAGTTTAACCGTGTGGTAGGCGTCACCTGCTTCCACTGCGGTAACTTCACCTGAGATCGTTTCAAGTCCCAATGAAGCCGCATGGTCGGCCATTTTCTGAGCCAGCTCAAAGCCCGGAATTTTCATAAAGCCGGGATAATTTTCAACCTCTTCGGTCAGTGTAAGCTGGCCGCCGTGAAGTCCCTTTTCAACCAGCACCGCTTTCATTACAGCTCGCTGGGCATATATGCCGGCCGTACAGCCACCCGGCCCGCCGCCAACAATGACAAGATCATAAATTTCATCAGTAGACATTTAGCACTCCAAAATAAAAATAACTCAAATAGTTAATATAAAATATATAATGTTGTTGTTTAACTTAATTATCAATCCTTATTTTTTATGGCATCATTTAAAAGATCACCCAGGGAGCCCATGGTTGATGTTGTTGTTGTGTTGTCTTTTGTAAAAGATTGCCAGTCATCGGGTGCAGCACCTTCAATACCCAGAGATATTTTTCTGTTCGGGGCATCAATTTCATCAATTCTTACAGAAAGCTTGTCTCCGCTTTTAAGTTTATCAAAAACAGCAGGTTCAGGCGCATTTTTTGTTTTTGACTTTGGCAACAGGCCTGTAATACCGGCTGCTATGCTGATAAAATACCCAAACTTTTCAATTTTTTCTACTGTACCATTAATTGTCTGGCCGACAGTATAATTATCTTCAATATCAGTCCATGGATCGCCTTCAGCATCACGGATACTTAAGGATATTCTTCTATGCTCAGCATCGACTTCTTTAATAACAACACTGATCGATTCTCCTACAGTCAAAACAGATTCGGGATGCGTAATGCGTTTGGTGTAGCTTATTTCACTGACATGGACGAGCCCTTCAATTCCGGGCGAAATTTCAACAAAAGCACCAAAGTTCATGCATCGGGTAATTTTACCGGTAATTTTATCTCCCGGTTTAAAATTATCTTTGATACTATCCCATGGATTGTTTTCAACCTGTTTTCGGGAAAGTGAAATTTTGGGCAGATGTGATTTTTCTTTAGGCTCAAGAGATAGAACCTTAACTTCAATCTTGTCGCCCACACTGACGGCATCCTCAGGTTTGGATACCCTGGACCAGCTCAATTCAGAAATATGTACAAGTCCGTCAACACCATTTGCAATATCTACAAACGCGCCGAATGGCATCAACTTTTTTACTAATCCGGTATAAACATTGCCAACCGCCAAAGTTTTAAGAAACTCTTCCTGTTCCTCTTTTCTGGCGGCTTCGAGGAGCTTACGCCTGGAAACAACAACGTTCTTGGCCCTCATTTCAAGCTTTGTTATAATAAACGTAAAGGTTTGCCCAACGTAATCTTCCGGTTTTTCAACAAAATTGACATCCATCTGACTGATTGGACAAAATGCAAGCTTGCCCATAAGGGTTATGCGAAAACCGCCCTTACAGACCTCTTTAACTTTTCCTTCAACCGGAATTTTGGCCCTGAAAGCATCATCGAGCTGCTCAAACCCTTCACCGCCGGTGAATTTTTTGGAGAGACGAACTTCATTTTCATCATTTGAAACAACAAACAATTCTACTTCATCACCAACCTTGTAAGGCAGTTCGCCGTTTTCATCAAGAAGGGCACTTTTTTCAACAGCACCATCAACTTTTGTTCCGGTATCAACAAAAATAGTATCCTGGCCGATAGAAATAATTTTCCCCTTAATTCGGTCACCCGTTCTAATGTCATCACTCATACCGGTTTCATAAGAATCTAAAAGGTCGGCAAAACTCTCTTCATTTTCTTCTTCTTCATTGTTGTCATTGATGTTGTCAGACATTCTTCTTCTCCTGGAAGGAATATAATTATGTGCAACTAAAAATAAAAAATGATTTTTATCAGGGTAGATGCATGATTGCAAGATGATTACGATACGATTGCATATTTTGTAAATACAAATTTACCATAAAACGTATCTGCAATCAATCTTTCATGTTTGAATTATTATTCATCATCCTTGAGGGCACCTTTACCGCAATAACTTCACTTTTTGCGCACTCTTTATCTTCTGCAAAAAGTGAACAGGTTACAATGGTTTTTCGTTCAAAAGCCTCTTTAATACGTGAACGTAACAGCAGTTCAGTGCCAATCGGCGTAGGACGAAGATAAGTTACATTTAAATTGCCGGTTACATAGGTGATTTCAGGATCGGTTCCCGGCTTTCGGCCTTCTGAATCATAGGCTGCTGCGATAGCGGTACCAATGCAGTGACAGTCAAATAAACAGGCAATCAAACCACCGTAGACAAAGCCTGGAAATGCAGTATGATAATCTTCAGGTTTAAACCGGAAGATTCCCTCTTCACCATCCCATTGCGTCCTGATATGAAGCCCATGAGGGTTGTTTTTTCCGCATCCATAACAGATTGCGATGTCATCCGGGAAGAAATCCTGTATGGCCTGATCTGTCAATTTAATTCTCCTTTCAAAAATTAATTAATATCTCATATTATAGAAGACTGAGAAGGTGGATATCTTAATCATACTCTGATCCTTGAATTTAAAAAGCCGATTACGAGTATGATTACGATTAGGATTATGAAAAATATAAATTATTTGAGCCAATAGTTTCATTATTATTTTATAAAAAACACTGGTCTTTTAATTCTCTCCGATTTACATTTTGGGCATCGTCCGGGTGTTTTCAGTTTTTTTCCGTCTTTAAAACTGAACCCGCATGTGAGGCACTCAGGTGGCACAATAATAAATTCTTTTTTCTTTGATTGGACCGAACGCTCTATGTAAGGGAGATTCTCAGCCACCTCCTTTTCACGAATGGATAGCGCTTGTGAAAGATCTCGGTCAGTCATGGGTTGTTTTAATAAAAGTTCGATAATCTGTTGTCTGATAGTCGCCATAAAAATATTTATATAAAATCAGAAGATTTATAAGAAATCTATTTTATTTATATGCTTATCTCTTTATACTCTATTTTTGCAATATCATTTTTTGAATAAAATTTAAGTTATTCTTATCACCCTATAGGGCAGGAAGATTTTTTTTCAACAAATCAATATTCAAGAATACGGATGATAAGTACCGTTGATCATATAAAGATTGTCGTTTCCGGCCTTATATAAATAAAATTGGCTTATTGTCTGATCGGAATTTGGGTTTTATACTTTTCATTCCTTCAAAAGTGTGAATCTGGAAAGCTTTGTAAAAATAATAAAGAGGGACGTTCTTATGTCAAAAGTTCAATTTAAGGAGATACCTTACTGGCTGGATCCGCATCCAACCACAAAATCTTACAGCAAAAAAGAATTATCTCAAAAAACGGATGTACTTGTCATCGGTAGCGGTTTTGCCGGTATGTCAACAGCGCTTCATCTTCGTAAAGCCGGTATTGAGGTTACTGTTCTGGAAAAAGGTAAAATTGGTTCTGAGGCCAGTTCAAAAAATGGTGGAATGTCTATTACAGGGCCGGCTAAGGGGTTTGTTGATATACTTAAAAAGTTCGGTGAGGAACCTGCTATTCGTATGTTCCGTGAATCAATGGATGCGATTGATTGTATTGAAGAAAATGTAAAGGAAGGAAATATCGATTGCCATTTTGCAAGGTGCGGCCATTTTGCAGCGGCATTTAAGCCTTCTCACCTTGATCATCTAAAAAAGGTACAGGAACTGGAAGATAAGCACCTCAATCATAAAACAATTCTGTTTTCCAAAGCACAAATGCACGATGAAATTGGAACGGATTTTTATCATGGCGGCCTTGTTGACCCTTTAAGTGTGGGCGTCCATCCTGCAAAATATATTGCCGGTCTGGTCAGAATGGCCGATGACGCCGGAGCAGATCTTCATGAAAATACTAGTGCCGGCCGGATTGAAAAGAATGGTAATACCTATATTGTTCATACAAACCGCGGACAAATTCAGTCGAATAACATTGCCATCTGCACCAACGGTTATACCGGTAAATTAACACCCTGGTTACAGCGACGCATTGTTCCGTTTGAAAGCTTTATGATTGCAACAGAGGAGCTGCCGCCGGATGTTGCAAAAGCTATTTCACCAAAAAACCGTATGATGTTCGATACAAAGAATAGATTGTTTTATTTTCGCCTTTCGCCTGATGGGAAAAGAATGCTTTTTGGTCCGGATCCTCAGGGTTTTAATAAATCTTTTAAAGACAAGGTATATACAGCACGAAAAGAGATGGTGGCGATTTTTCCGCAACTTGAAAAATTCGATATTGAGTATGCCTGGGCTGGAAATTGCGGAATGAGTTATAGCTTTTTCCCAAGCATCGGACAACATGATGGTCTGTATTATGCTGTCGGGTATAGTGGGCATGGGATCTCTTTTGCTTCATATCTGGGTAAAAAGTTAGCCGGGTTGATTGCAACGAATAAAGTCGACACGATGTTTTCCGAACTTAAATTCAAAGCGATTCCTTTGTATAATGGAAAACCATGGTTTATCCCTTTTGTAGATAAATTTTTTAGATTTCTGGATGTGATCGGCTAAAATGACTAATAATGTACCATCAAATGATAAGCTGACAATTTGGACAGCTGCACAAATCATTTTAATTACGTTTATTTTTGGATCCAGTTCTGTCGTTATCAAAATCAGTATGTTCGGTTTTGGGCCATTTACGGCGCTTGCCATCAGATCTGTAATTGCGCTTATAGCCATACTTGTATGGGCCATTGCAACGCATCGTCCTCTAAAACTTAAAAAAGGGCAGTTTCCACAGGTAATGTTTATTGCGTTACTCTCTTTTATTGAGATGTCCATGTATTTTATCGGATTCAGTAAAACAGATGCTTCCCGTGGCTCCTTACTGATGAATATTCAACCGTTTTTTATACTTCTACTGGCACATTTTTTTATTCCGGGTGACCGTATAACACTGAAAAAAACAATGGGTATTTTATTCGGTTTTTTAGGTGTTTTGTTTATCTTTATGGAAAACAGAGGGGTGTCATCAGATTTGATGGTTGGTGATATTCTTATAATCATTGGTGTGCTCTGCTGGGCAGTGAATGCTATTTTTGTCAAATTGCGTATTCATAATTTTGAACCGTTTCATCTGGTTATGTATTCACTGCTATTAGGAATACCGGCGTTTTCCCTTCAGGCGTTTATTTTTGATAGCCGGATGGTTGGAGAGATAACAGTTGCTTCTGTTTCAGCGCTTTTTTACCTGGGTATTATCACGGTGGGATTTGGTTATGTCGCATGGACTAAAATTATGCAGAAAATCGGCACCACGACACTTCATGCATTTGTTTTTCTGATCCCGGTATCCGGTGTGTTGTCAGGTGCGCTGGTGCTTGGTGAACCGCTAACATACAAAATTGTTTTAGCGCTTATATTTATTGTTGCCGGTATTATGGTGGTTCAATTGCAAAAACCGGATGATACTGACTCGAAACAGTTAAAGAAAATTTGAAATCTGTCAATGAAAGTGTTAAGATTATTGGAATTTATGACAATAAGTTAGATCTGAAATTTAATAAAATGGTGATGAGGTGAAAAATGCAAAGTTCAAAACAATTTACAATTGAAGCCGGAAAAGGACTCGCATTATCCGTCAAAAAAGGCCAGTTTGTCAGAGTAATTAATACCTATGGGACCCAGGTGGTGGATACATGGGCTTTTTCAGAAGAAGACACTGAATCGCTACTTTCCATGGAACATTGCAGGGAAGTTCTCCAGCGTATTATATTTGAACCGGGGGATCAGTTGATCACAAACCGATATCAACCCATTTTAAAATTTACTGAGGACACATCTCCGGGCGGACACGATACGCTTATTGCTGCGTGTAGTCAGGAAATGTATATTCATGCCGGTCGCAAAGAATATCATGCAAACTGCAGAGATAATCTGATTAACGCTGTAAAGCCGTTTGGTATTAAAATTGGTATAACGCCTAGTCCCTGGAATCTGTTTATGCTGGCCCCCATAAGAGAGTCCGGGTTAATTGATTATGTAAGGCCAACTTCAAAGCCGGGCGATTATGTTGAAGTTTGTGCTGAAATGGACTGTATTATGGCATTTTCAGCCTGTCCGGATGAAATTTATCCCACAAATGGAGGCGATGGAACACCGGTAGATGCACATGTAATTTTATTGAATAAAAATTCAGTAAAGTAGACCGGTTTTAACTTTCAGGGATCAGAGGTGTATTCATTGAGGAAACGTTCAAAATTATTGTAAAACATAATTTTCTTAGAGTAATTTTAAATTGTCTTTTCCTGTTGATCTTTTTTAAGAAAAGAAATTTTTGCTGCAACCGATATGGCCAGAATGCCGAATATAACTCTGATGATAACAAGAACCCACCATTTGGCACCAATGGCGGCAAAAATAAGTGTATCCTCAACCATGCCGTGACAGACGGCCAGAAATACGCCGATGAGTGTCATATCTCTTTTACTTAACTCTCCTGACCGACCATAAGGGATAATAATACCGGAACCATATGTAATGCCGAACAAAACACCGGCTAACAGTGGAAAAGCGCCTTCTTTTGGCAGACTAAACATTCTCATAAGCGGAATGATAAATACCGCTGCCTTGTCCAGTAGCCTGGCATCCCTGATCAGCTCAAGAATAATCATAAAAGGAACCAGTATGACCGTAATGATCAAGATGGTTTTTCCGCTTCCAATTATTATATTAATTGCTATTTCCAGCCAGCTCATTTGATTCCTCTAAAATATCAATTTCCCCATTGCATTCATTGCACCGCCCACTAAAAATGCAGAAAGCAGACGAATCATAATAATAGGAAAGACCTTGATACCGGTTTTCTTTAATATGGCAGATTCAACAACTAGCTCATGGGAAAGATTCAGCATGACGGCAATTGTTGTAATCTGCCATGGTGTCAGGTTCAGCGCAATGATAATACCGATCGCCGCATAAATATTCACAACAGCACCGGTAACAAAAGCAATTGCTGCTTCTCCGGGCAGGCCTGTAAAACGCATGATTGGTCCAAAAACCCCTGAAATATAGCCAATAACCGGCGTGTGTCCCAGAATTGTTACCGCAGCAAATACAGGTACAATGATTTTAAGCAGCATAAATGATGTTTTAAAGCCATTTAGCGTACCTTTTTTCCATGTTTTTCTTGTAATCATTCTTATTCCTGTATAAAAAGTTCTTAACCAATTTAACAAATTCTTATAGTGGTATTTTGACTTGTAAGCCAAGACGAGTAACGTAATAGATTATTATTGTAAATTAAATTTTCATAAATATGAGCGATCTTTTTATTGAAAGTGAATGAAAGGAGTGTATTTGAATGCTGAAGCTTGGAGAAAAAGGAACAATTCTGCAACGTGACAAAGAGACTTATGCGATCGCACCTCATCTTTCCTGTGGTATTGTAACACCGGAAATTCTGAGAAAGCTGGCGGATGTGGCTGAAAAACATGAAGGTACGGCATTAAAGGTTACCAGTGCCGCTCGTATCGCCATTATCGGATTAAAAGAAGAGGATATCGACAGCGTTTGGAAAGAGCTGGGTATGGAAGCGGGCAGTGCTGTCGGGTTATGCGTCAGAAGTATTAAAGCATGCCCGGGTATGGCTTTTTGCCGGCTTGGTGTTCAGAACAGCCTTGGTATGGGTATTATGCTCGATGAAAAATATCATGGTATGGAGCTTCCGGGTAAAGCCAAAATGGGTGTCAGCGGATGTCAAAACTCCTGTGCCGAAAACTGTATTAAAGATATAGCGCTGATGGGCAAAAAAAAGGGCTGGACAGTTACTGTGGGGGGGTGTGGTGCTTCAAAACCACGGCTTGCGGATATTCTTGTAGAACCGCTGAGCACAGAGGTTGCCCTCGAGGTTGTTGATCGTGTGGTTGAATTTTATAAGGAAAACGGTAAAAAACATGAGCGTGTTGGCCGAATGGTCGATAGAATCGGACTTGATACCTTAAAAGAAGCGGTTCTCAAAGGAATTGAAATCACGGAAGAAGATGTTACGGCATAATGTAAAATAAGTTAATGAGAAAGACATAAAGCGGGTAAACTTTTAAAGAGTTGTCCGCTTTTTTATATTATTTTTAAAATAAATCAGGTTTCTGCTGCTACGGATTCGGATTCCTGTGCCTTCTTGAAAATGATTATGGGGGAATAATGTCTTCTAACGACTGGATAAATATTCATGCACTCAAAACACTGAATCGGTTATTGCCTCGTATGGAGCACATATTTCGTAACGGAATTCAGGAGGATCCGGAATCATGGTGGCAATTTAAAAGTCGGTTGGAACGAGAGTGGATAGAGTTATTTCGATATCTGCACCAGTTATATGGGTGGCAATATGATTTTTATTATACACTTGAACAGGTGTTGCGAACCCTTGCAAAAAACTGGATACAAAGGCCTGAAGAGCTTAAACAAATGGATCTGGAACGTGAGTCAAACCCTGAATGTTTTAACTCTGAAAATATGGTGGGCGGTGTACTTTATGTGGATCTTTTCAGTGGGAATTTAACCAAACTTAATGAACATATCTCATATTTCAAAAAACTTGGACTGACATATCTTCATCTGATGCCTATTTTCGCAGTTCCGCATGGTGATAATGATGGCGGGTATGCTGTCAGCGATTACCGTTCCGTCAATCCTGATATCGGCACAATGGAAGAACTTTCAAAAATAGCCTCTCTTCTCAGAAAAGAAGGCATCAGTCTTGCGCTGGATTTCGTTTTTAATCACACATCAGATGAACATGCCTGGGCAAAGCAAGCCAGGTCAGGCGATCCTGAACTGGAGGCGTTTTATCATCTGTTTCCAGACAGACATGTGCCGGATCAGTATCAACGTCATTTGCGAGACATTTTTCCAACGGTGAGACGGGGCAGTTTTACATGGGTTAATGAAATTAAGAAATGGGTATGGACCACTTTTCATAGTTTTCAGTGGGATTTGAATTATAACAATCCTGAAGTTTTTCGGGCAATGGCCGAAGAAATGCTGTTTCTGGCAAATCAAGGTGTTGAAGTCTTGAGACTTGATGCGGTGGCATTTATCTGGAAACGCCTCGGAACTAATTGTGAAAATTTACCTGAAGCACACATTCTTATCCGTGCATTTAATGCCATGGCGAGAATAGCGGCGCCTTCGCTTCTATTTAAATCCGAAGCGATTGTTCATCCGGATGAAGTAATTAAGTATATCGACAAAAAGGAATGCCGGCTTTCATATAATCCATTGTTAATGGCTTTAATATGGGAAGCATTGGCGTCAAGAGATGTGAGACTTCTTTCTTATACAATGCGTCATCGGAGCAGGATTCCAAAAGGGTGTACATGGGTAAACTATTTGAGATGCCATGATGATATAGGATGGACCTTCGATGATGCGGATGCAAGGGCCGTCGGCATTTCTCCGGAGGACCATCGCCGGTTTTTGAATGATTTCTATACGGGGCGCTTTCCGGATTCATTTGCCAGGGGTGTGCCGTTTCAGTTTAATGAGGATACACATGATATGCGCATTTCCGGTACGCTTGCTTCACTTGCCGGACTTGAAGACGCTTTAGAAAAAAATGATGATCGGCTGATAGAAATGGCTGTCAAACGTATTAATATGCTCCGCAGTATCATGCTGAGTATTGGTGGTATACCGCTCATATACCTTGGGGATGAATGGGCTATGATAAATGATTATACGTATCTGGATGATCCGCTGAAAATTAATGACAGCCGTTGGATTCATCGCTCCAAAATGAACTGGGACAAACACAAGGATCTGGCAGATCAGGATACGATTGAATGGCATTTTTTCAATGAGATGATCAAGCTGATTTATATCAGAAAAAAAACCCCGGCCTTTCAGAATGCCGACATGGATGTCTTTGATACAGGCAATGATCATCTGTTTGGTTTTATACGTAAAAATAATAATAACCGGCGAGTGATGGTAATAGCGAACTTTTCTGAAAAAAAACAAAAAGTAAAATTATCTCATATGGATTCCTGTGATATGCTGAAAAAATATCAGGATTTGATTACGGGTAATATTATTTCATGCGGCAGTGATCTTGAACTTGAACCTTATGGTTTTGTATGGTTGAGTTAGGACATAAAAAGCGCTAAATATAAAAAATTAAAATTTAAGCTTATCCATATACGGAAATGAGCCCTGATAATCGTGATGCCTGATAAAGAGACTCAAACATTAAAAAATGAGCAGATTGTCAGAAAGGTGACATGGACCGGTCTTTTTATTAACCTGCTGCTTTTTGCAATCAAGTTTTCAGCAGGAACCATCGGAAACAGTCAGGCTGTTGTCGCAGATGCGGTTCACAGTCTTTCTGATACGGCAACTGATGTTGCTGTTATAATTGGATCCTATTATTGGGGAAAACCGGCAGATGACACTCATCCATTTGGTCATCAGCGAATAGAAACACTTGTCTCAATTTTCATAGGAATTTTCCTTTTCGCAGCAGGTTTTGTTATCGGCTGGGAAGCCGTTTTAACAATGCATCTTAAATATGACGGTTCGCCCGGCTGGATAGCCCTTTTTGCAGCAGGGCTTTCTGTTGTTGTAAAAGAAGCTTTATATCGATGGACAGCTTTAACCGGAAAGCGTTTAAAAAGCCAAGCGCTTGCCGCTAACGCATGGCACCACAGAACAGATGCGATCAGTTCAATACCGGTCTTAATTGCGGTTGGGGCCGCCATTTTTTCTCCATCCTGGTCATTTCTTGATCACGTCGGTGCTATAATTGTTTCCATTATGATTCTTCAGGCAGCTACTAAGACCGTCTGGGGTGGTGTTAAAGAGTTGATTGATGTGGGAGCACCTAAAGATATCTGTGAAAAAATAAAAGCCATTGCCCTTGAAGATGAAAATATCAAGCAGGTTCACCGAATCAGGACGCGTTATATCAGTACTAGTATCCAGGCTGATCTGCATATAGTTGTAGATGGTAAGATTAACGTATTTGATGGTCATAAAATTGCAGAAGAGGTAAAACTCAGATTATTAAATACCGGTCCCGATATTGTTGATGTAGTCGTTCATGTTGAACCCCTGGAATCAGCACTACCCGAAGAAGAGTGCTGAATATAAAAATTAGATTTATGGAAAACGTTTAATCGGTTAGTTTTTCTTTTACAAAACAGCTGCTGACACAAAGGAAAGAATATAGCAATGATCGCAATTTTATCATTATTTGTGGTTGCAATGCTTTCACTGGTGGTGACAAGAATTGCAACCATGGCGCTGATGCTGACAGGTCTTTCAAGCGAAACAGCAAGATTTCAGGCACGCTCCGCATATACCGGCGTCGGTTTTACGACTTCTGAAACCGAATTGATTGTCAACCATCCCGTGAGGCGAAGAATCATCATGCTGCTCATGCTGTTGGGAAATATCGGTATTGCGACGGTGGTAGCAACATTGATTATATCGCTGATAAATACATCCGCGTCTGAAAAATGGTTATGGGATGTCACCATGCTGATTTTGGGATTGAGCCTCCTGTTATGGATTTCAAAAAACAAATGGGTTGAACGGCGACTTAACAAACTCATTGCATGGGGGCTTCAGCGATGGACAAAACTTGAGGTGCAGGATTATATCGCCTTACTTCAGTTACAGAACGGTTACACCGTATCTGAAATGAAGGTTTCACCCAGCGACTGGCTTTCCGGAAAAATACTTCAAGAAGCGGCATTGCCTCTGGAGGGCATTCTTGTTCTTGGTATTCAGCGAATGGATGGAACCTATATCGGGACACCCCAGGCAGAAACACAAATTGTTCAAGGAGACACTCTTGTCTTATATGGCCAGATGAAAAGTATTCAGAAAATTGATCAAAGACAAAAGGGTGATGATGGAGACACCGCACGCCGTCAAGCTGTAGATGAACACAAGTCAAGGATAAAATCCTTGTATTCCAACGAAGAATAGTCTGTAAGCTTAAGAACTTATTGCTTTAAACACTTTCTATTTCTTCAGGCGCTTCAACCACAAGAACATTTGATGCAAGCTCTTCCGACACCCTTTGTTCAAGGCCGTTTTCCTCGGAGCGTAGTTTTCGAAGCTTAGCCGGTTTGTATTTTTTTGGAAGCTTTCCAAGGTTACAAATCGGTTCGCCCGGACTAACAGCCGGAAGGGTGGTCATTCCGATCACTACTGCATTAAACGGCGCATAAAGTGTACCCTGTTCATGACCAAGCAATGTCGTGTTTGTTGCCAGTGGTTGATCCTTTTCAATAATATCTCCCGGTTGAATATGAAAGTGCAGAAAACCGCCATGCTCAGCACGTATCCACTTTGATTTTTCTATGACAACTTGGTATTCAGGGCTTTCTATACTGCCGTCAAGCATGTCAAAATCACATAATACATTTTTTATACCCCGAACTGCACTTTCAACAATACCGGGTTCAACTTTCAATACTTCTCCGCCTTCCATAATAATTGTCGGGCATCCTGCAAGGCAGGCTTCACGGCGAAATGCGCCTTTGGGTCCTTTGCTGTTAATGATAATTTCAGAACCAAAAGCTTCAGCGAGTCTGCGAACCTGAGGGTTTTTTAAATCACCACGGACATTAGGATAGTTTGTTTTACGAACGGATGCAGTATGGAGATCTATTCCATAATCACTACGTGACACAATTTCACTGAAAATTGTATTGGCCATGCGGCTGGCAAGACTTCCTTTTTCTGATCCGGGAAAAGATCGATTTAAATCACGCCGATCCGGCAAGTAACGGGAATGACGATCAAATGCAAGCAGGTTCAGCACCGGAATAAGAATGACGGATCCACGAGTCAGATGGAATGTCTCATCCTGAATTAACTGGTGAACGGCGCCGGTACCATTTATTTCATCACCGTGCAATGCAGCTGTCACAAAAAGAACAGGGCCATCTTCTTTTGCACGTTGAATGTGCATCTGCATCTTAACCGTCATGCTGCTGTAGCTCTCACTGATGACAAGGCTGACATCACGGGATTCTCCGGCAGGGATCTCTTCTCCAAACCAATTATTGATAGATTTTCGTTCGCGGTTTTTAACCATTAGGCCATGCACTTTCTTCTTCATCTACAGGTTTTGAAAATTCTTTTGGTTTCTCATATACTTTAATTGCTTCATCTGCCACGGGTAATTCAGGCAAATCTTTCACTTTCGGAAGTCGTTTTCGGCGAACTTTTGCAGGGATAAAATCTCTCATTAATTCAAGTTTTCCGAAACAAAGCAGTCGATCATCTGCTTCCAATTGTCTTTGAGATCGAGGGTTGGGAATAACTGTCGTATCGCGTTTAAGGGTTAGTATGATAATATCCTTTTCACGTAATCCGGATTCCTGAATAGTTTTTCCAATGTAAATTGACCCTTCAGGAATGTAAATTTCAGCTACACCATAACCCCGGCTGACAGTCAATCTCTGACGAAGATCTATTTCCGGGAAATTAACCTGAGCGGCAATGTAGTCAATAATAGAACCGGCAATATCGAGTTGTGTACATCCCTCAATACCTTCCAGACCGGGAGAGGAATTGACTTCCATAATTTGAGGACCGTCTTTACCCTCAAGCAGATCAACACCGGCAACTCTGAGGCCCATTATCTGGGCGGCCCGGACAGCCGTTTCTGTATATACCTCATTAAGTATTACCGGTTCCGCCCGTCCGCCACGGTGGACATTACTACGAAATTCCTGCCCTTGGGCAATTCGACGCATGGCGCCAACCACCTGATTTCCTACAACAAATGCCCTGATATCACGACCTTTACTTTCAGCAACAAATTTCTGAATTAATACGTTTTGCTTCTGACTTTGGAGCATTTCAATGATGGCCTCTGCCGAATTAACGGATTCAGCCAAAAGTACGCCTATCCCCTGAGTTCCCTCCAGCAATTTGATGATAACAGGGGCACCGCCAACTCTTTCTATTGCCGGTAAAACATCTTTCTTGTCACGCACAAAAGTTGTTTTAGGTATGCCAATAAGGTGTCTGCTGAGTATTTGAAGGCTTCGGAGCTTATCTCTTGAGGTGGTAATGCTTGCAGCTGAGTTTGCACAGAAAATATCCATCTGTTCAAATTGGCGGACAACAGCTGTTCCGTAATAGGTAATTGAAGCACCGATTCTTGGAAGAATGGCATCGTAAAGCGGCAGTTGTTTTTGATGATAGTAAAGGTCAGGGTTACCCTGCTCAAGGTCAATTGAAAACTTGAGTGTATTAAGAATTTTAACCTCGTGGCCTCGCTGCTCGGCAGCTTCACGAAGCCGACGTGTACTGTAGCATTTAGGGCTACATGAAAGGATCCCAAGTTTCATATTACCTCATTTCAGTTTTGATTTTTTGGAAGTTTTTAAAATTGGCTTTGTTTTTTTATTGGCGGGTTTTCCGTTATAATAAGATCGCCCTGCATCAACAAGAAAACGATGCCGAAAGGCTTCCCGACCAAGCAACATACGAAATCCCATTTCGTCCCGTCTTGCAAGAGTTAATTCAACCGGCCATGTCTGGCCGAGGATTGATATATTGGTGATGATAACCGGTCTTAATGAAGCTGTTCCGCTTGAACTGCGAATGGACCTGAATTCAAGAATCTTCGATTCCAGATTAACCGTTTTTTCCTTTTTCCGCTGAACCGGATAAATTTTGAAACGTACCCACTTTAAACCATCTTTCTCAAATACGTGCTGATCAAATGCATGAAGCGATGAAGACCTGGCACCGGTATCAACCTTTACCTTAATCATATTAATGCCAAAATCAGGTAGGCCGACCCATTCACGCCAGCCGATAGTTTGTAAAGGTGTTTTGATTTTTTTTACCACTTCATCTCACAAAAGACCATATTGCCTGAATCTGTTTTCCTGATTCATTATTCCGGTTCAGCATCAGGAGATATCGTTTTGAATATAAATACATTAACAATTGAGTATCTGATTTATACCTGTCAAGAGATACTTTACCTATTCCAAGTATAGTGGTATTAATATAACCACTTTTCCTGGTCGAAATCAGACAGGGTTTAACAAACTATAATAGATATCGTTTTTATATTCAATATTTAAAATACGCCAATTGTTTCATTTTATATGATTTTATTTCAATGGTGAGATTATTTTCAGAACCAGGTAAGGAGGTCTGATGTTTTCAAGCGATATGTGGCATGGGGTGACATGGCAACAGATTTTAATTTCCGCAGTCATATTTCTGGTTGTTATCATATTTGAAAGACTGCTTCTCAAGTATATTAAAATCAAATCATCACAATTAGAAATTGAAGATACAAAAACATCCTGGATTAATTTATTTCTGATTGCATTTTCAAGACCCATAAGTCTTATGCTTTGGGTATATGGCATTTACTGGGCCTTGTTGTCACTCGTTTCCGGTTTTGATGCAATATTATTATCAAAAATAGAAAATATTTTAGAAAACTCAGTTGATATTTTAACTGTTTTTTCCATTTTCTGGTTTTTATTCAGACTGGTTAAACTGGTGGATGTCTATTTGAGAAACTGGGCAACCAGGACTGAAGCATTAATGGATGACATTCTTGTTCCGTTGATTGGGAAATGTCTGAGATTTATAATTGCCGTTATCGGCGGTATCATGCTTGTTCAGAACATGACGGGCATCGAGCTAAAACCGCTCATTGCATCCCTTGGCATTGGCGGTCTGGCTGTCGCATTGGCCTCAAAAGAATCAATTGCCAATTTTTTCGGAACAATTACCATACTATTTGATCAGCCTTTTCACGTTGGTGAACGAATAACGATTGATAAATATGATGGTGTGGTTGAGTCTGTGGGGTTGAGAAGCACACGGATAAGAACACTGAGCGGTCATCTGGTAACCATTCCCAATGAAAAAGTAGTTAATTCATCTATTGAAAATGTTGCCAAACGCCCACATATAAGATGGCTGACCAATATCGGTATTACTTATGATACCCCGGTCGAAAAAGTTAGGGTTGCCGTACAAGTAATCCGTGATATACTTGAAAACCATGAAGGTATGAACAGTGAATTTCCGCCACGCGTATTTTTTAACGGATTTAATGATTACAGCCTGAACATTACCGTACTTGCATGGTATCATCCGCCTGATTACTGGACATATCAGGCATGGCTGCAGGATACCTGTAGTGAAATCATGTATCGTTTTGCAGAAGAGGGGATTAATTTTGCATTTCCAACTCAAACGATTCATCTGGCCAACGATGATAAACGGCAAATTAAAATGGATTTGATAAATTCTGAAAATATATAAAGCGTGTAAAAGGAGACGTTCGTGTTTAAATTCATAAAAAAATCATCCAAAACGCCTGGAATGCCTCCCGGTGCGTTAGTTCATGTTGGTGATAAGAAGACGGATGTGACAAATATTCAGTTGTTTGATTATGGTCAGGGTAAGTGTATTGCAAAAAATATTGATAATCTTGAAGAGATTAAAGAGTGTCATAAAACCGAATCTGTAACATGGCTTAATATTACCGGACTGCATGATACCCGGATAATTGAACAGATAGGAAATATTTTCTCTCTTCATCCGCTTGTTTTGGAAGATATTGTTAACACCGGGCACCGTCCAAAAGTTGAAGAACACGATGACTATTTTTTTATCGTATTGAAAATGCTTTATCTTGATAAAGACAAGGCGCTTTGTTCAGAACAGGTCAGTCTTATACTTGGTGAACATTTTCTGATTACGTTTCAGGAAATAGAAGGCGACGTATTCAGTGCCGTTCGTGAAAGAATCAAGAATGGCAAGGGTCGTATAAGGAAAATGGACTGCGATTATCTGGCTTACGCCTTAATCGACGCCATTGTTGATCACTATATCCATATCATGGGAGAAGCTGGGGATCAGATCGAAATGGTTGAACTGGAACTTGAAACAGACCCGACCCAGCAAACCATGGAAAAACTGCACTCAATAAAACGGGAGATGCTTTATTTGAGAAAGCGGATAATGCCGGTACGGGAGATGCTTAATCTACTGATAAAAAGCGAATCGCCATTAATTCAGGAAAAAACGGTTGTTTTCTTTAGAGATGTATATGATCACATCAATCATGTAATTGATACCATAGAAACATTCCGTGATCTTCTTTCAAGTATGCTGGATCTTTATCTGTCCATTGTCAGCAACAGAATGAACGAAGTAATGAAAGTGCTGACCATTATTGCTACCATATTTATTCCCATTACTTTTGTGGCTGGTATTTATGGCATGAATTTTGAGAATATGCCTGAGTTGAAATGGTCCTTTGGCTATTCGATGGTATGGATAATTATAGGTGTCGTTACAGGGGTTATGTTGATATATTTCAAACGAAAAAAATGGCTTTGATTATTAAGTTGGTTGAACCTGGCTTTCAGACACATATTTTTTTGAATACCAATTAGATTATATGTGCTCATCTTAATAAAGAACCGGCCAATTGCATTGAGGCCTTAGTTACCGGTTAAAAACTGTTGTTCAGTGATAATTCTGAGATTGAAAGTTGATGCGAATTTGTTTGCGAATATGGTCATATATGACCATCGATCATATATGACCATATTTTAATACTCTTGCCTCCTTCCCCGATTCTTTTCTTTTATAAAAAATTTCTTACATATCAGCTCGTTATATTACTGTTACTCAAACCCAAGCCACTTGGCACGAAATTTGAGTATATGATTACAAGAAGTTTGAATTTATTTAATAACAGCTTGGGAGAAAAAAGCTAATATGAATTTTCATACCGGCAAATGATCTATTTTATCCAAAATAGCGACATTGTGAGCACAATGGTGGGACTACTGCAGGTACCACCTGGAGTCACACTATTTGAACGTCTGAAGGAGGTAAGTTATGACTGAATTGAATCAACTTCCGGGGGTAACACGCCGACGTTGGATGACGTGCTGAAAAATATTCGAAAACAGTTTGAAAGATTTAAAAGCGGTCCGGTCCTCATCCTTGTCGCCAGTGTGGTGGTAGTGGTGGTCTTCTGGACTGCATGGTTCACCGTCCAACCGGAGGAAACGGGCATTGTACAGCGCTTCGGCAAGGTCATACGCACGGCCGGTCCGGGACTGCATTTCAAATTTCCTTATGGTATCGAAAAGGTCCGTATGTTGCCAACGGCTCGTGTGCTCAAAGAAGAGTTCGGGTTTCGGACGGTCTCGGTTTCCACTGTTCCCGGTGAAAAGACCCGCTTTGATACGCGCGGCGCCTATAAGGATGAGTCGCTGATGCTCACCGGGGATTTGAACGTCATCGATGTTCAGTGGATAGTCCAGTATCGCATCGAAGACCCGATCCGCTACCTGTTTCAGGTCCGCGACACTTCGAAAACAATCCGCGACACTACCGAGGCGGTCATGCGCCGAGCGGTCGGAAACCGTTTGGGCAGTGATGTACTGACCACCGGACGGGTGGCGGTGGCCAGTGAAGCCAAAATCGAGATTCAGAAAATCCTTACAACCTATGAGTCCGGAGTGCGTCTGGTTACTGTCGAACTTCAGGATGTGACTCCTCCGGATACGGTTAAACCGGCCTTCAATGAAGTCAACGAGTCGCGTCAGGATAAAGAGCAAACGATCAATAAAGCCCAGGAACAGGCCAACCGGGAAATCCCCAAAGCCCGGGGGGTGGCTACGCAAAGCATCAGCGAGGCTGAAGGTTACGCATTGGAACGCGTAAACCGGGCCAAAGGAGAGGCCACCCGTTTTGAGGCCATTTTAGGACAATACGAACAGGCGCCGCAGGTTACGCGCCGGCGGCTGTATCTGGAAGCCATGACCGGTTTCCTGTCAGACATGAAAGGACTCTATATTGTGGATAAGGACCAGAAGGCCATGGTGCCCTGGCTCCCATTGGAATCCAGTGGGCAACCATCAGCACAAGGGAGGCAACCATGAAGTTTACCTTAAAAGCAGTAATCATCGCAATAGCGATGGTGATCGTTATCGTAGTCTATGGCGGTCTATATACATTGGAAGAGGGCCTGCAGGCTATTGTCGTTCAGTTTGGCCGACCTGTTGGGGAACCGGTAACCGAGGCGGGGCTGCATATGAAACTCCCCTTTGTGCAGGAGGTCCGACGATTCGAAAAGCGTCTGCTGGTCTGGGACGGTGACCCGAACCAGGTTCCCACCAAGGGGCGCGAGTTCATCTGGGTGGATACCACCGCCCGATGGCGGATTGCCGACGCGAAAAAGTTTCTGGAGAATGTGGCCAGCGAAGAGGGGGCCCAGTCGCGCTTGAACGATATTCTCGATTCGGTGGTACGCGACCAGGTGTCAAGCAGCGAACTCGTTGAACTCGTGCGCAGCGCATCGTGGGAAGTGCCCGAGGGCGAAGCCCTGAAGGAGATACCAAAGGAGCGCGAAGAGGAGCTTAAAAGGGAGATTGCCCGCGGCAGGGAGGAGATCACCCGAACGATACTGACTGAAGCTCAGAAAATCATCCCGCAATACGGCATCGAACTGGTGGATGTGCGCATCAAGCGCCTCGACTACGTTGAAAGCGTCCGTGAAAAGGTCTATGAACGCATGATTTCCGAGCGCAAGCGCATTGCCGCGCAGTTCCGTTCCGAAGGTGAGGGACGCAGCGCCGAGATACTCGGGACAATGGAAAAAGAGCTACGCCAGATTCGCTCAACGGCTTACCGCCAAGTGCAGGAGATCCAAGGCAAAGCCGACGCTGAAGCGACGCAAATCTACGGCCAGGCGTATAATAAAAATCCGGAATTCTATGCCTTTTTGCGTACCCTTGAAAGCTACAAGGAGAAAACGAATAAGAATTCCGTACTGATCCTCACCACGGACAGCGACTTCTATCAATATATCAAGCAGGCAAGCCCCGGAGAAAGGCGGGACCGATGAATGTCGATGCGTTGACATTATCCACTCATGGAGAGACGGCATGTTGCCGGGAAAAAAGCCAACAATTAAACAATTAGATAAGGAGAACACCCATGATCGATAAAGACGAACTTTGCCAAAAGATCAGAGATATTTATCCGGACATCGGAGAATGCGGCATTGATATCGATGTTGAATTCGATGAGACCAACCAGCGGTGGGTGGTCGATTTGAAAAAAGGTTCCCGTCAAATGAAGACCTTTCTGGAAGAAGGGGATGCGGAATTCTGCCTGCAAGGCCGACAGTGTGTGAGTCTAAGCATTGAAATCGGTCAATTGCGTGACACTATCGCGCGCATGTGACGTCACATTCAGAACGGCTGACGCTCGGATGAACGGCAATGAGGCCTTCGACGCATAAGGGCTGCGGTCGCAATGAGAGTAAAGGAGATATTTGAATGACAGTAGATATCAGTGTTTTGATCGGCGGTGAAGCCGGCCAGGGCATTCAGACCATCGGTCTGCTGATGGCCCGTACCTGTCACAGGGCGGGTTTGTATGTGATGGTGATCAATGATTTTGAATCACGGATCAGGGGCGGTCACAGTTTCATCCAGCTTCGTATCAGCGACCGGCCTGTCCACGGTCCGACCCGGAAACTTCACATGGTGGTAGCACTGGATGAACGAACTTATGGACTGCACCAACCCGAGCTCACAGAGGGGGGATTGGTGCTGATCTCCAAAGATCATGCGGATACCATGGCGCAGCATCATCGATACAAAATGGTGGATTTTGGGGGGGTGGCCAAAAAAGCAGGCAGCAGCATTCTCGCCAATACAGTGGCGGCAGGAACCAGCCTGGCCCTTCTCGGTGCACCGTTTGACCTTTTCGAGAATATCCTGAAATCGACATTCAATCAGGTGGAAGAAAAGCGCCTCGCTCAGAATATTCAAGCGGCCCAATATGGATACACTGCTGCTGAGGACGAGACCTTCAAGTGGTCATGGCCCTGGGCGGTAACATCACCCAAGGGCCGTCTCGTTGACGGAGCGCAGGCGGTGGCATTCGGAGCACTGGCGGGCGACTGCCGTTTCAGCGCCTTTTATCCCATGAGTCCGGCCACCGGTATCATTCAACATCTGGTCGACATGGCACAGACGGTACCCCTGGTGATTGAACAAGCCGAAGATGAAATCGCCGCTGTAAACATGGTCATCGGCGCTGCGTTTGCCGGTGTACGCGCCATGACAGCGACTTCAGGGGGCGGTTTTTCGCTGATGTCCGAAGGGCTGGGACTGGCCGCCATCACGGAAACGCCCATCGTTATCGTAAATGCGCAGCGTCCCGGGCCGGCCACGGGCCTGCCGACCCGCACGGCACAGGCCGATCTTCAGTTCGTCATTCATGCCTCCCAGGACGAGTTCCCCCGCTTTGTGTTTGCACCGGGCACACCGTTCGAAGCCTTTTCGGTCACCGCGCGCGCTTTTGAATTGTCGGAGCGGTTTCAGGTGCCGGCGATCATCCTTATGGATCAGTATCTCAATGATTCACTTTTCGTTGCCGAAGAATCGTTTGAAGCACCCGAAACGGTTACCTCATATACTGCCGCCGATGATCTCGAGAACCCGGTCGGCTACCGCCGCTATGCCTTCACCGACAGCGGCATCTCCCCCAGAGCCCTTCCATGCAAAGGCCCGGCTCTCGTCAAGGTTTGCAGCGATGAGCACGATGAAGAAGGACACATCACGGAAGATGCCGATACCCGGGATGCCATGGTGGCAAAACGCTTCGCTAAAGTGGCAGCCATGCGCAAGGAGATCCGTCCACCGGAGGTTATTCACGCCGGCAGTGACATTTTGTTAGTCAGCTGGGGTTCGATGCGCGGCGCAATGGAAGAGGCGGTCAACCAATTGCGGGCCGACGACATCAATTGCGGTGGTGTGCATGTTGTTGACTTGTGGCCTTTCCCGGATACCGCTTTGAGTGAGATTCTGGAAAAAGTCACGCAATTTTTTGTTGTGGAACAAAACCAGTCCGCCCAGCTTGGGCAGTTGATCCGCCAACAAACCGGATGTCAATATACCGATGCGGTGCTCAAGTACAATGGCCGCCCCATGAGTGCCGGTGAAATCACTGATGCCATCAAAACTAAATTAAGATGAGGTTTTAAATGCTATCAACAAACGATTATCATTCTGATTACCCGAATCACTGGTGTCCGGGGTGCGGCAACTTCGGGATTCTTGATGCGATGAAATCGGCCCTTGCCGGGTTGGGCCTGTCGCCCGAAAAGATTCTCATCGTCTCCGGAATCGGACAGGCAGCCAAAACGCCCCACTTTCTGCAATGCAACTGCTTTCATTCTCTTCACGGGCGGGCGCTGCCCATCGCCACGGGTGCCAAAATAGCCAACCACCATATGACTGTTCTGGTGAGTACCGGTGACGGCGATTGTTACGGTGAAGGCGGCAACCATTTCATGCATGCCATTCGCCGCAACATCGATGTGACGGTCCTGGCCCACAACAACGGTGTTTACGGCCTCACCAAGGGGCAGGCATCCCCCACCTCCATGGAAGGTATGCAGACAAAAATGCAACCCGGAGGCGTCATCGTCGGTGCATTCAACCCGCTGGCCGTAGCCTTATCTCTCGGTGCCGGTTTTGTCGCACGTGGATTTTCAGGCGAGGGCGACCAGTTAAGTAATCTGATTCAAGCCGGCATCCGCCATCGCGGCTTTGCACTGATTGATATTCTGCAGCCCTGTGTATCTTTCAATCGAGTTAATACGCACAAATGGTACAAGGACAGGGTTGTGCCGATAGAAGAAAACCACAATGAAACCGATCTTATCGCCGCACTCAGGCTTGCCCTCGGTACCGATGATCGCATTCCGACGGGGATCTACCATCGCATGGAATCCCCCTCCTATACGGATCGGATCGACAAACTGAAAGACAAACCGTTGACAGATCACCGGTATCGCCCGGAACTCCTGAAAGCGCTGCTGAATGATTGATACCAAAGGGGCTGATTCGGTTGCGGATTGCCCATTAAGAAGAAATATTACATAAAAAACGGCAAACTGATTCGTTTTCAACAAAATTATTTTAATACAGAAGAGGCAACATATGGCTAACAATATATTGATCGCATTTGACGAATCCGAGAATGCCATGCGGTCGGTGATTTTCGTTGCAGGTCATTTTACTCATGACGCATCAGTCACGCTGTATAGTGTACTTCAGGATACGGAAACCATGTGCGCTATGAACAGTCCGGAGCTGACACCATACTTCACGGCCAAGCAGCATTCGTTCTGTAATCTTGTGGGAAAAAACACCAACTCATCAAAAAAGCGCTCGCGGCAGCCCGGGATTGTCTCATCGCAGCGGGTTTTGCCCCAGAGAGATTGAATATCAAGGCCGAAAAACGCTCCAATTGGGTGGCCCATGACATTATTCAGGAAGCCGATTCCGGATAAGATGTCGTGGTGATCGGGAGAAGAGGGCTGTCCAACATGAAAGACTTCTTTTTAGGCAGTGTTTCCCAGAAAGTGCTGCATGGTGTCAAAATCGCGTCGGTCCTGTCGGTGACGTAAAATAATCGGGCAAGTTTTGACTATTTACGAGACCCTCAAAAATTGAAGGAAAGAAAAAAACATCAAAAGGAGAAGAGAAATGGCAAAAAAAATGGAAGTTTATAAGTGCGAAGTTTGTGGAAATATCGTTGAAGTACTGCATGGCGGTGACGGTGAACTGGTCTGCTGCGGCGAACCTATGAAATTGCAAACTGAAAATACAGAGGATGCCGCTAAGGAAAAACATGTGCCGGTCATTGAGAAAATTTCCGGCGGGGTCACGGTCAATGTTGGAAGTGTCGCACATCCCATGGAAGAGAAACACTCAATTGAATGGATAGAGATTATTGCCGACGGCAAGGCATATCGACAGTTTTTAAATCCGGGGGATAAGCCGGAAGCTACTTTTCAGATTAAGGCTCAAAAGATTCGGGCAAGAGAGTACTGCAATCTTCATGGCCTTTGGAGTGGATAACAGGCTCGCTGCAGGAAAGCTTGTTCCAGTGTTGCCTTAGAACGGAAACCCAATTCGGGGACGTCGCCGGATGGCGCCGGAAAAAGCGGCTGATAAAAGGAGATATTGCATGGGCAACAAAATCAGTCCTTCGAACAGCGGGGTAGTGATCTCAATGCGCGGCAGTGTCGTAGATATACGATTCGCGATAAACATTTGCCGCCCATCTACTCGTTGCTGCACGCGCAGGAGGGGGAAATTGTCATCGAGCCTATGTTAAACAGCCTTGTATGGTTTGATCAATGAGTATTTTAAAAACTTTATATTAATAAATGGAGAATAATGATGTCATCCTCGCCGTGCAGAAAATGCGTAAGAAAAAGTGAGCCCAAGGAAGGCTGTTACAAAAATTGCAAAGAATTGGATGAATACCAGAAAAAATATTTGGGGCCACGAAATATAGTTAAAGGATTTGACGAGACAGAGGTTTTTTGTGTTTCCTGTGCACCGAACAAGATTGCCTATAATTTGCACTAAAGTGAGTATCGATAACGTTTAGGGGGCATTCCTTGGGTAACGCCAAGGGTGTCCTTGTCCATCATTTTTTACGGTTGGGCAAAATTACAAATAAAATATTAGAGTACAGCTGTCAACCACCTGTTTTTCCGGTTAATGGCAATATAATACATGATGTTTTAAAGAATGCTGCAACAGAGATTATAAAAGAGGCTATATAAAAAGATTTTGGCACTATCGTTGTGGGAAGGCGTGGAGCAACAAACACCAATGACTTGGCCATGGGAAGCATAACCCGGAAGATTGTTCAGAACAGCAAAGGCTTTTCAACATGGATAGTTGATTAGAAGGATATTTCTAAAACCTATAGATAAGATATTAAGGCTATATTTGCATCTATTAGAGAAGAGATAATTATAATATTTGAAATGTACAGGATTTGTCTCCACAACAAGAGCAACTCTCAATTTTAGTAATAGTGTTATTTCTCCAATGCTGCGATTCGATTCCTTAGTGTTTCCACCTCTTCCAACAATTCCAATGCCAACGCTGCACCAGCCAGATTTAGGCCGAGATCTGATACAAGCCTTTGGACAATACGAACTCGACGAAGACAGTGGCCCTTGAATTTCCATTGGCTCCGATCACTGCCCACAGGCTCAATAACACCTTCTTCCACCAGTGCTATTATCCACTCGGCAGGTTTACCACAGGCGCGACTGAGTTCACCCAAACTAAAAATGGTAGTTTCTTCAACAATAATTCCGGTAACAACGGTTTGATGTGTCATATCCTATACCCCCATATCGGCTCTCGGATTGAATGCCAGCGTATTTGACATCTCTTTATAAAGCGCCTTAGCTTGTTCGCTATTCGCCGGCGGTACAATTACACTCAAGATTACATAAATGTCTCCTGTAACTTTACCGGGGATGCCACGTCCTTTTAAACGAAGTTTCTTACCACTATTTGCGCCCGCAGGAATTTTGAGATCTACCGTTCCGTTCGGCGTCGGTGTCTTTACAGTTGCGCCTAATGCTACCTCCCAGGGTGTAACGGGAAGCGTCAGATAAAGATCACTTCCTTCGGCACGGTAAAGGGGGTGAGGATTGAAATGAACCTCCAGATAAAGGTCTCCTTTCGTTCCCTTACCCAAGCCGGGTGATCCCTGACTTTTGAGACGAATCTGTTGCCCTTCTTTAATCCCTTTAGGGATTTTCACATTAAGCGTACGATTAATAATGCGGACCTGACCGTTGTTATCCAATTCCGGTGTTTGTATACTGATACTGCGTGTTGTACCACGAAAGGCATCTTCCAGATCTACAAATACCCTGGCATGATGATCCTGGCCGCGTGCGTTAAACTGAGTATTATAGGAAGCACGTGCCGTTCCGTAACGCTTTTGACCAAAAAGTTCCTCAAAGAAGTCGCTATAGTCTCCGCCTGCTCCGGTAAAACCACCACCTCGAAATTCAAAACCGGAATCCCAGTCAGGAGGAGGGTGAAATTCCTGCCCGGTGTTTAAATCGGGATCAAGATGGTCATAGGCTGCTCTCTTTTCCGGATCTTTCAGTACTTCATAGGCTTCACCAACTTCTTTAAACTTATCTTCCGCGTCAGGTTCTTTGCTGATATCAGGGTGATACTTACGTGCCAATTTACGGTGAGCACGTTTAATGTCATCCTGAGAAGCATCACGTTCCAGGCCCATGATTTTATAATAATCTTTATATTCCATGGTCGCTCCATTTTAATAAATTCATATGATAATTCTAATCCTATCGAATGAAAAATCGTGGATTATTTTTAATAAATGAATTAATCCATCGTTCGAGAAAAGATTCGTTTCTGGCAGCTTTGATATAGCCATACCCAACCGCTGCTATTAAAAAGGCCCCCAAAGCATCAACAATAAGATCCCACATCGTATCGGTCAAGCCTGAAGGGTCGCCTAACATCTCTTTCTGCATATTCATGCCCAGGAAACTGTCCATGCTAAACTCAAAAATTTCCCATAGTGCACCGATGCCGATTGAAAACAGAAACGCAAAAAAGGCAACGAAACCAGGCTTCATGTATAAGCCAATGTGTTCTGTTTCATTTAAGACGTGCACCAGAAGAAAACCGATAATTCCGAGTAAAAAGCCGGAACCGGAGTGAAGAACGATGTCCCACCACCAGAATCGAGTGTAGTACCCGTGGATTTCACCAAGAAATAATGATGCAAAAATAAACACGATAGAAAAAAGCACAAATTCAGGAGGAATGAAGACTTGGAAAAACTTTGCAAAAAAAAACGGGCCAAGTGTAATTATAATAATACCAATTGTAATTAAGGCCGTCAGCCACTTTTGTTCCAGGGTGGCAGCCACAACCTCTATAACTAAAATTGCCTGGAGAATAAAAGTCAATCGACGGTGTATCAGCTTCTTATTCATTCAGTCTCCAATGTTTATTTTTTTACACGCCGGCTGATACCACGTAACAATCTGCCAAGAATATCCGTACCCGTTATAATCTGTTTCTTATCATGACTCCATAACAATATTATATCTCTTTTGATTATGTCGTCATCATTTATATGAGGCTCATTTTCCAATTTTCGAATCACTTCGCCAAGCGGTATTGCGGAATCTGTAATTATGATTGGCCTGTGGGCAAATCTATTGGGGTTAAAACGGGTTTCATTAAACAGAGCGCTTCTGATGAATCCATCTGCATCTATAACCACCCGGGGTGTATTGCTGTCATCAACAATAATTATCCATTTTTTATCAGAACGGTTTAATATTTTTAGAAAATCATTATCCGATGATTTTGCGATGTCTGGAAATTGCGGCTTTCCATTTTTAAATGGAAGTTGCAGAATGCTTTTCGGGTCTATTAATACCCCCTCATCACCGATTAACAAATCATCAATGGAAAGAAAGTTAATAGCACCAATGCCTTCAACATAGTCAATATCGGCTGAATCATCCTCTATGTGTTTATGAATTAACTGTTTTAGACTTTTTTCTTTAAAGTATTGTATACTCTCTTTTCCCAACCAGAGATCCAATATTTTGGAAGAGGGTTTGGCTACCGGATACAGGATGATTTGATAGAATCTTAAAAGCGGCGCTAAAACGGATGCCATTTTTAGTGCATGTCTTGAGAAATATGCTTGCGGGATTATTTCTCCAATAAAAGTGATAAGCACCGTAGAAAAGATAAATGCGGTTATTCCGGCCATTACTGAATTTGAAAGAAGTGTCAATAATACGTTGATACTAACGTTTCCCCAGAGGATTGTCGTTAGTAAAAAATTTGAATCATTGCGCATTTTCAAAACGTTCATCGCTGCCCGGTTTTTATTAGAGGCTTCGACTTCAAGGCGAAGACGACTTACACTGAAAAAAGCGAGGTTAAGTCCTGAAAATATTGCCGATTGCGAAATACAAAAAACAATACCTGTCCAGATAAGTAGATCCATTTTTATTCATACCACTTTATTAAATTAGTATTCAGGTTGAAGCTATATTCTGTGTTTCCGTAAATAGATAAACCAGTATACAGCTGCGACCAGAAAACCACCACCAATAATATTTCCAATCGTGACAGGAACAAGGTTGTTAAAAATGAAATTATTCCAGGTTATATTCATAAAGTCGGATGGTGTTTTTCCAATAGCAACCCAGAAAGATGGTGATGCATATGATTTAATCAAATTTCCCATCGGGATAAAATACATATTGGCGATACTGTGCTCAAAACCCGCAGCTACAAAAGCTGTAATTGGAGGGATAATTGCTAAAATACGATCCGTCGTAGAGCGGGCACTAAAGGTTAACCATACGGCAAGGCATACAAGGGCATTACATAATATGCCCAGGGCAATGGCCTGAAAAAAATCAAGGCCGGATTTGGCATTTGCCGTCATCAATGCAGTGTTGCCGACTGCACCGTTACCAAACGTATACTGTTCGCTTATAAATACGAGTATAACAGTAGCAATTGAGCCGACAAGATTCCCTATGAAAACCACGATCCAGTTTTTCAAAAGAGATATTGTTGAAACTTTTTTCCCTGCCCATGCCATTATGATCATGGCATTTCCGGTAAAAAGTTCAGCCCCGCCAACTATAACCAGAACAAGCCCCAGAGAGAAAACAAAACCGGATAGCAGTTGTCTTACCCCATAAGGTATAATACCAATTGAACCGGTAGCTATAGTAGTAGCAAAGACGGCACCAAGTGAAATAAAGGCGCCTGCAAGCAGAGATAGGACAAATGTATCTACGATGTCCATTTGAGCCTTTTTGATGCCGACCTGTTCAGCTTTTGCAGCCATTTCTGCGGGAACTAACGCATCAATTTGTATTGGTTCTTTTGAATTCATTGAAACTCCTGATTTTAAAATATTTTTAACATAAATGGCATCATTTATTATCTTTTCCTAAAAGCCTTATCTCAAGAGGATTTGTCGTATCAACATGAACATCCCGCTGAGGGAATGCAATTATCAAATTATTTTTTCTAAACAGATCATCAATTTGATACCTGAGGTCCGACTGAATAAGCCTGAGATCTGCGGGTCGCGTTATATGTGCCCAGAATTGCAACTCAAAAACCAGGGCGTTGTCTCCAAAATCATGAAAAAAGACAACCGGTGGCGGCTCTTTATGGGTTTTAGCATGATCATTCGCTGCCTTAAGAAGAAGCTCTGTAACCTGTTTTACAGGTGATCCATAGTTAACGCCAACAACAACTTTACCCCTGACATCACTATCTGACAGTGTCCAGTTGATGACATGCTGTTCAAGAAAATAGCTGTTTGGAACAAGTATATCAATTCCATCTCGTCTGCGAATCCGGACACAACGGTTGCCGATTTCTTCAACACGCCCCTCCTGACCGGACACCTCGATAATATCTCCCCGCCGAATCGGCCTTTCAATCATGAGAATCAAGCTGGATATCAGATTGTTAAAAAGATTTTGTGCACCAAACCCGATACCAATTGCAATGGCGCCGCCCATAACTGTGAAGATAGTGCTGGGGATTCCGGCCATTGGCAGAGCAATTAGAACGACTATTATAATAACCAGATAATAAGAAAGTCTTTGAATAAAATAAGCTGTGTTTTGATCAAATTTTTCAATCTTTTCTAAACGGCGGGATACCAACACCGTAATCCGTTTACCGATCAGAATACCGATCAGAATGATCAGCATGGCAAGCACAATCTGGTTTAATTGGATTTCATTACCGCCGCTTGTAAAAAGTGTTATACGCCATATCTGATTTAGCTTGGAAAAAATAGTGTTAACCGTATCCACAATTCCCCTCTAATAAATTTGGTTTTATTCGTTAATATCAGTTAATCGGATTTTTGATCTTTTCGATGGATGAAATATTTTTCAATTTCGACTAAAAACAGCAATAGTGGGGTAATAAGAAATATTCCTGTCCACGACTTCCAGGCTATACCCGTTGTTCCAAAAAGGGTTTGCATAAACGGCAAATAGGTAAATATTAATTGAAAGATAACCACTATGCCAACAGCGCCAACGACATAACCGTTTCCGAAAAGCCCTTCACGATTTAATACTGATTCTTTCATATATCGTGTGTTAAAAAGAAAAAAGATTTCAAACATCACCAGCGTATTAACGGCTACTGTACGTGCCGTTTCAATGGATGCGCCATGAACCCTTTCCCAGGTAAATAATCCAAATGTTCCAACAATAAGGATTAACGAAACAAAACAGATCCGCCAAATAAGAAACCCGGTTAAAATCGGTTCATCGGAATTCCTGGGCGGCCTTTTCATTACATTTGATTCGGCAGGTTCAAAAGCAAGAGATAAAGCAAGTGTTACTGCGGTTATCATATTAACCCAGAGAATCTGGACTGGCGTTATCGGTAGCATTCGGCCAAACAATATAGCGGCTACAATAATTCCGGCTTCACCAATATTTGTAGGTAATATAAACATTACCGCTTTTTTGATATTCTCGTATACGGTTCTTCCTTCCTCAACGGCACTTGCAATTGAAGCAAAGTTATCATCAGCAAGAACCATTTCCGATACATCTTTTGCCGCCTCAGTGCCTTTAATTCCCATTGCCACACCGATATCCGCCCGTTTTAATGCCGGCGCATCATTTACGCCATCTCCTGTCATGGCGACAACTTCACCATTTGCCTGAAGTACTTGAACCAGTCGCAACTTGTTTTCAGGACTCACACGAGCAAAAACATCCACCTGTTTAACAATTTCCCGGAGCCGGTCATCATTCAACCCATCAAGTTCCTGACCGGTAACAGCTAAAACTCCATCACCAATCCCCATCTGGACGCTTATCGCTCTTGCAGTCAACACGTGGTCTCCGGTAATCATTTTGACGCTTATTCCGGCATTTTTACATTCACGTATCGCTTTGATAGCAGCGCCTCTCGGCGGATCAATAATTCCGACAAGGCCGATCAAGGTCAGGCCATCCTTGACATCATCAATTGTTATATTATTAGAATCAGAAGCAACATCTTTTTTTGCAATTGCCAACGGACGCTGTCCGGTGCTTGCAATATGCCGGATTTGGCTTTCCCAGAAATCCTTGTCCAAAGAAGATTTTTCGCCAAGATCAAGTTGATGGCTACATGATTTCAGAATCTGTTCTGGCGCACCCTTTACATATATGAGCTTTCCTTTTGGGCCGGCATTATGCAAAGTAGCCATTAATCTATGTTCTGACTCAAAAGGTAACGTATCTATTCGAGGTTTTTCTGATTGCTCAACCGATTGATTCAGACCCGCTTTACGTCCAAGAACCAGCATCGCTGCTTCGGTCGGGTCTCCATGTATCTCCCATTTATCACCTGATCCTTCAAGCGATGAATCATTGCATAATGAACCTGCACGGGCCAGCTCGAGAAGATCAGGAAATTTGTTGCAGGCAACCCCACCACCTCCGATAAGATAGCAGGAAAAAATCTTCTCCTTTACAGCAAATTCACCTTTTGGATTGTAACCTGCACCACTGACATCAAACACTTCTGAAGCTGTCACAACTGTTTTGACTGTCATTTCATTACGTGTTAAAGTTCCTGTTTTATCTGAACAGATAACAGTAACAGAACCTAATGTTTCTACTGAAGGAAGCCGTCGGATGATGACATTTCGTTTAGCCATTCTCTGAACACCGACCGCAAGAGTGATTGATAAGATTGCAGGCAGTCCTTCAGGTATAGCAGCAACTGCCAGGCCAACAGCCGCCATGAACATATCGCTGAATTTGTAATTTCTAACAAATATACCGAAAACAAAAGTTACGGCCGCGATGATGCCGATCGCAACGGACAGAAAACGTCCGAACTCAGACATTTTTTGGAGCAGTTTTGTTGTGACTGTCGGTGCAGAGGAAATCAAGCGGCTGATTTTTCCAAGTTCGGTATGGTCCCCGGTTGACACAACGATCCCTGTTGCCTGGCCGTATGTTACCATTGTACCTGAATAAGCCATACAGGTCCTATCCCCAATGGCTTTCGTTTCATCAACACCGGCAACAGATTTCTCTACTGGAAGTGATTCGCCGGTTAAAGAAGCTTCATCAATTCTGAGATTTTTTGATTTTATCAAACGGAGATCTGCAGGCACTTTGTCCCCGGACTGCAAAAAAACAATATCGCCTGGAACTAATTGTTCAGAAGACATGCCGATACGCTTGTTATCTCTGTAGACTGAAGCTTGAAGAGATAACATGTTTCGAATAGCGTCGAGCGCTTTTTCAGCTTTTCCTTCCTGGATGAAACCAATTAATGAATTTAACAGAATGACACCTAAAATCACGCCTGAATCTACCCAATGTTCAAATAGTGCCGTCAATAATGCAGAGCCTAAAAGCACATAAATCAGAGTATTATGAAACTGAGAAAAAAAGAGTATCCATCTGCTGCGTATCTTTGGCGGGGTTAATCTGTTATGGCCGAATTTAGAGAGTCTGTCATTTGCGTCTTTCTGAGAAAGCCCTTTATCATCGGTTTTTAAATGATAATAGATTTTATCAATTTCGACAGTATGCCAGGGTACTTCCTCTAAATTATTCCAATCCTGATTCATCTTTTTCCTTTTTTCAATTCTTTAATGGAAACTGTTTTAAGGTTTTGTTAACGCCATAGCGTGCAAGATCTTCAGCGGTGAGCCATTTAGCGCCCTGTTTGAAAAAATCCAGTGCCTGAAAAAAATCATCAGAAAGAGACAGCTGTGTTTTTACAAAAGTTCCTTTCCAGATTCTTGTTCCCTTATCAATATCGATCAAGTGGAGATTGAGAGCCACCGTTGCGCCCTGTTCGGAAGCAAGCGCTGAACCGCTACGATTTCTGAATTTCCAGACATTCCCAATGACAACATATCCGGCATTAAGATCTTTTCCAAGTTTAATGGCCAGCTGAAGAGTTGTTAATCCGGAATCAACTTCTATATTATTATAGGCAACATCAACATCCGTCTGAGATATCATACGTTGTCCATATCGCGAAGTCATGGCTTGATTGAGAACTCGAGTCATGATATGTTCTGCCTCAGGTGAAAATTCATCGGATTCAATATACAGTTGTTTCGGATTACAAATCATCAGGGTGTCGATATTATCAGGCCTTTTGCCCTTTAAAAAAGGCATAACAGCAATCTGTCTTATCTTTGGTGATTCAGAATCCGCTGAAATATCTTTATAATCACATACTACAATTAATAACGTTATAAGGACTAAAACACATAAAAAAGATGACAATTTTGTATTCATTTAAATACCCTCTTAAAGTTTCGAATTTAAGACACAATTTTTTATACATTTAATTTACTATTGATGTTCATCCCTAAGCAAGCCATTTATCGATTTAACGGGATTAAATATACCCTAATGTTGCATAAAATTTTAACTTTTTTCTCAGTATATCATGCTGCTTTTTGCAACACGTCGAGAAAATGAAGAAGATCTTTTCGAACTGCTTTATTTGCGCTCATCGTCAGGGTAAGTTGCCCTTGAGGTCGG
>JAIPEE010000102.1 GCA_021737275.1 Desulfobacterales bacterium
ACCTCAAGGGCAACTTACCCTGACGATGAGCGCAAATAAAGCAGTTCGAAAAGATCTTCTTCATTTTCTCGACGTGTTGCAAAAAGCAGCATGATATACTGAGAAAAAAGTTAAAATTTTATGCAACATTAGGGTTAATGCAAACATATGGGAACTTCTTCAAACTTTAAAAAAAACAGTAACTTGTTTCAGAACTTACTAAAACGGAGCTTAAGCGGTAAACCGAAGCATTTCCTATTTTACGATGAGGTTTTACCTGTCCGCTTGATTGACTGGTTATAATTATATCAATGTAAAAACAACCAATACGCTTATGAGATAGCTCCGCTGTTTAACTTACATTGAACTATGCCATATTAAATGAAATTGCATGTTAACGCAAATATATGGGAACTTCTCCAAACTTTAAAAAAATCAGTAACTTATTTCAGAATATACTAAAACGAATCCATTGAAGAATACTTATTTTTAAAAAAATCTTAAAAGCATAACGGTCTGCATAAGGCGCGGCGGCTTTTTACCATCGCTCTTAATGCAGCGGTTGGGCGGCACACTCCAACCATGGTTTGATTTTTTTTAGTGATGGGCCAAGCGTGCGCTCGGCTACCTCGGTATCATGGGCGGCTTGAGCGCGTAACCAGTAACCATTGGATAGACCAAAGAATCGACAAAGCCGTAAATCGGTATCAGCTGTTACCGAGCGCTTACCACTGACTATTTCGCTGATACGTTGGGCTGGAACGTCAATTTCCTTAGCCAATCGGTACTGGCTCAGTCCCATAGGCTTTAGAAACTCTTCTAATAAGATTTCGCCTGGTGTTATGGGTTCTAATTTTTTCATAATAGACACTCCTCAATGATAATCAACAATTTCTACATTTTCTGCACCGACATCCGTCCAACGAAAGCAGACTCGCCATTGATCATTGATACGAATGCTGTGTTGACCAGAACGATTACCCTTGAGCGCTTCAAGATGATTGCCAGGTGGTACCCTTAGATCATCAAGTCGACCAGCGATTTCAAGCTGCCTGAGTTTGCGACGTGCAATCTTTGAAAACTGCTTGACATAATTGCCTTTTGACAGCGCTTCAGTATTTTTGCATTTAAATGATCTGATCATGTGTCATATAATAACGCATTCCGTGATTAACGTCAAGCGTGATTAGCGCAGCTCAACGCAATGCTAAGCGGCAGCCCAAGGCACTTTGATTTCGCGGACACATAGGGGATATCCGTGATCTTTGGACATTTGTTCAAGCCTTTAGTGCTATACATTGAACTTTTCTTCTCTCAGGGTCTTTCTGACCTCTGCATACAGCCTTACTGACCGCAGATGGCACAATATTTAAATTTCTGGAGACATCTGTACAATTTAGTTTCAATTTTTGTACTGCAATATAGCAAAGCGCTGCCCTTGCTTTTGCAATCTGTCTATTTTTCGTGGATGTTTTCAAATCTTCCGGATCAATTTTATAATAGACAGAAATTCTCTTTATCAGTTCATCGAGTTCGGGTGCTTGTGATTTAAGTTTTGTATATTCATCAAAATCTTCATTAGCCTTTCTCAAAACACTTTTTACAAAATCACTGCTACCTAATATCCGCTCATCGCCCTTAATCCTGACACCTTCTTTTTTTGACAACTTTAATTTAGACCATCCGCCAACAGATCTGAGCAAACCACCACCAACGAGATCTGGCCTGTCGCCCTCATCAATTCCTTTGGACACAAACAGCGCATATTTTCTTCTGGCCGTTTTGCAATCTTTCTCAAACAGATTTAAAACATAATCAACAACCTGCCAGTCATTTACATACTTACCCATTAACGCGCTGTGGCCTGTATATTTATATAATTTAAGTTCTGCCATATTTTTAACCATTTTAGCTCTGACAGGATTCAAATGGATATAACGGACAAGCTCCTTTAAATAAGTATCTTCTTCGCATAAAATTGATTTATAACGGTTCTGGAACAACTGACCATGACGTTTGTATTTTCTGTTAAACTGCTGGGCATAACCGGTCAAAAGTCTTCTCATAATTGTGGCAATTGGAACGTATCCGGTTTTCATCAGGAGGTGCACATGGTTGGTCATCAACACCCAGGCATAGCAGGGTGTTTCAGTTTCATTTAATATTGAACCCAGGCGTTCTATAAAACTGTCTTTATCAGCATCATCTTTGAATATCGCTTTTCGTTCAATTCCTCTAATAATGATATGATGTAATGCGCCCGGGGCGTCTATTCTGGCTTTTCTTGGCATGGTGGAGTTTTAACGGAACTTCACTCAAATGTCAATATGTCACGGACGTCCCCAATACGTCCTCGCGATGATGTACCCGCTGTCCGCTTGAGCAATTTTGTTAGACAATTTTTTTATAATTGCACCAAGATCATTTAGCTGTCTTCTTTAAGCCATTTAATTGCTTCTTGTTTTGTTCGAAAGACCATGGTTTTTCGCTTATTTTGGTCTCTATACACATCATGAACCCTTGAAAGTCCAAAAGAAAGATCATCGGGTGCTACTATTGCAGCCTTTGATGGAACTGGCCAAATTTCTTCCCCATATTGTGCAATTTCTTCTATTTGACTGTTGTCTATAACAATCCCTTTTTTTAATTCCCAAAGTCTTAAGAGACAATCACCTTGTGCTAGTACATCGTTCATGGCTTCTTTTAATTCAGATTTATTGGGTTTTTTAAAGAAGCATATTTGGATAATGTCATTGTTTCTTTCTATTGAGTAACATCTGTCCATTTATTAATCCTTTAATGTCTAACGGCAAGCTCACCAGACAACAAACGCGCCAGCGTTTGTTGTCTGGTGCAGCGTCAGGTTAGCAAACATCTAATTCTATATCGAAAATGATTCAAACAACCTGGATTCCGTTTCTCCTTCAATTTTGGCAATTACCTCAACGAATGGTTTTATGGGTGAATTTCTCAACTTGTGCTTTAACAATTCATCAATCTGGTAGATCCCGGCGGAATTATTTAACTTTATTTCTATGCATACCGGTTTGTTTTCACCTTTGTTAATGTTTACATCATCTACTGCCTGCGCAGACACAGAATGGATATTCACTTTTCCAGCTTCAAAGGGAATTCGGGAACGTCCTTCGGTCATATCTGTTGCGTCGGATAATTTCAGGACGCCAGCTTCGATAGTAAGACATTTCTCGTTTGCGTCATGAGCAACAACTGCATGCAATGTTTCAGATACCATCGTTGTCAGATCCGGTTCATCATAGATCCCTTCTAATAACTCACGTACCTTTCGAAAGGCTATAAATAGACTGTATCTTTCATGATGGTCCCGGTGCACTGAGATTCCAGTGTCGTGCAGGCAAGCTGCCAGCACCACAATCAACTCTGCATCTTCGCTGGTCAACCCATGATGTGTAACTACACTTGGCTCAATGCCACCTTTGACGAGCAATCGGAGAATACGCAAGGCGGCATTAGCCACAATACGAATATGAACCTCGCCATGATCACTAATACCGGAACGATCAACAGCATTAACATTTGCGCATTTCCAAATTTGATACAACTCTTGGTCCGCATTGATTCGGTTCATCAAAACTTTCAGTTTCTTATTGTTACGTAAGGGTATCATAAATTTCATGGATGTTCCTTATCATAGGTTGCTAACGACGAATTCAGCGGCGGCGTGGGTTGGAGCGCAGCGGAAGCCCACGCCATCCGCTGGAATGATTTGTTAGCTGATTTCGCTTAGCATTTCTTCTAAAACAAGTTGTCGTTTTAACCTGTCATCTGTAATTTCCCCTAAAGATTCAATTATCTCAACTGCTCTACTAAAAGGGGCGGTGGCAGAATCACTATGCTTAGAAAATGTATCAATTAGCTTTTGGCAATAAGGTTCGATTTTTTTTGAATTCGTATTTGGGCATTCTTTTCCGGCAACAATTGCTTTTATAAGGACAAGAATATGCCATTTAAACCTTCTCATGTTTTGAGGAATTATTCCATTGGACACTAATAAATGAAGCCTATATAAGGAAAGACAAGATGAATAAAAAATAATCTCTTTGTTGTCTTCTGAAAATATTTTTTCGCCTAAAAGTTTATACATTTGTTTTGGATATCTATACGCAAGATCCGGACGATGGAAAAACATGGATGCAACGCACTTTGTAGCATTATGGACTGAATATGTCCTAACAGCAGCAATATCTCGACCAATGAATTGCCTTTCTCTACGTTCGAAATATAGACGACCATCTTGACCTTCAAAAGTGTCAAAGTACTGCTCTATTCGTTTGACTATGGGTCTTAATGAAAGAAATTGAGTTTCTTCAACTTTTGATTGACTATTGGTTGCTCTAACTAGCTCCGAAAAAACATCTTCATTCGAAGTTTCAATTATTTTTAAATTTACCATGACTGCATCATCTATGCTTTCAATATTTTCAAAAAGAACATTAGATGTTTGACAGCCATTAACTATTTGAAAATTCTCAAGGTGTAAAGTGTTACCCTGAACTCGAACATCTGGACTCACTATTGTAATTCCATTATTTAAAACCGGAAACCTTGAACATGAATCAATATCATTTAGTGTGTTTGCAATGGATTGGTTGACAGGGTTTTCATTGCCGAGAAATGATCGTACATTTTCCTCAAACACTTGAGTCCTAAGATTTCCTTCTTCTGTCAATAGAAGGTTCTTAACTATATCTGTTGCTTTGGCGACAACTAAATAGGCCTCTTCAATTCCAGCAATTGCTGGTAAAGAAGCACTGCTAAACATAGGTAGTTGGGCTTTTATACCAGAATAAGTACCAACCCATAGAGCAGTTAGTTCATCTCGGTCAATAAACTTTACATCTATTGATGAAAAGTAACCTAACTCCTCAAGTTGATTTTCAAAATCTTTTTTTGCAGACTCAAGAGCCTCAGGAAAATGATATTTACCCGTTGCTACATATCTTGCAGTTATACTTGGTTTTCCACCTCTAATTTTAAATACATTTTGAATACAAACGTCGAATACATCATGTGCATTTTTTTGAACGCTGTCATCTACAACATATTCATCAGCATTTACAAAACGCAATATAGATTCTTTGAATTTTAAAAAATCTCCTAAATCAAAGGACTCACTTCTTTTAGCTTGAATGAATAAAATCTCAACATCATGATTTTTTCGATCTGTTTCAAAAGCTGACTTAGCATCTTCATCAGAAATGAGTATTTCTTCATCAATCAACACAGCTACACCGTCAGTTCCATCGTCTCCTTCACCAGTGGTTACATCCTCGATCTCAAATTCAACACTTGTCCGTGGTGTAATAACAGCAAAATTTGAAAACATTTCAAACTGAATGGATTCATCAAGATCCGTTAATCCAAAGCTGTTGGAAAAATTTTCTAAGTGTGATTTGACTATTCTATGCATTTATTGTTCCTCAATAGGTTTATTTGTAGAGCAGCTAATGATTAAGCTGAGACGCAGCCACGCTCTAAACTACGGAGCGAAGAGGGGCTGCTGTCGTTTCAAGCGCCGGGTTATTTTGCGCGCAACGGCATGGAGTAAAACCGCATGTTCCACATGGACTGTTAAAAAAAACCATACACGACTCTGCTGTGGTAGGTACATGATCACAATCAGGGTCAGTCCTTGCTGTACACTCATCACAAATCATCTTAAATTCTCCTTTGCAGCAAAATAACGCCCCGGTCAGGAGCAGCCAGGGCTTCCACCGAAAGTTTAAATAATTGATAATTTTCAATCTGAGAATATTTACCAAAACCGCCTGGCCCTGGCTGTCGCCTGGACTGGGATGTTATACTTTTGCCATTAATTATGGCGGCTATTTCGGCATAAATTTATAGGTTGTATTTAATACGCTAATTATCGGCAAAACCACCGATCCAACAATCAACATAGTACCATACAAGCCACGGCCTTTTACGATCCCTACAATGCCGAGAACAAAGGATGCTAATGCAAAAGCAAAACCAATAATGCCGAAACCAAAACTCCAAGCCAATAGCGCTAAACCAACTCTGCATATGCGTAAAGCTTGATATTCATCTGTTCCTTTTTCAAATGGATTTTTCGCACTGGCAACATATATCGTAATTGCTATAGCAATTATCAAAGAAATCCAATCAACAGGCGTGACATCCAATCCGAACATAATCCCTCCTTGCTCTATTTCTGAAGTATAACAATGATTAAGCAGAATTAATTCCGTTATTTTAAAAAATGGATAACAGAAATAATTCTGTATAATGCAATATATATTGGTTAATACGGAAATAATTCTGTAATTTAACATATATATTGCATTAAACGGAAATATTGG
>JAIPEE010000103.1 GCA_021737275.1 Desulfobacterales bacterium
ATTTCCGATCTTGGATTGGTCACATTTGTCAGCACGCAGGAAGGCCCGAGAAACACATGGTCTTCAATGCAGGTGCCGTCATAAACCGATACATTGTTCTGTATCTTGACATGATTTCCGATAACCACATCACCTGAAATGCAGACATTCTGACCCAGGGTGCAGTGCTCACCGATTTTTGCCCCGGACAGGACATGGGAAAAATGCCAGATCCTGGTCCCCTTCCCTATGGTCACTTTTTCATCCACAAAGGATGATTCATGTACAAAAAAATCGTTCATGTCCATATACTCTATCTCTTCACCAAAAAAGGATGGATACCATTTTTATTTTTAATGCCAGGGGTTGTGTTGCGTATGGACGACACCAGGTTAAGGGAGGGTCTTGCATCTTCAATGCCGTATCCTCTGCCTTGCAGAATGTCCTTGTAAACAAGGGTATGAAGATCAGCAAATCCCCCGGAAAATTCAATTTCCTGGTTATCGATGGTGATGGACCTGTAGGTGGGAACACCTGCTTTTTTGACCTGTTCCGGCAGATCACTGTGATCCACTGATAAAAACCATCTGACAACAGCATTGTCAAGTTCAATGAAACCGGCCATTTTTCTGGATTCAGCCAGATGCACTTCCTGGTACTGAACCTTGCCAAACAGCCAGATCAGCATATCAAAAAAATGGATGCCGATATTGGTGGCAATGCCGCCGGATTTTGCAATATCCCCTTTCCAAGAGTGAAAATACCATTTTCCCCGTGATGTGATATAGGTCAGGTCAATGAGGTGTTTTTTCCCTGACATCTCCCCTGCCAGTCTGCTTTTTAGTGCAATGATGGAGGGATGAACACGCAACTGGAGAACAGTATACACCTTTTTCCCGGTTTCCTGTTCCATTAACTGGATGGCATCCAGGTTCCAGGGGTTCAATACCAGCGGTTTTTCACAGATGGCATGGGCACCTATCCGAAGGGCAAATCGGATATGGGCATCATGCAGATAGTTGGGAGAACATATACTGACATAATCAATTTTGGTTTTATCTTCCGCCATTTTCATCTTTTCCGCATGCCTGTCAAACCGCTCAAACTCAGTGAAAAAAGAGACATCATAGGAAAAACTGTCCAGTATCCCCACGGAATCACTCTTATCAAGGGCAGCTACCAGCACATTACCGGTTTCTTTGATCGCTTTCATATGTTTTGGTGCAACATAGCCGGCTGCGCCTATCAATGCAAAGTTCTTTGTCAAACGATTTCTCCTCTTTTATGATGATTCAATTTTTTATGATATCCCATAAATACCGCAACCAGGCCAAGCAATGCAACGTAAGCAATCAAAACCCCATGGGAAGCCAAAGCAAATTTCAAGGCATCCTGAGTATTAAAACCCAACAATACCATAGAAGTGATCCAACCCCCTTCATGATTACCACTATTGGCAAGTCCCTGAACAGGCAACATTTGAAGTGGCAATTGTACTGCTGAAAGGAAAATGATCTCTGGCAATCTTAAATCCAAGCCTATAGATTTGATCATAAAATATTGGCTTGCATACACTCCCAACCATATCAGAAATGTTACAAAAAACTCAGACCATTGCAATTTAAATATAGCAGAGATATCAATTTCAAGGTTGAGGAATTTTTTTTTAATAATCCATGTGGTAAAACTGCCAAGTTTTTGAAAAATAATCCAGGAAATCATCAGAAGCAATCCTGAAACGAACCAGATGATTTGAATGACAGGAGAGATTTTACCAGCAATAAAAAATGATCCCAAAATTGAAAAAAAACCCAACATGGAAAAATCCATGAGTCTTGTTTTCACCAAAATTCCCACACCTGTTTTAAAGTCTGTTTTGCCTGCAGATTTTAACAAAACAGGCAAAGAAAAATCTCCAGTACGAAATGGCAAAAGATAGGAAAAAAAACCATGAAACGATGAGAAACAAAAGGCTTGTTTATATGATTTCATGCTTTGACCAACTATCATTTTCAGACGGATTCCCCTAAAAACATGATTAACCAGGTAACATCCAAAACCGAGTAACGCCCACCCAAAACCAATTTTTGTATAAATTATTGAAAGATCGTTCCATTTAAAAAAGGCCAGCCCAAAGGTCAGTATCAAGAAGAACACAGACACAACCTGTACATGTTTTTGCCTCATCATCACCTTGTTATGATTGAATTTTTAAATTGATGCCAATATAACAGTCCATGGTAATGGCTGGGAAACCTTTATCAGGCTAAACTTTTTTTTGACAAATCTTCTAAATTCTCTGCCTGACCAATGATTAATGTGCCCTGGAGTATTTCCAAAATCAGATAAATAAGAAAATCTAGCCAAATTTGACAATCTCCAAATCGGCTCTCTTGGTACACTCAACAAAACATATTGGTTACATATTCTATATATTTCTTCTATTGCTTTATCAGGATTTTCAAGATGTTCCAAAACTTCAGTGCAAATTACCAAGTCAAAAGAATTATTATCAAACGGCATTTCGTAAATCGAGGCACGCATCACATTGCAAAAATGTAAATTCATTATAGCATCTTTTGTTTCATTTAAATCATAATCGATAGCACAACACAATTTCTTACTAATATCTCTTGACAAATATTTTAACAAAACCCCTTCTCCACAACCAACGTCAACCAATGAAGTAAAATTAATCTCTTTGGTCAGTTGACTGATTTTTTGATAAAATTTGCTTACCAGATAATTACTGATGGGATTATTTGTATTATACTTGTAATGTTTGCTATTGCTGAAATTATTTTTGGGGCTTTTATTTTGATACATAAATATTAGCTAAAAAAGTGATTATTGTTAAAAACAATTAGCAGGCAATTTCAGGAAACATTTAATCCTTTTTAACAGCCTTGTGATTACCAAATCCGTCCTATTTAGCGAGAATATAGATTATTTATAAAAAATTCACTTTGTTTATTAGTTCAAGAGGGATACGTCCTTGATACAATCTGCCGTCAATTTCATAGGCAGGTGTCCCGGTCACTCCCAATTCTATCCCTTTTAAAACATCCAATTTGATTTTATAATATACTCGCTTGTTGTCAGGGGCGGTGATAAGGCCCTTGAAGCTGACCCCACTTTGCTGCGAAAGCTTCCTTATATCCAGTTTTTTGATATCTCTGGGTATATCATACAACAAATCATTCATCTTCCAGAATTTTCCCTCCAAGGCTGCATAAGCAGCTGCAATGGATAGCTTTCCGGATGCCGGATGAAATGATTTTTCCAAGAGAGGGTTAAATTTTTTGTCCATTGGAAAATGTCTGTGAATCAGTCTCATTTTATCCGGATTTTCCGCAATGATCCGTCTGAGATAAACATGCATTTTTCTACATTGAAAGCACATATAATCAGAATATTCGATAATGGTCATCTCAGGATCTTCAGCCCCGATCCAAGGGTCGCCCTCCTCTGTTATGCCGGAAGCCAAACCCGCCGGTAATTCAGGCAATGAGAATTGCCAATAGTTTGGGGAAAACAATAGTATTATGGAAAAAAGACTTAAATATCCCAACAAAACAGCACTTTTTTTTTTCCAGGGCCGCCACAAAAAAAGAATATCTTTTTTCAAGGGGTTGAAAACTCCTTTTTCAGGAAACCTTCTCCGGATGATCCAAACCAGGTAAAGCAGCATGAAGTTGATGCCATAACCGGCAATACATACGATACAATACACCTTAATCTGAAATTTGAGAATATACGCCAGTACAAGGCTGTAGGTAGAAAAAAACAGGGCAATTATAAACAGCAGTAACCAAATTCGCCTGTTATCCGCGTTTCTCATTCCTGCAAATGACAATAAAATCAAAAAAAATCCATATCCCAAGATACCCCAGACCGGCACAGGCACACCTAAAAATATGGAATAGGTGCTTTGGGATACTGTATCACAGTTAACGGCATCGGAGATGGCACATAAACTGACATAGAGGATATCGGTATGGACCCGGTAATGGGAAATAGCCGAATATACCATATTTAACAGCCCGGCAGCAGCAAGACTGAAAACAGACCAGTAATATATGGAAAAGGGCAGTGGTTTTATGATCTTATCCGCCATCTGTTTTCCCCAATTCCATGATCTTGGTTGACTGACCCACCAGTTTATCTGCAATTATTAGGGAGATCAGGTCGGTTGCCACCGGCCATTGAAGTCCTCCTATATTTAACTGTTTAAGTGAATTCTGTATATTAGCGGGGCTGAATCGAGAGGCCAATTTTTCAGCATAAATTTCTGCCCTATGTTTATCACCTGCTTTTAAAAAGGTTTCGATAAAAAGAAACTTTGCCAGGATAATATTTTCAGATTTGTCAGGAATGCGTTTCAAGTATTGTTGGGCTGATCTGTATTTTTTTATCATACTTTTTGCAACACCCAAATTCAATAATGTTTTTTCATTATCAGGGTCTATTTTTATGGTTTTTGTGAGATATTTTATCGCTTCTTCAGGTTCTTCTTGTTTCAGCAGAATGAATGCCTTTGTGTTAAGATAATTGATTGATTCTGGACGTTCAGAAAGGAGTTGGTCCACATATTTTATCGCTTCTTCGAGTTGCTCGGTTTGAATTAATGCCAACGTAAGATGATATTTTGCTGAAAAATTTTCTGGATTGATACTGAGGATTCTGTTGTATATTTGAATTACTTTTTCATAATTTTTTTTGTGTTTTGCATATACATTGGCCATATTGGCAAGTGAAAGCACTTCTGCTTTATAACGGGTATTATCTTCCAGATACATGGCTTTTTCCGAAAGCTCCAGAATTTTGTCATAATTGTTAATTGAGGCATAATAAGTGGCTGCAAGATTTTGATAACCCCTTGCTCTTCCCGGTGCTTTTTCAATTGTATCTTCCCACAGGGTTTTCTCATCAATCCATGCAAAATTACGAATATATGTCCCCATCCCCAACATACTTATTAGCACGATGACAAACCCAATCAGCACACCACCCATTATTTCTTTTGAATAATAATCGATAAGCCATTTTAATCCAGCTGCAATGGGTAGAAATAAAAAGAGAGAGGGTAGGTAATTTCGGTGTTCAAATACAAGCTCAAGTGGAATAATTGATGATTCAATTATGTGGTTTACAAAGAAAAACAGAACAGCGAAGGAAAATAAAGGACTTTTATTAATTTGCCAAAAGGCGATCATCGTAGAAAATATAATAAAAAAAATGGCTGGGAGCGTGCTCCAAGGAGAAAAAAAACTCGTTGAAAGAACTATGTCATGGTCAATAGAAAGACGATCAGCTATAGGATAAAAAATCTGTGAAAGATAGAAAACAACAACCCTGGGTTCGGTTATCAATCTTTCAAATAATGTGAAATTTCGTGTTTCATAAATATCTAAAACATGAGACACAAAATCCCCTTTCAAAAATAAAATGAACCCCATTAATGAAATGACTAATACGAGCAACCATCCTAAAAAGAGTAATTTTTTTATTGTTTTGAAATCAAAAATGCTTTGAAAAAAAATTATTTCAATGAGCAGAATTGAGACAGGCAGAATAACAGCATTTTCCTTAGACCCCACCGCCATTAAGAAAGCAATCAAAAATCCTGAAAATAAAACAATCTTTTTTTTCAGTGAATTGCAAAGTCTAGCCTTGAGATAAAAAAATATACCAATAATATAAAACAAAGCAGCCATAGCAGCCATACGCTGAACAATATAGGTCACAGCCTGGGTATGAATGGGATTAGCCGCCCATAGAGTTGCAGCCAAGAGTGCGATAAAGCGCTTATCACCCATGTATCGGTCGGTGAGTTTTGGGGTGTTGAAGAGATTAAATATAGCCAAGTATAGGAAAAAAGCTGTAAACAGATGAATTGCAATATTCACGGCATGATACCCTGTAACATCATCCTTCCCAAAATACCAATTAACTGCAAGCGTTATGTTTGGAATAGGTCGATAAAAAAGCAAATTATCGAATGAATGGTTAAAGACAGAATTAAAAATCGTTGAAGGGTATAGATTTTCTATATGAATCTGTTCGTTTTCTGTTATATTTTGAAAATCATCTAGATGGAAGGATGCATGAAAAGTATTGCTGTAAATTATCCAGACAAGAACGAATAATATTACAAAGATTCGCCAATTAATGCATTTTTGCGAATCAATTTTATTTTTGGCCATTATTTATATACTCAAGTTTCGCACCCCTGAAATGGTGTGAATCCAGATAGGGCTTGCTCTAAAGTGTCAAGATAGGCCTGTAAATCTTCTTGAATATTGAAGAGGTCAAAGATTTTTGAAAAACTAACATGAAAAAGGCCACGGAAA
>JAIPEE010000104.1 GCA_021737275.1 Desulfobacterales bacterium
GTCATACATTGATAAATGATTATTTACATACTTAAACTAAAACTTGAAACATCTACTCTTTTTCTAATGATACATTTATTGACAAATCTGAACCTCCTGTAATCTCAATATCTCTTTTGTAAGATATAAAACCTTGTTTTTTCAATACGATATTATGAGTTCCTTGTTTAAGTTTGATTGTTGCAGGGGTGTTTCCCATAAACTTACCATCAACTATAATCTCGCAATCTTTTGTAGTAGATGATATATTTAATACCCCATTGATATTAGTTTTTGATTCAGTAGGGGTATTATTCTGAGAAATACAAACATCATTAGACCACGTTCCTTCTTGGACTTTTCCGTCAGGAAAAACCATTTTACCCATTCCTTCTAACTTACCATTTCTAAATGCCCCAGTATATTTTCTTCCATCAGGAAACGTCATTTCTCCAGTTCCATCTGGTATTTCAGGTTCACCTTCTGGTGCTTTAATCCAATTTCCAGTATAAAATTTTTGATTTGGCCATTTGATTGTTCCTTTTCCTCTAGAAGTTCTATGGTCCAAAAAACCTTGTTGAACAGTTCCGTCTTTATAAATCGATTTGCCCTCTGAACTAATAAGTGAACCATTATCAAATATTAAAATGTGATTTGACCCTTTGGTATCGGAGGCAATAAATTTCCCGTCCATCGTGCCTTCCTTTGATACACCTGCCATAGTAATTGTTTCTCCTAGCCTGGAAAACTCATACTTTCCTTTGCCATGTGGGCTGCCATTTTTCAACTCACCTGTATAGAATGCATTACTACTACTATCTCCATGCACGGAAAAATATTCGGTGTCTCTTACAAGGCCCGCTAGAAGCAGTTCTACGCGGTAACTTCCTTGTTTGAGAGTGTAAGATTGCCATATATTAGTATCTGCATTCACATAATATGTATCTTTTAATATCAACTCACCATCGACTGTCTTGATATTTATCTCAATATTATTACCTCCACAATTTAATAAAAATAAAGTTGGTTTTTCATTCGCATTAAATGTAGTCATTGGAACAGGTGGATGGTAAGGCGGTTTGATATTTTCGTATTTGGTTACAATAACCTGAGGTTGCAAAACTTGATTATTATAATATACTGGTGAAACACAACCGGCAGAAAAGAAAAAAGATAATACTAGCAAACAAATTATAATTGCAAATCGATTAATCATAGACTTAGCCATTTTGATATACTCCTAAATTTTTCATGAAAGGGTTATAAGGCAGATGAATTGGCTTCAAAAGCAGTAGAGCATTTAGGTTTCCTTTTACAATTAGCATTGCATTTATAGTAAAGTATACGCGAGTATTATATTTAATTATAACATCTCATGCAATGTTTTATTTACATTCAAACGTCCAAGTCCAAAATTATATACTCCGTCACCTTACCCTTGACGGAAAACCTGACATTTTGCCCATTCCTAGGTGCAAAAAGTGAAATCTACCCACATAAATCCCCGATATAACCTCAAAAAGCCACATTGCCAAAATATCTGAGAAATCAACCTATTCTCTGCTCCCAAAAATAATAAAAATAAAATTTATTCCTGAGTATCGATGGGTCTGTTTTACACGACCTATTTTTCTGCTCAAAACTTTTAATTTTCCCTACTAAATACCCCCACCCTTACACCCAACTACTTTTAAGGTTCCATATTTTACCTGTGTGACTCCTACACTTCCCTGCCTTTTTGACCCAGACATTTTTTGTGGGAAAAAGATTAGCCCCAAATCTTAAAAGGATTATGTGGCCACAAATTGAAACAGGAGTATGAAAGTTACTATTTGTCAAAGGAGTAAAGAACGCATGAAAACTAATAATGCATATATACCTGTTTTAGACAACCTTATCCAATCCCTCAGAACAGATGATATTGATGATGGGAAATATGAATGGCTAAGTCCAACTCAGGTTAGCAGTGAGCTTGGTATTCATATCAACACGGTATATCGCATAATTCAGAAACGGGAACTCAGAAGTTTCAATTGTAGTGTTGATGGCAGAAGGAACTACTATCGAATCAGGAGAGTCGATTTGAATGATTATCTGGATAGTAGGAAATGTGGGTGGTAAGGTAAGTTGAGCCATATATTCAATTGAAATACAGCCATATAATATGTTGGGGTTTTAGTTGTTTATGCTGTCAAACATTGGCTGAAGTGACACTCTCATTTCTGCAAGAGCTTTTGCTAATATATCATAATTTTCTGGGACATAATGTTTGCCTATCATATCTTTAGCAGTGTGGGCAAGGTAGACTTTGCCGATGTCTTTGCCAGCAATATCGGATATTATTTTAGCTCCAGTCTTTCTCAAGAACTTGAATGAAAGGTTGTTTACTTTAGTTTTGCTCTTTTCCATAACTCTGAACCATGAACAACTGACATTATCAATCCTAACACCATTGTCATTTATGTAAACTAACTGCCCGAAAACTCCGTCAGTCTCATGTTTTGGCTCATTTTTAATTTTTTGATTGAATTTTATATTATTCTGATAAATTTCCTCATCCTGATGTTCATATATTTTCCATTTATCCCAATTTTTATGCTTGTAGTAATATACCCCACTATTCTTCTTGTATTCCCATTCTGACTCAGGAATTAATTTGCTTTGCAATATATCAGCAGTTTCTTCCCATAATAGCCATCTCCCTATTACTTCTCCTCCTCTAGATGTTTTAGGTCTGACCTTTTCAATGTAAGGTGGGGCTGACTCTAAGAAACATTCTCCCCTCATTAAGTCTGTCAATTCCTTTTGAGTTGCTCCAATATTTAGGGCCACAACTATCCATTCTCTCAATTGATGGCTTGCATTCTTATACAAAACTGATAACTCATCTATAGTGAACGTCTGAATCCCATTTCGAGATTTTAATCTTTCAGAACGTGTTGGAGTGAAGTCAGATGTGCTGACCTTAAAGATATTTTCAAATCTTTTGGGCATCATCCATACTTCAATTTTGTCAAGGTAATCAAATAATCGTTTTGCAGTTCGGATAAAATGAGATGCAGTGTCAGGTGCAATAGGTTTCCCTGTATGTTTGTTCTTAGGGCGGTTTTTATAATGATTGACAATTTTTAGCAAATGTTCAGCTTTAATTGAGTTAAGAGGTAAGTCGTCAAGGGCTTCTTTTATTGATGACATTCTATACTTCAAGTCAATCTTCCATTGCTCAGATATATTAAGAGTCGGAATTACCTCCTGACAGTAATAGTCTATAGATTGAAAATAAGTAAGGGGTTTTAATGTGGTTGTTTTGTGAGGAATTTTTTGTGAAGATTTCTTCTGTGGTGAAGGAGGGGATGCTTTACCATACAAAGTATTTTTCAATTCATCAATAGCATTTAAGGCATCAGATGTCCATACACTTGACCCAAGTGCTTTTAATGTTGCCCATTCCTGAAGGGCTTTTAACATTATGATTTCTGCTTTTTGCTTATCTGGCCCCAGTGCCCAAAACTTCTGAACCTTCTTGCCTTTTTTAAGAACGAAGCCAACTGATTTTCGATAGACTTTTTTTCGTTTATCATATCCTAATTTTACCATTGTTATAAACTCTCAACAAATGAGACCAAAGCCCATTAGCATTGTATATATGAGACTCACTTCTAAAAATATGAGATTATATGACAATGATACAGTAAAAATATGAGACTGTCAAGAGAAAAATGACGAATAAAATATGAGACTAAGGAAAATAGAAAATATAACACTATATTTCATAAGTATTTAAGAAAGTGAAAAGCACCTGCCTTACAAGCAGGATGTCACAGGTTCAAGTCCTGTATTGCCCATTTATATAACTCACGCTGAGACCTAGGCTTAGGTCACCTGTTTTTCTTGATAGTGCGGCTATGACCAAAACCAAAAACGTATACTTGTATACGTTTTTAACCTTGGAGACTGCTAAACCATGAAAAATAGTAAAAAAGTCAAATCCCCCAAACTTCCCAAGTATCGGAAACAGAAAAAAGCCAACGGTGCGATTGCATCCCGGAAATTGTCAAGTAAAATGAGACAGTTCAATTTTTAATTAAGCTCTAATGGATCACTCGTTTCTCCAGATCTTTGGGTGGATTGATCCATACGGCCTTTGGCGGCAATGCCGCCTCCGGTGGTTTATTCACAAAGCGGTTGGGATGCCGTTGATAAGCAGCATCCAGGGTGGCCTGGCGATCCTGTTGAATTTGTACGGTCCGGCCGTAATGAACGTCAGATGGCGTATAAAGAGCGATGCCTGAGTGACGATGCTCCTCATTATACCAGTAGAAAAAATCAACGGCAAATGCCCGAGCGTCCTGGATACTGCCGAAGCGTTTGGGGTATTTCGGGCGGTATTTCATGGTCTTAAACTGGCTTTCTGAATATGGATTATCATTGGAAACGTGTGGTCGGCTATGGGTTTTTGTAACCCCCAGGTCAGAGAGTAGCTGGGCAACAACCTTAGATTTCATAGATGAACCACGGTCGGCGTGAAGCGTCAGCCGTTCCTCAGCGATATTCTGCTTATAGCAAGTTTCCGTAATCAAGCGTTTGGCTAATGTAGAGGATTCTCGTTCTGCGATCATCCATCCGACGACATAACGGCTGAAAATATCCAGGATGACATACAAATAGTAATAGGTCCATTTGACTGGCCCTTTGAGCTTGGTGATATCCCAAGACCAAACTTCATTGGGCCCTGTGGCCAATAATTCGGGCTTGGTGTATACAGGGTGAGAGGCCACCGCCCGCCGTTCTCGCACCTCCTTATTGGCCGCCAGAAGGCGATACATGGTTCGTATCGAACACAAATAGTATCCCTCTTCCAGAAGTTGGGCATAGACCTGTGCCGGGGCCAGATCGACAAAACGAGGCGTATGCAGCGTGTCCAGCACTTTTTGCTGTTCAGTCTCCGACAATGCATGTTCAGGCCGTAGCCGTATTACGGCTGGCGCGAGATTAGCATTTCTGGCCTGCTGGCGATAGAACGCGGCTCTGGGGATATTCAAGGCCTCACACAACGGCAACGTGCCGGCTTGATGGCGATGTTGTTCAATTATATTCATGAGTTTCCCTCGCGATATCGAGGCGTCTCTGTCGGATTGTCCAGCATCGCCGAAACTTTTTTTTGAATATCAATGATGAGTTCTGCCTGACTTAGCTTTTTGCTCAGCCATTCATTCTCTCGCCGTAGGGATTCTAATTCCTGATCCCTGGCATCGCGGATGCGTTTTCGGCCACGTTTATCATCCTTGAGACCCTGGAGGGCTCCGCTTTGGTATTGGCGTCGCCACTGTGTAAGTGTCGATGAAAACAGGCCTTCCCGTCGCAGGAGTGCCCCGATCTGCCCTGATTCGGTACATTTTTGGGCTTCTTCGACAATGCGGGCTTTATACGCAGCGGTAAACGTCCGTCGTTTGGGTTGGGCCAGAACTTCAGGGTCCGGGGATGGGGTGGCCACGCGCCGTTTGTTGGCCACTCCGTTCGGCTCGCCTCCGCTGCGCTCCGGCTCACCTCTCTCCGTGGCCAACAAACTCTTTTTCTTTGATGTATTCATGGTCTCTAGCATAGTAATATTATCCTTGCCCTCAAGTCTAATTATCAGCAAAGAACTGTCTCACTTATTCTGGCACAGAGGGGCCAGGCTTTGCAGGGATAATAAATAATTTAACGCAAGTTTCGCTTCCAGCATCGGGAGATGGGGAATCTTTATTTCACCTCTTAAAAATCTAAAATATGACATATATTTATATAAAAAATAAAAATATAAAAGCTTTACGCTAAATAGTTTAGGTTTAAGAGAGAAAAGAATAGTCGGAAAAACATATTTTTTAGCTTGACGCATATTAAGCATGTTGTTTTAATTAAAAAAAGAAAGCCTGAGGATATATATATGCAGGTGATATGAGGATGAAGGTGAGTGTGTAGTTTGTTGTCTTTGTTTGTAAATGGAAATTATGTTGTAATTTAAGCTATTGTTGGGTCGGGGGTATGTAGCTTAATTATGAGGAAAACTGTTATGATTGATGTAGGAGTCGTGATCAGTGGCAATCGGCGTGTCTCGGTTAGGCAGGTGGTGATTTCGTCTATAGAGGCCAGGGTGATAGCGTTTTAAATGTAAAATATTTGTTTTTGTGATCCTACTTTTTATAAGGGGAAGTATTATGGCGAAGGTTATTTGGCGAGCGGGTAAAATTGCGATTATGGTTTTG
>JAIPEE010000007.1 GCA_021737275.1 Desulfobacterales bacterium
AGGCCGCGCCTTAATAACAATTAATAAAGGCGCGGCGCGCGAATCCGCTATGATGTCAAGTACTTTCTACAATATTTTTTACATTTCTTGTAATTTTTCAAAGAGCAAATGTGTTATGAAACTCTAAACTATAGTTATAAGAAACAAAGAATTAATAGCCAAAGATGTATCTGAAAATGAAATATGGAATATCGTTAATAACAACAACGCTAAAATTGTAGTTACCGCTATTGGTGGTCAAGGGCATATATTTGGAAGAGGAAATCAACAAATAAGCCCAAGGATTATAAGGAAAGTTGAAAAAGACGGGATAATGGTTATTGCTACTAAAGAAAAATTACTCTCTTTAAAAAATAAAGTTCTTTTAATAGATACAGGGGATATGGCTTTAGATAATGAATTAACCGGGTATAAAAAAGTTATTGTTGGCTTTAATGAATATACGATATGTAAGGTCGATATACAAACTTGATAACCGACTTTGGTTATGAACCAATATCCGAATAGCGTATAAGGAGGAACATATGGAAAAGAAAACGTTTATCCATCCCTACATTCCCAACTCGGTTCCGGAGATCAAGGCAGCGATGCTGAAAGAGGTCGGGTTGAAGAGTGTTTATGACGTGTATAACGAGATACCCGAGCAACTGAGATTCAAGGATAAACTGGATATTCCGGAGGCAATTACTTCGGAGTATGCACTGAAGCGGCATGTGGAGGAGATTCTTGAAAAAAATGTTACCTGCAGGGAGTATCTGAACTTTCTTGGTGCAGGTTGCTGGCAGCATTATGTTCCTGCCGTGGTGGATGAGATTGTGAACCGCTCGGAGTTTCTGACGGCCTATTGCGGGGCCGGCTACTCCGATATCGGAAAATACCAGGCTCGGTTCGAGTTTAACAGTTTGATGGGAGAGCTGCTGGATATTGATGCGGTGAGTAATCCGATCTATGACTGGGGAGATGCTGCCGGGCGGGCCATCCGAATGGCCTCCCGCATCACCGGGCGGAACGAGGTCCTTGTTCCAAAGATTATTGATCCTGATCGTCTTGCAGAGATACGGCAACTCTGTCAGCCCGAGGAGATGTCTAATGCCATCGCTGTGAGGCTTGTGGACTATGATCCCGAAACAGGCTTGATGGATCTGAATGATTTGACAAAAAAGATATCCAATAAGACCGCTGCCGTCTATTTCGAAACACCCTCCTATCTGGGGACAATTGAAGACCAGGGCAAGGAAATAACAGATATCGCCCATAAGATAGGCGCTTTGAGCATTGCCGGTGTGGATCCCATTACGTTAGGTGTTTTAACACCTCCGGGCAGCTACGGCACAGATCTGATCGTTGGAGATTTACAGTCAATAGGCGTGCATATGCTAGCCGGCGGTGGGCAATCAGGTTTTATCGCCTTCCGGGATGAAGAGGTATATATCGCCGAATGTCCGCTGGAGATTTACAGTATCATGGAAACCGTTGAAGAGGGAGAATTGGCCTTCGCTGAAGTTCGATCCGACCGAACCTCCTACGGCAGCCGGGACAAGGGGAAAGACTGGGTTGGTACCGCCTCGGGCCTGTGGACCATCGCCGGCGCCGTATATCTAACCCTGATGGGACCTGAGGGTATGAGAGAGATTGGTGAGGTTATTGTAAAAAACGCCAAATATACCCAGAACCGCCTGTCCGAAATGGCCGGGGTTTCCATCAAATTTTCACAACCGAACTTCAAAGAGTTTATGGTGGATTTCAGCGGAACCGGGAAATCCGTTGCGGAAATTAACCGGGGCCTTCTGAAACGAAAGGTTTTCGGTGGAAAAGATATCTCCGGTGAATATCCTGAGCTGGGGCAATGTGCGCTCTTCTGTGTAACGGAAATCCACACAAAAGATGATATCGACAAACTTTGTGTCGATTTGAAGGAGGTTCTGCAATGAAAGGTATAAAACTGAGAAACTACCATGCGGCAAAATATGATGAGCCGATCATAATGGAGATGGGCGTAAAGGGCCGGCGGGGGATCATGGTTCCGCCGGTTCATGAAGAAATTGCTGAGTCTGCCGGGGATATAAAAGATCTGATTCCGGAAAAAGCCCGGAGAAAAACAGCGCCGAATTTGCCGGAAATAGATCAGTACCACACCCTGATGCACTTCCTGCGGTTGTCTCAAATGACGCTTGGGATGGAGACCGGAATTGATATAGGTGAAGGAACCTGTACCATGAAATACAGCCCCAAAGTCAACGAAGAGCTGGTGCGTTCCCCTAAAATGGCGGATGTTCATCCGCTGCAACCTGAAAGTACCCTCCAGGGTATTTTACAGATTACCTATGAACTGCGGAATTATCTCAAGGCTATTTCAGGCCTGGATGAATTTTCCATGCAGACCGGAGGGGGTGCCCATGCCACCTATATCAACGCCTGTATTACCAGGAAATACCACCAGGACCGCGGGGAACTGGAGCAGCGGAATGAAGTGATAACCACCCAGTTTACCCATCCCTGTAATGCGGCAACCCCTGCCACCGCAGGATTCAAGGTGATCTTTCTGCCTCATAAAAACGGATATCCTGATATTGATGCGCTGAACTCGGTGGTTTCTGACCGGACCGCGGCAATTCATATGACCAACCCTGAAGATACGGGGATTTATAATCCGCGGGTTAAGGAATTTACAAAAATTGTCCATGATGCGGGAGGACTCTGTTTCTATGATCAGGCCAATGCGAACGGAATCATGGGTATTGCCCGGGCCAGAGAGGCGGGGTTTGATGCATGCCATTTCAATCTGCATAAAACCTTTTCATCTCCCCACGGCTGTGAAGGCCCTGCAGGAGGGGCATACGGCTGTACGGAAGCATTGGCGCCTTATCTTCCGATACCATTGGTTACCAGAACAAACGATCACTACCATCTTGATTTTGACCGGCCAAAGAGTATCGGAAAAGTAAGAAGCTTTTTCGGAAACCTGGAAGTGGTTTTGCGCGCCTACGCCTGGATACGATCCATGGGACCCGAGGGTTTAAAGACGGCAGCGGAAATTTCTGTTTTAAATAACCAGTACCTGACACATTTGCTCTTACAAATCGATGGGATAACCGCCCCTTTTGCCGAAGGGAAACCGCGGTTTGAGCAGGTGCGGTTCAGCATGGAAAAACTCAAGGATGAGACCGGATTCGGTTCCCACGAAATTCAGGATCGCATGGTAGATTTCGGTATTCAGTCTTACTGGCTCAGCCACCATCCCTATGTGGTACCCGAACCGTTTACACCGGAACCCTGTGAAACCTATTCCAAAGAGGACATTGAATATTGGGCATCTGTGATTGAACAGGCTTGTAAGGAGGCCAGGGAGACACCCGAAGTGATCCGAAAGGCGCCTCATAATCAGGCTATTCACCGGATAAAGGACTTTGAACAGGCCGAAGATGCCAAACGGTGGGCCACCACCTGGCGGGCTTATCAGAGGAAAAGGAAGAATGGTTAAGACAAAAATCGGTCTCATCGTGAATCCCGTGGCCGGTATGGGGGGCAAGGTAGGACTGAAAGGTAGCGATGGAGATGATATTTACCGGAGGGCCCTCGAACTGGGGGCGCATCCGGTTTCGCCGGGGAGAACTCGCAAGGCCCTGGAAATATTATCGGACATAAAGGAAGACGTTGAACTCTATACTTACCCTTTTGAAATGGGGGAGGACGAGGCCATTTCCTGTGGATTTACTCCAGTGGTTTTTGGTGCGATTACACCGGGTGCCACCAAGCCGGAAGATACGACCCGGGCTGCAAAAGAGCTGGTCCGGCGGGGGGTGAGTCTCCTCCTTTTCACAGGGGGGGACGGCACAGCACGCAACATCTATGATGCGGTTTCTGATTCATTTCCGGTGCTGGGAATCCCCGGGGGGGTGAAAATTCATTCCGGCGTCTATGCTGCCAGCCCGGTAAAAGCGGCCCGGCTTGTGATCGATTTTGTCCGAAACAACGGCAAAATTTCTTTACAAACCGCTGAAGTGATGGATATCGATGAAGAACTGATCCGTCAGGACAAAGTTTCTGCAAAGCTTTACGGGTTCATGAAGATTCCTTATGAAAGGGGGCTGAATCAATCTTCAAAAGCCGGCAGCAATCCGGGAGAAGGGGTTCATCAGGATGAAATTGCATCCGATATAATCCATAATATGGATAAGGATGTCATCTATCTGGTTGCCCCTGGAACGACAACCAAAACTTTTATGGACAAGCTCGGCCTGAAGGGGACGCTTCTGGGAATTGATGCGGTTCGAAATCAAAAGATTGAGGCAACGGATATGAATGAAGCCGGCATTCTTGATTTGATGAAACGGGAACCGGATACCCGGTTTAAGATTATTATTGCCATCATCGGGCGCCAGGGGTATCTGTTCGGCCGGGGAAACCAGCAGTTAAGTGCTGACGTGATCCGGCAGGTCGGCAGGGAGAATATTATCGTCGTTGCTACGGAAAACAAGATTCTCTCGCTTAAAGGAGAGCCGTTTCTTCTGGATACAGGGGATGAAGAACTGGATAAAGAGCTGGAAGGATATATTAAAGTCATTATCGGATTCGGTAAGCGGCAGGTATACGCTGTGTCAGCATAGCTATAATGGAAGCAGGACTTCGTTTCAAAATGACGAAGCCCTGTCAGTTTAACGTATCCAATGGGTTAATCCAATATATTTTCAACGATTTCGCGGAATATTTTTGTATGGTAATCAACATCTTCTTCAGACGTTTTTGCTGTGATTAATGCCATATTGTGAAATGGTGTCATTAGAATTCCTCTATTCATAGAAGCAAGATGCATATACTTATCTAATGAATCATCAAATGCAGCTTCTGCTTCAAACCCATTTTTAGCAGGCTCTTTCCTGAACCAGTATTCAGTTCTACAGCCTAACGAAGTTGTGTTCCAAGGCAGGTCATATTCTTTAATAACGTTTTGTACGCCATCATTGAAACGTTCTGCCAAAGGAATATTTCTGTCATAAAATTCTTGAGTAAGCACTTCGCTTAAAGTAGCTCTCATCGCAGCCATAGACAATGCATTGGCTGCTAAAGTGCCACCAACACCGCCAACATCTTCATATTGTTCTCTTTTACTGTCAGCAGCTGTTTCTCCAAATTCTTTTGTCATTCCATAAGCACCTGTAGGAATACCGGAAGCAATCGTTTTGCCTATAGTGACGGCATCTGGTTCTAAACCATAAGCCTTTGTATAACCACCAACACCAGTACATATTGTGTGAGTTTCATCAATTATAAGTAATGTTCCATATTTTTTTGTAAGATCTCTTAAAGCCTTGTGATACCCTTCGATTGGATGAATAATACCAATATTAGTCATTACAGGCTCAGCCAAAACAGCAGCTACATCTCTATCTTTTAAAGCATTTTCTAACGCCTCTACATCGTTCCATTCGATCAGCTTTGTCGTTAAGGCAGGGTTTACTTGTGGGCCAACACTACCCGTCTTTGCTATAACATTTGAGTTTTTGTCAAGAATGGCGACCGTTTCATCCACGCTACCGTGATAACACCAGTTGAATGCGAGAACCTTGTCCCTGCCAGTAGCGTCTCTTGCCAACCGAAGTATGAAACGGTTAGCATCAGTTGCACTTGTAGTGAATTGCCAATACTTCATTCCAAAGCGTTTTTGCAGCTCTTCTCCGCTGTAGATTGCATCTTCTGTGGGAAGCATGAAAGTAGTTCCCTTCTTAACCGCGTCAGAAATTGCTTTTACTGAAGCCTCAGGCGCATGGCCTACCATTGATCCAGTATCACCAAGACAAAAATCAACATACCTGTTTCCGTCAACGTCAACAAAATGAGCGCCTTCTGCAGTTTCCACGAAGATTGGATAACTTCCTGCCCATCGCACCATCCAGTTCATTGGTACGCCTCGAAGCAAACATCCCTTTGCTCTGTCAAACAACGCCTTTGATTTCTTATGAGATTTTTCAAATAACTTGATCTCTTTTTTCTGCTGTTCTTCTAATTTTTTTCTGTTGATCATTTTTTGTCCTCCTGCTTTTGTTTAAATAATTAAAATTTAAGGCTATCGCTTTCAAGAGTAAAAAAAATATAAAATTTTATTCAATAAAGGTTAATCATAAAGGTAATAAATAGTGTTTGACAGGAAAATAAAATCTGTATAAAACCAAACAATGCAATTACACATTATGCAATATGGTTTCACATTATACAATACATAAAAAAATTAATTTAATATGTCAATTAAATCAGTTGGAAAAGCAGTAGAGATTCTAAATTGTTTTAGTGTTCAAAAACCAATTCTCGGTATTTCTGATATCAGCCGGATGTTGGGATATACGAAAAGCACTGTTTCGCGGCTACTTTCTACATTGAGTGAATATCACTGTGTTGAGCGGACAGACGGCTATGGTAAATACAAATTGGGATACAGAATGCAATTATGGGGAACTGTCAGCCAGGAACTAAATACTCTTCCTGATGTTGCGGATCCGATTATGGAAAAGCTCAGAGACAAATGCCATGAGGAGGTCTCCCTATATGTAATTCAGGGCGATCACCGGGTTTGTTTGTTAAGGTTTGAAAGCCTTCATGAAATTGCAAGAGTTGGTACGATTGGAGGGAGATTCCCGCTTCATGCCGGTGCATCAGGAAGGGTGCTTCTTGCATATCTTCCAAAAGAACAGCGTGAAAAAATTATGAGCGGCTCTTTAAAGAAATTTACCGGCGGCACTATTATCAATGCTAAAAAAATGGAAGCATCTTTGGCAGAGATTCGAAAGAACGGTTATGGTATCAGCACGGGGGAACGAGAGGCGGAAGCGTTTTCCGTAGTTGCGCCTGTCTGGGATGCGTCCGAACGAGTCGTTGCAAGCCTGAGTATTTCCGGACCAAATTTTCGTCTTACTGAAGATAAATCGGCATTATTTATTAAGAGTGTAGTGTCGGCAGCAAAAGAAATATCGATAAGGTTGGGGCATGTGTAGATATGAATGGTTTTTCCCTCATTTAAATAATTTAGAATAAGTTCCTTGAGTTATTTTTGTAAAACAATAATGGCTAAAATTGAGAGCCAAGGAGAACAAGCGTTATGACAAAATTTAAAATTTCAAAAATTACTGCAAGAGAGATCATTGATTGTAGAGGATGGCCAACAGTTCAGGCGGATGTATGGGTGGATGGGAAATTGAAAGGAAGAGCCGATGTGCCGTCAGGGCGTTCTACAGGGACACATGAAGCCCATGAACTTCGGGATGGCGATCAAAAAAGGTATCAGGGTCTTGGTGTTTTAAATGCAGTTTCCAATGTTAATACTGAGATTAATGATGTGTTGATGGGAATGGATGTCGCGGATCAGCGAAAAATTGATATGACCATGACGGCATTGGATGGCACACCAAATAAGAGCAGGTTGGGTGCAAATGCAATATTGGGTGTTTCACTGGCCGCCGCGAGAGCTGCCGCCGGCATTTGTGGTGTTCCTCTTTTTCGATATATCAACGCTGCCGGTCATGTTACCCCGGTTCCTCTGATGAATTGTCTTAATGGTGGCAAATTAACTGCCAATGATCTTGAGATACAAGAGTTTATTATTATGCCGGTGGGAGCAGAATCCTATACACAGGCGCTTGAGTGGACGACTGCCATTAATGAAGTTTTGCGGGATCTGGTTATTGAAAAATATGGTATTATAGCAACCAACACCGGAGATGAAGGCGGATTTGCAACACCGATGAAAGGTATATGGGAACCATTTGAGTTTATGTCAAAGGCTGTCGGAAAGGCAGGGTTTTCTGAAGGAGAGGATATTTTCTATGCAATGGATCTGGCAGCTAATTCATGGTTTGAGAAAGAAAAAAATATCTATCTGCTGGATGGAACTTCCTATGATAGAGATGCGTTAATTGATTTATATAAACAGGTTGCGAATAAATATCCGGTGGCATCCATGGAAGATCCTCTGCAAGAAGAAGATTTTGAAGGGTTTGCTCAAATAACCCGTGAACTGGATATGCAAATTGTGGGTGATGATCTTTTTGTCACAAACATTGAACGTCTCAGGCAAGGAATTAAACAGGGTGCTGCCAATGCCATGCTATTTAAAGTGAACCAGATTGGCACCCTCTCAGAGGCAATGGACGCTGCTGAATTTGCCTATCGAAATAACTATGGCGTACAGGTCTCTGAAAGGTCTGGTGAAACGGAAGATCCGATTATTTCAGATCTGGTGGTGGCATTAAATAGTGGTCAAATAAAGACGGGCATGCCCATCCGCGGTGAACGAACATCAAAACATAACAGGATACTTCAGATAGAAGAAGAACTTGGTGCTTCAGCCGTTTATGCAGGAAAAAATTTCAGGAAACCTGCGTAAATACAATTGGAGACAAAAACATGTCTTATATCAAAAACAGAGATCAGCTTTTATCCCATGGTTCTGTGCGGGTTCGGGAAATGGCACTTGATATCATTGACTACGCGCTGGCCAGGGCAGACCCTTATAAAGCTGTGCGCGACCTTGTCTCACTCCATAATACGACCCTGACTGTCGGTGAAAAAACTTTTGATTTGAAAAAACATAAACGTATTTTCCTGATGGGAGCGGGAAAGGCGACTTACCCTATAGCAAAAGCACTGGAAGATATTCTGGGAGACAAAATCACCGGTGGTGTCGTTATCTGCAAACATGGCCAGGAAGGTTCTCTTTCCCGTGCCAAACTCTATTTAGCCGGCCATCCAATTCCTGATGAATTTGGGTTGCATGGGGCAATAGAAATGATGGAACTGGCACGCCAAACCCAGGCAGATGACATTGTTTTTGGATGTATAACCGGTGGAAGCTCTGCTCTTTTGCCTCTTCCGGTAGAACCGGTGACATTTGAAGAAAAGAAGGCGGTCAACCGGCTTCTTTTAACATGCGGCGCCTGCATCGTTGAAATCAATGCGGTCAGAAAACATCTGAGTCTTATCAAAGGCGGAAGGCTGGCAAAGGCTATTCATGAAAAAGCACATCTTGTGAACTTAACCGTATCCGATGTGATTGGCGATCCGCTCGATTATATTACTGATCCGACAGTACCGGATACGTCTACCCTGGATGATGCCGGAAGAACCCTTACCCGGTATGATCTCTGGGATAAAATTCCTTTTTCCGTATCCCGATTCCTGAAGGATGCCGGGATGGAAGCCGAAACCCCAAAGGAGAATGATTTATCCGGACGTCATCGATATGACCACATTATTGTGAAAGCTGATGCGGCCTGCATTGCTGCTGTCGAAAAAGCGGAAGAACTGGGTTTAAATACAATGCTGCTCTCTACAATGCTTGAAGGAGAAAGCAGCGAACTCGGAAGAACCTTTGGTGCTGTTGCAAAAGAAATAACACAAAGCCGGCGGCCATTGAAACCGCCCTGCATTATCATCGGCGGAGGAGAAACAACCGTGAAAACAGGCGGCGCTACCGGTGAAGGAGGTCCAAACCAGGAGTTTGCCCTTGCCGCTGCCCAGTCAATTCACAACCTGAAAGGTGTTGTTGTTGCCGGCATAGATACTGACGGAACAGACGGGCCGACCATTCTGGCGGGCGCACTTGTTGACGGAGATACGGAAACAATCGCTCAAGAACTGGAAATTGATATTTTTCAAGCGCTTAAGGCACATAATGTATCTCCGTACTTGAGAAAGCTGAAAGACGCAATAGAAACCGGATCAACCGGAACCAATGTTAATGACTTGAAGTTTATGATTATTGCGCCATAAACCTTTAACACAAAGTAATATTGTTTGATAAAATGAATACTGAAATAAATCTTCCCAAAATGATTCGAGTCAGACAGCAATTTGAAACACCAGTACTTGAAGATATTTCACAGGAAATTTTTTCTCAAATTGACAGACTCAAACTGTCTTCAAAAATCAAAAAAAAACAGTCGGTTGCCATTGGCTGCAGTAGTCGTGGTATTGCCAACTATGCGGAAATTGTAAAAGCAACCGTTCAAAAACTTCAGGTGCTGGGGTTAAAACCCTTTCTTTTCCCGGCCATGGGAAGCCATGGCTCTGCATCTTCGGAAGGCCAGAAAAAGGTACTGGAGAATTATGGTATCTCAGAAAAAAAGATGGGCGTTCCGATTAAATCGTCACTGGATGTCATTCAAATTGGAGAGACCGGTGATAGAATTCCTGTTTATATTGATAAACTTGCTATGAAAGCAGATCATATTGTTCTTATTAATCGTATCAAAATGCATACTGAATTTGACGCCGATATTGAAAGTGGATTGATGAAAATGATGGCCATCGGGCTTGGAAAAAAAATCGGCGCCACACGCTATCATCAGGCAATTATGGAGATTGGGTACTATCACACAATCCGGACAATCGCACACTGTGTTCTCGAAACAGGGAAGATTCTGTTTGGCGTGGGCATTGTAGAAAATGGATTATCTCAAACAGCAAAAATAGGTGTACTTCCACCTGAAACATTGGAAGAGGATGAAAAAGAGCTGCTTAAAGTAGCAAAAAAACTATTTGCGCGTCTGCCGTTTGAGGATGTGGATGTATTGATTATTGATGAAATGGGAAAAGACATCAGTGGTACAGGTTTTGATTCTAAAGTGGTGGGCCGAATCCATATGCCGCTTATCGCAAAAGAGCCGGCATCGCCCCGCATCAAACGAATTGTGGTTTGTGATTTAACAGAAAAGACTGAGGGCAATGCCGATGGTGTGGGGCTTGCAGATTTCGTCACGAAGCGCCTGGTAGATAAAATTGATTTCAATGCCCTCTATGTGAATGCGATTGCAGGCGCTGAACCGGAACACGCAAAGATCCCATTAACATTGAAGAATGACCGAGATGCCGTTAAAGTCGCCATTGGCAGTATTGGGCTCATTCCTATTGAAAAATTAAAAATCATACACATTAAAAACACATCTCGCTTATGCGAAGTTGACGTATCCGAAGCATATATAAGCGAATTCTCTGATCGAGCCGATTTAGAAAAGATCTCGGAATTGAGACCGATAGCATTTGATTCAGATGGGAATTTAACAAGATGAGTGTTTACGGGTTAAAATCCGGCAGCTAAGCATTGATTGTAGGTGCCGGTATGATGATTAATTACAGCAACGGCGTCTGATATTAGAGTCCCTGATATTACATAAAAATATGATAAAGGAGAAGAAATATGGTTAAACAATCAATAATCCGCATGGAAAGCGATGGGCCTGAGGGCATAGGACTTGAATTTTGGGGGAACCTGGAATCTGAAAAAGTATTGGAAGGAGAACCTGTTGAAAAAGGGTATAACTATTTTACAAATGCCACAGGGCAGTTCACTTCAGGCGTCTGGGAAGTAACGCCATGCAAATCAAGAATCGATGCCCAGCCGGCAGATGAATTTGTTTATATCATAAAAGGAACCGTCACCCTTACAGATGACGATGGGCATGCTGAAACCTTTACAGCCGGACAATGTTATGTTGTCCCTAAAGGTTTTCCTCATATATGGCACAATACGGAGACCGTAAGAAAGTTTTATGTGATATTTGAAGAGGCGGTTTCAAAAGAATAATTTTAGAGATATCAACAATGCAGATGCCCTCATTTAAGTTGAGGACATCTGCACTTTAAAAAGAGGCCGGTACACCGGCACTCTTCAGTTTCGAAATTTATTTTATATGATTTGCAATCAGCTCACTGAAGTCAATGGCTTCCATTTCACCTTCAAATCCGGCGACCTTGATGGCATCTTCAATATTTACCATGCAGAACGGACAGGCAGTGATAATGACATTGGCACCGGCATCATGCGCCATTTTTACCCTTAATACGCCCATGCGGACCTCTTCTTCAGGTTCATAAAAGAGCATGAGCCCGCCGCCGCCGCAGCAGAAGGAGCGGTCTCCGTGTTTGTCCATTTCGACTCTTTTCAGGCCGGGTATTGCATCAATTGCTTCTCGCGGGTTGTCATAAATGCCATTATGGCGTCCGAGATAACATGGGTCATGATAAGTGTAGATCTTTTCGCTGTCTTCAACCGGTTTGAGTTGAACTTTGTTATAGGCAATTTCTCTGGAAATTACCTGGCTGATATGTTTAACCGGCAAGTCCAGTTTATAATCATTTTTCAATGCATTAAGGGCATGGGGGTCTGCGGTAACAATCTCTTTAACACCCGATTCCACAATGGCATCAATATTTTGAGTTTTGAGATCCTGATACAAAAACTCTTCACCAAAGCGCAACACTTCATTACCGCTGTCTTTTTCCTGTTTGCCGAGAATACCAAAGTCAACACCGGCCGCCTTCAGGATTTTGGCGGTGCTCCGGGCAATGCTGTTCATCCGTTCATCATAAGATGAGATACTGTCTACAAAGTAAAGCGTTTCAGCTTCAACGCCTTTTTCCAGAACCTTTACTTCGCATTCAGCCTTGAACGCTTCATCCTTAATTGCCCAGTCTGCACGCTTCTTTTCCATCTTGCCCCAGGGATTACCTCTTTTTTCAAGGGCCTTAAGTGGTTTCTGAAGCGTCTGGGGAACCTCGCCTTCATCTACCAACCCTCTTCTGAGGTCGACTATTTTATCTATATATTCAATGCCAAGAGGACACTCCTGTTCACAGGCGCCGCAGGTGGTACATGACCAGATCTCATCATTTTCGTAGATGGTGCCCATAACCGGCTGATCGGGATTAGATTCACCCCTGAGCGGATAATTTTTAAAAATAAAATCACGTCCCTTAATGGAGATAAATCTGGGAGATAATGGCCGGCCTACTGCATTGGCCGGGCACTGGTCGGAACACCGTCCGCAGTCTGCACAGGTATAAAAATCAAGAAGGTGTTTCCATGTAAAATCTTCCAGTTTCTTTACGCCAAAGGAATCAAGATCATCGAGCGCTTCATCGGAAATACCGTGTTTGACGGGTTTGATATTGCCCCTGGTGATTCTCATGAAAAAGACATTGAAAATCGATGTAATGACATGAAAGTGCTTACCCAGCGGTAAAAAACATAAGAAAAAGAAAAAGGTCAGGTCATGAATAAAGTATGAGAAGATATGCAAACCCTGCAATGTACCGGGAGATGCATTGTGCAGCATGGCTGCAAAAATCCAGACAAGGGAGAGCGGCGGCAGAAAACCTCCTTCCCCGCCGGCATGTGCGGCTGCTTCAAAAAGACTTTCTGAAAGCATGAGCGTCATAATCAATGCCAGCACAAAGACAGCTTCAGAAGTATGGTCGTGACCGTATTTTTCAGGGACGGCATATCTGGCCGGTTTAAAAACACCTCTTCTGACAGCAGCAACAAGACAGGCAAAAAATACGGCCGTTGCCGCATAATCTTTTGAAAAATTATAAATATCGCCGAGCACGCCACCCAGGCCGGGCAAGACAAAACCGTCGGCAAAACCAATAACGACCAGAGATGTGGACCGGATGGATAAAACCAGAAACCCGAAAAAAATAATAATGTGCAATACACCGGCCAGCATGTATCGCGGCTGACGGCTCTGGGCCAGCCAGATATTAAAAAGGTTTTTTATTCTTTCCGGGATATTTTCAAAACGGTTATCCGGTGCAGCCTTTAAAAGCGGCGCGAACCTTTTCCAGATAATATAACCGAACAAGGCAACACCGATAATCGGTATGAGTTGAGAAAATATAATTGTCGGGATGAACCCAAACAGCTTGTAACTTGCGGGACCTGCTATAGGTGTCATGATATTTCTTCCTTTTAAAAGGGTGTCTGAAGTGAGCTAAAGTGAGAGACGCTTTATTAAATAAAACCTTTAGCCCACTTCAGACGGTGGTACAGCAACTAAAAATTGCCTTTCAGCCCGATTATTGCGTACTCGAGCCGAAAGTATTATTTTCAAACAATTTCATACTTATTGTACTTTTTCAGTCAATTCCGGAATAAACTCCAGAATATCACCAACAATACCGACATCGGCAACCTGGAAAATAGGCGCCTTGGGGTTTTTGTTTATGGCGATAATAAATCCGCCCTTGATTCCGCCAAGATGCTGGAATGCACCGCTGATACCCATTGCCAGATAGACTTTAGGTTTAACGGTCTTGCCGGACGTGCCGACCTGACGGGCCTGTTCCAGCCATTTGGCATCAACAATAGGTCTTGAACATGAAAGTTCTGCGCCCAGGGCTTCAGCCAGCTCTTTGGCCATCTCGATATTATCTTCGTCTTCAATACCTCGCCCAACAGAAACAAGAATATCCGCTTTAGTAATATCAACACCGCCGGAATCCGGTGTAACGGTTTCGATATAGCGACGTTTAACGTCAACATCCGTGTTGACGGTTTTATCAACCACGTTACCACCGGCAGCCGCATTTTCTTTAGGAATAAAAGCACCCGGCCTGATATTGACGATGGCACCGGATGAAATATCACAGTTTACATGCGAGTATACTTGCCCGAACAGTTCCTGTCGAACGGTTTTAAGGGTATTGCCATCAACTTCCATTTCAATGACATCTGCAACCAGCGGCGAGTCAACAAGAATTGACAGGCCCGGAGACAGGTCCATACCAAATGAGTTATGATGTGTAATGAAAACGGCGTCCGCAGGAAGCACCTCTATAAGGGCCTTTCTGATGATTTCAGCATTCGGATATGCAAATTTTACATCATCAATTTTCCAGATCTCATTGAAAGATCCTGCAACTTCATTACAAACAGCATCAAGGTCAGTCCCTGATCCAACAACAATGCCGGTTACCTGTGCAGTAGCATCAATCTGAGCGGCTGCCGTCAGAAGCTCAAGCGCACACTCATCTGCTGCGCCGTTTTTATGCGGGATATATGCAAATAATTGTGTCATCAGCTCATCCCTCCTTTACTCTTAAGCAGTTCAATTACTTTATTTACTTTTTCTTCCATACTGCCCTCGATCATTTCCGCGCCCTCACCGAGATCAGGAACAAAGTAATCAACTCTTTTTACCTTTGATGCATCGATTCCAATTTCATCAGCAGAAAGGCCCAGGTCAGATGCTCTGTATTCGGGAATCTCAACACTACTTACTTTTCTGATACCACGAAGGCTGACATAGCGCGGTTCATTAATACCGGTTTGAATAGACAAAACACAGGGAAGGTCAATTTCACTGACTTCCTGGTCGCCGCCTTCAATTTCCCGGCCGATTTTAAGTTTGCCGTCATCAATAACTTCGATCATATTAACTAATGACGCATAAGGTCTGTCCAGCATTGCTGCCAGCATACCGCCAACCTGGGCTTCTCCGCCATCGGCCTGGGCACCGGTTAAAATAAGGTCATAGGAGCCTTTTTCGGAAACCGCTTTTAAAACTGATGCAATGCCTTTTCCATAAGCGGCATCAGTTACCAGGATACCCTGCTGTGACCCCATGGCCATTTCACGGCGAAGAACTTCATCCGCCTTTTCCTCATCACTCTCTACGGTGACGACCGTTACAGATCCACCTTTATCTTCAGTGATGCTGATGGCCTCTTCGACCGCATAGTTATCCCATTCATTTATTGAATAGACCAGATCATCACGAACGATATCTGTTCCATCGCTTTTTATCTCTATCTCGTTTTCTTCAAGGTCGGGAACCCCTTTGATACAAACAAGAATTTCCATGAGAACCTCCTATTTCCTTATCTGTTCGCTTTTCTGATACCCAGCTGGTCTGTACCAATAATCATTTTACAGATATTGTTGGAACCCTCTACAATTACATATGTCGGCACATCTCTGTAGTATCTGGCAATGTTATACTCGCTAGAATAACCGTAGGCACCCATGATTTTTAGCGCATATTCAGCACACTTCATGGCTGCATCGCCTGCCACAAGCTTGGCCTGTGCCACTTCAAGGTTGTTACCCAGCATACCATTGTCTTTCTGCCATCCGGCTCTGTAAACCATCAGGCGGGCAGATTCTACCATGACGGACATCTGGGCAATCAAATCCTGGTTCATCTGGAATGTTCCAACGGGTTTGCCAAACTGCTTTCTTTCATTACAGTACTTGATGGCCATTTCGAGACAGGCCTGTGCACAGCCGACACCGCCTGCTGCTGCAGAAAGGCGTGTATTTCCGAGGGAAGTAAAAACAATTCTAGCGCCGTCACCCGGTTTTCCGAGAATATTTTCTTTTGGAATTTTACAGTTGTCCAGGAAAACTTCACCGGTTGGAGAAGAAAATGATCCCATTTTTGAAAGATCTGTTGTTTTGACGCCTTCAAAGTTTTTGGGTTCAAGAACAAATGCGGACAGGCCCTTGCTGCCCAGAGATTTATCGGTGTATGCGTAAAGCACCAATACATCCGCTGCTGCTGCATTGGAGATCCATGTTTTATTACCATTGATCAGCCAGTGGTCGCCCTTGTCTTCAGCTGTTGTTTCGATAGCCATTACATCGGAGCCGGCACCGGGTTCGGTGATTGCAAATCCACCGACATATTCACCGCCGCAGAGTTTCGGCACATACTTTTTCTTAATATCTTCAGAACCATAAAGATAGATAGGGTAAGCGCATCCAACGCCCTGCATATTGATCTGAACACGTAAAGAACTTGAAACACGGGCAATTTCTTCTGTGATAATACACATAGCCAGAAAGCCCATATCTTCTCCGCCATACTCTTCAGGAATGGTTGCACCATAAAAACCCAGTTCGCCCATAGGTTTTAACACCTCTTCTACCGGCAGATAGTGATTTTCATCCCATTCTGAAGCATTGGGCTCAATTTTTTTAGTACAGAAATTACGAACCTCTTTTCTCAGCATTTCCAGTTCTTTTGAAAGTTTAAAATCCATTTTTTCTCCTCCTGTTAATTGGTGATATTGTATTATATGTTTTTTGAGTCATTTTTATTTGGGCTCAATTGATATCAAATTATAAGTTTTTATCTGATAATAGCGTTAACTTTATTTTTTAGATCTTTTAACTGATTCCTGAATCTGAATTATCCGGGGCATGATACGGTACCTGCCGTATTTTTGCCCCGGATAATTAATCCCAACATAATTCTTACTTTGTAATGCCCATTTCCGATTCTGTTTCCTCGATAATGGCGCGCATTTGAGCTTTTATATCATCAGAAATTGGTTCGGGTTTATGGTTTTCTATAATATCACGGGCCTTTTTAAGGGCTCTATCCTGAAGACTTGTTCTGCCTGCCGTTTCCCAGTCTTCAAACATGTTGCGGTCTATCAGTTTCGGCGCAGACTGAGATCTCATATATTTAAATGATGATTCATGGCTGAGAAAGTTTCCGGCGATACCTATCTCCTGGATCGCTTCAACAGCCAGTGTTTCATCGTTTACAGGAATACCCTGTACGCTGAACTTGATCATCTCTGCAAACTCATTATCCATGACCAGCTGGCCATAGTCTATCGTCATACCCATTTCGATCATACCCAGGCCGTAAATGAGGTTGGCACCTGCCAACGCCGGTAATAAGCCTGTAAGGGTTTTTTCATGACCGATCTGAGCATCGGATGTTTTGCTGTCGCCCTATCCACCGGCGACCCAGCTTGGCAAGAGATAGTAGTTTGCCAGACGGGCTACAGCGGCATTAATCATGCCGCATTCGGGACAGCCGACTGCGGCTGCAGCCATACGCATATCCATTGCTGTGGTGGAGCTGCCGTATATAACCTTAGCACCCTTGCGGGTCAGCTGGCTCAACACGATGCCGCCCAGTACTTCTGCATTATGGTCAACCAGTGTGCCGGCCAGTGTAATGGGTGAAGATCCACCGGCCATTGCCATTGAAAGAATGTTTACGGCAAGCCCTGCCTTTGCTCCTTCCATGATAATTTCACAGGTTTCCTTAACCAGTTGCAGCGGGCTGACCGGACATGTAATCAGGGAAATAATTGGATTTTCTCTCAGTTTATCTTTTCCGCCAACAACAGTTGCAACCATTTCAACCAGTTTTTTGGTAATATAGCCGTTTCCGGATCCCATAAAACCATGTTTGGTCGTGTTGGGCAGCCATGCTTCGGCATTATGAAGCTGTACCGTGTCCATGGGAACATCACTTGCGCCAACAGCTCGCTCATAAACATCGATATTGGGAAGTGCATCCACAATCAATGCAGAGGTTGCAACATCTGCTTTGGTGGTTTCGCGACGTTCCCCCGTATAAGGATCTATAATAAAAACACCTTCGCCAAAGTTGGTAAAGCCTACACGGTTACCTTCCATGACATAATTGTTTTTTGGGTTTCGGCCATGCAGAATAAGCTTTGACGGTGCTGATCGAATGGCATCTTCTACCAGCCAGGGCGGAATCTTTACGGTTTTAGTTTTCTTGTCTACAATAGCGCCGCCGCCATCGAAGGCTTCCAGGGCCTCATCCGTCTCTACAAAAAGTCCAACCTTCTCCAGAATTTCGAGAGTGGCCAGATGGATTTCATCGAGTTCGTCGTCGGTAAAAACATTCAGGCTGAAACCGCCGCCCATTATTTTACCGGCATGTAAATTGCGTCTCATTGCTGTACCTCCTTTAAATTAAATCTTTTGAAACATATATATAAGGGGATTATTACCCCATGTATCCCATTGTTTTCGAGCAAGAGTGTGCCGCATGACAGAGCTCTTTCAAACAAAATTTTTGATGATCCGGATCCTGAAACCTGATTTCGGGTATCGCCAGGCTCATGGATGCCAGAAGAACTCCTTTGTGATCCAGAATCGGGGCGCTGATGGAGCCGAGTCCGGATGTTCTTTCACCCAGGCTTATTGCATAACCCTGTTCCCTGATATTGGCGAGTTCTGTTCTGAGCCGGGTTATGCTTGAAATAGTGCTTTCAGTTACCGGAGACAGTTTTTTGATACTCAGGTAGCTTTCAATAAATTCATCAGTTGAAAATGCCAGCAGGCATTTTGATGAGGCACCGGCATACAGCGGTGACCGGTTTCCGATCGGCATGCTGGCTCTCAGGTTTTGAGGTGATTCAATGTTTTCAACACACACTCGATCCATATCTTCAATGACATTAAGATGAACGGTTTCCTGTGTTTGGGACAGAATTTGTTTCATAAACGGCAGGGCTGCTTTGGTAACCGGATATGTGCTCTGAAGTGTGTTGAGAAATCGGAAAAATATATTTCCGAGACGGTACTGACGTGAGAGCGGGTCCTGGTCCACAAACCGGTAGGATTTTAGAGTCTGAAGAATACGCTGAACTGTGGCCGGGTTTAGATCCAGATGGGAAGCCAGTTCCCGGACCCCCCAGGTTCGAGGTTCTTCCTGGAATGCCAGTAGTGTCACAAGGGCTTTTTGGATAGAGTTTAATTTAGGTTTACTTTGTTTCATATGTTCAAACGACCTTTCATATATTAATATCTTTGTATATTTTGAGAAAATGCTTTGTCAAGAAATTATTTATAAAACTGAATTAATATTACGAATAAAAAATCATAGATTATTACTAATGGGCTTACTGTTAAACAATACGAACAGGCCTGTCCAAAAAATCAGATATGGTTTACGTAAAACATTTCCAGACAAATATATCAAACGTTGTTTATTATTATGAAACAAACGTGGGTTGAAAAATGATATATCAGGAAAAAGAATAATCCGGGTCTATTGAAGAAATGGCGCACTATTTTTAATGGTTGATATTGTTATGGATTGTCAGGCTTATCAAAAACTCAAGTATGATGATAGCCCCTCGTTTCAGAACAACTCCGGGTCGCCTTAATCAGTTCTTGACGGCAGAAGTTGAGATGATCAGAATTATTAAATCTGATTTCAGGAATTGCAAGGCTGATTGATGCCAGTAAAACACCTTTATGATCCAGTATCGGTGCGCTGAGAGATCCGAGCCCTGGCGTACGTTCACCCATACTTATGGCAAACCCCTGCACTCTTGTTTCAGCAATTTCTGTTCTGAGTCGGGTAACATTTGAAATCGTATTTTCAGTAACCGGGGTCAGTTTTTTGAAACTCAGGTAGCTTTCGATGAACTCATCAGACGAAAAGGCCAGCAGGCATTTGGATGATGCGCCTGCATAAAGTGGTGAACGGCTTCCGATCGGCATGCTTGCCCTGAGATTTTGAGGTGATTCAATGTTTTCAACACAGACACGATCCATATCCTCTATAACATTAAGATGAACCGTTTCCTGTGTTTTTGACTGAAGCTCTTTCATAAAAGGCAATGCAGCCTTTGAAACCGGGTATGTGCTTTGCAGCGTATTGAGAAACCGGTAAAAAATGTTTCCCAGGCGATACTGGCGAGTCTTGGGATCCTGATCAATAAACCGGAAAGATTTCAATGTCTGGAGAATGCGCTGAACCGTAGCAGGGTTCAGGTCAAGATGGGTGCCCAGCTCTCTGACACCCCAGGTTTGCTGATTTTCCTGAAAAGCCAGAAGTGTTACCAATGCCTTTTCGATAGAGTTTAGTTTATCTTTATTTTGTTCCATATTTTAAAACACCTTTTCATGGTTACGTGGTGTTTACGATAGTGAAACACTTTTTGTCAAGTAAAAAATTATGTAATGAAATCAAGCGGTATTATACCTTAGCTATTTAAAGTAAAGGCCTGGTAAAAAGAAATTTACTGAATTTAACTGATGAGGATAAAAATATCTTGACAGTCGTTTTTTTTAGGTGGTACTCTATTTTTCAAACAATGTTCCGAATTGTGAAACAATATTTTGTTAATATTCGCAGGGCCGGATAGGCAACCGTATTGATTTTATGGTTGGGAATAATATTTAGTTTCCATTTAAAATTCACCATTTTGTGGAAACGAGGTGTGACAGCAAACGATAGTAACAAGGAAGGAGAGCAATATGAGCAAAATTATCACTCGCATGGGTGACGGTTCAGCTGTTGAGATGACAGATAGTGAACTGATGGAGGATCTGGTTAAGGGTGGGGAAGATGCCGCTGAACGCGGCCGGATACCGATGTTGAACAAGGAAGAACTTCAGTACCTGTTTGATGTGTTCAAATCGCCCTACAAATTTGTTTCAGTAGAGCCCGGTAATGAAGTTATCATGACTTATGATGGTGCACCCATCAAGATGACACGCGCAGATGTTCATATGAGCCGCATTCAGGCGCTTCAGATATATGAAAAAATGTTTGGTGCTGATACGCTTGAGCTGGGTCATATTGATTACAGTTACAAACAGATCAAGCCTATTGTCGGTTTTGAGCAACCGCTGGTGGAGCAGACATTAATGGTTACGACCGCACCTCTTATTTATGGTGCGATGCCAAACCTGGGTCTTTACAGCCAACCGGACGGACCTTTTCCGAATCCTTCGGAACTGATGCCCATGGGCAAAATAAAAGAGGCCCAGGAATCCTATGAGGCAGCTGTTGAAGACGCCGTCAAGGATATTGTCTTTGTTGGTGGAGAGATGTACGAATCCGGCGTTGACGGTCTTATTCTGGATACGGTTGGTGCCGCCGGTGATGCAGACGTAATGGCAAGCGCCATTGCTACCCGGATGCTGAAAGATAAATACCCGGATATCTGTATTGAATTCGGTATGGCCGGAGAGTTCACACTGGGTATGCATGGCGAAATGTCATATGAAGGCATCCGCCTGGCGGGTCAGTATGCGCATGAACAGGTCAAGGTTGCGGAGCTGGCCGGTGCGTCTCTGTTTGGTTCAGTTGTAAATACCAACACCAGCATGTCAACACCTTGGAATCTGGCAAGGGCCATCGTTTTTACAAAAGCCTGTACAGACGTAGCCAATATTCCGGTTCATGCGAACATGGGCATGGGTGTTGGTGCATTAACGGTTAATGACTTTGTTCCTGTAGATGTTATTTCCCGTTGTTCAAAAGCCATGGTTGAGTTGTGTAAACTTGATGGTTTGTAGGTTGGCGTTGGCGATCCTATGGGAATGGCAATTTCACATGCAATGGCTTCAGGTATGGGCGGTATGAGAGCAGCCGGAGATCTGGTTGCCCGGGTACAAATGTCCAAAGGCATGAAAATTAATGAAGCAAAAGCATACGTTGCTGATAAAATTGGAGTTGCTGTTTCAGAACTGACAGACCCGATTATCATGAGTGAGGTACGTGAAGACCTGAAAATAGGCACGCTGCATCCTGTTGGCAGTAGAAGTGTCAAGTTCATGGAAGCAAAAAAGAATATGGCAAAAGTGCTGGATCTTGAAATCAACTGTGTTAACAAGCTGATGTCATAAGGCACGGCCAATTGAATTGATTTTGAGCACCCTCGCTGCAGGTGCGGCAAAGGGGTGCTCAAAATCAAAGTTGAATGTGTCTAAAGTACTTAAAGTGAGTCCCGCTGTTGCGGGACTACCAAATCCCGTCAGATAGCGAGACTCACTTTATATTTTAGTTACTTATGATATAACTTTATAAAATCAGGAGGAGAAAATGAAAGAAATAGTAATATTAGGATCAGGCCGTTCAGCAGGTGGAAAATATGGTGGTGGTTTATCAACACTGACTTCTCCGGAAATCGGCGCAACCGTTGTCCGCGAAACCATTAAAAGGTCCGGTATAGAAGCAGATGTTATTGATCAGACTGTTTTTGCCACAGCATGGCAGGCCGGTACAGGCCCGAACCCGGCACGTTTGATTTCCGTTAATGCAGGAATTCCGGTTGATGCACCGGCTGTTTCGGTCAATGTTCGTTGCGGTTCCAGTATCCAGGCCATCATTTTTGGTTCACAGGCTATAAAGGCCGGTGATGTGGAAACAGTGATGGTTGGCGGAGCTGAAAGTGCCAGCCAGGTACCTTATTCCATGCCAAATGCCCGCTGGGGTTATCGCATGGGTGATGGCAAGCTTGAAGACCTCCTGCACAAAGATGGTTTTCGTTGCCCCCTGGGCGGCGGTTTAATGGGTGAAATTACCGATCCGTTGGCCGAAGAGCTGGGGATTACCCGCGAAGAACAGGATGCCTTTGCTGCAGACAGTCATAACAAAACTGAAGCGGCTGTTAAAGCCGGTTTATTCGAAGAAGAGATTGTACCTATTGAAGTACCGGGCAGAAAAGGTCCGACTATTTTTAAAGATGAAGAGATTTTCCGTGCAGGTATGACTGCCGAGTCTTTAGTGAAACTCAAACCGGTTTTTAGAAAAGAAGGTACCATTACAGCAGCAAATGCTTGTGCCCTTTGTGATGCTGCCGCCGCCCAGACCATTATGGACAGAGAAAAAGCCAAAACAATGAATTTGAATCCGATGGCACTGATTCGCGGATATTCATTTGTCGGTTATGATCCGAAGAGATTCGGTATGTCACCGGTTAAGGCTATCCCGGCAGCTTTGAAGCACGCGGGTCTGTCTCTTGAAGACATGGATCTTATTGAGCTCAACGAAGCCTTTGCAGCCCAATATATTTCCTGTGAGAGAGAACTGAAACTGGACCGCAGCAAGGTGAATGTAAATGGCGGCGCTATTGCACTGGGACATCCGGTTGCAGCGACAGGATCAAAAATTCTTACAACCCTGCTATATGCCTTAAAGAACCGGGACAAACAGTTTGGTCTGGTCAGTCTTTGTGTTGGCGGTGGAAACGGCGTAGCTTTGGTTGTTGAACGCTTGTAATTTTTTAAAAATATATATATCAGGAGGATCCAAAATGGCTATTAATAAAGTGCTCGTAATCGGTGCAGGTACAATGGGCGCAGGCATTGCCCAACTTTGTGCTCAGCAGGGACTTGAAACAATTCTTACAGATATCAAACAGGAATATTCAGATGGCGCACTGGCCCGTATTGGAAAAGGTCTGGATAAGCGTATTGCCAAAGGTAAAATTACTGAAGAAGATAAAAGTGCGGTACTTTCAAAAATGACGGCAGCTGAGGGTCTTGGCGTTGCAGCCGACGTTGATATTGTTATCGAAAGTGTTGTCGAAAATCTGGAAATAAAAAGAAGTGTTTTCGCAGAGCTTGATGCGACGGTTCGAGAAGATGTTATTCTTCTGACCAACACAACATCTCTTTCTATTTCAGCAATGGCTGAAGCAACAACCCGACCGGAAAAAGTTGTGCAGATGCACTTTTTTAACCCCCCGACAATTATGAAGCTGGTTGAAATTATGCCGGGCAAAAAAACTTCACAGGAAACACTTGATGCAGCAGCAGCATTTGCCGCTCAATTGGGCAAAGATCCGGTAGTTTGCAAGAATGAAGCGCCTGCCGGTATTGTCAGCCGTGTTCTGGGACAGATGCTCAATGAAGCCACCTGGTTAGTTGCATCCGGTGTAGCAGATCCGGAAGCGGTGGATAAGGCCATGAAGCTTGGCGCCAATCATCCCATTGGGCCACTGGCTCTGTTAGATATGATCGGGCTGGATATTCATCGTGCAAAAATGCAGACATTGTATAGAGAGCTGGATGATCCGCGTTACCTGCACCCACCGATTGTAGATGAAATGATTGAGGCGGGAAATCTTGGCAGGAAAACAGGAAAAGGTTTTTATGAATACGGAGAATAATCATGTTTGAAAATATAATATTTGAAACAGACGGACCCATTGCCAGACTGACCTTTAATCGTCCGGACAAGATGAATGCCGTTAATAATGCTACGGTTGACGAGTTGGATCAGGCCCTGGAAATGGTAGAAAAAAACCAGGAGCTTCGCGTACTGATAATTACCGGTGCAGGTAAGGCTTTTGTTGCCGGTGCAGATATTGGTGAGCTTGATAAACGAGATACGGTGCAGGGCAGGCTGGATACCAAAAGGCGTCAGGCTGTTTATACCCGTATTGAACAGTTGGAAATACCCTCCATCGCAGCGATTAACGGATTTGCCCTGGGCACAGGCCTGGAGATAGCGCTTGCCTGTACATTTCGTATTGCTTCTGCAAAGGCAAAAGTGGGCCAGCCCGAAGTAAAGCTGGGCATCATTCCGGGAGCCGGCGGTACGCAGCGTCTTCCCCGTGTTGTAGGTATGAGCCGCGCTATGGAGATGATTCTGACCGGTGATATTTTTAAGGCGGATCAGGCACTTGCAATGGGACTGGTTATCAGGGTGGCCGAACCGGATGATTTGATGCAGGAAGTAGAAAAACTGGCTAAAACAATTATCCTCAGGCCGAAACTGGCAATTCAGTATGCGAAGGAAGCTATATTAAAATTTTCTGAAGGGTCTCTTGAAGACGGGCTATCCAGAGAATCTTATCTGCATGCACTTTCATGCGGTACCGAAGATAAAAAGGAAGGTGTAAAGTCCTTTCTTGAAAAGAGAGACCCGGTATTTAAGGGACGATAATCTAAATGCCGGACCGGCATTTTTAAAATATGTTGTTATAACTCCCAAGGTAGTTTCCTAATAAGCTCCTATAAAACGGGTCTGGCGGTTTATAGTCAGACCCGTTTATCCCTATGTCACTAAATAATAAAGGATTTCAGATGTTTACCTGAAATCCTTAGTTTCTGTATGGTGCCGGAGGCGAGAATCGAACTCGCACAGGATTGCTCCCGGAGGATTTTGAGTCCTCTGCGTCTACCAATTTCACCACTCCGGCACAGGACTGACTTTATATGTTAAACGACAGATAACTGTCAAGAATATCTTTATAAAGCCGCGAAAAGATCTTCTGCAGATACGGTTCCTTCACGGATAACTTGAGGGTCATTGTTGGTCACATCAACAACCGTAGATCCCAGCCCGCCTTTTAGTTGGCCGGCATCAATTATCAGGTCAAGCTTTTCAATAAGAGAAGGCTCAAGCTCGCTGCAATTAAAACAGCCTTCCTGCCCGGACAGGTTAGCACTGGTAGCTGTAATCGGCCTTTTAAAGGATTTCATTATTAACCGTGAAAAAGGATGTTCCGGTAACCGGATGCCTATTTTTCCCGTACCGGCGATCAGCCTTTGCGGCAGTGTGTCTTTTGCCTTAAAAATAAGGGTAAGCTTGCCCGGCCAGAAGATTTCCATAAGCGTACTTGCAACAGGAGGTATCTCCTCAACATACTCTTTCAGCTCATCTTTATTTAAAATGAGCATGGAAAGCGGCTTATCCATCGGCCGGCCCTTGATGTTATAAACCCGTTCAACAGCTTCGGGGTTCAATGCATCGGCACCAATACCGTAAAGATGTCTTGTCGGAAATGAGATAATGCCACCCTCATTGAGTACCTTGACCGTTGCTTCGATAGCCACAAGTCCCGGGAACTGGGGGTCAATTTTTATTGTCTTATCTGTAGTCTGCAAGTTTTTCCGCCTTTTTTTCAACCTGAGCTGCCATCTCCTTTTTAAAGTCTACAAGCTTTTGGGCCAAATCGTCATTTCCCAAAGCAAGGATCTGAGCAGCAAGAATACCGGCATTTTTTGCACCGGATTTACCAATTGATACGGTGGCCACGGGAATACCCGGGGGCATCTGGACCGTTGAAAGCAGTGAATCCATTCCCTTGAGACACGATGAATCAATGGGAACGCCGATTACCGGCAAAATTGTATGGGCAGCAAGCACACCTGCAAGGTGAGCTGCATGGCCGGCACCGGCAATAACAACCTTTATACCACGTTTTTTTGCATTTTCTGCAAGTGCCGAAGCTTTTGCAGGGCTCCGGTGTGCAGAAGCAACGGTCATCTCAAAAGAAATACCGAATTTTTTGAAAATTGCAACAGCTGATTCCATAACACCAAGATCCGAATCGCTTCCCATGATAACCAGCACTTCGGGTTTCCTTTTAAGTCGCCTGACTGCTTTCATGCCAATATCCTTTCTGAAAAAGACATTTGTCCATCTGATTTTTGATGTTGCCTGGTAGGCTTTTTCAATGGCTTTTTCTACTGTATCACCGAGGGCTGTTACGCCCAGCACCCGTCCGCCTGTGGCTGTAATGGTTTTGCCTTGTGCAGTCGTACCCGCATGGAAAACGGTAACATCTTTCATGCGGCCGGCTTTATCAAGACCTGAAATGACCATGCCTTTTTTATATTTTCCGGGATATCCGCCGGAAGCCATAACAATACAGACCGAAGCCCGATCATCAATATCCAGGCTGCACTCATCAAGCTTTTCATCAATAACGGCTTCCATGATTGGAACAATATCACTTTTTACACGAACCAGAAGAGGCTGTGCTTCGGGGTCACCAAAACGGCCGTTAAACTCCAGCACTTTAATTTTATCATGATCAATCATCAGTCCGGCATAAAGCACACCCTTATATGGGCACCCTTCGGCAGCCATACCTTTTACGGTGGGAATCATGACTTCATTCATAATTTTTTTATGCATAAAAGGGTCAACAACAGGTGCAGGCGAATAGGCGCCCATACCGCCGGTATTGGGGCCCTTGTCATCATCAAAAACGGCTTTATGGTCCTGAGATGTCGGCAGCGGTAAAATGGTTTTACCATCTGTAAAGGCGATAAAGGAGGCCTCTTCACCTTTAAGGCACTCTTCGATAACAACCCTGGCTCCGGCATCGCCATAGGCATTGTCCAGCATGATCTCCTTGAGGGCTTTTTCTGCCTGCTTCATGGTTTCACAGACGATAACACCCTTACCGGCAGCCAGGCCGTCGGCCTTTACTACTACAGGTGCACCCATTTTTTTCAGGTATGCGTCAGCCTTTTTATAATCGGTAAAAGAGTCGCCTTTTGCAGTTGGAACACCGGACTTAATCATAATATTTTTTGAAAAAGCCTTGCTGGCTTCAATCTGTGCAGCCTTTTTGGATGGGCCGAAAATACGGAGATCCTCTTTTTCAAAAATATCAACAATGCCGTTGGAAAGCGGTGCTTCAGGACCAACAACGGTAAGATCGATCGCCTCTTTTTTTGCAAACGCCAGCAGGCCATCAATATCATCAGCATTAATGGGGATACATTTGGCCAGGCGGGTCATGCCGGCATTACCGGGGGCACAAAATACTTTCTTTACATCCGGACTCTGTGCAATTTTCCAGACCAGTGTATGTTCTCTTCCACCACTTCCAACAACAAGAACCTTCATTCAACTCTCCTTAAACTTATAAAATATCAATTCACAATAGTTTCAGTGTTTTGTGGTTTTTCTAAATGTTTCCGGGATTTATTTTCCAGCGCCAGTTCAATCATCCTATCCATCAGCTTACTGAAAGAGATTCCTGCTGTTTCTGCTGCAAGCGGCAGCAGGCTCGTTTGGGTCATACCGGGTATCGTATTGGTTTCCAGAATAAATATTTCTTCATCTCTGATGATCATATCTGTCCGGCTGCAGCCTTTACAGAACAGGGCTTGGTGAGCCCTTTTCGCTAACATTACGGACTTTTGAGCAAGCGTATCACTAATTCCGGCCGGGCAGATTTCCTGAGTTTCACCTGCCGTATATTTAGCTTTATAGTTGAAAAAGTCATGTGTTTTATTCGGGATGATTTCAACAATAGGCAAAGCCTCAAGATCATCATTTCCGATTATACTGACGGTTATCTCTATTCCTTCTATATAGGCTTCTATCATAACCGTATCATCATATAAAAAAGCGTCTTCAATGGCACCGGCAAGATCTTTTTCAGACTTAACAAGAGACATGCCGATACTGGATCCGCCCTGGACCGGTTTGACAACAAGTGGCAGACCAAGCGCCTTTAGATAAAATACAGGATCAATTACATCCCCTTTTTTGAGGATAATATCCTTCGGTACCGGCAGGCCATTTTTTTCAAAAAGCAACTTTGAAGCCAGTTTATGCATGGCAATGGCGCTGCCAAGAACACCTGATCCCTGGTACGGGATGCCCAGAAGGTCAAGCATGCCCTGGATGGTGCCGTCTTCACCATAAGGGCCATGCAGAATAATTAAGGCAACATCTATTGTGCCGGCATCGGCAGTCAGTTTTGGCAGGTCGGTTTTAGGGTCATACCGGACAACATCATATTTGCTTTTATCAAGTGCATCAAAAACCTGATCGCCGCCGGCAAGCGAAACTTCCCGCTCTGAAGAGATACCGCCTGATAAAAGTGCAATGTTAAGTTTTTTCATCTTCTTATTAACTCGTTCATCTAATATAAGATTATTTACCTTTTTTTTCAGGCGTTATTCGTGTTGCAAGTTTGTCCAGATAATACTGCGGCATTTCATGTCTGATAGATGTGTCCCGGACAGAATTCAGTTTTAAAATCATGAAGTTCAATTTTTTCAAAATCTTGTATCGCTCTGCCTCATCTTTTATGCCAGCCAGAAGATCTTCCGTTTTCCGGATTTCTTTTTTAAGCTCAATTTCCGGCGGCAGGTAATCCGCATTCTTTAGAATCTTATATGCCATCTTGAGATCTTCCGGAACATTGGCATCATCAAACACAAGCGGTCTTCCAGAGCCCTCAAGATTATCAAATTGGCCTGTTTTTTGGGCCTTTAAAATGCGTTCTTCAATTATTTTTTCAAAACCGGTAATCATTATTATTTCCAAACATATACTAAAATAGACGATAATATATTAAACTCATTGATTCTTTTCAAGTTATAAACTGAAAAAAATAAGCCCGGGGCAATAAGTTGCCGCCGGGCTTATTATGAGGAGTGTAATGAAGAGGGGTTTTATTTAAAAATCAATACGCCATTGCGCGCCAACGTATAAGATATCGCCTTGATCAGTACCGGCCACATCTTCATCGAAGTCAAGAAAACCAATTTCAGGCGTTATGCGGAAATTTTTTAAGATGCTGAATTTAGCCTGAAGATAGTATGACATGTTTTCTTCTTCTTCGTTGTTACCGCGCTCATCTTTGGCATAACCGATACCGGCTTCAATGTTTGTTTTATCGTTAACTTTGAAACCGGCTACACCAACAACGCCCATATTCTCACTGTCTTCATCGTTAACACCGTCGAAGGTGCTATATGTTTCATTGTAAGTGGAGTCCATACCACCATAATTGCCAAGGTTCTGACCAAAAGAGATTTTAGCCTTTACATACATGGGATCGAGATCAGCTCTTGCGCCTACTGCAAAGACATAAGAATCAACATCCATATCTTTTGTGCCGAATGTTTCTTCATATGTCTGGTAACCACCATAGAGGTCAATGCCGAAGTTGCTCATATCCATGGTGTAGCTTGCTTCAACAAGAGGAATAGTAACGTCAACAGTGTCATCTGCCGTACCGTCTGCATCAGGTGAAACAAAAGCAAGCTTAAAGTTGTCAAATGTCATCTGAATCATCGGTTTACGGCCCGGCTGCAGATCACCAAAACCTTCAAGGGCAAGATCTTCACCCCAAACCTGGCCACTGTATGCATCATCAACCGGTGTGTAGGTCTGGCCAACAAGAAGCTCGCCTGCGCCAAAGTTGTAAGTACCATAAATGTGACGGGTTTCAACAGCCTTGCCGTCATTGGCGCCGTTCAGCGCTACTTCAACACGTCCGTTAATTTTTTCTCCCTTGAACTTTGCACCAAAACGGGAGTTGCCCTGCAGGTCCCAGAGGAGATCTGAGTCGCCGTCAGTGTTACCGATAATTTCTTCACTATAATCTTCCCAGAAAGTTGCCATTCTTGCACTGCCGTACAAAGATACATCTGATGCTGATGCTGATCCGGCAGCAGCAATCATCATGGCTGCTACAAAAAGAACTAATAATTTTTTCATTTCATCTGCTCCTAGATTTAAATGTTATTTTAAAAAAATGCTTACTTACCTCTTCATCATCTTCGGTTTATAATGCTCAAAAGGATATTAACTAATATTGAATTGTTTTAAACACGAAGAGTGTTAAGGAATTATTAGCAAAAAGTGAGACTTCAACTAGAATGATAAATAATATGAATAATAAATAATAAATAATAGCGCGGTAAAAAGATTCAAGAAAAAAGCTCTTTTCATAAAAAAACACATCTTTTCTTAATAAAAGCATAACGTAAAAAACAGATAAACAAATATATGCAAATTATGCAAGGTTTTGAGCCCATACCTGAAAACAGAGGACCCAAGCCTGTATAACTTTTTTAACCGTGCTTTTCAAAGAAGGAGAAAGTATGAAAAGCTTAGTAGAAAGTGTCAATCGGCTTGATCTTGCTTTTTTTATCAAGATATTTGACCTTAACGGCAGAAAGGTAATTTCAGCCATACTACCGAGAATTTCACATAGTGCCAACGGATATTATTATCCGATAACACCCCTCATTATATATATGTTTGATGAAAAGACGGCATGGTCCTTTCTTTTGAGCTCTCTGATCGCTTTTGCCATAGAAATGCCAGTTTATAAGATTGTCAAAAACCTGGTAAAGCGTGATCGGCCATGTCATGCCTGCCGGAATATTCAGCAGCGAACATCACCTATCGATCGGTTCAGTTTTCCATCAGGCCACACAGCGGCGGCCTTTGTCATGGCAACCATCACAAGTTATCATTTTCCAATTTTTGCTCCGACCGCTTTTTTATGGGCACTGCTGGTAGGTATGTCCAGAATCTATCTGGGAGTTCATTATCCAACAGATACAATGGCAGGAACGCTTCTTGGTATAATGAGCGCACTTTTCGGCATTATGTTTGGTGCAATTTAATTTTATAATAAGAAATAAATATGAATATACTTTATGGGGTACAGACAACAGGGTACGGCCATATCAGTCGTTCACGTGAACTGGTGAGAAACTTAAAAACACTGGGTCATCATGTGCATGTTGTTTTCTCCGGCCAGAACGCCTCAATGCGAAATGATTTTGATGATTTTCAGCCGTATAAAATATTTAAAGGGATAAGGTTCTACAGGGATGTCCGGGCATATGATGTGTCCGGTATAGACCTTGTTGTTACAGATTTTGAACCAATTACAGCGCGTATTGGTAAAAAACATAATATACCGGTTATAGGGGTGGCACATCAGTATGCGTTTTTGCATGATATTCCTATGGATGGTGCCAACCCTTTGGCAAAATGGATACTGAGAAATTTTGCTGATGTTGATATTCCTGTAGGGCTTCACTGGCACCATTTTGGAAATTCGATCTTGCCGCCTATTGTACCGCATGATTTTAAAGCAGGAGAAACATCGGCCGCAGACAAAATTGTAGTATACTTGCCGTTTGAAAATATGCTTGATATTGGTGCGGCACTGACCTCCATAAAATCTCATCAGTTTTATATATATTGCAAAATCGATTCACCATTAAATAACAGTCATATTCACTGGCGGCCCATATCCAGAGATGATTTTTTAAAGGATCTTTCTGACTGCAGCGGCGTTATCTGCAATTCAGGATTTGAGTTGGTAAGCGAAGCGATTCATGTCGGAAAAAAAGTGCTGGTCAAACCGCTTTCCGGACAGATGGAGCAGTTTTCCAATGCCAGGGCATTAACTGAACTGAAGCTGGGCCAGGTTATGCGTACTTTAAACAGTAATAAAATTGATGGCTGGCTGACGGAACCTCAACCTGATCCCATATGTTATCCGGATGTTGCCCGTATTATTGCTGAATGGGTGGACAGTAAAAACTGGCACGATGTTGATAGTCTTTCCAGAGCAACATGGCGGAAAATGGGGATCACAGTATAGAAAAATCTTGTGAAGTTTTTTGTTTATAACCTTTTCACCCATAACATATTTGTTGTTCCTGTTGTCCAAAGCGGATGGCCGGCGGTGATGACCACTACATCACCTTGAGAGACTTCTCCTGTTTTGATTGCGACTGTTGCGGCTGTGTCAATCATTTCATCCGTATCATTGCTGATTTCAACATAACAGGGATTGCATCCCCAATACAGGCATAATTTCCTGATAGATGTTTTATCCGGAGAAAGTGCGATCAGTTTTGGCTTTGGACGGAACCGGGAAATACGCATTGCTGTCGAGCCTGAGAATGTTGTTGCTACAATAGCGTCAGCATTTAAATTGTTGGCGAGAACACAAGAAGAACAGGCAACCGCTTTTGATATATCCTCTTCAGTTTTTAATTCAAGATATCTTTTATGGGGAAAATTTGCTTCGGTTGTTTCAGCAATACGTGCCATATATTTTACGGCTTCTATCGGATATTTTCCGTTGGCCGTTTCTTCTGACAGCATAATTGCATCGGTACCATCCAGTACAGCATTGGCAACATCAGCGGCTTCCGCCCGTGTCGGCCTTGGAGAATCCACCATCGAACGTAACATTTGGGTGGCAATAATAACCGGTTTGCCGGCCGCGTTGGATTTTTTTATGATCATTTTTTGAATACCGGGTACCCGGTCCAACGGAATCTCTACACCCAGATCACCACGCGCCACCATAACCGCATCTGATACGTCAATGATTTCATCTATTGCATCAAGTGCTTCGTGCTTTTCAATTTTGGCGATTACAGGTACCTGTTTGTTAACTTTCGTCATCAACTCTTTTACGCATAATATATCTTCCGCCCTTCTGACAAAGGAGAGCGCTACATAATCAATATCACTGTTTAGTCCGAAAAAGAGATCTTTGCGATCTTTATCTGTTAAGGCCGGTGCTTTAATAGAACCGTTTGGCAGGTTAACACCTTTATATGATGTTAAAACACCACCCGTAATTACATTACAGAATATTTCTTTTTCAGTTATTTTTTTAACAGTCAGTTCCATCATACCGTCTGCTAAAAGAATGCTGTCATTTTCCTTAACTTCAGAAGGTAAATTTTTATAGGAAACTGACACACGGTTATCTGATGCATCTACTTTTTCAGTTGTCAAAATAAGTGTTTGACCGGGCTTCAGGTATATTCCAGGGGCCTGAATCTTGCCGACTCTGATTTTAGGTCCGCAAAGGTCTTGCAGAATCGCAACTGGTTTGCCGAGATTATCAGAAACAGAACGGATGATTTCAATTTTCTTTTTATGTTCTTCATGGGTTCCATGAGAAAAATTTAAACGGGCAACATCCATACCGTATTTAATTAACGCTTCTATGATATCCGGATGATCACTCGAAGGACCAATGGTACATACTATTTTAGTTTTTGGCATAAGCCTCTTTTTTTGCCTTTTCTATAAAGTTAAACTAAGCGGATTTATTGTACCGCTCAGAAAGTTGAGCCCATTGCTGCTCGAAATATTCATCTGTTTCCATTATGCTGTTTTTTTTCAGCAGCAGAGCCATTTCCATCTTTACCGCTAATTATATTGTTTATCTTTTTGACGATTTCCTGCATGAAAGCAGCCTGAATTTTCATATGTTCTGAAGCCGCAGCCGTCTCTTCCGAACCTGCCGAGTTTTCTTGAGTAATCTCATCTATATTGGTCATGGCCCCGTTTATGATGTTGAGGCGCGTAACCTGATCGTTTGACACTTCCGCGACATCTTCAACCGCAAGGGATACCTTGCCGACAATATTCTTGTTCTTGTCAATGGCATCAACAACCTGTTTGCTGAATTCAGCCGCTTGGAGATTATGGTCACGGGCTTCCTGGATAAGGCTGGTTGTATTTTTTGCAGCGTCTGCTACCCTTAAAGCAAGGCGTCTAACTTCTTTGGCGACCACTGCAAAGCCAGCACCGACATCACCGGCACGGGCTGCTTCAACAGCGGCATTCAAAGCCAGCAGGTTGGTCTGAAAAGCAATTTCATCAATAGTTTTTACGATTTTTGTCGTTTTTTCACTTGATGAAATGGTATTTTCAATTGCCACCTGTAGTTCATCCATGCGGTTCTCGATGAGCTTGAAGTTTGAAGCGGCGTCATTTTTCATTAAATCGTTAGCATGATTAGCGACATCAGCATTTTGTTTGCTTTTTGACAATACTTTTCCCAGAGAAACTGAACTATTCTGGACAGCAGCTGCCTGCTCTGCAGACCCATTAGATACTGTCAGGCTTACAGACGCCATTTGGGCGGCACAACCTGTGACTTCACCGAAAGTTTCACTTAATGATTCAACTGACGCTTGAATTGGCTTTAATAATCGCCGTGTAACCATATTGCTGATAAAAATAACAATATTCATGAGTATGATAATGATACCTGAGGACCAGGTAACCCTTGAAATTAATAATCCATGAACCTCTCTTTCCTTTTCATTCAGAATCATTTCAATATCATCCAGAAAAAGACCAGCAATCAGCACCCAGTTCCAGTCCTTATAAAATTTAACATAACACAGCCTAGGTTGTGGTGTCCCCTTATTTCCCTTTGGCCAGGCATAGGAAAGAAAGCCCTCTTTTTCTGTCTGGGCAAGTTCAAGCATCTCTTTTACAATTTTCCTGCCGCTACTATCTTCAATATTCAAAGCATTTTTTTCTTCAAGTTCAGGATTTTCTGGATTCATCATCATGATGCCGTCTGTATCAATGATATAGAAGAAATTCTCTCCCTCCGGGCCAAACCGCATATCCTTTATGGCCCGGATCGCATCCGTATAAAAATTAGCTGTTTTTACAATAGAAAAAGCATTCGCTGTTACATTCTCCAGTAGCATTCTTCTCTCTTTATTCATCAACGAGCTGATATTTTCCAGTTCCTTATTGCTGTTTTCAATCATATGATAGGATGAAACCAATATGGAAAATATCCCTAAAACAAATAATACGGAAATGATTAAAATATTAATTTTCTTTGTAATACTCATTTATATGTCCCGTAAAATCATTCAAAGAGTAATAGTCCATTCAAATCGAGTTAAACGCTTATTGTTTTTAACAATCGAGGGTTTTATACTGTGTAAGGAAGAAAATTTTATGATGATTTTGTTAGAAATTCGTTAACCCACCCACTGTGGTATTCTCTTTCAAATACCTGACTCTCAATTTCTTTGTTTTGATTAAATTTATTGTCACGATCCAGAATTGATAAACTTGCCCAATGAATACCATTTGGATTGAGCTTTGCTTTTTTCTTCGATACAGCCATAATAGAGCCGATCTCTTCAGGCGTAGACGCTTTCCTACTTTCTATAGGGAGATCCAGAACAGCGGCGCTGACGGTCAACAATGGATAGCAGGTTTTATCCCCATCTCTATTTTTTGATAAAATATAGCCTTTTTCAATATCTTCCGGATTATAGAAACTTTCAACGTCAATCTTGAACTGTCTTTTAAGTAGCTCAACATCTTTATAAAATTGTTCCTTTGCCACGTTTTCAAGGCCTATGAAAAAATCATCACCGCCAATATGAGCAATAAAACACATTTTAGTATTCCGATATTTTTTTAAAAGTTCTGCAAACAACAGAATAACTCTGTCTCCATTTCGAAAACCGAAATAATCATTATATGGCTTAAAATTATCAAAATCGAAATAGGTCAACACGTATTGGTTTGAAGTGTCTCGGATCGCTTTAGATACATACCTGTAAACACTATTATTACCAGGCAGCTTGGTTAACGGATTTTGCTCCCTTGCCAAAGTAAGATTTTTTTCATTTATCACCTTCAACAAAGATGTCGCGGTTAAAAAACCCACATATGACATGTTGTTGACGATTAAAATGCCCTCAATGTTTATATCTAATGAATAGATTTCCAGAATTTTTTCTATGGGAGTATGGATGTCGGCAACGGGAAATTTATTAATGAAATTATTCAGTTTCTTTCCGTATGACGGATTAAGCAGCAACTCCTGTCCATATCTTGAATAAGCATAATCCTTAAGGCTCGATTCTCTGATAACACCCACCGGTTCTTTATTATGATTAATAATCGGAAAAAGATTATACCTGTTTTTGGTTCTGAATTTTTCAAAGACATCGTATGCCGACATCGTGTTTAAGATGGGTTCAATATACTCAATTTCTGATTTCAACAGTAGTTTATCATCAGGAATAATATTCCTCTGGTTCGACTTGTTCAAGAACTCTATTTCAGGATAGCAATCTTGTAATTTCTTAACACTCAATTCAGGGTGTTGAATAAAATAGCCTTGAACCAGATCACAGCCGATATCCCGACAAATAAAATATTCTTTGCTGGTTTCAACTCCTTCAGCAATTACAACACTACCTAAGAGATGCGCGATGTCCACAATACTGGCAACAAGCAGTTTCTTTTTTAAATCATTTTGAATGTCGGCAATAAAGAATCGATCAATTTTAATAAACTCCGGCTCTGTATAATAAAGCATTTGAAGGCCAGAGATACCTATTCCGTAGTCATCTATGGCAATCTTGTAGTTCTGTGAGCGGTATCTTTTTAGCACCGACAACATTTCCATGGGGTTAGAGATGGAAGTTTTTTCAGAAATCTCAAATGTAACCAAATCCTGCGCGATATTATATTTTTTAAGGAGTTGTTTGGTAAAGCCTGTCTGATAGTCCTGAGTTGATAAAATTCGATTATCAAGATTAAAAAAAAGTTTGGGATGGCCCATCGTTTTAATTTTGGAAAACTTCCTGATAGCTTTTTCTCTCAGGGCAAGATCAACTTGATGAAGTAAATTTTCACAATAGGCTTTATCAAAAAAATCATCAATGCTCGAAAACCCGGCCTTTTTGTAGTTTCTGAGCAGTGCTTCATAAGCATAACATTCGCCCGTATGAATATTGACAATGGGTTGAAATGCATATTTTATGATACTTATTATATCAATCCATCTGCTATCTATTAGTGGCGTCATTCCGTATCTCCTTCAAATTAAAAAGCAATAGCTTATAGATTGATAATATTAGAATATAATGAGTTAATCGTTAAAAATTGGTTTTAATGGGTGGATTATAAAATATTCGATAAATTTTCCGCTACCGAAGATATCCAGGTTCCGGGAACAATCCGGCTGCTTTGTTCCGGACTGTCAGTCCGTTGGTGGTTATAAAAGAAAATCAACAAAAAAACTTAACCGGTAAACAAATTCAGAACAGGAATCAGGCTTTTAAGTATAATACCGGATATAAACTGCGGTGAGGGAAAGCTTGCCTTTACAACATTAGAGTATATTTTCAGATATTGGATTATCGACAGAGTGCTGATTCAGAAATATAAAAAACGGTTTTTGTTTGCTAAAGATATGGTATTAAAGGATGACCTTCGAAAAGATGAAAGATATGTCTATGAGATAAACCCTATGCTGTTTTTGGAGCTTGCAATAGATTGAATTGATAAATATGATGTTTTTAAATGTGCTTTTTTTTGAAAGCAGTAAATCTTATTGTTGTGAGATTAAAAACTTGATCACGATATGTGAATAATGCACAAAAGACTTTCAGCCATTTTAATGCCGGATGCTTCGTTTCAACTGGAGTGGATTGAAACAGACGAAAAGCCGGACAAAAGCAGCGCAATGCTGCAAAAAGAGATATTCAGCAGATTCGAGAACTCCAGTTATTCCTGGTTGCTCTTCCTTGGCTTCGGGGATAAAACCCTGTCCCTTCCTCCTTCTCTATATTTCTGGAGAAACTTTGCAGGATGTTTTGCAGGAAAGCTGATCAAGATTCCTGATATTGAAAACCTCAGGGATCGGGTATTGATTGACCCTGAAAAAGAAGAAACAGACGCATTTCTCGATAGTGCACCGCTGATGGCGGGCGCCGAATATCTTAATACGGAACTGCTTGAGGCCATCTGGCGACGCTTAAACGAGGCGTTTTCGGAGTCGGTTAAAAAGTGGGAAGGCTCTATTGCCGAATTCATCCGGGTATACAACCCTGATGTCCATTTGGTAGGTCGTATTTTTTTTCATCTTGTGGAAAACAAAGATGATGAACACCCGTTTGCTTTTTTGGCAACATATTCAACACGCCTTAACCAAAAAGGACAGTCAAAACACCTGCCGTTAAAGTATGCACTAACCGAATATAAGGATGATGATGAAAAACTTCTTGATCTTTTGGCAACCGTTCATTTGGCTGCGGCGGAAAGCAGTTTGCTGACAGAGCTTCTTGATACGGGCGAGCTTTTTCATCCGGTAGCATGGACAAGGGAAAAGGCGTATCTGTTTTTAAAGGAGATACCGCAATACGAAGAAAGCGGTATTTTGTGCCGGATTCCTGATTGGTGGAAACAGCGATCAGCAAATGTCGGGGTTAGTATAAACATTGGAGAAAAAACACCGTCATATGTCGGAATGGATGCGATTCTCAGCTTCAATACAAAGCTGCATCTGGGGGATATGCAGCTTTCCGAAAAGGAGGTTCGGGGCCTGCTGCAAGAGACGGAAGGTCTTGCTTTTATCAAGAATAAATGGATAGCCGTTGACCATGAAAAACTGCGTCAGGTGCTTAAAGCCTATGAAAATGTGGAAAAGATCCTTTCCCGAAAGGATCTCTCCATCATGGATGCACTTCGCTTGCAACTCAAGCCGGAAAAGAGCCTTGGAATTGAGGCCGAAGGAATCGAGTGCAGCATTTCTCATGGAAAGTGGTTCCAATCGGTTATAGATAAACTTCAAAATCCCTCAAATATTTCTTCCGTTAAACCGGGTAAAGGATTCAATGCGAAACTCCGCAAATATCAGCAGAAAGGTTTAGACTGGCTATCTTTTCTGGATAAACTGTGTTTCGGTGCCTGTCTGGCAGATGATATGGGTTTAGGTAAAACCGTTCAGCTCCTCGCATTTTTAAACCTGTTAAAAACAAAATCGCGAAAGCAGAAACCAAAATCCGGTGTCAGTCTCCTGATAATTCCGGCATCACTGATATCGAACTGGTCTGCTGAAATACAACGGTTTGCCCCTGACCTGGAATATTATGTGGCGCATCCGGGATCTAATCCCGATATCGAAAAAAATAGTGATGATAATTTTCAGCCGGAAGCCTTTGATCTGGTCATCACAACATATTCAATGGTCTACCGTTTGGAAACATTTTCAAAATATGAATGGAACTATATTATTTTGGACGAGGCTCAGGCCATAAAAAACCCCGGAACGAAACAGACAAAGGCAATTAAAAAGCTGATTTCAAAAAACAGAATCGCCATGACCGGCACACCGATCGAAAACAGAATATCTGATTTATGGTCCCTATTTGATTTTTTAAATCCCGGCCTTCTTGGTAGCCCTCAGGAATTTAAAGTGTTCTCAAAAAAACTTTCCAAAGATCAGAAAGGTTACCAAAAACTTCGCAGGCTTATCCGGCCGTATATTCTTCGACGGCTAAAAACAGATAAAAACGTTATTTCTGATTTGCCGGATAAAATTGAGATGAAAACGCTAACCCCGCTGAGCAAAAAACAGATTCTTCTTTATCAGCAACTGACTTCGGATATTGTCAAACGAATTGAAACCACCGACGGTATTCAGCGAAAAGGGATTATCCTTTCCGCCCTGATGAAATTCAAACAGATCTGTAATCATCCAGACCAGTACCTCGGAACAGAAGGGTATGAGGAAAAGCACAGTGGAAAGTTTACGCGATTGAGGGAAATATGCGAAACGATATCTGAAAAACGGGAAAAGGTTCTGGTGTTTACACAGTTTAAGGAAATTACGGAGCCGCTTTCGCGCTTTCTGGAGGGAATATTTGATCGAAAAGGCATGGTCTTGCACGGCAGTGTACCTGTCGCTCGGAGAAAAAAGATAATTGAAGTTTTTCAGTCGCCTTCATATGTTCCTTTTATGGTGCTTTCCCTGAAGGCTGGCGGCGTTGGTTTGAACCTTACAGAAGCAAGCCATGTGATTCATTTTGACCGCTGGTGGAACCCGGCTGTCGAAAATCAGGCCACGGACCGGGCATTCAGAATAGGTCAGAAAAAAAATGTTGTTGTTCACAAGTTCATAACTAAAGGAACCATCGAGGAAAAAATTGATCTGATGCTTGAAGAGAAATTAAAAGTATCCAATGATGTTATTGCGCCGTCCGGAGAAAACCTGATAACAGAGATGAAAACGGATGATCTTCTGGCGCTTTTCAATTTAACATTTTAGTAAATTGAGGGAAAATATGAGTTATTATGACTTTGCGCCTTATGTCAGGGTTGCAGAAAGAAGAGCCAACGCAGAAAAAAAAATCAAACAGCTTAAAAAGAAAAATCCCGACATTAAACCGGTCATCATAGAAGGCAGGGCCCTTGCAAATACTTGGTGGGGGAAATCGTGGAACGAAAATCTTGAACGATATGCCGATTACAGCAATCGCATCGGGCGTGGTAGAAGCTATGTCAGGCATATGGCGGTTTTGGATCTTCAAATAAACGCAGGTGAAGTCAATGCCCTGGTGCAGGGATCAAGGTCAAAACCTTATTCGATCAGTGTAAAAATCAAAAAAATCAAAAAAGATATCCGGCGGAACATGAAAGATATTTGCAAGGGAGAAATAGATTCCCTGCCGGAACTGCTGGCCGGAAAATTTCCCAAAAAGCTCGGTGAGATATTTATGAAAAAAGGCAGCGGGCTTTTCCCATCTCCTTCAGAAATTGCTTTCATTTGCAGTTGTCCGGATTGGGCGTACATGTGCAAACATGTTGCCGCCGTATTGTATGGTATCGGTGCAAGGCTTGATGAAGATCCTGCATTGTTTTTTATGCTCCGGGGTATGGATATGAAAGATCTTGTATCAACAGCAGTTAAGGACCACAGCCGGCGGTTGCTGGAAAAAGCCGAACAAACTGGTGCAAAAGTTATTGATAACAGTGATCTTTCAGATATGTTCGGCATTGATATGGAAGATGATATAAGGTTCGACCTTCCCGTTGTATCTGTCATAAAAACGGGCGGAAAGAAGAAAAAAATAAAAACCGCCGAACAAAGCGCTCAAAAAGTTTCTGCAAAGCAAAAGCGTCCGGTTAAATCAGCAAAAGCGCCTGTGCCGGTGAAGACAAAAAGAAAGAAAAAAGAAACCGGTAATAAAGCTGTTCCGGATCCGGTCACGCAAGTTATTGGCGTGGTCAGGCGTTCCAGAAAAGGTGTTGATGTTGCAACAATTCAGGTGAAAACCGGCATTGATGTTCAGAAAATCAGAAATATTGTTTATAAAGCCATTAAAGAAGGCAAGATAATGAGAATAGCGCGCGGGGTGTATCTTAAGGCAAAAAGCTGATGGCAGTATTTTATGCCTTCCTTGTGATGAAAAAGCCTGGCAGGGCCACAGTTGGTGACCCTGCCTTTATTATGTTTAATATAAAGTACCGGCTTATTTTTTAAGTTTTCTTCTGGCAACTCCGGCAAACCCAATTAAACCAAGTCCAACGAGGAGCATTGTGGTTGGCTCGGGGACTGGAGATACACCACCTACAACGATATTGTATCCATTACCAAGTAACATTAATTCGTCACTATCATTAGCTATCAATCTATTGCCGGTCCAAGTACCAATTATGAAGTCAGAGAAATCGAGATCAAGGGCGACTTGACCTGACCAAGTGATCAAATCTCCATCATTTGCTGATGTTAGGATGCTATAATTGTCAAGCCTAATACCCAGTTCATGCCCTGTATTACCATTTAAGTAAATATCGCTAAGGGTGCTGTTGGTGCCCTGGGTAATGTTCTCGGCATAGAAGCTATCCGTGAGTGCAATATAACCACCACCAACGCCGCCATAAATATTATCAGTGATGTCACCAAACCAAAAACCATTTCGATAATATGGGTTCGCACCTTGGTTTACATTTTCTGAACCACTGAATTCAAAAACCACGTCATTATTGGTATCTTCAAAAATATTCAATAACAACGTTGCATTTGCTCCACTAACCATACCAATTAACAATAACCCTGCTGCTAATCCTGTTAATAGTTTCTTCTTCATTTTCTCACCCTTCATTTCATTTTTAGTTTTCATACTGGTTTCTTCCAGAGAATATATTTTTATCAAAAACAGTCCAATACGCAATAAGGAATAAGTATGAAAAAAGTCCTAATTTACATTTACTGTTCTAATGCTAAAGTACGACAATGCATTACAAACCATGAATTCGAGCTTTCGATTTAGCGACACTGATATATACTGTCCTGAGCGAATAGCGCACTCCTTTTTGTTGATGACATCTTGAAGATCTTTGGGAACTTTCATTTTGAAATATATGAATAGGGGACGCCCTTAACTTATTAACTTAAAGGAGTTTGAACCCTTCTTCTTTCACAATATCAGCGCCCCGCCTGACCGCTTTGCCGACTGCAACAATTGAAATATTAAATCGACGGGCCATGGATGTCATGGTTTCTCCCAAGTCCCGAACCGCCCAATAGCATACCAGACTACGTGCCTTCACAAGTTGATTGGTTCTTCCAGGCATCCATATATCATTTTCAGACATATGCATTATTACGGCAACTTTCTCCACAATATAATCGATATCCACGCCCCGGACTTTTAGAGCGGTTTGTCGTTCAAGCGTTTCATTGCTTTTGGATAAAATCCGGCTTACAAAATCACCGTCTCCCAAAATCCGCTCGTCACTTTTTTCATGAATTTTAGCATTTCTCATGGTTTTGACAGCTGCCCAGCTCCCGGCACTGCGGATCAATCCGCCACCGATCAAATCCTTCCGTTTACCCTGTTCAATCCCTTTGGAGACAAAGTTTTTATAGCTGCGCCGTGCGGGCCCTTTCTTTTTATTAAAAAATACAAGTACGGCTTCACAGTCTTGCCAGCTTTTATCACTTTTACCCATAATGACACCATGGCCGGAAAATGGATACTTATCCAGCATGTCTAAATTATCGATAAGTTTCGCCCTCAGGGGATTTAAGTGAATGTATCGCACTAATTCAAGAAAATAGGGGTCTTCCTGGCATAAGACGGATTTGTAACGGTTTTGGAACAGATGACCGTGTCTTTTGTGACGGCGGTTATAGCTGATTGCATGTCCCGTCAGTAGCCGCCGCATAACAGTGGCAACAGAAACTTCGCCGGTTCGAAGCAATAGATGAAAATGATTGGGAATTAAAGCCCATGCAAAGCATTGGGTTCCGGTCTGTTCCAGAATCAGGCCCAATCGTTCCAAAAAAGCATATCGGTCCTGATCATCATTAAATATCTTACGACGCTCAATGCCGCGTACGATAATATGTTGCAGCGCACCGGATGCGTCGACTCTTGATTGTCTGGGCATGAACGGCACAATAACAACAAGAGCCCTACCTGTCAAGTTAATTAGTTAAGGGCGTCCCCAATAACTTTGTTATCTTTCTGTTGAAAGTTACCGAGATTAGGACTCAAATACTTACTGGAAACCCTGAGAAGAGCACCCTGTTGAATCAACAGGGATCTTCAGACAACCCAAATAAATAGCTATCTCTTACACACTGATGATAAGGATACTTATTCAATGCGTATCCGTGGTTGAAATCAAAAGGAACAAGCCGTTACATCAATATAAAAAAGGGGGGGGCTTGAGATAAGGATTGAAGTGGGCCTGACTTCTCCGAAACCCTATATGGACTAACCCGCACGGACTTTTTCACCAATTTATGAGAGGGCTATTAGGTGACTAATCATACTTTAGCATTAGAACAGCAAAAACAAAATAGTACTTTTTTCATACTTATGCCTGCTTGTATATTGCATCAACTTTGATATATGATCAAATCATATAATCAGTTTTATCAAAACAATATGTTCTTTTCAAATATGTTCTAAAATATAATTAAAGGTGAAAAAATGAAGAAGAAACTTCTGGCAGGATTGTCAATAGGGCTGTTTGTGATTGGCATAGCAGGAGTGGTTATGGCTACTCCGTTCTTACAAACTACTGACTTAATATCTGAAAGTGAGCGCACACATTTCAATGACTTTAATGCTCTCCCTTGGAATAGCACTTCATATACTCAAGATACTATACAGGTTGAACAGATTAATGGACTAAATAATGTTTCACCTGTTCTCTCGGGCTGGTACCCAAATGGGGGAGACTGGGGCTATACACAAATGACATTTAATGACTTATCTGATTTCCAAAATATTGGGTTCGATTTTTCTTCTGGAAATTTTCGTCATGACTACATCTGGTATGACTTGTTAGATAATAATATTTCTGTATTAACAGGTTCTGTCCTGACTGCCGGACTGTCATACCTAAGCTTTTGGGGAGGAGGGTTCGATACAATTCTTATTAGAGATGGTCGTAGCCTTAATACCTTGTCTGTTTATGATGGAACGCACAATGCTCTGTCTCTTGGAAATATTGAAACTTCAGGAACAACCCCTGTTCCAGAACCTACCACCATGCTCCTTTTAGGGCTTGGGTTGGTTGGGCTTGCCGGAGTTGCAAGAAGAAAACATAAAAAATAAAATAATACCTTACATTAAGCACAATACAGGCAGAGTCTTCGTGGCTCTGCCTTTTTGTTTTAGGTGGCCATGGCTTTTTTTAATATATCCCTCTCCATTTCGGTATCTTTAAGCTTCTTTTCGAGTTCCCGGATGCATTTTTGTTCTTTGGACAGAGCCTCAACTCCATTACCAGGGAATACATATTCTCCGTTTACCCTATCGAAATGACAACCTAAAATTGACCCCCTGCGATAACCCAATTTTGACCCCCTGAAGTTAAGTTAAAACCAACCCTATGGTATTCTCGACGCCATCTATACAGAAGATCTTTTTTGATTCCTAAATTATCGGCCACTTCAGCAACTGATCTGCCCGGTTCAGCACATAGTAAAACTGCGTTTCTTTTGAAATCCTGATCGTATTTTCGTCTGGTTTTTGAACTCATGTTTTCCTCCTTAATTCTCATTATAGAGGCTTAACTGAGTTTCCACAATATCGGGGTAGGTTCAATCTTGTAATTGTCTTCATCAGGGTCAACTTCATCTGTAAAAGTGTGTTACAGGTGTGTTAGGAGAAAGAATTGAACCTAAGAGACAACAAAAAACCCACTGCAAAAGCAGTGGGTTATATATTCTATGGTGGCGATGCAGGGAATTGAACCCCGGACACTACGGATATGAGCCGTATGCTCTAACCATCTGAGCTACATCGCCGTGAAATTTGACATCGGTGTATTTAACAGCTCATGTTCACATCGTCAAGCGAAAAAAACTTATCGTTCCCAAATCTTTATTCAGAGGGTTTTGATCCCTCAATCTCTACGGTAAACTCATCCAGATTTTCCGGAAGGCTTGTAAAAATAACCATAAAGGGAATCGTTGCTCCGGGTGCAATCTTTACATTTGAACGATTGTCGCCATACCGGTTGGCCAGACGTTTTGTAATGTCTTCCGGAGACAGGGTTGAAATTTCCAGGCTTGATAAAACATTGCCACAGTAAGCGATTTCAGTCATTTCAAGCATCTTGCTCTTTGAAAAAAGGCTTCCCCGGACCTGTATGAAGTTACGTGAATGGTCATAGTTGTTTCTGGCCTGCCCGACAATAACAAAAAGACGACCATTACTGTTTGACTCTTCAAACCTGCTGGAAACTTCCTCTGTGGCAATTTTTAGCGTACCCTGCTCATCTTTTGTTGATACTTTACCTGTAAGGCTCTTGATTAAATCAACGGTTTTTTCAAAAAGTGGAGCAACCGCATCTTTTGTTTCATTGTAAAATGGAACATCAATACCCATCTGCGTTTGAGCATAATGGGCACCGTAGCCACCACCGGCCAAGATAACAAGAAGAATGATAAAGATAAGAAGCTTACTGGTCTTTCTTTTCGGCGGTTTGAATTTTTTTGGAACAGGCTTCGATTTTTGCTCTGCAGGAGGCGGTAGCACTGCCGCCGCGACTTCTTCAGGATCCTCTTCAGTTTCATTAGAAGTTCCCATTGAAAAGGTATTCTCATCAGCCACAACAAAGCCGTCATCTTCATCGGTTGTTTCCAAATCTTCATCTGAAAGCATGGATTCAATATCAGAAAGATCATTGTCTTCAGATTCAAGGGACAGTTCTGAATCATCAGTTGCCTCTTCAGATGGCATGGCAAAGTCTTCAAGGTCGAGTTCCAGCTCAACCTCTTCTCTTTCCTCTTCATCCCCTTCGGGTTCCTGTTCAGACGCTTCCAGCATCATTTCAATATCAGAAAGATCAATCTCTTCTTCCACGTCTTCTTCGGCTACAGGATCCGGTGCCTGCGGTGTCGCTTCATCGGATTCAAGCATTGATTCTATGTCGGACATAACATCATCATCATCTGCCGATTCAAGAGACATTTCTTCATCACCGAAAGAGATGTCAAGATCTTCTTCAATTTCTTCGCCTGAATCAGTGGCAGCGGTATCTTCATCGTCATCATTGCCGGAAAGGGTTAGTCCAAGATCTTCAATTTCAGGCGCAGGTACTTTTTCTAATGCTTCAGGTTCTGTGGCCAGCTCAATACCTGACAGATCAAGTTCTTCCGGTTCCGTTCCTTCCTCTGTTAAAAATCCCGGTTCGGTGTTATCTTCAAGAGAGAGGTCTATTCCGGTTTCTTCAGCAGCAAACTGTTCATCTTCATCAGAAAAATCCATGCCGGGAATTTCTTCTGATTCAGACGTCTCTGATTCGGGAACACTTTCATCTACGGAGAAGTCCATATCTGGTAATTCAATTTCGGGTTCTGAGATCTCAGTATCCACATCAGGCTCTTTTTCAGAGATACTCATGTCCGGATCTTCAGATTCCAGTTCCGGATCGGCCCCTATTTCAATATCTGAAGGGGTTTCCAGTCCAGCTTCAGATGCTTCAAAGTCTAAGCCCAGATCAATATCCTCAAGACCTTCATCCTCTTCCATCTCGTCTGCAGAACTGACCATCTCATCAAAATCTTCAAATTCTGATGTAATTTCAGTTTCCTGTGCAGCTGCTTCAAGGTCTTCTTCAGGTCCGACAGTTAAATCATCTTTTTCAGTTTCCGGTTCTTCAGATAAGATCTCAGGCTCAGGTGCTTCCGACTCCATCTCTGGTTCCGGAGATGGTGGATAGGCCATAAAGATATGGCTACATCTGGAGCAACGGACCTTGGAACCGGACGCTTTAATTAGATGATCATCAATTTTAAATCGCGTATTACATTCCTCACAGGCAATAATCATGATGCATCCTCATCCTTTAAAATTTTCGGGTAATATTTATGATGATAAAGCATTGCTTTTGCAGCAAGTCAATGCCATTTCAGGCATTAATTTTAAAGCCTGTTCAACTAAAAAGATTGTTCGAGACAGGCATTTTAAAATAAATTAAAATATAAAATCAGACCTAAAGCGATTTTATACAATATAATAGCACGTTAAGTTACATTGATGAGGTGTAGGTGTCAATAAAATTAATTCCTTATAGCCCTGTCTCAGCCAGCTTTTCTATTATGCTTTTTTGCTCTCTTGAAAGTTTTTTGGGTAGAGATATGTTAATGCGAACATAAAGGTCTCCCTTACCGCTTCCTTTCATATGCGGAATACCGTGTCCGGCCAGCCGCATTTTAGTTTTATCTTTTGTTCCCGGAGGGACTTTGAGTTTAAGCTCCCTGCCCTCAACCGTAGGCACGGCAATTGTGGTGCCTAGTAAGGATTCAGAAAGTTTTATATTCTGATCAACATAAATATCGAAACCATCAGGCTGGAACAGAGCATCGGCAGCAACTTTGGACTGGATATACAGGTCGCCCGGAGGGCCGCCATAAGGACCCGGATCTCCCTTGCCTGTAAGACGGAGCTTTTTACCGGAGATCATACCCTTTGGAATTTTTACGGTTACTTTTTCCGACCGACCGCCATGCTGAAAGAAGACTGTTTTCGAGGCACCGGTTGAAACTTCCTGCAAGGTTAGTGTTAACTCATAAACCAGATCGGATCCCTTTGTCTGCGGAGGACGGCCTGTACGGCAGCTATGTTTACCGAATGGAGATCCGCCGCCATTAAATGAAAAACGGGTGTTTCCACCAAAATTGGTGCCGCCAAATCCGAACTCCCGGAGTACATCTGAAAAATCAAACCCTCTGAAGATATCCTCCTGAGAATATCTTTGCTGAAAGCCGGAGGAACCAAAGGTGTCATACTGCTGTCGTTTTTCCTTATCACTTAATACGGCATAAGCTTCGCTGATCGATTTGAACTTTTCTTCAGCAGCCTTATCCCCCTTATTCTTGTCCGGATGGTATTTAAGTGCGAGCTTACGGTATGCTTTTTTTATTTCAGTATCTGATGCTGTTTTTTCAACACCCAGTGTTTTATAATAGTCGTCAGCCATATGGTTTTTAGTCCTTTAAAAATTAAGAAGTATTTCAACTCAAATAAGATAAGTGGTGACGGTCCCTGTGTCAAGGTTTTGTCATATACCGGAATTTATGTCATTTTAATAGCCCTTATCTCTGTTTTCATATAGTTAATAACTTGAGATATCAAAAATTTATCTGTACAATCCTGAATGTTATTCACACTGAAAAAATTAATAGTATAATCCTTTCTGTAAAGGAGAACGCTCATGGTGCTAAAAAGAGTTGGTATTTTAACCGGCGGTGGTGATTGTTCCGGCCTTAACGCCGTGATCCGGGCAGTAACACGTGCGGCTATTATTCAGGAAAATGCCGAGGTGGTCGGTATTGAAAATGGTTTTGACGGGCTAATTTTCAACCGAACAATGAAACTTACTACCCATGCTACCAAGGATATTCTGACATTAGGCGGAACAATTCTGGGGACAACCAATAAGGGAAATCCTTTTGAATATCGGGAGTATGATGATGACGGCAAAATCGTTATTAAGGATTATTCAGATAAGGCGATTGAAACCTTTTATAAACTAGGATTGGATTGTCTTTTTGTCGTGGGCGGTGAGGGTACGCTGGAGATTGGTTACAAGTTTTTTGAACGGGGTCTTCCGGTCATCGGTATCCCGAAAACGATTGATAATGATTTGGAGAAAACGGATTACACCTTTGGTTTTCAAACGGCCGTTCAGGTTGCCTGTGACGCGCTTGATCGCTTACATACAACGGGCCGGAGTCATCAGCGGGTTATGATTCTGGAAGTTATGGGCCGCAATGCCGGATGGATAGCGCTTGAGGCAGGTATTTCGGGTGGTGCCCATATTATTTTGATTCCGGAACTGCCCTATAATATTGAATATGTTGTTGAAAAGATTAAACTACGTCAAAAGGGCGGCAGCCCGTTCAGCATTGTTATGGTAGCCGAGGGTGCCCATGAAGCAGGTGGTGACCTGGTGTCTAAATCAGGTGCGCATTCTCGCTTGCAGGGTGTGATGCAGCTTGGGGGTATCGGATTTTATGTTGCAGAGCAGATTAAACAGCATATTGATTTAGAAGTCCGGACGACTGTACTGGGTCATATTCAGCGCGGTGGTTCACCAACTTCTTTTGACCGGGTATTAGGAACCCGCCTTGGCAGCTTTGCTGTTGAAGCTGCGGGCAAAGGTGATTTCGGCACCATGGTATCTCTCGATACACCGGAAATTGTACTGGTGCCGCTCAAGGAGCTTGCGGGAAAGGTGCGCACTGTTCCATTAAATCATCAACTTATTCGGACAGCAGAGTCTATCGGTATAAATCTGGGTAATGAAAAAATGTAAAAACGACCTCTACGTTTTTTTAGAGTCAGTTTATGCAATTGAGGAGAGAGCGCTTTCATGACACAATCAGATAATAGTAAGATCATAGCGGAAGCACGGCGAATCCGTGCAGAGCGGGAAAAGGACTATCGGGCAAAAGCGTTTAAGCTTTATCCAAAGATTTGCGCAAAGTGCGGGCGTGAATTTAGCGGAAAGAATCTTCGTGAACTAACGGTACATCACAAGGACCATAATCATGACCATAATCCTCCTGACGGCAGTAACTGGGAACTGCTTTGCCTTTACTGCCACGATAATGAACATTCACGATCAGGCGTTGCGGACGCATATGGAGAAGATACAGCGGGATCTGAAGAAGCGTCTTCTTTTGATAATAAGCCCTTTGCGGGCCTTGAAGCATTATTGAAAAATAAGATGAAAGACAACCGGGAGTGAGGCGGTTAAGCTGGGAAATAACTTAAGTTTCTTGACTTTTGGTTCAGGTTTAAACATTATGAACGTGCTCTTTCCATTACCCCTTATAATTTATGGGTATGGATAAAAATTAAGGCCGGATTCCCCTCCGGCCTTTTCTTTTGTGAAATCTTAAAAAATTCAGCATGTCTTTTGACAAACGTATTAGTCTTGGATTTCAAAGCGTTGCTTTATTTACCCGAAAGCCTGTCCAGTCTGAGCCGGTGCCGATCATCAAATAGCCTTCTTGATCCCATCCAGATAGCTGCAATCGTTCCAAAACCGGTGCCCACAGCAATTAAAAACATAATTAAAATCTGATATTTAACTGCATCCATGGGTGCGTTTCCCGCAAGAATCTGGCCGGTCATCATACCCGGAAGGCTGACAATTCCTGCGGCAGACATGGCATTAACAATGGGAATCAGGCCGGATCGGATACTTTCCCGGCGGATGTTGGCTATAGCATCCGACCATGAATAACCCAGCATCAGCTTTCCTTCAATTTCGGTTTTCCGGATCCAGGCGCTATCGGTAAGGCGATCCAGGCCGATGGATATTCCGTTCATGGTGTTTCCAAGGAGCATGCCGAGCAGCGGAATCGCATATTGGGGTTTGTACCAGGGGGAGATATCAATAATAACGGTCAGCGCCAGAATGGTTACACAAAAGGAAGAGATGGACATGGAAAGCGTGCCGACACCAAAACCCCACCATCCGATAAACTTTCTTTTCTGGCGGCTCATGACTTCCCGGCCCGCAGCTGCCAGCATGATGAGTGCCATCAGGGTAATCCAGCCAAGATGCACATAGGTAAAAACAGCTTTTAGAACCAGGCCGATCAGTAAAAGCTGAATCGTTGTTCTGAGAGCAGCAATAATAAGCTGTTTTCCAAGACCAAGGTTCATTCGGAAAGAGAAAAGTGCCAGAAAAACCACCAGAAAAGCGGCGATGGAAAGATCGAGAGGTGATAGGGCAGCAATATTGCTCATAATGATGCTCCTTCTCTCTTCTTAAAGGAGCCCTTTTCAATAATGTACCGCTGATCGGATACTTTTTTAAGTTGTTCAAGGTTATGGCCGACCCAGATTATACTTGCCCGGTTTTCCGACTTGTACGATTCAATAAAATTTTCTACCTGCAGGGTTCGTTCTGCATCAAGATTTGCTGTGGGTTCATCCAGAAGAAGAACATCGGGTTTATTTGACAAAAGTCGAAGCAGGGAGAGGCGCTGGCGCTCCCCGGTGGAAAGTCTGGAGACGTGCCAATTTATCACGCTGCTATCAAAAGAGAGCGCTTTCAGCCATTCATGATCAATATCTTTTATATGTTCTCCCACGGTTTCATGCCACCATGCGCTTTCGGCAGGAAGGAGAGCAACTTTTGTTCGCCATTCCGGCGCAGGAATCTCACTGGATACAATACCATTAAGCAAAATCTTTCCTGAATGGGTATCCATGTCTGAAATGGCACGCAGAAGCAGTGTCTTTCCGGCACCTGAAGCACCGGTTATGCCAATACATTCAGACTTCTCAATGCTGAAATTAAAGGGCCCAAAGTTTTGAAAGCTTAAATTTTCTACAGTCAGAACGGACATTTTATTTGTTTGATTGATGAACTTTTAAAGCAATCATCAAAACAGAGATTGCTGCCGGCGTTATTCCCTCTATACGAGAGGCCTGCCCAAGTGAAACCGGTTTAATATTGGTAAGTTTCTCCTTGAGCTCATTGGAAAGGCCATGAACACTGTTGTAGTCGAATTCTTCGGGAAGTTTCATTTTTTCCAGAGATTTATATTTGTCAATTTCCTGAAGCTGCCGCTTGATATAGCCTTCATACTTGATTTCGATTTCAACCTGCTTTGCAGCCGTTGGCTGAATTTCCTCAGGAGAACGGGCAAATGCGTCAACAAAATCATAGCTCAATTCAAACCGTTTTAGCATCTGATCCAGGTGTATACCGTTACTGATAGGTTTTGTCTTTTTGTTCTCAAGGTATTCGTTAACCTCTCTTACCGGCTTTACAATAATCCCTTTTATGCGACTTATTTCAGCATCTATCTGCTTTTTACGGCTCTTAACATCTTTGAGTGTCTCATTATCAATCAACCCGAGTTCATTGCCAAGTTCCATAAGGCGAAGATCTGCATTGTCTTCCCTCAGCATGAGACGGTATTCGGCACGGGATGTAAACATTCGGTAAGGTTCCTTTGTGCCACGGGTAACCAGATCATCAATCATAACACCTATATAGGCCTGAGAGCGATCCAGCAGAAAATCCGGACGGCCCTGGATTTTTGAAGCCGCATTTATACCGGCCCATAATCCCTGCGCCCCTGCCTCTTCATAACCGGATGTACCGTTTATCTGACCGGCCAGATAAAGACCCTGAACTTTTTTGGTTTCAAGTGTCGGTTTTAACTGTAACGGATTTACAAAATCATACTCTATGGCATAGGCCGGGCGCATGATTTCCGATTGTTCAAGGCCCTTGACCGACCTGACAAACTGAATCTGGACCTCAAGCGGCAGGCTGTTACCGAGGCCACTGGCATATATTTCATCCGTATCAAGGCCCTCGGGTTCCATGATGACCTGGTGGCGGTCCCGATCCGGAAAGCGGACAATTTTATCTTCAAAAGATGGACAGTAACGGGCGGCAATACCTTTGATCATGCCGCCATGAAGTGCAGAGCGCTTCAGATTGTCTCTTACAATTTTATGACTGTTTAAATTGGTATGCCCGATATAGCTGGGCAACTGCGGCATGGTTATCTTTTCAGTAAAAAATGAAAAGGGTTTGGGATCACATTCGGAGCCTTGCTCAGTAAATGCTGAAAAGTCGATAGACGATTTTTTAAGACGTGGTGGCGTCCCTGTTTTCATCCGGCCCAGCTCAAAGCCCAGCTCTTTTAAATGTTTAGGGAGACTGTATGATGCAAACTCACCTGCACGGCCTGCTTTGATAGCACTGAACCCGATATGAACCAGTCCGCTCAAGAATGTTCCAGTTGCCAGAACAACGGCATCGGCAACATACTGAAAGCCGGTATTATCTTCCAAGCCGGAAATTTTAGTGCCCTCAACGATTAGTTTTTTTACAAGTGCCTGTTTAAGATCAAGGTTAGGTTGTTTTTCTATAACCGATTTCATGATCCGGTGATATTTGTTTTTATCATTCTGGGTGCGCGAAGAGTGAACCGCCGGACCTTTTTTTGTGTTCAGGGTTCTGTACTGTATGGCGGTCTGATCCGTCACCCGGGCCATTTCTCCACCAAGGGCATCAATTTCCTTTACAAGCTGTCCCTTTGCCATTCCGCCAATGGAGGGACTGCAAGGCATGGCCGCCACCTTATCCAGGTCAATGGCCACTAACAGCACACTGCATCCCATTCTTGCTGCAGCAAGAGCGGCTTCACACCCGGCATGGCCGGCACCCACGACGATGATGTTATATTTTTTCATTATTTATATTCATTTTAAAAATAATCTATTTAAAGTATTTCAATATTTTATCGTTTTTTGTATATAGGGACTTTTAAATTTGGTCAAGGAAATGGATAATGAAAAGCGGGATACCCAAGCAGCGTTATAATGATTTTAATACCTACCTGAGAGGGCTTTTCGGCTGCCGGGTACAGAAAATTACCGTGGATGCCGGGCTTGATTGCCCCAACCGGGATGGCCATATATCTTCAGGCGGTTGTATTTATTGTAACCTGCAGGGGTCCGGTACCGGTGCGTATAGAAAAGGCATCTCAATCACCGATCAGATTGAACGTGTTAAAAAACCGCTTATCAGACGATATAAGGCCAAAAAGTTTCTTGTATATTTCCAGGCCTATTCCAATACGTATGCGCCTGTGAAACATCTGAAAGCCCTTTATGATGAAGCGTTAGGCGTGAAAAACATTGTCGGTCTTTCAATCGGCACCCGGCCGGACTGTATTGATGAAGAAAAAATCAGCCTGATTGAATCCTATACGGAAGATTTTCTGATATGGGTAGAGTATGGTCTTCAGTCCATTCACAATAAAACATTAAAAAAGATAAACCGCGGACATGATTATAATTGTTTTGAAAAAGCGGTAAAGGCTACTCAAAACAGAGGGATTAATATATGCACCCATGTTATTCTCGGGCTACCCGGAGAAACGCGCAAAGATATGCTTGAAACGGCAAAACGGGTTGCCAGCCTGGGAATAGACGGCATTAAACTGCATCTTCTTTATGTTATAAAAGGTACAGCTCTTGAAGCGCTTTATAACCATGGGAAGTTCCACTGTCTTGAAATGAAGGAATATACCGATCTTGTCTGTGATTTTCTTGAGATTCTGCCCAAAGAGATGATTGTTCAGCGCCTTAAAAGTGATCCCCATCAAGAGGAACTTGTTGCACCGATGTGGGCCATGGATAGAAACGGTACAATGAATTTGATCAGGGGTACATTGGAAGAAAGAAAGTCCTTTCAAGGTAAATGTTTTTTATAAAAATTATGTTTGCTTCCAAGGCGCTGATCTGATTAATAGTCCCAGTGCAATTGTAAGATAGAAAAAAATAAAGATAATGGTAGCGTTTAGAATTAGATATGGCCAAAAAAGAAAAAAAATCAAGACAGTTCAGACAATTCTACTGGAACCTGGCATTAATGGCGACAGGAAGCATTTTAGCCGCTATAGGCATTAATGGTATATTAGTGCCTCAACGATTTGTAAATGGCGGAGTTACGGCCATATCCATTATATTATATGATCAGTTCCCGGTTTTCAGTGTTGCCGTTTATTATGCATTATTGAATATTCCGTTATTTGTCCTGGCGTGGTTGAATGTCGGGAGACGGTTTTTTTATTATAGTGTCATGGGAATGATACTTTTTACATGCGCCATTGCATTTATCAATATCCCTCCCATCCCTGTTCAGGATAAAATATTGAGTGCCCTGCTGGCCGGTATACTCACCGGGGCCGGCGGCGGTATCATATTGCGTTCCTTTGGTTCTGCGGGAGGCACGGATATTCTCAGTATTATTTTGCTGAAGCGTTACTCGGTAAGCCTGGGAAACACGATTCTTATTATAAATTGTTTTGTTCTGAGCCTGGTTGTTTTTGTTTTTTCTCTTGAGGCGACCCTTTACACATTGATTGTTATTTTTGTGACTTCAAAAATGGTTAATCTTGTTGTAACCGGACTAAGCCAGAGAAAGATGGCAATTATTATCTCTCCCCAATGGGAGTTGATTTCCGACAAGATCCTCATAGAATTGAGAAGAGGCGTAACGGTTTTACATGGTGAGGGTGGATATACAAGGAAGGCCGAGCGTATACTTTATGTGGTTATCACGTTTCGCGAATTGGGCTTTTTGAAAAAAATAATCAAAGAAATTGATCCTGATGCTTTTGTTGTGGTGAGTGATACACTGGAGGTAATGAACTACCGGATAGGGAATCAACCTCACTGGTAAAATTTATATCCGGATTTAATTTCCTGGATCTCTGACAGCCCTTACACTACCGCAATTATATGAATCTTTTTGTTGTTGTTCCCAACTGGTCTCTTTTTTGGTGTCAACTACATTTACAATGGTTTTCCAATAACCGCTGTAATGCTTATAGGTGTTGGAGGTCCAGTACCATGTCAGCATGGATGACGGGAAAACCGGCTGCTTTTTATAAAGGGAAACAAGCTCTTCATCTGTTGGGAGTCGCCAGTCCGTATATCCGCCGGTTTTCAGATTTTTTATAAACACTTCAGCATCTTCAAAATTGACACATTTGCTTAAAATAAATTCGGAATCAAGAGTACACCACATCAGATCTGTTTTTTTATCAATAAAAGTACCGTCATCATTTATTATAAAACGTTCTGAAGCATCCCCCATCATGCCAGCAATTCGCATCTCCTCACTTTTAAGGCGCGTTTTCATTAATCTGTCATCAATGGCAGAAATCTCTGTTTTAACCTTTTTAGTAAGATAAGATGTGGGATAAGCGTTCAGATACTCCTCATAACGATCCTTTAATATTTCAAGGTTTACCTCTCCGTCCGGGGAATCTTTAACAAATATTTCAAAGGTATTTTTTTCATTCAGCCTTTTTTCAAATATTTTCTTTTTCACGCTCAGTTCAGCCGTCCGGTCATTGTCCGGAAAAAATCGTATATATTCATTACAGAATTTTATGCAGGTTTCCCAATCTTCTTTAATTTCAGATTTGTCGATTCGCTTATTCTGAAAGAGATAAAATTCTTCATTCATACTGGCAATCAGGGTTTTGATTTCATTACTGTATTTTCCGTCGGGATGTTTTTCAAGAAAATCAGCATAAACAAATATTCGTTCCGTTCCAGAGCTTTCTGCACGACGTAATGCTGAATTATAGTCTCCGTCTTCAGATAGCTTGCGTTCAGCTTCAGAGATTCTAAACGTTATCTTTTCAGAGTATTTTCCTTCAGGGTAAGCAATTTTATACTTTTTATAAGCTTCTATCGCTTCGTTATATTTTAGATTTCGGCCTAATTTATCTCCTTGGGAAATAGCTTCGTTATAGGCCTTATCCTCAAGCCCTGACGTTATATCGTCAATCTTTTCTTTCGCAGTGACAGCTAATTCGTTTTTGTCATATTTTGCGATAAACGCCTGCAGGAGTTTCAATTTGTAGTGCGTATCATGATCAGCATCCATGATCATTGTCAGTTCATTTTTTATCTGCACTTCCCGGGATCTCTTTTTCATAAAAAGATACCCGGTCCCAACCAATATTATAATCAGCGCTGTAATAATATACACCAGCTTCAGTTTCTTTTTACCAGATTTTGCTTTAAGAGAAATCTCCTCTATGGCTGCTTTAATGGATGCTTCTGAATCTGATTCTATTTGCTTTTCTGATGAGTCAAAGTCCGACAACGAAAGATCATCGCCTGCAACATCTATCTCTTCTTTTCCATTATAGGCTTGCTCATCTTTTTTCTTCAGCCCCTCCATCAGAATATGCATCAACGGCAGATGTATCTCTTTTTTGATATCGGCGGTTGCCGGTTGGATTGAAATTACTGCTTCATCCCAACCGATAATACGGTATGCCGCCGACTCTCCGTTCATTCCGTTGGTTTTGGCATTTATGAGCTGGCCGTTAAGCAGATAGATCAATCCTGTTTTATTTGCGGACTTAACCTTCAAGGTGCAGGATGTGTTTTCCAGGGCAGACATCTGGAGAAATGCGCCGAGACTGATACCATGAAGCTTGCCGCCAATCCCATTTTCAGGTATTTTTTCACTATTTTCCTTGAGCACTTTTGTTTCAACGATGTCCTCAAGAGAGCTATAATCTTTTTCAGATAAGCCTTCACCGTAGAAACCGAGATTAATTGTCAGGTTGACGGGTTTTCTGGTCCAGGGCCAGATGGCGGCATAGTACATTCCGGTGCTGACTTTACGGGTATAAAGGGCCTGATTTTTATTTATACCTCCCATGGCCTTTACAGCAGGGTTAAGGCGAAGAGAAAGAGGTGTGGCCTTTCCGGCCGGCTTGGTTGCCTCACCGAAAAATCCGGACAGGCATTTATCAAGAAGATCAAGATTACGGCTTTTAGAAGCAGCACAATACATGCTTCTGTATTCATCCTGCCGGACACGGTGTACTTCCGGGTGCGAATCCAGTTTGCGGATTAATGCAAAGAATTCCCTGGTCTCAACAAGATATGATTCAAGGTTATTGTCTGAAGATAGCTTTTCAATACCTGATTTTTCTGTCACAAAAAAAACTCCTCAAAAAACAGACAGGTTAATACAGGAACACGTTAAGCAGTTGTTTTAAAAGATAAATATAAAAATATGTAAAAAGAGTCAATTAAAACAGCATCGGTTAAGGAAAATGTTTCAACTTACAACGGATATAAATTTATTTTATCTATCCGATAAGACGATTAAAAATATGTTTTATCAAGCTTAGGTCACGATGGATTATTGTTGTGATCCAGAGGAAAAAAGCGATTTTGTCTTTTTTAGCCAGGTCATGATTTCAATTTCCTGGGGGCATTTTTCCTCACATTCACCGCATTCAGCACACTGGTCCGCCCGTTCGGTTGTTTTCATAAACTCAAAATACGCTTCACGGGTGCCTTCAAGATCATCATACATGAACGCATCGTTATAGAATTCAAAATTTCCAGGTATATTAACACCTTCCGGGCACGGTAGACAATATTTGCATGCTGTGCAGGGGATGGGACATAATTTGCTGTATTCATCATGAATCTTCCCAATTATGTTGAGCTCCTCATCAGTCAGACTGCCGGCCCGGGCCTTGTCGGCACTGATGATATTTTCCCTCACATGGTCCATGTTGCTCATTCCACTTAATACAACTGTTGCTTCAGGATGGTTCCAGATCCACTGAAGCCCCCAGTCTGCCTGGGATCGTTTTTCCGGTGCATTATTGAGTAAATCAGCTACAGGCTCAGGTGGTTTACGGGTGAGCTGTCCGCCACGAAGCGGTTCCATTACAACAACGGCAAGTCCTTTATCTGCTGCATACTTAAGCCCTTTTGTACCGGCCTGGTAGTCGGTGTCCATATAATTATACTGGATCTGGCACATGGTCCAGTTATCATAGGCATCTACAATTTCTTTAAAAACATCAAAGCTGTCATGAAAGGAGAAACCGATATTTTTAATCCGCCCTTTTGCCATCTGTTTTTCGGCCCACTGGAGTACACCCATACCGTTGATTTTATCCCAGTAATCTTTTTTGAGTGAGTGGAGCAGGTAAAAATCGACAGATTCGGTTTGAAGCCTTTGGCGTTGTTCATCAAAAAACCGGTCAAAATCAGAAGGTTTTTCAACCAGCCAAGAGGGCAGTTTTGTGGCCACCTTAACCTTTTCCCGATAGCCATTTTCCAGCACACGCCCCACAAAGGATTCACTCTGGTCATCATGATACATCCAGGCCGTATCAATATAATTAACACCGTTATCAATGGCATAACGAACCATTTCCATGCTTTCCTGTTCATTGATTTTACCATAGTCGTTATTAATTACCGGCAACCTCATGATACCAAATCCCAGTGCAGAGGCCTCCCAATTAAGTTTACCAAATTTTCTGTATTTCATTAGGGGCTCCTTTTTTGGACAAATCAAAAAATTGTATTTATACCATTATAACTTGAAAGTTTCAATACGTATAACCTACAGAAATAGTTGGTTTTTTAAATAAAACGATGGTGTCATTAAATGTAATGAAAAAAATATAAAAAAAGCTAATAAAGATGCGTAATCTCATCAACTTCAAATACAGGCCACTTTACAGGATTTTCATTTTGGAAGGCATTAACGCCCCTTCCCCGGTCAATAACTTCTCCAATACAAGTTACCTTTATATCGGAAGCAGTCAGTTTTTTGACAAGGTTATCGGATGTCTCCTTGTTGCAGCAGATTAAAAGGCTGCCTGAGCCAATAAGACCCATGGGGTTTATATTGAGAGCGGCACAAATCTTTTCTGTTTCAGAAAAGAGAGGGATCTTGTTTATTTCAGCCCGGATTTTATATCCGCCTGCAATGGAGAGTTCTTCAAGGGCTGTTGCAAGTCCGCCTTCTGTTACATCATGCATGGCTGTTACACCTTTATGATTACCGGCTATTTCAGCTTCCGTTAAAATGCTGAGCTGATTTATGAACTGCTTGCAGTCTTCAATCTCTTTTTGTTGAAGTCCTGATTCTTTAAGGCGGCTTTCAAACTCATGGGAAATAATAGCCGTTCCTTCAACAGCAACACCCTTGGTCAGCAATATTCTGTCGCCCGTCTGCATGTTTCTCTTGTCAATCAGTTTTGACCGTGCCACCGTGCCTGCCAGCATGCCTGTGACAACAGGGCGTGTAACCGCATCCGTTATTTCCGTATGTCCACCGCACAGCGTGATGCCCCATTTGCTGCATGTGTCAGAAAGCTCATATAAAATATGATAAACTTCAGACGGCGTTATTCCCGGCGGTAGTAGTAATGTTGTTAAAAGCCAGCGGGGTGTTGCGCCGGAAGTAGCAATGTCATTTGAATTTATCAGAACGGTATAATATCCAATTGAATCAGAGACAAATGTAATGGGGTCTGATTTTAAAATGAGTGTCTCTTCACCGGAAATATCAAGCGCAGCAATATCTTCGCCCATACGAGCCTTTATCAGTACTGAGGAATCCTCTACATTGAGGTCATTCAGAAAAGTTTCAAGCAAGGCTCCCGGAAACTTACCGGCCGGAAGCGGCAAGCCCATTCGGACAATATCCTTAAGCTCCGATAAACATGAAATGATATAGTCACATTCACCTTCATCAGGCAATTCTGAATCCGGATGCTGCAGAAATGCAGTAACCGAGCCGGCCCGGTTACCCGCCTGTATATCAAAAATATAATCACCCACAACAAGAATTTCTTCAGGTTGTATGCCCATTTTTTCTGCAGCATGGCGTATACCCTGTCCACTGGGCTTGGGTTTAAGCGGGTCATCCCGTGTAATAATCACATTGAAATCATCAGGCTTAACCGTGTCAAAGTTTTTAAACGATATAGTGATGATATCTGAACTATTTCGGGTAATAATACCGATTTTCAGGTTTAAAGATTGAAGAAACCGGATTATGGGTTCTGTTTCCGCGTTAGGTAAAGATTTTCGGGCACCATCCATTTCAAAGTCATTAAGGGCCTGGGAGGCCAGACTTCTTTTTGATTTGTCCTCAATACCTTCAATAAACTCAAGAACGGGTTTATCTAAAGGACAGTTCAGTTTTTTTTTGATAATAGAAAAGTCAAGTGCACCGGGCAGGGTCAGGGTACCGTCAAAATCAAAAAGAACGGCTTTGATGTGATAGGTTTTTTTTAGTTTCATATTAATTAAATAATGATTTAGGCCTCTTAATTCAAGAACTTTGTTAAATAAGAGGGCTTTTGGAATGGTTGCTTTGAAAATATAAAAATGTTAGAAATTAACGCCAAGAGAAAATATTAAAATTTCTTTCATTTAATTAAATCAAAATAAAAAATAATTCAGATTTTCGGAGGTTAGCATGATGAAAGCAGCGGTTAGATTTTCTTTACTTATCTGTTTGATCGTTATTTTTTCCGGTTGTGGCTATAATAAGATGGTTGATCTTGAGGAACAGGTTTTCAGTGCATGGGCCGATATTGAATCAAATCTTCAGCGCCGGGCAGATCTGATTCCTAACCTTATTGAAGTTGTAAAGGGGTATGCTGCTCACGAAAAAGAGACACTTCAGGCGGTTATTGAAGCCAGGGCCAAAGCAACTTCCGTTAATCTTAAAACTGAAGACTTAAGCAATGCTGCTGCAATTCAGCAATTTCAGGCCGCTCAGGGTTCTTTGTCCTCAGCGTTATCACGCCTTATGGTGGTTGTGGAAAGATATCCGGATCTTAAGGCAAATCAGAATTTTCTGGACCTGCAAAACCAGCTGGAAGGTACTGAAAACCGGATTAATGTGGCTCGACAGCGTTACAATAAATCAGTAGAGGTGTTTAATGCCTATATTCGAAAGTTTCCGTATAGTCTCACCAATGATCTGTTGAGACATCTGGAACGTAAAGAGTATTTTAAAGCTGAAGAAGGTGCCACAGAAGTACCGCAAGTAAAATTTTAATAAAGATGATACCAATGAAAAACAGAAAATTATTCGTTAAGGCCATAATTATTGCAGTCATGCTGATATTTTTAAATGGCATACCTGTAATGGCACTGGACGTGCCCGCACTAAAAAGTTATGTAAATGATTATGCCGATATGATCTCTCCGATCACAGAAAAACAGCTTGAGTCAGCGCTGAAGCAGTTTGAGCAGCAGGAATCGACTCAACTTGCTATTTTGACAATCCCATCTCTCAAAGGTGATTCCCTGGAAGATTTTTCCATACGTGTTGCTGAAAAATGGAAAATCGGCCAAAAGGAGTTGGACAGTGGTGCAATACTGCTGATAGCCAAAGCGGACAGAAAAATCCGGATTGAGGTCGGATATGGCCTGGAGGGCCGGTTAACAGATTTGCTGGCCGGCCGGATTATTCAAAACATAATAGGGCCCGAGTTTAAAGCCGGTAAGTTTGACCAGGGTATTTTAAATGGTGTCGGAGCAATGATGGGCGCAGTGAAGGGTGAGTTTAAAGATGTGCCGGAATCAGCAAAACCCCATAAGCGCACTATGAATGTTAACAACATGTTTTTCATTTTTATTGTGTTTATTTTCCTGATCAGCCGGCTTGGCAGAATCAGTACCCTTCTCGGATCGATAACCGGTGGAATTCTTTTGCCTGTTGCCAGTGTAATCTTTTTTTCAGCAAGTCTAACCGTTTTATTGAGCCTGATTCCGCTGGGTCTTTTTGGCGGTTTCTTTTTGTCGCTTTCCTCTTCTGCTATGGCAAGCAAAGGAGTTTCCCGAGCCCGAAGCCGTAGTGCCTTTTATGGCGGTTTCTGGGGCGGCAGCGGGTTTGGGGGCGGTTCATCCGGCGGATTTAGCGGCGGTATGGGCGGCGGATTCGGTGGGGGTGGCGCATCTGGTGGCTGGTAAATATTTTATCGAAAGAATCTTTTTTAAGTGTTGATGAATGAAATAAATTATTTTGAGGCTAAATATGAAAGACCTTGCAGAACAGTTTTTAACCGAATCTGAAAAAAGCCGGATTGTTGAAAGCGTAAAAAATGCTGAAAAATTCACATCCGGTGAAATCGTACCCATGATCATGTCTTCCAGCTATCATTATCCCATGGCTAATGTACTTGGTGGTGTGACTTTGGCGTTACCCATTGCATTGATTTTAACGCCAATAATTGGCAGCATGTTATGGATGGGCTCCGGAGACATGTGGGTTTTTATGAGTATTTTCATTATTCTTTTTGCAATTGGGCATGAAACTGTGAAGCGTTCGGGATGGTTAAAACGAATTTTTATTTCTAAAAGAGAAATTGAAGAGGAGGTCAAAGAGGCTGCCATTACCAATTTTTTCTTAAGAGGTCTTCATGAAACCCGTGATAAAACCGGCGTGTTGATTTTGATATCTGTATTTGAGCATAAAGTTTGGATTCTGGCTGACAGCGGTATCAATGAAAAACTTTCTAAGGCCACCTGGGATGACATTGTTCAAACCATTGTAAAAGGTATAAAAAACCGTGAGCAAGGTAAATCAATTTGCAAAGCCGTTTCACAGATAGGTGATTTGCTTAAGAAACATTTTCCGATTAAGCCGGATGATACGGATGAACTTGATAATCTGATCATTGGCGAGGAGTCTGTTTAGGGTAACGACTGAATAAATTCTTATAATGCCTGAAAGCTTAATAAAAAATAAATTTTTTTAGCAGCAGGGAGGCGTTAATATGAAAATAATCAGAATAAGAAAAATGGCAGGAATTACACTGTTTTTCAGCTTATTATTGTTACTATGTGTTCAAGGTGCTTTGGCCGACACATTAAAACTAAAGGACGGCAGTCTGATTAACGGAGAGTTTATCGGCGGTACCCGCAACAGTATCCGGTTTCATAATGGAGATAACGTAAAATATTACAATAAAGTGGATGTTCTGTCTGTCTCTTTCGATTCACCTGAACAAAACACACCTCCGGCGCTTCACTATTCTTCCGGCAGCGGTATTAAAACACAGGGGGATATATATCTGAATGTTTCGACGGACATCCGTTTGCTGGTGCGATTGGATGAATCGATTGATTCAAGGTCACATTCCGTAGGCCATCGCTTTGCCGGGCACCTGGAAACTGATCTGTTAAAAAAAAATGAAATTGTTGCACCAAAAGGAAGCAAGGTTTTTGGCATTATATCTGACCTGAAAGATACGGTATACAACTATGAAGTCCCCTATATCTCACTGATAATTATTGAAATTATAGTTGATGATATATCCCGGCCGGTGGCAACAAAGCCGTTCAAGGTTGTGGCGGATAAAATTAATTCCGATGCGGCACACTATCTGGCAGATGGTGCACTTGTCGGCACAATTGCTGATGGCAGTGAAGGCGCTGAAACCGGAGCAAAGATTGGACTCGCTATGACCATGTTTCATAAACATGGCCGATATGTTTATATACCGTCAGGAGGGCTTTTATCATTTAAAATTTTAAAATAGTTATTATCTTAAGCGCTATGTTATAAAATATGAGGTAATATAATCATGGCAGTTTTATACAATCGCATATACATATTACTTATAATATTCATTCTGATTATGCTGGTCGGCTGTTTTCCGGTTTGTGCCGCAGATATTTTGGTGAGGCCAGATAATGATCAGCGCCCTGAAAAACAGGCATATGATAAAAATGAGTGTCATAACTGGGCGGTACGGCAGTCCGGGATCGATCCCAACCGGGTATGGATGGAAGAGGCTGATGAGCGTCACGCACCATACGAAGAACAAAATAAAAGAGATAACCGGATTTTTACCGGAGAGGGTTTTATCGGTGCCGGCCCATACTGGGAGACCGTTGCAGACAAAGATACCCGAACAGCTGAAAAAATTGAACAGGAAAGAGAACAAAAAAGAAAAATGCGAGATAAACAGACGGAAAAATACTACCGCCTTTTAAAAGAGTGTCTTGAGAAGCGTTATTATACTGTAGAGATAAGATAGAAGCCCGCTTTAATCTCAAGTTTGTCTAAAAAAAGGAAAGAAGCTTGTATAAACTGACCCGAAAAAAAGAGAACCTTGTGCTTCGAGCCGGAGTGATTGAAAGCATTCGCACTTTTTTTTCAGAACACGATTTTCTGGAAGTTGAAACGCCTTGCAGGATACCTGCACCTGCACCGGAAGAAAATATTGATGCTATTGAAACCGAAGGGTGGTTTTTGCATACATCACCGGAGCTGTGTATGAAAAGACTGCTGGCTGCCGGTTATCCCAAAATCTTTCAAATATGCAAATGTTTCAGAAAAAATGAGCGGGGACGCAAACATCTTCCTGAACTGACCATGCTGGAGTGGTATGGAACAGATATAAATTATCTTGATATGATGAAGCAGTGTGAGGAGATGATACGGTTTGTTGCATCAAAAACCGGTTTTGGTAATTTACTTAAATATCAGGGAAACAGGATTGACCTGGAATCGTCATGGGGCAGGATGACTGTTGCTGAATCTTTTGAAAAATATGGTTCAATGAAAATGGATGAGGCAATAGAAAAAGGAAAATTTGATGAAATCATGGGTTTTGATATTGAACCGAACCTTGGTATGAAAAAACCTGTTTTCCTATATGATTATCCGGCATCATGCGGGGCGCTGGCAAAATTAAAATCTGCTGATTTGTCTTTGGCAGAGCGGTTTGAGCTTTATATCAGCGGTATGGAGCTATGTAATGCTTTTACAGAACTGACCGATCATAAAGAGCAGAGAGAACGGTTTAAACTGGAGATGGAAAACAGGAAACGGACCGGTAAAACAGTTTATCCAATGCCGGAAAAGTTTCTTGATTCGCTTATAAAAATGCCCAATGCATCAGGAAATGCATTGGGCATAGACAGACTTGTTATGTTGATTGCAGACACAGCTAAAATTGATGATGTTGTCGCTTTTTTACCGGAAGAATTATGATGGCCTAATCCTCATATGAGTATTTTTTTTCCAGACGATCTTTTTCCAGCTCATTGATGACGCTCATATCAACCAGTATATCGCCGATTCCATCTTCTCGTAATACATCTATTTTGATAAGATCTTCAGGCTCTTTGCTTGTTACGCTGATAAATGTATATCTTAATGTCCGTTCCGTTTTTTTAAAGGGTTTGACTTGCCATCTGCTGGACTGGAAGTTAAAAACAAAATGGTTGGAATAAACGTACCAGAAACCAGCTAAAAATGCGATTATTATAAGATACTTATAAATTCTATTCAGAGACGACATCTGAAACTCTCCTTTTTGAGTAATATTAAGAATGTGATTTAGGCCGGATTTATAAAATTTCGAATATAGCTATCAGGAATTGGCATTGATGTCAATGTTACAAAAAGAAGTTTAATAACAATAAGCGCTTGATATCAATAGCCAAAGCAGGTACAAAAAGCCAACGTTGGAAACAGGTTAATATGATTCGGATAAAAAAGGCAACAAATCCGAATCTTTATAAAAGATTTAAATATAAAGGGAAAAATCATGAAACTAGGAATCGTGGGCCATGCAGGCGCAGGAAAAACAACGGTTTTTGATGCATTGACCGGCAGTGTTTCCGAAACCGGAAGAAGGGATGAAAATCGTATAGGCACTATTGTTGTGCCTGATGAGCGTATTGATATCCTGAGTGATATGTATAAGCCCAAAAAGACAATTTTTGCGCAGGTGGAATATTTTCTGCCGGGTAAAACACACAGTGAACAAAAAAAAGATCAGGAAATGACAACCCCGATCCGTGATTGTGATGCCCTTATTCATGTCATAAAAAATTTTACTGAATATGGAATGGAACCGCCTAAGCCTGCCGAAGAGATTGTTTCTTTTGATCAGGAGCTTATTCTGTCTGATCTGGTGATTGTGGAAAAGCGTCTTGAACGCCTTGTTCTGGATAAAAAAAGAGGGAAAAAGATCGATCCTGAAGAGGAACCGCTCCTCGAGAAATGTAAAACATTGCTTGAGGATGAAAAGACACTTCGTGATTTTCCGGAAATTGCAACAGCGCATGTTCTCAGAGGATTTGCTTTTTTATCAGCCAAACCAATGCTGGTATTGCTTAACAATGAAGACGAGGATGAAAGCCTGCCGGACACATTAGCCGGCAGGAGCGATTGCATGGTGATCCGGGGTAAACTGGAGCAGGAAATCTCCCGGATGTCCAATGAAGAGGCCGAAGAGTTTTTACAGGAATTCAATATTACGTCAACTGCTCGTGACCGGGTTATAACAAGATCGTATGACTTGCTGGGTTTGATATCATTTTTTACAGTTGGTGAAGATGAGGTCCGGGCATGGACCATTAAAAAAGACACACCCGCGGTTGATGCCGCTGAAGTGATTCACTCTGATATAAAAAAAGGTTTTATACGTGCGGAAGTACTGGCTTATGATGATCTGATGTCAGCCGGGGATTTTCTGGCGGCAAAGAAAGTTGGAACGGTCAGACTTGAAGGTAAAACTTATATTGTACAGAATGGAGATATAGTTCACTACCGTTTCAACGTGTAGAAACCTTTATATAGCATCCCCTTTTGCCCAATATCTTCGTTGGACAGAAAATTTTAATCCTCGAAATACTCAAAGTATTCCTCCGGTTAAAACTTTCTGTCCGCCTTGATCTTGAACAAAATTGAACGCCCTAAAAAGGCCTCTATCCAAAATAGAGATATCAGAAAAATCAAACCACATTAAGAGCAAGTTTCATACATGTTGCCATTTTAAAACTAACTCCGCAACGCCCTTAAAATCCCCTTTCCAAATTGTTTCCGCTGCCAGCGTTTAAGTTCCTCAATACGATCAACATCCTTAATCGTATGTGGGTGGGTCATGGCAACAGCTGTCATCTGGGCCTTATTCATAATAATGGTCGGGTCTATTTCAAATTCGGCAGCTTTTTTGTCGCGCCACTCTTTCAGAGCGGTTATTCTTTTGGAAACACCGGGCGGCAGTGCCGGTCTTAGCTTACGGGGATATGCCGGTAGTTTGTCCTTGGGCGTATCTATGGCTCTGAGGACGGTTTTTATAATAACGTTACCATACATATCAACCTGTCGATTCCCCAGAACATTGAGGTTATCAAGATTCATTAATGATCTGGGCTTGGCCCTGGCAATTTTTAACAATGCATTGTTTGAAAATACCTTGAAAAGCGGGCGGTCTTTTTTCTTTGCAATTTTTACGCGCAGTTGCAGGAGTGCTTCAAGCACTGCAAGATCCGGGGGGTATAGCTTCCCTGCGCCTTTGAATTTAACAAAAAGCGGATCTTCATTATTTTCAGCATGACGTACCCGACTGATGAGCCTGCACTCATCCAGCGCCCAGTTAAGTCTGTCTTTTTCTTCAAGCTCTTTTTCCAGCATTTCACAAAGCGGAATCAGGTAATGTACATCTTCTGCCGCATAGGCAACCATTTCTTTGGGCAGAGGGCGTTGAGACCAGTCTTTTTTCTGGAATTTTTTATTGAGCTGGACATTAAACCGGTCAAAAATAATTGATTCAAGGCTGCTTTCAGCCATGCCAAGAAATCGGCAGGCAACCTGGGTATCAAAAAGGTTATGGATGGGAATTTTAAAATCCCTGTATAGCGAGCGGACATCAAAATCCGAACCATGAAAAACCTTTTTAATCTCCGGAGATGAAAATACCGGTTTGAGAGCGGAAAGGTTTGTTACCACAAGGGGGTCAATTACATAGGTATTTGTTTTTGTAGCGACTTGTATCAGGCAAACCTTTTCCTGGAAATGGTACATAGCATCCGCTTCAAGGTCTGCGGCAATGATGTTTTCCTTTTCGAGAAGGATGGTAAGTTCAGTCAGTTTCTGCTGAGTATCAATTATCTGTAGCGGCGTATCCATGTTTTTACTTGACCCGACGAGTCATTTTCCTTAAATGTTTGGTTTATTTTATATTGTATTTATTAACAACATGTCCTTTTGGTGAAAAGTAATGGTAAATATAACACTTCCGGATGGTAATAAAAAGACTTTTGACAAAACTCCGACAGGGGTGGACGTTGCCCTGAGTATTTCAGAAGGTTTGGCAAGAAACTGTGTGGCAATGGAGATTGAAGATCAACTCCTTGATTTAAATAATAAAATTGAAAATGATGCTACAGTCAGACTGGTAACAACAAAGGATCCTGAAGCACTTGAAATTATGCGTCACAGCGCTGCCCATGTTATGGCTCAGGCAATCCAGCACATATATAAGGATGCCAAACTTACCATAGGACCTGTTGTAGAAGACGGTTTTTATTACGATATTGACATGCAGCCGGTCTCTGAAGATGACTTTCCCAAGATTGAAGCGGAAATTAAAAAGATCATCAAGGCCAACATTCCTTTTCAGCGCAAAGTTGTTTCAAAATCTGATGCGCTGGATTTTTATAAGGATGAACCCTACAAGCTGGAATTAATTACAGCTCTTGAAGATGGCACTATTTCCCTTTATGAACAGGGTGATTTTACCGATCTTTGCCGGGGCCCTCATGTGCCGCATACCGGCATGATAAAAGCCATCAAGCTGATGAAGGTTTCCGGTGCATACTGGCGCGCAGACCAGACAAAGGCACAACTCCAGAGAATTTACGGGACAGCCTTTTTTGATAAAAAAGAGTTGAAAGAACATCTTCTTTTTATTGAAGAGGCCAAAAAAAGAAATCATCGCAAACTTGGACTGGCCATGGATCTTTTCAGCTTTCATGATGAAGCGCCGGGCATGCCGTTTTTTCACCCCAAAGGCATGGCGCTCTGGAATACACTCCTGGAATACTGGCGAGAAGCTCATAAAGAAGCCGGATATGTGGAGACCAAAACACCGCTTATTTTAAATCGTGCATTATGGGAAAAAAGTGGTCACTGGGAAAACTATCGGGAAAATATGTATACAACGATTATTGATGAAACCGAGTATGCCATCAAACCGATGAACTGCCCGGGCGGGATGTTGCTTTTTGGTGCCAGACCCCATTCCTACAAAGAGCTGCCGCTTCGTGCCGGAGAGATTGGGCTTGTTCACCGGCATGAGCTGAGCGGTGTTCTTTCCGGTCTTTTCAGAGTCAGAGCTTTTCATCAGGATGATGCCCATCTTTTTATGACGCCGGAGCAGATTGAAGATGAAATTTTAGGCGTACTACAACTGGTTGAAAAGGTTTATGGTACGTTTGGCCTTGAGTTTCATCTTGAACTTTCCACCCGCCCGGAAAAGTCGATCGGTACGGATGAACAGTGGGATGTTGCCACATCAGGACTTGAATCTGCGTTGATAAAATATGGACGTCAATTCAAAATTAATGAAGGTGACGGCGCTTTTTACGGTCCCAAGATTGATATCCATATTCAGGACGCACTTAAACGAACCTGGCAGTGCGGTACGATTCAACTGGACATGGCCCTGCCGGAACGTTTTGATCTGAGCTATATTGGTCAGGATAATGAAAAACATCGCCCCATTATGATTCACCGGGTGGTTTACGGATCAATAGAACGATTCCTGGGGATTCTGGTTGAGCATTTTGCCGGCAAATTTCCGCTATGGATGGCACCGGTTCAGGCTGTTTTGCTGCCGATTAATGATGAACTGGCCGTGTATGCGGATGATGTTAAAAATACACTTGAAAAAGCGGGCCTGCGTGTTGAAGTGGATAGCCGTACTGAAAGCCTCAATAGAAAGGTCCGTGATGCCCAGCAGATGAAGGTGCCGCTTTCCATTACAATTGGAAACAAGGAAAAAGAAGCGGGTACACTTTCCGTACGGACACTTGACGGTCAGGTTAAATACGGTATTGATCATGAAACTTTTATTAATACGGTGAAAAAGCATATTGAAGACAAGAAACGGGATCTGGAGCTTTTTCAGGGTTAAACCGGAGATATTTCAAAGACCCGGGTGCAAAAAACTTAAAATGGTTGTAAAAACTGTTGAATTTGCATAGCGAGCACCAACCTGTTCAGAGATTATGCAGAAAATACTTTCGAGGATTTTATTATACTGGTTTCCTTTGGCCGCTTACTGCGGCCTCATCTTTTTTATGTCTTCAAGGCCGGCACCTGAACAGATTCCACAATTTTTTTGTGTGGACAAACTGATTCACATGGGTGAATATGGTCTGCTCAGTATGCTTTTTTACAGGGCATATGGAACAACAACGCTATATAAAAAGACCATCCGTTTGGTTATATTGAGTATCTTGTCTGCAGGCCTTTACGGCATCAGCGATGAATTTCACCAAGCCTTTAACCCCACCCGCCATCCATCCATCGCGGATATTATCGCAGACTTTTCAGGTGCATGTCTCGGCGTCTGGCTTTACCATTATATTGCCTTGTACTTTCCGGTTTTGACCGGCAATCACCGATTGACAAGATAGTCGTTTTTTTATACAAAAACAATTTGTTGTCCGATTTCGGGTTACAACGTTATTGTTAGAACTATTGAAAGCTGCCTCTTGCAGCATCATATGGGAGACTTATAAGATGGATAAACAGCAACTTGTCGTCATAAACGGGAATGAATATCCATTCTCACCCGGGGAGACGATACTGGAAGTGGCAAGGCGGAACAGCATTGAAATTCCGACGCTTTGTCACCTAAAAGGAACAACGCCTACCGGTGCATGCCGGGTTTGTGTTGTAGAGGTTGAAGGGGCGCGTACGCTTCTGGCATCCTGTGCAACGCCTGCAGCAAATAATATGATCGTTAAGACAGAATCACCCAGGGTTGTCACATCCAGAAAACTGGCAATCGAACTGCTTCTCTCTTCAGGTAACCATAACTGTGCAGCCCGTGCTTCAGAAGGCAAAGACTGGACCGAGTTTCAGCTAAATGTCGGTAAGGATGATGACAGTGAAGAGCTTTGTCCGGTATGGGGTAACTGCGAACTTCAGAATCTGGCATATAAATACCAGGTAAAGGGCGAAAAGTTTCCTATAACGGAAACCAAATATCCCATGGAGACGGTAAATCCGTTTATCGTTCGGGACTTTTCAAGATGTATCCTCTGCGGCCGCTGTGTTCAAGCGTGCAATGAAGTTCAGGTTAACAATGCCATCAGTTTCGGTAACAGGGGCGCAGCTACAAAAATTGTCGCTTCAGGTGACCGCCCGCTCAAAGATTCAGATTGCGTATTCTGCGGTGAATGTGTTCAGGCCTGTCCGGTCGGCGCCCTGGTCGAAAAGGATACCAGGTATCGTGTAAGGCACTGGGAAACAGAAAAGGTTCGGACCACCTGCAGCTACTGTGGTGTCGGGTGCCAGCTTGAACTTCATGTTCAGGATGACAAGATTGTTAAGGTAACCGGTGTTGAAGATGCCAAACCCAATTACGGCAGTCTGTGTGTAAAAGGCCGGTTTGGGTTTAACTTTGTTAGCTCTCCGGAGCGTTTAACAAAGCCTTTGATAAGGAAAAACGGCGAGCTTCAGGAATCTGAATGGGAAGAGGCACTGGATCTGGTTGCTAAAAATTTAAAAGACATCAAAATGGAGCATGGTGCGGACAGCATTGGTGTGCTGACTTCTGCAAGGATAACCAATGAAGAAAACTATATTGCCAACAAGTTTGCACGCGCGGTGATCAAGACGAACAATATTGACCATTGCGCCCGGCTCTGACACTCCTCTACCGTGGCCGGTCTGGCCGCAGCATTTGGAAGTGGTGCAATGACGAATACCATTGCAGATATCGGAGAAGCAGATGTTATCCTGATTACAGGGTCGAATACGACAGAGAACCATCCTGTTTTATCGACTGTTGTAAAACGGGCAGTTAAAAACAAAGGGGCCAAACTTATTGTTGTGGACCCCCGTAAAATCAAGATAGCCGGTTTTGCCCATCAGTACCTCAGGCCCAACCTTGGATCGGATGTCGCATGGATAAACGGTCTGATGCATGTCATCATCAAGGAAGATCTTTATGATAAAGCGTTTGTAGAAGAACGAACCGTTGATTTCAGCTCCATGAAGGAGATCCTTGAAAAATACACGCCGAAATATACCGAAGAGGTTACCGGTATTCCTGCACAGCAGATTATTGATGCGGCCAGGATGTATGCAGGCGCAGAAAGAGGAAGTATTCTCTACTGTATGGGCATTACGCAGCATACGACCGGTACGGACAATGTAAAATCACTGGCTAACCTGGCGATGCTTTGCGGCAACCTCGGCATCAGGGGCGGCGGTGTGAACCCGCTCAGAGGCCAGAATAATGTTCAGGGCGCCTGTGATATGGGCGGCCTGCCCAATGTGTTTACCGGGTATCAGCCCGTGAACAATGAAGATGCCATTAAAAAAATGGAAACGGCCTGGGGGGTTACCGACCTGAATAAGAAGGTTGGTCTGAAGGTTACGGAAATGCTGCCCAAGGCCCATGATGGTGAGTTAAAGGCGTTGTATATTATCGGCGAAAACCCGATGGTTTCAGACCCTGATCTCAACCATGCCGAAGACTGTCTGTCCAGACTGGAATTTATGGTTGTTCAGGATATCTTTTTGACCGAAACCGCAAAAATGGCGGATGTTGTATTACCGTCAAGATGTTTCGCAGAAAAGGAAGGAACCTTTTCCAATACGGAACGCCGTGTTCAGCGTGTCAGAAAAGCGGTGAATCCGCCGGGTGGAGCAAAAGATGATTGGAAAATCACTTGTGAAATCGGTACCCGAATGGGATACGCTATGGCCTATACGGACAGTGAGGCCATTTTTAATGAACTTGCTAAAGTAACGCCATCTTATGGCGGTATTACTTATGATCGTATTGAGGAGGAAGGCCTTCACTGGCCCTGTCCCACAACCGATCACCCGGGCACTCCGGTTCTGCATATAGGAAAATTTCCTATCGGAAGAGGTAATTTTCATTCAATAGATTACATACCGCCGGCGGAACAGGTGGATGATGAATATCCGCTCTACCTGACTACCGGCCGGGTGATTTATCATTATCATACCGGTACCATGACCATGAAAACAGACGGTCTAAATGAGCAGGCACCCGGTTGTTTTGTGGAAATTTCAGCCGGAGATGTTGCAAAATATAATCTGTATGATGGAGAGGCTGTAATTGTTTCATCAAGGCGAGGTCTGTTAAAGGCTGAAATCAAGGTTTCTTCCAAGGCCGTGGACGGGTCAATTTTTATTCCTTTCCATTTTGCAAGGGCTGCAGCCAATAAATTGACCAATGCCGCACTTGATCCTGTATCCGGTATCCCGGAGTATAAGGTTTGCGCGGTGAAGATTGAAAAAGCGGCCTGATTTTATTTCAGGATAAATATTTGTAAAAATGCCCATGAAGTGAAATGTTTCATGGGCATTTTTTACTTCCGGATGGGGATAGACCCCATTTCTTCTTTTTTTATTTCCAATCAGTTAAACCATATTTACTTAAAATATCATTCAGTTTTCCGGATGCTCTTAATTCCTTAAGGCCGTCAGATAATATTTGAGCATATTCTGCAGATTTAGGATTTGCCGGTGAAAAAGCGATGTAGAGCGGATCAAGGGTATCTGATCCGGCATGTTTGATCTGGTCCAGTATTCCCTTTTCTTTGGCTGCCAGAAGTAAGACATTTTTGTCTTCAATAATAACATCAACACGCCCCAGTATCAGTTTGTTGATCATATTATCCAGAGCATCATCTCCTGTTGATAGCTGAACGGTTTTGGAATCCTTGTTCTCACTAATATAGGTATCAAGCTCGTCACCATATGCGTAACCCTTTATGGCGCCAAGAGACATATCTTTAAGGGAGGCAATGCCCGTATATTCCCAATTACGTTCAGTTTTTATAAAAAAACTGGTGTCCAGATTGCCAAGCTCCTCTTCAGGGAAAATAAAATCAGGTGCATCGCCAACTGACGCACCGACGATTGCTGTATGCTTGCCATCACGGGTTTGAAGAATGGCCCTGGCCCAGTTAACATTTTTATATATAACGTCATGGCCGGCCTTTTCGAAAACAGTTTGAGCAATTTCGATTATAAAGCCGGGTGCTGCAGAATCAGGTTCACAGTTATAGGGGCACCATTCATCAGCCACAAGTTCAATGGTGTCCGCAGATACGCTTGAAAAAAGTTCTGGGGTAAAAATTGAAATGATTGCAAAAATGAATATGTATATTTTCTTCATCTTCATTCAGTTCTCCTGATTTTAAATAAAGCGCCATATACTTTATTTAAAAATTTAGATTTTGGGGAGTTTTTATAGATAAGTTGATGTGTTTGTAGGTTTTGAGTGGACTTATCATCCGGTAAAAACTCCCCATTTCTTAAAATTTGAGCGTAGAACCCCAGGTCGATATTTATATTTGCCTCAGAATTTTAAATTTAAATAAGCCCGGGGATTTATAAAAACTACTATAATTCCTGTGTAGCATTCCGGGCAGAGAGCAATAACGCCCGGAATGCTACAATCGTCAGTCAGGATGCCATTACATGACGAGGTGTGTCTTTGTTTTTAATGCAAATTATGTTGAAGGGTTTGTTTCTTCCTCAACATATTCTCTGCCTTTACCAAAGATACCGGCCCAGTTAGAGTAGTTCAAAAGCTTACCGTCCATATCACGAAGCGGTTTAGGCGGATCGCTCTTTTGTGTGGCCAGGGAAACGACAATCAGGCAAAGAATTGAAGCCATAAGACCCCATACGGAGCTGACATAAAGTGAATCCCACATGGCCCAATCAAAATATACAACACCTTCTTCTACAATGCCGATATTTGCTTCGCTTGTCGCCGGCAGATGAATAAAGTAAGCTATGATCCAGGCAGAAAAGCCGCCTAAAAATGCTGAAATGGCACCATAGTGATTGGCTTTTTTCCAGAAATAGGCTGCCGCATAAGGCGCAAACAGGCCAACCAGCAATACGGACCATGCCACAACCATCAGGTTATAAATGACCTGAAACTGGAGAGCCATAATCAGGGAAAAGATTGTAACGATAGGAATAAAAATCCGGGTTGCCTTGAGTGTCTGCTGTTCATCGGCTTTCGGATTAAAGTATTTATAACCGTTATAGCCGAGACAAGATGCCGCCGCAAGGATTGCACTATCTGATGAACTCATTAATGCGGCAACAAGTGCACTTACAAAGATGACGGCAAAGAACGGATTGAGATGTTCAACCGCCATATTCAGAAGAATTTTGTTCAGTGCATCATCTAAACTAAGGTCGGGGTTCAGCTTGAAGTAGATCATACCGATGATAACCGGCATCATGCCGACAACACAGTATAAACCACTGGCAAGGTAACTTGAATATGAAGCGGTTTTTTCATCCTTTGCAGAAAGAACACGCTGCATAAGATCCTGTGCAGGAATACTACCAAAACCGATTGCCAGCCATGCGCCCAGCCAATAGAACCAGCCCATATAACCTGTATAATACATAAAACCGGCATTACCCAGTTCAGGGTCTGCTGCAGATGCCGGTGTTGGTATAAAGGACCACTGGTTGATGCCCATCCAGTTTCCAGCCGGATCATTTGAAAAGATGGCATCCCAACCGCCAACAAGCGGGACGGCAACAAACAGCATGACAATCATACCGATTGTGACAATAATGACCTGGAAAACGTCTGTAAGCGTAACAGACCACATACCGCCGAGGTAGGTGTATACAACAAGAATGATTGTTGAGATTGTAATACCCCAGGGTAGCGGCACACCTGCAAAGAAGTGGATAATTGTACCAAAGCCAACCAACTGGGCGCCAACCCATCCGACTTCGGCAATAACTAAAGCGATTGTGGCGCAAACACCCATGGCTTTTCCAAAGCGGATTTCAAAAAGATCGACAAGTGTAAGGTATTTTCCGCGACGCATGAGGCGGGCAAAAAAGAAGCCCGTTAAAAGGAGACATAATGCTGCTCCCCACGGGTCAAAAATAACACCCTGGTTACCGAAAATGTAGGCATTTCCGGCACCTCCCATACAGGTACCTGAGCCAAACCATGTGGCAAACAGTGTGCCGGTGCAGAAAAAGATTCCCAGTCGCCGGCCGGCTACAATGTAGTCGGTTGCGCCTTTAATTCGCTTAGAAGCGTACCATCCGATGAACAGCATAGCGGCCATGTAAATACATAGCCCGAATATAACCCAATTTCCATATTCATAACCACCTTCCATAACTCTCCTCCCCTTTTAAATAATTAATCTTACAAACAACGTTTGTACTATTCAGGAACTCAAAAAAATTACCCAAAGCTACAATGCTAAACCTGAAAATCCTTCAAAAAACAGGTATAGTCGAAAGTAGTTTAATTTTCTAAAATTCCTTTATCTGCAGACAAAAAAATCCACAGTTAATTATAAGAGATATTGCTGTAGTTATTTTTACTGATTTAAATCAGAAAATCAAAATATTATATTTTTCTAATCCCTGCATTTCATTACAGGTCAAATCTCAGCTTCGGTCAGGAAAAATCACTCATATAGTAGAGATTATATTCATCATCTGGAAAACACATGTCGTACGTATTTAGCATAATAAATACGAATGTCAACTAAAAAAACCATCTTAAATCGATTCGTTTCGATTGATCCGGCCTGTTTCAAAATGCAGAACGAATTGCGTACTTGATTAATATTAAAAACCCTGCTATATGATCAGAAAATTAAATCATATTTGCGAAAAATCGTATATTTTATTTTTCGTGAGGTGGTAAATCATTAAATAAGTTTGGTAGATATGGCAAATAATGGCACTGATTGATGAAGTAGATACACAAATTATACAATTGCTCAGGGAAAACGGCCGAATGCCGAATACTGAAATTGCGAAAAACCTTAAGATTTCAGAAGGTGCTATTCGGAAACGATTAAAAAAGCTGTTTGACAATGAATTGATCCAGGTGGTTGCTGTCATCAATGCTAGCAAGCTTGGGTTTGAGCTACAGGGTAATATTCATGTCAAGGTCGATATTAAAAAAATAAAACCCATAATGAGCAAACTCCAGAAAATGGATGAAATATGGTACATTGCCCACCTGACCGGTGCGATTGATTTTGATCTTGAGTTTCGCGTAAAATCCCAGGATGAACTGGATGGGTTGATGAATAAAATTAATAACCTTGATGGTGTCAAGGATACGGCAACATCATTCAGGTTAAAACTGGTAAAAAATGTGAGTGATTGGGAAATAAAAGATGGCTTTTTCCCGATTAGCGGATCTTCATAAATTCCTCCAATATTTTAAAAATAATTATACCGGACAGCCCGCCATTTGTTATTGAAAATGACGGGCTTCTTTTTTGTGTGCAAACTTCAGACTATACTGGGGATTTCCCAACCATCCGTATCAAAGCATCTGCAAATTCCGGAAGAGTGCGGCCTGATGGGTTTTAATAAGGATGGACAGTGGGTTAACTACTTTCTTGCAGTTGGTGCCGGAATTCATGGCTTTGTTCCTGAAGGTGTTATGGCCGGATTTATGGGTAAGGGCGCATGGTGGCGGGGTGCTCCCATGGCCGTTAAAATGGGTATTCCCATGTATGCCAATGCTGCCTGGTATAATTCCGGTGGTGGAGGCTTTGCCGGGGAAAGGGACGGCGCTGTGAAGTGTTCTGGCCTTTATGATGAGTGTGGTTGCCCTTTCCCTGCCGGAAATAGTGATTTTGTGTAAAGTGCTTAAGCTTTCATTGCCGGCTATGGCATTTTCAGTACACCGTCTGTAATTGTTGATGGAAAAGTTAAGTGCTCCGGTAAAGTACCATCAAAAAATGAAATCAAAAAATGGTTTGAATAATCATAAAAATATTTAAAGAAGAAATTACGTGATGGGAAAAAAATAAAGAACCCCGGCTATCAAGAAATGATAGTCGAGGTTCTCAAGTATATAGCAGTATAAGCCCTTCCTATGAATAAAAGAATATTTAATGCTTGAGAAAAGCTCAAGCATTAAATCAAAATCCTGATGGGTAGAACTTATTCTAAAGCAGAAACTTAATCCTGTTTTGCATATCTCTCTTTATAAGGCTCCTGAATAATCGTACGCTGAACCTGATTCTGCCATTGCATCGGCTGCTGGATTTTCAGGATATCATCCAGGCGATTTTGCGCTTTGAGCCGGTCATATATTGTAACCCATGCACAAGGAACTTCACTGCTGACTTCGCATTTGCCTTTGTTTGTTCCGCCGCAGGGACCATTAAAGAGGCCCTTTGCACAACGGGTTACCGGACAAACTCCGCCGGTGTAACCAAGAACGCATTCACCGCATGCACGGCACTTTTCTTCATAAACGCCGATTTCTTTATCAACGCCGATAAAAACGGTATTAACTGCCGGAAATACAGGAATATCCGGGTATCTTTCTGACATATATTGGACGCCGGCGCCGCATGCCATGGAAAGCAGGCAGTCGAATTTACCAACCTTATCGGCGACATCTTCCAGAAATTCCATATTACACTGACGCTCAACCGTGAAACCGTCGAAAGAACACTCGATGTTCTCTTCCTTGAACATCTGTTTGAGTTCGGCATTCATGGTGTTGACCTCTTTCAGGCCGCCGGCCATACATACGGAAACACAACCACCGCAGCCGACGGTCAATACCCTTTTATAACTTTTGATGGCGTCCCTTATCTCTTCCAGGGGTTTTCTTTTTGCTTTAACCACTTATCATACCTCCATATATTAAGTATGCGTCGTACTTTTATTTTTTATATTAAAGATGACACTGCCCGCACATATCCGGAGCAGCTTTGTTACCGCCGTCTCTCTCATCAATATGGCATCCCATACACTGACGGTGAAATGCGGTCTGTCTGTCAACTTTAGTGTCATCATTATGGCATGCACTGCAAAGAATATCGGGGTTACCCTCTTCGAGGTCACCTTCGTCCAGAATATTTTCACCCGATTCATCATAATCATGGTGGCAGTCCAGACATTCAAAGCTGTCCATATGTGATTCATGCTCAAATGTTACAGGAGATCGTTCTCTGCTGCCGGTATCATCCGAAACTTCGTTCAGGGTGATTGTTTCCGGCTGTGCAAGTACAAATGATGCACTGAAACAAATCATAATGACAGTGAGTATTATTAGTAAACTCGTTCCTTTTTTCTTGAAAAGCATCTTATTCCGGTACCTTTCTCATAAAAATCCCTTTTTGGGATTACTCTTTATCAAACTGTTGAACAACACCCTGTGATCGGCAAATCTGCCGTGCGAGGGCGATCATTTTGGGAATATCTATTCCAAAAGGACAGTAGCAGCGCGTACAGAGAACACATTTTCTCCATACAATTTCACTTATCTCTTCAAGGGTTTTTCGACTGACGTTACCCTTTTTCTTGTAAAGCTTACCAATGGAATTGATAAACTTATGAGATGGCATGTACCGCGGATCCTTATCCTTTACATGAAACAGAAAACAACTTTCTGCACAGAGCGTGCAGTGGGCACAAAGTTTCAGGGAAAGCTTCACCTGATCCTTGTGCTTGTCGAGTATGCTTTTTATCTCGTCTGTATTAACAGGCGCTGTCGTTTGTTCAGCCATTATCTTCTCCGCACCATGGCGTTATAATTACCAGGTTCTGCTTCCCTTACCGAATGTATGCTCGGATTTCATAAGAAAGCGGTTAATAAAGAAATAAAACATATGCACAAGCTTGGTGAACGGGATGGCGATGAGCATCAATCCGCCAAAGAAAATGTGCAGGGTGATCATGACATTGTAATTAAACATGTGATGATAGGCCATAAAGCCTGTAATAAATGGTGCAAATGCGATCACCCAGATGATGTAATCATATAATGTTGTTATTGCACGGACACGTGCAGAAAAAATCCTGCGCAGCAGGAAGTAGGCGCCGCAAATCATTACAACGATTGTCAGAAAATCGGAAAAGCCTTCTGAAAAAGCGGGAATGCTGAAACCCCAGGCAACGTCGGTCAGAACACCGTGTGCCACAAGGAATATCGGTGTGATGATAAGCAGTACGTGAAACACTGTGCTGGTGATGACCGTAACCGGGCTGACACCAAGAATGGTCAATTTGACTCGCGCCATGAATGGTAACTGCACAGCACTTTCAGGTGTTTTCTGGGCCGGTATCGTTTTATAATGAACAATCCCCGCTTTTTTGCTCAGGGAGAAATATCTTACCAGCTGAAAGATTGTCCCTATGACAAAAATGATGAGGGCTGCCCATGCAAACGGGCCCCGAATAAAATCGTACATGAAAAAGTCTCCTACAAATTTATATTCAGAATCACAGAAACATTTAGTCCATAACCGGTCTTGGCAACACCTTGGCGCGTTCGGCAATTTCAGGAACCTTATGTTCCCACTCGATAGCCATCAGATGTACGCCGGCAATACCTTTTGTTTCCTTGAACTCTTCGATCTGTTCACAGGCAATCTTGATACCTTCATCAGCCTGTTTCTTCTTGTCTACACCGGCAAGGCGATTGATGACTTCATCCGGAACATCTATTCCAGGCACCCTGTTTTTCATATACTTGGCCATACCAAGGCTTTTCATGGGAGTCACACCGGCGAGGATGTATGTCTTTTCGGTCAGCCCCATATCATTAGCCTGTTTAATCCATTCGCGCATCAAATCCATATTATAAATGCATTGTGTCTGAATGAAGTCAGCACCGGCAGCAACTTTTTTGGCCAGACGGTGAACACGCCATTCATAGGGCTCGCCAAACGGGTTGGCTGCTGCGCCGATGAAAAATTTAGGTGGAACATCAATTTCAGCACCACCGGCAAATTTGCCTTCATCACGCATATTTTTAACCATGTTAATAAGTTGAATGGAATCGATGTCGTAAACACCTTTTGCATTGGGATGATCTCCAAATTGCTGATGATCACCGGAAAGACAAAGTATGTTGCGGAGGCCATGACAGTATGCGCCCAGAATATCTGCCTGCATGGCCAGCCGGTTCCTGTCACGGCAAACCATCTGATAGTTTGGTTCCAATCCTTCTTCAAGGGCAATAATAGCAGCGGCCCAGCTTGACATACGGACCATTGCTGTCTGGTTGTCGGTAATGTTTACCATATCAACCATCCCCTTCAGGGGAACAGCTTTTTCCCGTACGTGCTCAACATTGCAGCCACGCGGTGGCCCAAGCTCGCCGGTAAATGCAAAGTGTCCCGCTCTCAAAATCTTTTCAAGGTTACTTCCAGCCTTCATATTAAATGTTCCTCTTCGTTTGTGTTTTATGGGGCAAAACATATGCCCAACTTATTACGCTTTGGATATACACATTAACCAAAGTAGATCTAATATATCACCAGAAGTTTATGGCACAGCATCGCGCAGACTGTCAAGAATATCGGAAAATTTTTCGTAATTTTTCGTAAAATTTGACAGGTTCGTTTGGAAATAGTGGCAAAAGAACGAATTTACTAAGGTTTTGTTTTACGCTATGATACAAAAAGAATTTATGATGACGAAACTTATGGATATAAAAGGATGGCAAGTTACCATATCAGGAGGAATAAAATTTATCATTGCAGCACTGACTCTATTTTGTCTCTTTAGGCCCTCCGGTTGTCATTTCCTCTTCAACGCTTTCAATTCGTTCCTTTCGTTCAGTATTCGAAATATAGGGCGTTGTCTGAACATCACGAAGTTTTTTCTCATGCAGCTTCTCTTTGGATGCCGCATCATTAATTCTGGAAAGCAGATCATCAAACTCTATTGGTTTTAAAAGGTAATCAAAAGCACCGTGTTTGAGGCCTTCAACTGCCGTTTTTACGGTTGAATGGCCCGTCAACAGAATAATTTCAACAAGCGGATTAATTTTTCTGATCCCTTTCAGGGTTTCAATACCGTCCATGCCCGGCATTTTGATATCAAGAATAACCACTTCAATTTCTTTATGTTTTTCAATAATTTTTAGGGCTTCCCGGCCGTTGAAAGCGCATGAGATGATATAGCCTCTTTTTTCCAGACGCTCGGCCAGCGTTTCAGCAAAATCCTTTTCATCATCAATAATAAGCAGGTTTACAGGTGCCATAATATCCTCCTTAAACAGGGTTTTGCGTCCGATGGTGTTTAACGCTAACCTTGAATTAAAGTTAAATACAGGTAAAATATTAATGCCGGTAAATATATATGCCTGTAAAATAAAAGTCCGATACAACAGTGCGGGCCAAAAAGAAACGGAGTAAAAGGCATTGTGTCTTTCTTACTCTCCAATAATTTTTATAAGCACCCGTTTTTTCCTTCTGCCATCAAACTCACCGTAAAAAATTTGTTCCCATGTGCCAAAATCAAGCTTACCATCTGTTATGGCAACAACCACCTCACGGCCCATAATCTGTCTTTTCATGTGGGCATCTGCATTATCTTCACCGACATTATGGCGATAACTTGAAACAGGTTCATGCGGTGCCAGTTTTTCGAGCCAGAGATCATAATCATGGTGAAGTCCGGATTCATCATCATTAATAAAGACCGAGGCCGTTATGTGCATGGCATTTACTAGTACGAGCCCTTCCTTGATGCTGCTTTCCCATAGACACGCTTCAACGTCTGGTGTGATGTTGATAAAGGCACGACGTGTTCGAACGTTAAAAGTAAGTTCCTTGCGGTAACTCTTCATTTTCACCTCATTTGATATTGATTGGTATTTGGATTGAAAAAAACAATACCAAGAATACTTTAAAATTTCAAATCGATTTAATGAGTTATGGATATAATTATAGAAATTAAAATTTGGAATGAAGGAAAAGTGTAGCTCCCATATGCCGATCATACCTTTTGGAATATACCGAAAAGTCTTATAGAATCAGTAAAATGTATTAATAATTTTTAACTGTTTTTTTCCTGTTAATGATTGAAGATGAGACCTTCGAGATCCTGCAGATGTTTATCTATTCCTTTCCAGGCTAAAACGCCATCTTTTCTCTCAATATTTTTACATGAGGCAACTATATACATAAGGGGCCAAATTGATTTGGGCATCCGCCTGACAGACCAAGTGAGTCTTTGACGACAATTCCTTCCCTCATGACAAAAACAATATTGTCAGGATCATTTAACAAAGACGGGTCTTTGTCAGGACGGCCATTCATAAGAATAAGGTCTGCTGTAGCGCCTATGGCTAAAGTCCCTAAAAGGTTTTCCAGACCCAAAAGCTTTGCACCGTTAACCGTTGCTATTTTTATGACATCTTCAACGGGAATTCCTGCATCAATAAAATTCAGCATTTCACGCAATCCGAACTTTCCAAAAGGAGTTCTGTCATCGGCGAAGGTATCGCTTCCCAAAACGATTGGACAACTACTGTTGTAAAATTCTAAAATTGTTTGATAATGATGGGTAATGAATTCATCAAACTGCTTGTCACCGGGTTTGCTGAAAGTAGATTCGATCTCACATGTCGGTGCCCATGCAATGCCTTTTTTTATCAAACTCTCTTTGGAAGCATGATCCATCCCAAAGCCATGGATAATAAAATCAACTTCTCCCTCTATTGCCATTTTAACTGCCGATGAACATGTGCAATGAGCCTGAATTTTTAATCCACAGCGATGTGTTTCCCCGACAATGGTATTGATTTCGGATTGTGAATACTGAACTTTGGATTCATCATCCTGATCATGCATACCGGCACCGCTTATCCAGAACTTGATAAATTCAGCACCGTCATTTTTCAGTTGGCGAATTTCAGTAATCAAATTATCCGTTCCATTACATGTAATTGCCCAGGGATGTAATTTCTCGATTTCACTTTGTTTTGCATTGGGAATATAACCTGCACCTCCGGGTGCGGCTAACCCCCTGAGGCAAGGAATAATACGTGGGCCATAAATTTCTCCTCTGGAAATCATATCTTTCAGCACGTGCCCATTATTAGAAATATCGATTACCGTTGTAAATCCTGACATTAATAATTCCCATGCCTGCCTTATGGAACGTACCTGTCTTTCTTCTTTGGTTTGTGAAAGCCATAAAGCCGGGGGGTATCCCTGGGCTAATCCTGTAATATGAAGATGACAGTCAATAAATCCCGGCAACAGGCATAATCCTGAAGCATCAATCGTCTGCATTTGTTCGATTTCAATACTATTGTCAATAATTAGATCAGCAATTAAATTTTTTTCTATAATAATTCCGGTACTGTCAGTAGGTGTTCTTTTTGAGGGGTCTATCATATTGCAGTTAACAATAGCCATCCTTGATAATTCGTTATACATTTTTTCTCCTTTGTGTTACCCGAACAAAATATGATTTACTGTTAATTCTTTAAATGTCTATATGTGTGAAGTCATAAAAAAATATTGGCACTCACACCAACTGGGCAGATTCTGGTTTGATGCCTTCATTGAAAAGGGTAAAGCGTAAAGCGTTGAGATCCAGGGAGGGTTTGCACCCATGATAATTTCCGATACCGTTTTTCCGACAATGGGACCCATGGCAGATCCGTGGCCACTGAAACCGGTGGCCGGAAGCAGACCTCTGAGCCGGGAGTGCATCGATAACCGGATGCATATCGGGTGTGCAGTCTATGCAGCCAACCCGCTCAATGGTCATACTTTTCAGTCCCTCATAGAAACCCATGTCCTTTAGGCGTGGATATTTAATCGTTAATCAGCCCAAGCCGGTTCATCTCTTCCGCTATATCCAACAATCCAAGTCGTGTAAGGGTTTTAACTGTTTGAAGCCCTTTTTCAGAGTCCCATCCCCTGATTTCATAAAACTCTTTCAGCATCGTATTATAAACATCCCGGTCCAGTGTTATGCCTTTACGACTTATCACTTCTTTTCCGGGGCCCGGTACGATCACATCCGGATTGAGGTATATCTCATCAACCGGGTCAGTGAAATTAAATTCACCGGGAAAATCATCTTTTTCCGGAACAATTCCTTCGCGCAGCAAAATTGCCCGTTGGAGATTGAAAATACGTTCACCGTATTGGATAAGATCCTCTTCAGTTTTACTAATTCCGGTTGCTGCTGAAAACAACTGACTTTCCAGTGTCGGGTCTCCAACATGATCAGGTGTATACCATGAAGACTTAATCGGCCAAACTGCATAGCACAGTCCAAGACAATCCTTGACGATGGTTCGATCGATTATATTTGCCGCTGCACAGGCTTTTCCCTCATAGGTCATCAAATCCCAGGCTTTTTCATGGCCCCAGAACCTTGTGGCCGCAGCCCTGAAAACATCTGCAGTTACCGGCGAAGAATCAGGATCATCCAGATGCATGACCCATTTTGCCAGCAGAATAGTTACCTGGAGGAGCATAGAGATAGGTTGTCTTGTTTCAAAAGCATAAAGAAGTGCATTCATCAAATAACCCCGGCCGGAGTATTCCGCACCTCCGCCAACGCCGGAAACTTCATTGGAAAAATGCGCTCTGGCCTTTTCCCCCAGTTTTTCACCTGTCCGTAACAGCCCTTCGGCCAACATGTCACCAAAACCATCTCTATGGGCGATCATATTGGCAATGTTTTCAAAAAATGTTAACTTCCCGAGATCTTGAATATTAATACCGGTCTCTTTTTCGGTCAGGTATCCTGACCTGAAACATGCTTCAAGCCAATCAATGATGTTATATATTTCATAGGTACAGATCGAAAGATCATTGCAGATTCTTGTTGCATCGTATGCTGCTGTTTCCGGATCTTCTTTTTGTTTAATAACCCAGTCATGATAAACATATGCGGCCTGACACAGTCCGGCGATATTTTTTCCGGATGCCGTTTGCACCACCGTTCTGTATTCACAATCGATTCCACATTGATAGCAGTGTTTTGTTTTTACCGGAGGCGTACTTCCGCCGGGACCTGAATCGGATGCAGATGGATTTTTACACAGATGATATACTCTTTTGTTAAGTTCTTTAAGCTTTTCCGGCAGGGCGATTGATGGTTTGTCGCTTCCCAGAACCGCTATTGCTTTGAGATTTTTTGAGCCGAACACCGCGCCGAATCCGCCTGTTGCGCTGCCGTCATTTTCCGTCATAATGTTGGCACTTCGGCACAAATTTTCACCGGCCACACCGGTTGTTATATATCGAACCGTTTTTCCATATTGATCTTTTAAAATATCGCCGACGTCATATATGCCTTTTCCCCAGAGAGAAGATGCACCAATAATCTGTAAGTTTTCGTCTTGAATTAACAGGTAAACCGGTTTGTCAGAACGTCCGTGGATAATGATACCGTCGTAGCCTGCTTTTTTAAGGTAGGCCCCGAAAAAGCTGCCGAAATTCCCATAACAAAAACCTTCCGGCATCAACATAGGCGATTTCCCGGCAACAAAACATCTAGCGGCACCCTGGGTGCCTGTTGCCACCAACGGGCCGGTCATAAAAATAAGACGGTTTTCCGGATCAAAGGCCGTTTTGTCGGGAAGAACTTCTTCCCAATAAATTCGAGTGGCTATCCCGCGGCCGCCTAAAAACCGGTTAGCATAAGGCATTGTATCCAGTTCAAAGAATCGTTTTTCTAAAAGATTGACTTTCAAGATTTTTCCACACCATCCATGTATATCCGTACCCATTTATTTTTTCCCTGAGAAATGAATATATTGAAAAAGTTTTAATATTTATAGCAACGTCATGATATTTTCCTATACATCAGATAAAACATGGCCCGATTAGAAAGTATTCATATTGAAATGACCTCAGATTATCAGGTATTGGCACTCACACCACCTGGGTAGATCTGGTTTTGATGCCCTCCTTGAAACGGCTGAATCGTAAAGCGTTGAGATCCAGGGAGGGTTTGGCATCCAAGATGATTTCCGATACCATTTTTCCGACAATGGGTCCCATGCCAAATCCGTGGCCGCTGAAACCGGTGGCCAGAACCAGGCCCCTGGGCCGGGTGAGCGCATCAATAACCGGAAGCATATCGGGCGTGCAGTCCATGTAGCCGGCCCACATACGCTCAATGGTCATACTTTTCAATCCCTCATATTCTGCCTGCATATATCGAACAGCCTGTTCGATTTCCTTTCGACTGGGCTGTGGATCCAAAGCACGGTGACGACTGAAATCATCATAGCGGCCAAACAAATCATCGATTAGAACCCGGCCCAGTTTTAATTTAAGCTCTTTTCGGTTGTGAAGGTATACAGGTATATATGCCGGAAAAAACCGCAGGCTGTCGATCATGAGATCGTGCTCACCCTCGACGCCTAAAGCCATGTAAAGCCGACCATCGCTGCGTTGACGAAATGCAGTCCGCCCCCATACTCCTGCAGGAGTAAGTGTTCTTACCGGTGCGACACGGGCCACACTGCCTTTAATCCAAAGGGATGGCAAACGAACACCTAATGGACGCATGAGCCTCGTCGACCACGCCCCTGCAGCGCAAACAACAGTGGATGTCCGAATATAGCCATGTTCGGTATACACGCCGGAAACAGAACCATTTTGAATCTCAATTCTTTCTACGGCACAACCGGTCATGAACCGGGCCCCTTTAGTCTTAGCGGCTCGCTGAAAAGCCGGGCAAACCTTTTGCGGCTCAGCCTGTCCGTCGCTGGAGGTGAACATAGCGCCCAGTAAGTTGGATTTTGCAGCCGGCACAAGTTTCCGGAGTTGTTGTGCTGAAAGTAAACTTGTCTCCAACCCGTGCTCTTTTGCGATGGGAAGCCACTGTTCAAGAAATCCGAGACGTTCATGATTATAGGCCAAGGCAATGTTGCCGCCCTGGATCCACTCCAAATCAGCCTCTAATTCCGCTTCAAGGCTCTGCCAGATGCGGTTACATGCCATCATCAGGGGCAGCTCAGCTTCATCCCGCCCCTGCTGCCGCACAAAACCCCAATTGCGACTGGACTGTTCAAGCCCTACGTCACCCTTTTCACACACCACCACCGATACGCCTCGTTTGGCAAGATAATAGGCAGTTGAACATCCAACGATACCGCCTCCCACAACTACCACGTCAGCATTTCTGTCTTTCATAATTTTATTCCTCTATATTGCATGGTATCAATTTATCAGGCGAACATTTCCTGATAAGAGTTTAACTTAATTTAGCGCTATTTGGTTTATTGCAGGAATTAATATCCTATAGCACAACCATCTTTCCTTAAATCTGATCCCCCGATTAATACGTCATTGTCATGATCTATCCATATCCCCTGGAACCCGCCAAAAACATCTATCTGGGTTCCTGTTTTATGGCCTTTTTCAATCAGTTTGCGTTCTGTTTTGAAAGGAATTCCGGATTCAAGGCAGATTTCAGAACCGTCATGAAAAAAACGAGACTGATCTGAAGCTTCCTGAATGCCCAGTCCAAAGACATACATATTATTTAATATTTGAACCTGCCCCTGGGGCTGCATGTGCCCCCCCATTACGCCAAAAGCAAATTCCGGTTTTTTGTTTTTAAAAACGATAGAAGGAATAATGGTATGAAGCGGTCTTTTACCAGGCTTAAGGCTATTTGGATGATTTTTGTCAAAACTGAACAGACTTCCTCTGTTTTGCATCAAAATACCGGTGTCTCCAGCGACGATACCTGAACCAAAATGGTCATAAATTGATGAAATAAAAGAGGCAACATTTCTTTTCTCATCTACTGCAACGACATAAACGGTGTTTGAACAGTGGAGCGGTTTGTTCGAAAATTCAGATGCGCACACAGGGTTAAACTGTTCTTTAAATGAATTTATATTTTGATCTGAGAGCAGCTTGTGAAAATCATCGGTCATAAACCCGGGGTCAGCAATTTTAGTATCTCTATCTAAAAAAGCATATTTTTTTGCCTCAACAAGTGTATGAATGTACTCACTTGAATTGAGTCCCATTTTTTTAAAGTCAAAACCATCTAACATGCGTAACATTTCAAGGACGGTAATTCCCTGGCAGTTAGGCGGAAGGGCAAAAACCTCACGGCCCTTATAGTTAACAGATATAGGATCAACCCATTCCGGCGTAAAGCCTGAAAAATCGTCAACAGTCAGAGGTGAGCCGGCTGCGGTCATAGCTGTGCAGATCTTTTCACATAATTCACCCCTGTAAAATGTTTGAGCACCTTTGTTTGCAATTAGTTTTAATGTATCAGCCAAAGGTTGGTTTCTGAAAACCTCTCCCGGTCTGGGCGTATGACCCAAAGGTAAATAAATATGTGCGGTTTCAGGATTATCCTTGAGCAGTTGTATTTCGGCATGCCATTCATAAGAAATGATTTCCGAAAGAGGAAATCCACCTTCAGCATATTTTATTGCCTGCTGAAAAAGATCTTCCCAGCAAAGCTTTCCATACCTGTTATGCAGTTCGGAGATTCCGGCCAGAGCGCCCGGAACCGTAACCGTCAGCGGCCCGCTTTGCGGCATCTCTTTATGTCCCAGTGATTTCAACAACTTGATACTTAATCCGGCAGGTGCAGGACCGCTTGAATTTATGCCTGCCAGTTCGTTCTTAGATGCATCGAAATACAGGCCGAACATATCACCGCCCAGGCCGTTCATAAACGGCTCAACAACCGTAAGGGTATTTAACATGTTAATAGCAGCGTCAGCAGCAGAGCCGCCGCGTTTTAGAACATCTAATCCCGACACGGTTGCCAACGATTGACTGCTTGCGCACATACCGCTTTGAGCATAAACAGCGGATCGATAACTATCTGTATTGGCTGGTCTATCCATAAAGCATTTTTATCCTTTCAGTTCAGTAGGTTCATTTTCCATTAAAAAGTGTCTGAAATTTCAGCTTCTAATAGGTCAGTGCGGTTTTTGCCAGTTCGCGAAAAAATATTATATTGGTTACACTGGTGGGGACAGCGTATGAGGCGCCTTTGCCGGCAAACACCATACCCACCACGTTATACTGGTCGTTAATGAGTGGGCCGCCCGAGAATCCAGGCTGCACAACAGATGATGTCTGAATTCCCATGAGCTCATTGACTTCGTTTTTTACAAGTACATTTTTATTCAGAACCTTACCCGGTGAAATCTTATACGTTCCCGATCCAAGACAACCTATGGCAAAAACCTTATCTCCGACCCTCAAAACAGCTGAATCCGCAAAGTTCAAAAAGGGCACATTTTTTTTATTAATTTTCAGTAAAGAAAGATCGTTTTCCTTATCTTCAGAAACAAGCAGTAAGTCATTAAAGTCGTCTTCATTCTGAAAATAGTTGATATCAATATTATCGGTAAAAAAACCGAGTTTTTTTGCCGGAGTAATTATCACCTTTCCCACGTATTTATGGCCATCGATATCTATTGCAGAAATACTTAGAAAGACTTTATCGATATGTTTGATTCTGTAGTTAGTGATGGCCTCTTTTAAAAATTTTCGAAGGCAGGGTTTGATACCGGCAACATGGTGAGCAGTCAGCAGATATCCATCAGGGCTTATCAGGTAAGCGGTGCCGCCTTTTTTACCGCAGCCGATATTTTCTATCGGGTAATCAGTGTTATCTTTATCGAAGAACAACCCATCTGCACTGAAAGAAATGTTAATTTTATATACTGCGGATAAAACGTCGCGGGGAAGGTCCTGTGCAAGGCATGGGGTAAAAGTGATTAAACTGATCATCACGAAGAAAAGCAGCTTTTTAATAACGCCTCCTTTATGGGTAAAGCGGTTATTTGATGAGACCGGTCTTTTTGAAAAACATATCCATTTTTTCATAAGCTTCAGTTAAATCCGAATATTCTTTAATAATAAAATTGGGGTAATCATCCGTGGATAATCCCCGTATCATAGAAGAGAGGTTCTGGGACCAGTAATCCTTTTCATAGAGTGCCAGTATGGGAATTTTCGGTAATCCCATGCGAGGTCTGAGGTAAGCATGGGCAATCTCAATACCGGTACCCAGGCTTGGAACGGATACTTCAAAGACACAGGCACTGATATCACTTTCTACGAGCTCAATCATTTTTCTTCTGACAAATCTTGTACGTTCAATTCCCGCTGACGGCAATTTGCCTATTGATTCAGCTAAAAGTGATGCAGCTTCTGTTTTGCTTGAGCCTGTTGTGTGTTCTGTTGCCACCGATAACCCCAGGTTTTTAATATGCTGAATAATGCCCCGGTGGATAAACTGCCGTTTTTCCCTGTCTTCATTTCCCTGAATTGCTGCACCGTAAAAAACGTTCATACTTTATATGTTTACTCCTGTTTTATGACAGGTGCTTCCATGCCAATGCCGGTATCAGTATCCAGAGTACGGAAAAGCCGGCATATATGAAGGCAATTTTGAGAAGAGGGTGTTTCGTTATGGAATCCAGAGAGGTCAATTTCATGTTGACGGTCACCTGTAAAAGCCTAACGACAGTTAGTATAACATAACATGAGCTGAACGGATCAAGTTCCGCGTAGCGGAGATTTTTTATATATCGCAAATATTTCATAATTTTGAAACATTAAAATTCCTGTGTACGGAAAAATGATGGGTTTATCTTGATGATACGGACATGCTTCAGTTGTTTTCACCATACAATGTTTCAAATAAAAGCTCCGCCATATCTACAATACGCGGCCCTGTCCGGCAGGTCAGGCCACAGGGAAATCGATAAAATCGTTTTGTCTTAACAGCTTTAAATACCCGCCACTTAGGGTCTTTATCCATCTTTGATATCAGGTGTCTGTCTCCTCCGCAGATAAACATTACATCCGGATCCCATTTCAGCAGCCGTTTCCATGTAATTTTGGGGTAAGCTTCCGGGATGTTTCCTGTTACATTAATTCCGCCTGCTTTAGTGATAACATCATACTGAAAAGAGAAAGGCCCTACGACATATAGCTGTGTTTCGTCCCAGTCCAGAACCCGGCATACGGTATGACGCTTTTCTATTGGAATACGTGCGACTTTTTCATCAAGCTCATCGAAACGATTTTTTACATTTGCCACAAGCCGGTTTGAATGTGTTGAAATGTTTAAGATCCTGCCCAGTTTTATCAAAAGCAGTAATGAATCTTCCACGGTGGCTGGATTCGTTAAAACAAGTTTGATATTATATTTTTTTAAAATGGGTTTGAGCTTTTTATGAGCCGTTTCCATGCCCAGTACAAGATCGGGTTTCAGGGATAACAGTTTTTCCATATCCGGCTCAAACCAGCATTTAACATCAGGAATGCCGGATACTGCCGGAGGATAATCGCAGCTGTCCGTTATGCCAACCACCCTATCGCCGGCACCGATAGCAAAAAGGGACTCCGTTATGGATGCAGCAAGGGAAATAATTCGTATTTTAGACTTAGCGGCCATTGGGAACGCTTTCTATTCTAAAGGAAAAACTTGATTTTTATTGCTCCACATACCATACCTTAAACAAATTTACGACAGGAACAGGGTTTGGAAACGGAAAAAACGATAAAAACTATTGAGAAACAGCTTTATAAAACCATGCATGGAGACCGGTGTATTCTTCGCCGAGAGCTGAGCCGTTTTAAAAAAATGGAGAAAAATAAAAAAACCGATGAAAAAAAGCTGAAGCAATGTCTGATGGAAATCCAAAATCGTTTTGATAAATCTTCAAAAAACAAACAAAATCGAAGAAAAAGCCGGCCTAAACCGTCATATGATGAAAATTTGCCCATTACAGCAAAAAAAGAGGAAATTGTTGAAGCCATAAAAAACCATCAGGTTGTCATAATTTCAGGTGAAACCGGATCAGGTAAAACCACCCAGATACCAAAGATGTGCATGGAAGCGGGGAAGGGTATTGACGGTAAAATCGGCTGCACACAGCCCAGAAGAATTGCAGCTATTACTGTAGCAGAGCGAATTTCCGAAGAGCTGAATGATAAGGCCGGTCACATTGCCGGATATAAAATTCGCTTTAAAGATTCATCCGGACCTGAAAATTTTATCAAGGTCATGACCGACGGTATCCTGCTGGCAGAAGCACATCAAGACCATTATCTTAATGAATATGACACCATCATCGTTGATGAGGCACATGAGCGCAGCCTGAACATAGACTTTATCCTCGGAATTTTAAAAACACTTTTGAAAAAGAGAAGAAACTTAACGCTCATCATTACTTCCGCCACAATCGATACGGAAAAATTTTCCAGGGCATTTGGTAATGCCCCGGTTATTGAGGTGTCCGGTAGAATGTACCCGGTAGAAGTTCGCTATCTGTCATCTAAAAAAGATGAAGAGCTGACTTATGTGGATATGGCGGTAAAATCGGTTCGGGATATTGTCCATCAGACGTTTTCCGGAGATATTCTTGTCTTTATGCCGACCGAGCAGGATATTCGGGAAACCTGCGAAACCATTAGTGGCGGGAAGGAAAAGAACCTTACTGTTCTACCTCTTTTTGCAAGGCTTTCTGCTGCAGAGCAGAAAAGGGTTTTTTACAGTGTCCCGGGCCGTAAAGTCATTGTGGCAACCAACATTGCAGAAACATCCATTACTATTCCGGGCATAAAATATGTCGTGGATACAGGCGTTGCAAGAATATCTCAATATGTACCCCGTTCCAGAACAACATCTCTGCCGGTTGTTCCCATATCAAAAAGTAGTGCCGACCAGAGAATGGGGCGATGCGGCCGTGTTGAAAATGGTATCTGTATCCGGCTTTTTTCGGAAGATGATTATCTGGCACGGCCGCTTTTTACGCCTCCTGAAATCCTGAGAGCTAATCTTGCAGAGGTTATTTTAAGGATGATTGCTTTGAAGCTGGGCGATATTACCATATTTCCTTTTGTGGATACACCGGCGCCCGTCAGCATTAAAGATGGTTATGATCTGCTGCAGGAACTTGGCGCGATAAAACCGGCAAAAGGAAAAATCCGCCCGGGCGCCAACCGTTTTTTACTCACCTCCGATGGCAGGCAAATGGCGAGCCTGCCACTTGACCCAAGGCTTTCCCGGATAGTTATTGAAGCACAAAAAGAAAACTGTGTTGAAGAGATTCTTGTAATCGCTTCGGCCCTGAGTATTCAGGATCCGCGCGAGCGTCCGGTAGAGAGAGGAAAAGAGGCAGATGAGGCACAGAAGGTTTTTAAGGATGAACTTTCGGATTTTATTACGCTGCTCAATATCTGGAAAGCATATCAATTGATCTGGGAAAAAGACAGGGGAGCCGGAAGCCTTAAAAAATTTTGTAAGGCCCATTTCCTTTCATTTAAAAGAATGCGGGAGTGGCGGGATATTCATAACCAGATCCGTCAGGAATTGTCAGCGTTTACTTCTCCTCAAAAAACAAAAACACCTTCAAAAAAACAGAATACCGGTGTTTTCCCTCACCGCTATACAGCCGTTCACAAATCTGTTTTAAGCGGTTTTTTATCCAATATCGCCACTAAAAAAGAACAGAACTTTTTTAATGCAGCCCGTCAGAAAGAGGTCATGATCTTTCCGGGTTCTACTCTTTTCGGCCGAGCAGGATCATGGATTGTTGCTGCTGAAATGGTTGAGACATCACGTCTTTTTGCAAGAACCACTGCCAATATTGATGTTCAGTGGCTGGAAGCGCTGGGGAAAAGCCAACTCAAATACTCATATTTTAATCCGCACTGGGAAAGAAACCGCGGTGAAGTGGTGGCCTCGGAGCAGGTCAGTCTTTATGGTCTTATCATTATCCCGGAACGATCTGTATCTTATGGCCGTATAAATCCTGAAGAAGCATCCGAAATTTTTATAAGAAGTGCGCTTGTGGACGGAGACGTAAGGCAGCCTCTTGAGTTTATGAAGTATAACAGAGCACTTATAGAAGAGGTCAGGGAAATAGAGGACCGGATAAGGCGCAGGGACCTTCTTATAAGTGAAGAGAATCAGTTTCAGTTTTATAAAGAACGCCTGGAAGGTGTTTTTGATATCCGGACACTTCAGCATATGATCAGAAAAAAAGGCAGCGATACTTTTCTGAATATGAATAAAGAAAAGTTGCTGTTGTATGATCCGGACAAAGATGAACTTGACCTGTTTCCGGAAAAGATTGCTGTAGATGAACATCAACTGACATGTGATTACCGGTTCAGACCCGGTGCAAAAGAAGATGGTGTATCCATAAAAATTCCTGCTGCCATTGCTTCCGGCATTTCATCAGGTTCAATAGACTGGGTCGTTCCGGGACTCATCAGGGAAAAGATAGAGGCAATGGTTAAGGGTCTTGCCAAGAAATACCGAAAACAGCTTGTGCCGGTAGCCGGTAAGATTGATATCATCTTAAAAGAGCTGTCACGAGAAAATATCCCGCTTCCGACGGCGCTCAGCAGATTTGTTTATAAACGGTTCGGAATAGAAATCCCGGCGGCAGCATGGCCCATGGATGCTCTGCCGGATCATTTGAAAATGCGGATTGCCGTTACAGATGCAAAAGGGGAAATTATTCGTTCGGGTCGGGACAAAAGTATTCTGTATGAAGAGACAAATACGCAGGAAGGCTCAGAGGCGCTTGAATCAATAAAGAAACAGAAGGAGAAAACAGGAATCCGGGACTGGAACTTTGGTGACCTTGATGAAACGATCACGCTTTCAGGTCAAAGAGGAGAACACTGGGTACTTTATCCGGGACTTGTTTCTGAAGACGACAGCGTCAGTATTCGTCTCTTCAGTAATATTGGAGAAGCTGCAGCTTCTCACAGATCCGGTATTTGCAAGCTTTATGAGCTTAGATTTCAAAAGGATCTTAATTTTTTAAAAAAGAGCCTTTATATTCCTGCAGAAGTTTCTCCATATACAAAATATTTCGGAGGTGCTAAAAATCTTGAAAAACAGATGCTGGATAGAGTTAAACAGGACCTGTTTGCAAAAAATATCCGTACCCGGACAGAATTTGAAAGTCATGCCGCATCAGTTGCAAACCGTATTGTTCCAAGTGGGGAGGTCTTGCTCGAAACCGTTAAGCCCGTCTTGAGCATATATCATGAGATCCGTACAGCCATATATAATCTTGAAACTGCAAATATTTCAAATGTGCCGGGGCTTAAATTTTTGGCGGCCCGAAGAGAAGATCTGAACAAGCTTCTGCCGGAAAACTTTATGGAGATATACAAAGGGAGCAGATTTAAAGATCTGGAACGCTATATCAAAGCGGCGGGTATCAGGGTGAAACGCGGTATCATTGATCTGGAAAAAGATAATGCCAAAACAAAAGAGCTTGCGCCGTTTGTTGAAAGCATGAATAATTTACTCAAGAGTCTTTCCATTACGGTTTCCCGGGAAAAACGGGATGCTGTTGAAATATTTTTCTGGATGCTGGAGGAGTATAAAATTTCCCTGTTTGCACAGGAGATAAAAACCGGTATGAAAATATCTGCCAAACGCCTGAAACAGCACCTCAAAGATATTGAAAAAATGATATAACCGATAATCAACATTATCCCAGGGGCAACAGGTTCTGAATTTCATTGTTGTACTTTTTAAAGTAATGCCGAGCCCTCAGGGAATCGAGGCGGCTTTAAAAAAATCAGGAAAAAGTTTTTTTCAAATCAAGATACTGTTTTGCCTCATCATCCCGCCCTCTTTTAAGGCATCCATTAGCATAAATTTTACATTTTTTTTTCAACATTTCGATGGCAGCCAGTCGCTGTATGCCATCAAGCGGATGATTTTCAATAATATTTTTAATGGATTGAATGCGATACCTGTCCAGGCAGGGGTTTGATGATAGCTGATCATCATGTCCCCCCCGCTTGATAATATGAGGTACGTCAATCAGGTGAATGGGGATACGGTAACTGGTGCGGAGCCACAGATCATAATCTTCACAGGCCGGAAGAGACTCATCAAACAAGCCGACCATATTAAATAGTTTTTTGTCTATCATTACAGCTGAAGGGCTGACCAGGCAAAGGGCAAGAGAAGACTCAAAAATAAGGCCGGACAGCTTTTGGTGTTTATATTTCGGATTGACCCGTTTTCCGTTTCTAACCCAGATCTCTTCGGTCTGACATATCAGCGCAGCCGGATTATTTCTAAAAAAATCAATCTGGCAGGACAGTTTATCCGGCAGCCAGGTGTCATCGGAGTCAAGAAAAGCGACATATTGTCCGGATGATTTTGAGATTCCGAGGTTTCTTGCAGCGCTAACACCCCTGTTTTCCTGATAAATAACGTTGATCTGATCACCATATTCATCAAGAATATCAGAGGTGTCGTCCGTTGACCCGTCATTGACGACAATCAATTCAAAGTTATTATAATTCTGAGACAGCACAGAATTGACAGCATCTCTGATAATCCAATCCCGGTTATAGGTTGGTATTATAATGCTGATTACAGGTCGCTTTTTATGATTGTCCATAAGGTGCAATTTTCAAATAAAATTTCGCCGATTCGCCGGCAGTTCTCCAAAAATTAATGTTGTCAATATAAATGCTTTTTTAAAATTTTCAATGATTTTATGTAGATAAAAACTTATATTTTCCTGCAAAGCAATAATGGGAAAAAATCTTCATTTTTTTTAACCTTTTTAATTGACATAGCGAAAAATACCAAGTAACAGACGTCACAAAATTTGAAATTGCAGTATTAGAAGTATTATAAAATAATTTAACGGAGTTGATAAAACAGACTTTCAGCAGGCTAAGAATAATAAAACCCTGCTTCGTGCTTAAAAAGAGGTTAATAATCAGGTGTAACAATAATTGCCAGTAATGTTTGGTACTACACCATCCCCCATATTGAAGGCCCCTTAAAACCGGCGGGCACTCATCAGGCTTGAGCACATATATTTAATAGGCACAGACCTAAATTAAATGAATTTAACCCAGAAAGTGGGACGAGACCGGCTCGGATCATATAGATGATTTACGGGCTGAATATAAAATAATTCAGGAGGAAACATTTTTAATGGATGATTTTTTGTATAATTTAAGAACCGGAAGGACTAAACAGCAGTATAATAAACCCAATAACCGGGGTTCAAATGACTGGCGAAACGGAAATCATAAAAAGAAATCTTATGACGGTAACAGGAGTGATAATGCATCAGAGACCCAGATCGCCGGCGCACTGCCTGAGATCAAGACACTTCTTGAGAGTCTTGTCACTACCGGTAACCGCCGTATAGAAATTGAGGAACGTAAAACCGTTGCGCTTGAGAGCATTGCAGTATCATTGAAAAATTTTAATGGTCTGAACCTTCCTGCTTCAGTTGAGGGCGGGCTGACAGGTAAAAGCTCAAATGACAAGGGAAAAATTGTTCAGATGGTTAAGGCCCTGCGAAAAAAGGGTGAAACCTACGATCAGATTGCCAACTTTCTTGAAAAAGAGAATATCCCTACATTTTCAGGCAGGGGTAAATGGCATGCTCAGACAATTCATAAAATTTGTCGGGAAGCTGAAAAGTAAAGCGGAACTGTCTCTCATGGTGTTTTGATCAAATCCCGGAAGAGATTCTTGATAAAGCCGGCTACCTGTATAGCGGGTAGCCGGCTTAAGGGAATCCTCTCTTCATTGCCGTCTATTTTTCAGTTTCAAAGGTTATTGTTCCGCCTTCGGCATTCGCCCTGATAACCGTACCTTCTTTGATTGCACCTTTTAATATTTCCATTGCCAGCGGGTTTTCAATATGTTTCTGAATTGCCCGCTTGAGCGGTCTGGCACCGTAAATAGGGTCATAACCTTCTTTTACGATTATATTCATCGCATCATCAGAAAGAATCAGTGAAATATTTTTCTCAGCAAGTCGATTGTCCAGACGTTTCATCTGGATGGAAACTATTTTGCCAATCTGGTCCTGCGTCAGGTTATGGAAAATAATGGTTTCATCAATCCTGTTTAAAAATTCCGGTTTGAAACTGCTGCGTAGCGCTTCAGTTACCCGCTTTTCCATCTCTTCCGGATTAGATGGCCCAATTTCCTGAATCCACTGGCTGCCGACATTGGATGTCATGATAATGATGGTGTTTTTAAAATCTACAGTTCTGCCCTGTCCATCGGTCATTCTGCCGTCATCCAGAATTTGTAGGAGGACATTAAAAACTTCAGGATGTGCCTTTTCAATTTCATCAAAGAGCACAACCGAGTATGGCCGGCGACGTATGGCTTCAGTCAGATAACCGCCCTCTTCATATCCCACATATCCCGGCGGCGCACCAATGAGACGGGAAACAGCATGCTTTTCCATATATTCTGACATATCAATACGGACAATAGCCTGTTCATCATCAAATATGAATTCAGCCAGCGCCTTGGCCAGTTCTGTTTTGCCGACACCGGTCGGGCCCATAAAGATAAATGAACCAATGGGGCGATTGGGATCCTGAAGGCCGGATCGGGCACGGCGAACGGCATTTGATACGGCAATAACCGCCTCTTTCTGGCCGATAACGCGATTACCAAGACGGTCTTCCATTTGAACCAGCTTCTCTTTTTCACCTTCAAGCATTTTGCTGACTGGAATGCCGGTCCACCTTGCAATGACCTGGGCAATGTCTTCGTCATCCACCTCTTCCTTGAGCATTTTTCGTTCACTCTGAAGGTCTGCCAGTTTTGTATTGGCCTCTTCAAGTTGTTTTTCAAGTTCAGCCGTTTTGCCATAACGAATTTCTGCAACCTTTGCCAGATCTCCCTCCCGTTCCGCCTGTTGTGCCTCAATACCGAGCTGCTCCTGTGATTCTTTTGCTGTTCGGATTCTCTGGATCAGATCTTTTTCATTTTGCCAGTGGGCCTTCATTTCCAGCATAATTTCATTTAATGCGCTTATTTCAACATCAAGCTTTTTAAGCCGTTCTCTTGATGCGGCATCAGATTCTTTTTTCAGAGCTTCCTTTTCAATTTCTGCCTGGGTAATCTTTCGCTGAATCTCATCAATTTCTGCCGGCATACTGTCAATTTCAATGCGCAGTTTTGATGCACATTCATCAATCAGGTCAATGGCTTTATCGGGCAAAAATCTGTCCGCAATATAACGGTGCGATAACGTCGCAGCAGCCACAATGGCAGAATCTTTTATTCTGACACCGTGGTGAACCTCATATTTCTCCTTGAGACCCCTGAGAATGGAAATAGTGTCTTCTACAGATGGTTCCTTAACCATCACAGGTTGAAACCGCCGTTCGAGAGCCGCATCCTTTTCAATATATTTACGATATTCATTCAGGGTTGTGGCACCGACACATCGTAATGTGCCGCGTGCAAGGGCCGGCTTAAGCATGTTGGAGGCATCCATTGCACCTTCAGCAGCACCGGCACCCACAAGCGTATGAAGCTCATCAATAAAAAGAATAACCTCGCCTTCAGCTTGCTCCACCTCCTTTAAAACGGCTTTAAGCCGGTCTTCAAATTCACCCCGGTATTTGGCACCGGCAATAAGCGATCCCATATCAAGTGAGACCAGTCGTCTGTTCTTAAGGCTTTCAGATACATCACCTTCAACAATTCGCTGGGCAAGGCCTTCCACAATAGCCGTTTTACCGACACCCGGTTCACCAATGAGCACCGGGTTATTTTTTGTCCGGCGCGATAAAACCTGGACAATTCTCCGGATTTCATCATCACGGCCGATAACCGGATCAATTTTTCCCATACGGGCCAGATCCGTGAGGTTCCGGCTGAATTTTTCAAGTGCCTGATATTTTTCTTCAGGGTTTGGATCAGTAATTCGCTGATTGCCGCGAATATCCATCAATGCTTTTAAAATGCTTTCCCGTGTAATGTGAAACCGGTTGAGGATAGTGGCGATATCCCCTTTCTTTTCTTCACAAATAGCCAGGAGAATGTGTTCGATACTTACATATTCATCCTTCATATTCGTTGCTTCGGTAAACGCTTTTTCCAGAATCCGGTGCGTCTGCTGTGATGCATAGGGGCCTTCAAGATTACCTCCGCTGACAGAAGGCTGTTTGCCGATTGCCTTGCTTAATTCATTGGAAACATCCTCCGGTGAAATGCCGAGCTTATGCAGCATGGAGCGTGCTATACCCTGCGGCTCTTCAAGCATGGCACTAAAAAGATGTACCGGTTCAATCTGTTGCTGGTTGTGTTTTGATGCCAGAGATTGAGCATTCTGGATCAGTTCCTGGGATTTAATTGTAAATTTTTCAAAACGCATGGGAAATCATCTCCTCAATGTTGAGACTCAGATATGTGCGCACTAAAAGCGGGCGCTTTTCTTTTTATAAACAACCGATTAACGTATAGAATAAACATACAAGTTGTTTTGTCAAATATTTCAGAATATGCCGAAAACGGTCCTGTCACCCATAGAGGAGAAAGTCAGGATGAAGGGGACAGGTTTGCACGCTGTCTGCTTTTCCTTTTGATTTTTTATCACCTTTACCCTATACACGGTTGGACACAATTAAAACGACCGAAAGGATATCAATGGATTTATCTGCAGAGCAGCAGGCGGCTGTTGAATATACAGGAACACCGGCACTGGTAGTTGCCGGGGCCGGATCCGGCAAAACGAGAACACTTACGGCCAAGATTGCCCATCTGATTGATACCGGAATCAAGCCGGAACGGATTCTGGCCATTACCTTTACAAACAAGGCTGCAGAAGAGATGAAAGACCGCCTTGTCAAAATTACCGGCCTCTCAATAGATCGTTTTCCATGGGTTCGGACATTTCATTCAGCCTGTTTCAGGATACTGAAAAAGCATTGCCACCTTCTCGGTTATAATGCACCGCTTCAGATCTATTCCGTTTATCAACAGCAAAAGACGGTTAAAGACATTATTGTCGATAAGATGAATTTTGAAAAAAAATATATTTCATCTGTCTGTTCACGGATTTCAAATGCAAAAAACTTTGGTAATGCCCGTGCCTATTTTGATGCAAAACCCTGGGTTGGGGGCATTCCCATGGCTGAGGTCTTTGAGCTTTATGAAAGAGAGCTCAAAATTAAAAATGCGGTAGATTTTGATAACATCCTGATGCTGGCACGGGATATTCTGAAGGAAAATGTCCAGGTTCGTGAAAATTATAAAAATTTGTTTCAGTATGTTCTTGTAGATGAATATCAGGATACCAATAATCTTCAGGAGGAGTTGACACGTCTGCTTTTAAAAAATGGAAACCTTTTTTGTGTGGGAGATGACTGGCAGGCGATTTACTCTTTTCGGGGTAGTAATGTGGACCACTTCCTCTCTTTTAAGGATAAGTATGACGGTGCGAAAATATTCAGACTGGAACAAAATTACAGGTCTGCAGATAATATTGTTCAGATTGCCAATGATCTTATCGGGTATAATGAAAACCGGATGGATAAAACCTGTTTTTCCGATAAGGAGAACGGCAGCGTTGAAATCTATGATTTTTTTGATGAACGGGAAGAGGCCGAATGGGTGGTGGGCAAGATTCAGCTTCTGAATGCACAAGGCCTGAGGTATGATGAGATGGCTATTTTATACCGGACAAAGTTCTGTTCTCTTGCCTTTGAACAGGCTCTGAGAAAATACGGTATTCCCTATCATATGCTTGGTGGTAAAGGCTTTTTTGAGAGAAAGGAAATCCTGGATCTTAACTGCTATCTGACGGCTGCGATATTTTCCAAAGATGATGTCTCTTTTGAACGGATTGCCAATACACCCAAACGAGGCATCGGGCCCGGTACCATTAAAAAAATTGCTCAGTTTAAAACAGAAGATGTCAGCCTGCAGGATGCGGCACGCATTGCCCTTGAAAATAAAATTTTTTCAAAAAAAATATACAATTCACTTTTAGAGGTCGTAACACTGCTGGATGATATCAAAACAATGAAACCGGATATGGCTATCCGGGAAGTACTCAGGCAGACATCCTATATGGATTATCTCCAGGCCTACTCCAAATCCGGCAGTATGGATTTTACGGTAAAAGAAGAGAATATTGAACAACTCGTCTACTCTGCGTCTCAGAAAGATGATATCGTGGAATACCTCGAAGAGGCTGCGCTTATCAGGGAAGATAAAAAGGATGAAGGTGACGATAATGGTTTTGGCGTTAATATGGCCACCATCCATGCAGCAAAAGGTCTGGAATTCAAGGGCGTTTTTGTTGTCGGTTGTGAGGAAAAACTTTTTCCCCATTGGAAGTGCATGGAAAATGATGCCGGCCTGGAAGAAGAGCGTCGGCTCATGTATGTTGCCGTTACCCGTGGCGAGCAGTATCTGCATCTGACATCAGCCAATTTCAGAAAGGGCCAGTACAGCCAGCGAAGTAGATTTATTGATGAAATTCAGGAAAGTGTTTCGTCGTAATTTTCAAACGCTCATTTGTGAAATCCAACGTTTAAAAGTGGGACTATTTTTATAATTTCCCGGTACATCCAGTCCGTGGTTACTATTTTTCAATTATTTCCGGATGGGAAGTAAGATCCCATTTCCGTTAGATTTGCCAAGTTTCTTTACCGAAAATGGGATCTTATAGATCATTAATTAAATTGGGATTTGAAAAGCTCAACCGATCGAATTTTAATGCCAAGCTTGTCAGAAATATTTTTCTTCGCCCTGATACCTTTCGGGCTGCCTGCAATTGAAGTCACATTCCCGAATCCCAGATCTTCCCTGATTTCGCGCATGACTTCTTCATTGGTCAGGTCAAGCAGGTCAATTTCCAATTTTTCTGCAACATATGCTTTGGCTTCTTTGATTTTCATCTTGCGGGTCATCTGCATCCAGGCTACCAGATCTCCGGAAGTTCGGATGCCGCCCATACAAGAGGCCAGAATATGTGCAATTGACATTCCCATGGGGTCGCCGACACCAATCTACAATCCGTCTGCCGACCCGATTTCTACCAGTGTTTTGGAAACCCGGGTAACGGAATCGATAGGCGGTTGTTCCATCATCGGAATACCGCAAACACCCATTCCGACATTGGCATGTACCGGAATGCTGCAGGACCGGGTTGTTGCCTTCAAAAAAGTCGTGGCACGGGACAGGTTCCATTGAACCGATTTGTTGGTTACCGTGTTGACCGCCATACCAAAAATATCGGCACCCGCTTCTTCGACAATTCGGGCCTGATCATGGGTGTACATACCGGCCAGTCGTTTCCCTTTGTAGGTGACTTCACCGTGCATTCCGATTATAAACTCACCGGCTCCTCCCATGAGAATCGGTAAATCGGGAATCGCTGCCTTTAGTTGTTCAACAGCTCTTAAAGCTGCCAGAAAATCGGCATCACCTGCCGAACCACTGGTGTCGAAATTCAATCCTTCCAATCCCACATCCGCCAGTTTTCGGGCAACGAATACCAGGTCTTTGGTGAGGTGCTCGGCCGCATCTTCCTGGGTTTTTCTGGCTTCATCAATTTTGCCCAGCGGCAACAATTCAGCAGCATTAGGGCAGGGGCCGTCCGGTTGAAAGTACAGTCCCATATTGGGTTGTGCGCCGTAAAAAAACGGTGCGGTAGTGGACATGGAAATATTATAGTAATCGTTAGCCTCAAAATTGATAATCGGTTTAACCGGCTTGTAGCTATAATCGCTATGCCCCATTGAGGTTGTATCAGCGCCGCATGCACGCTCATAGGTAAGGACCGCCTGCATTCGGCTGAGCGGTGTCCCGACACCGCCGCCATCTTGCCCGGAATAAAAACTCATTGTATGGCCGTCATCGGTTACAATAACTTCCTCACCGGGTTTTACACTGACAATTCGGGAGGGGTCGGTGATGATTTCGAACATGCGCTCCTGCTCTTTTTTCGTTAATTCCGGTATGCCACCCCTTTTTGCGGCATCAGCAGTTCCCTCCCGGATATCATTCCGGATCTCATCGGCATCCATCCGGACACGTTCGCCATCCCCCATTCGGGTTAGAAACTTTTCACTCATATTGCTCTCCTGTCGGTGTTTCATTCAAGAATAGAAACACGCGGATAATTATTTGCTGACGCCCAACTCCTTTTCGGTATCTTCTATAATGGCGCGGATTTTGTCCAGAACGTCTTGTGGCAACGGCTCCCGCCGATGGTTTTCTAAAATCCATTGTGCCTTGGCAACGGCTCGTTCATATGCATTGGTTGATCCGGCCTTTTCCCAGACGTCTCGTGCTTTTCGATCAATGATTTCAGGTTTTGACTGTGATCTCATGCCAGCCAATGTGTGCGGGTGCATCAGAAAATGTCCACCAGGGCCTATCTCCTTGATAATATCCAGTGCCAGTGTATCGTCATTAACCTGATACCCGAGAACGGTATGTTTGATCATACGCGCAAATTCACAATCCAATACCAGTTGGCCGTAATCAAATGTGATGCCGCTTTCCAGCATCCCCAGACCGTAAATCATATTGGCACCTGCCAATGCGGGTATCAGTCCGGTGAGTGTTTTTTCGTGGCCCGTCTGGATATCGGAAAGTTTGCTGTCGCCCTATCCGCCGGCAACATAACTGGGTAACAGGTAGCGTTTAGCCAGTCGGGAAACCGAAGCGCTGATAAGGGCGCATTCAGGTGTTCCCACGGTGGCAGCCGCCAGTTTGAGATCCATGGCCGTTGTCGAGCTGCCATAAATTACAGGTGCACCCTTGCGCGTGAGCTGCGATAAAGTGATACCGGAAAGAATCTCGGCATTATGGGTCACCAGCGTTCCGGCAATGGAAACCGGTGCCGTACCACCGGACATTGCCATGGAAAGAATATTGCAGACCACATTGTTTTTTGCCGATTCCATAATGATCTCGCAGCAATCGGTGATCAGTTTTAAAGGACTGACCGGACATGTCGTGAACGACACGATGGGGCGTTTCTTTAACGCTTTAAAACCCCCGACAATGGCGGCGGCCATCTCCATAATTTTATTGAGCAACTTTCCATTTCCCGGACCAAAGGCGCAGTGCTTGGTCGTATTGGTCAGGTAAGCTTCAGCGTTGTGTAACGGCACAGTATACTGGCTGACATCATGGGCACCGAGTGCTTTTTCGCAAAAATCGACTTCATCCAGATAATCGATCACGCGTGCGGTTTCAACCAGATCCTGTTTGACCGGATCACGGTTTTCGCCGGTATAGAGATCGTTAACCTTAACGCCTTCACTGAAATTGGTAAAATGGACCCGGGCTCCTTCCAGCACTAGATCATGCCTGGGATCTTGTCCGGCAAGAATGACTTTGGAGGGAGCGGAACGGATAGCTTCTTCCACCAGATAAGGTGGGATCCGGACCATTTTGGATTCATAATCAACCCCGGCACCGCCTTTTTCAAAGCATTCCAGGGCTTTTTCATCTTCGACAAAAATTCCGGTTTGATCCAGAAGCTCAAGAGTCCCCAGATGAATCTGTTCAACCTCATCGTCGGTCAGGATATTGAGGCTTAATCCCCCACTCAGCTGAATGCCTGCATGTAAGTTTCGTTTCATTTTTTATTACCTCAAATGCATCATATCCAATTGAATTATTATAATATGTTGCATCCCCTTTCGAGTAGTGCGTTTTTAAATATTTTAGTTATACATACCGTATACTTGTTTTTTGTCAACTTGGCACTGTTTTTATGATAAAGATAATTTTAAAGGATTTTTTAGGAGGGCTAATAATGATGGCCCGAAATTCAGTCGTCCGACTTAATGAATGCGTATATCATTTTGTCTCTGGGGTTCAGCGATTCGCCGGATTCATAAAGCTTGTCTAAAAAATAGTGATAAAAATCATGGCGAAGGCTGTCGCGGTTGGCGATAACAAACCAGCGGTTCCGTGTCCAGATCAGAGAAGATTCCTCTTCTTTTCCGGTTTCAAAAATACCGGCAATGGCTTCATGCTTGTCGACAATCAGATCAAAAGATTTGCCGCCGATCTTATTTAATAAACCTTCGGAATGCGGATGAATCACCTGAATTTCATGGATAACATGCACATCACCCATCATAATATAACGAACACCGACACCTCTTTTTGAGGCTTTTCCGAGATCAGTATCAAGATGTATGGCTTCATCAGGAAACATGCGGATATAAATTTCCTGTTTGGCTGACCTGATCAATTCCTTTGCCTTGGCCATCACATTATTATAACCCTTTATTGATAATAAATAATCATAATTCGGTTTTCGACTTTCAGCCTGAAATTCATTTTCCAGTTCATTGAGGTTCGTTTCAAACCGGCTTCGCAGGCGTTTCTGCAGTTCCTCAGCCGGCAGAGGAACATAGAGCCCCTGCTCAATTTCAAATACCAGGCCCTTTCTGGTCAGATTTCTCAAAACATCATATATCCTGGAGCGTGCAATACCTGAATGTTTGCTGAGCTGGGAGCCATTGGCCGGATGGTGCGAGACCAGTGCGGTATAGCAGGATGCTTCATAGTTTGAAAAACCTAATTCGGTTAGTTTGCCTGAGTACAATTGTGTTGTCATGCTGCTATCCTGATCGTAACTATTGTAGCGTCTGTTGTTTATTTATATTGAAAATCAAAAAACCTATTGATTTTAAATATATATTTTTATTCCTGGTCTTGGTTGATATTCAACATATACCGGATTGGATTTTCGGTCAATATCAGGATTTTTCATAATGAGCCATCTTTAATGCGGACTATATTTATTTTAGACAAAGGCTATATTTCTTGACACTTAAATAAACTCGACGTATGTTGCTACCAAGATAGCATCAAAAATAAATAATCTGTACCGGAGGTGTAACATGCTGAATACAATGGTTGATTTTTTAAATGAAGACTACGGCTACTCCGCCATCAATGATAAATCGATAATACAAATGGAAGAGCAGTGTGGAGCGCACCATTACGAACGGCTTAACGTGGTCGTTAGACGGGCCGAAGGCTGCTGGCTCACGGATATAAACGGAAACCGATATCTGGATTGCCTTGCCGCCTATTCTGCAGCCAATCCGGGCCACCATCATCCGAAAATAGTCAAGGCTGTCATGAATGCACTGTCCGGAAATTACGGATCCGTCACTTCGAATGTGGTGTATACAGATCCATTGGGTATATTTTTAGACACACTGGCCAATTTTGTTCCACAGCTTGCACCGCGATTCGGTGCAAATGGCAACAAGGTGCTTCCCAAAAACGGCGGTGTGGAATCCGTGGAAACAGCCATCAAAATGGCCCGATATTATGGGTGGAAAAAAGGCATCCCTGACGGCAAACAGGAAATTATTGTATTCAACAATAATTTTCACGGCAGAATGATTACAGTCGTGTCCTTTTCTTCTGTAAACAAGTACCGTAAAGGGTTCGGCCCGTGTACGCCGGGTTTTGTTTCGGTTGAATACGGAAATCTGAATGCTGTAAAAAATGCCATTAGTGAAAATACATGCGGCATTCTCGTCGAACCCATACAGGGTGAAGGCGGAATGATCTTGCCGCCTCCCGGTTTTATGGCGGGTCTTCGTCAAATTGCGGATGATCAGGACTTGTTGCTTTTATTTGATGAAATTCAGGTTGGCCTTGGACGGACAGGCAAAAATTTTTGTTTTGAACATGAAAGCGTCTTGCCTGACGGACTGATATTGGGAAAGGCGTTATCCGGCGGCTTAATTCCCCTTTCGGCATTTGTCACCAATTCCAGACTGATGGATCTTGCTTTCAGTGTCGGATCGGAGGGTTCGACCTACGGCGGCTATCCTCTGGCGTGTGTGGCCGGCGTTGCAGCGCTGAATGTTTTAAAAGATGAAGCCCTGGCGGTATCTGCCGCAAATCAGGGCGAAAAACTCAAAAGCAAAATTGTTGATATTGCAAGACGTTCAACACATGTTAAAGAGGTCAGGGGTAAAGGGTTGTTTATCGGTATAGAAATAGAAAACGGTAATGCCATGAATTTTTGTCGGGAATTACTGAACCAGGGTGTTATCGTAAATGACAGTCACGGACATACGATTCGAATTTCTCCGCCATTAATTATCAATGACGATGAGATAAGCTTTTTGGTTGATCGGCTGGAAAAAGTGCTGACTAAAATAAATTATCCCTGAACCCTCACAACCCGAAATATAATGAATTTGTCGTCGAAATTTTCTGCCGATCTGGTGTATAATGATTACAGGCCTCCTTGGATTTGGTAACGGGTTATGGCGCTCATAACGCTTAACAAAAGGAGGTTTTTTTAGTAGGGTCAAAAAATTCCGCCAATTTTTGGGTTTGTACTTGGCAAAATATTCGATATTACTGTTTGTTTTTGCATGAATTCCAATACTTATTACGTATTGTGTGCCCGGCAAAAGTATGATATCGAATAACAAATAAAAATAAATTGCCTTGTTTGCCCAGTACTACACGTTGTGCCGGATAGCTTTTTCGATTAACCTTTAAGTGGTGCCGGTTGTACCGGTAAATACTTAAAGGTTTTTTATTTTTTAATTTATGATACCGGTACCATTAGAAGGGGCCGGATTATAAACCAGAGGGCGGAGCTATATTTAGACCATCAAAACATATATTCGTTCATGAAATGATATGAAAAATATTATCAATGCCCGATAACAGGCTATTTAATCATTTTGGTTTAAATCACACATGATAGGTTTCTCAGGTAATACGTCTTATCGGTGTTGCGACCGGATGAAGTTAGGAGAAATATGAGCAGATATACGGAAGTAAAAACAAAACTTGAGTCAGATCCGAGAAAATGGCTTGTAACCGGAGTTGCAGGTTTTATTGGATCCAATATTCTGGAGACACTCCTTACACTCAATCAGGAAGTGGTGGGGCTAGATAATTTCCAGACGGGTTACAGGGATAATCTTGAGCAGGTAAAACAGTTGGTTACGAGGGATCAATGGGATAAGTTTATATTTGTTGAAGGCGATATTTGCGACCTTAAAACATGTCAAGAGGTGTGTGATGGCGTTGATTATGTTTTACATCAAGCGGCATTGGGATCTGTTCCCAGATCTATTGAAGATCCAATACTTACCAATGGAAATAATGTAAGCGGTTTTTTAAACATGCTTGTTGCCGCAAAAGAAGCAAAAGTACAACGATTTGTGTATGCTGCTTCCAGTTCAACCTATGGTGATCATCCGGAACTGCCAAAGGTTGAAGATAAAATCGGAAACCCGCTTTCCCCCTATGCGGTGACCAAATATGTAAATGAGCTTTATGCAGATGTTTTTGCAAGAACATATGGGTTTAATAGTATCGGGTTACGTTATTTTAATGTTTTTGGTCAACGGCAGGACCCGGACGGCGCTTATGCGGCTGTTATCCCTTTATGGTTTGCAGGTTTGCTAAAAGAAACGGCGCTATTTATTAATGGCGACGGCGAAACGAGTCGGGACTTTTGTTTTATTGAAAACTGTGTCCAGGCCAATATTCTTGCAGCCTGTTCATCCAATGACGCTGTAAATGAAGTGTATAATGTCGCTTTTGGGAAAAAAACAACGCTGAATGAACTTTTTAAATTAATCCGGGATAGGGTTGCTGATGTTCGTCCTTCAGCTGCTGCAGTAAAGCCAATATATCAAGATTTTCGGCAAGGAGATGTACGGCATTCTCTCGCAGACATTTCTAAAGCAAACCGTTTATTAGGATATGAACCTGAGTATTCAGTGGAAGCCGGTTTGGATAAAGCGGCCAGATGGTATACAAAGAACCTTAAGTAAAAAGGTTTACAGGGCACCGTGGGTTTTAAAAAACAATAGACAATGAAATACAAATAGGATACAAAATACAGTATCTTATCAAAAACTAAACAATATGTTAAGGCTCGAGAATCTTAAAATTTGGAATGATTTTTCAGTAAACTGCAAGCGGCAAGAGTAAACGGGCAAGCTTAAAATGTAACCGACAAGGCGGAGCTATAGAAAGACAAAGGGGTTTAGATCTGATATCATAATAAAATGTCCGATTGGCGTTCGGTTCAAATCGGGCGAAAAGTGGTATCTTCCCATGGTCTCATCCTTCATTTGTGTTCCAGCCATGTCAGGCTAAAATATAAGGTAACAATGCTTAGAATTCTGAAACACTATTACCCTATCAGAAACCTTTTTTTCATTTTAGGTGAAAGCGTTATCATTATTATATCCGTTTATTTGGCCAGCTTGATAATGCTTTGGGGTAAGATGCCGCTTATCGATAATGGAGCGTTGGCCTTGAAAATTATCCTTATCGGGATCATTTGTCAGGGGTGCCTTTATTATAACGGTCTGTATGATCTTACCTCCATAACAAGCTACACTGAACTTAGCATTCGGCTTTTCCAGTCGCTGGGTGCCTCGTCCATCTTTCTTGCCATTATTTATTTTTTCTCCCCCGGGGCGATCATCGGAAATGGTATTTTTGCTCTCAGTATTACATTTGTCATCATTTCCATACTGACATGGCGTTACGGTTATACATTGGTTTTAAACAGGGGGTTATTCAATCAGAAAATCATTATGGTCGGTTCCGGTGAACTTGCCCTTAGCATTATCACGGAGATACATGACAAAAAAGATTGTGGCTATACCCTTGGTGTTGTTGTTAAAGAGCCAGGTGAGAACAGCATCTGCGCCGATAATCTTTCTTGCAATGAAAAGGTGCTTCAAAAAACCGACTATGAAGGTCTTTGTGAAATGGCCAAAGAACTGGGGATCAAAAAAATTGTTGTAGCCCTTCGTGAAAAGCGCGGTAATTTCCCTACCAAAGAGCTTCTGAAATGTCGTATGGAAGGCATTGAGATCCTGGATGGCAACACTTTTTTTGAGATGTTAACAGGCAAACTGATTGTTGAACAGATAAACCCTGCATGGCTCATTTTTTCGAATGGCTTTAAAACATCTGCAAGCAGCAGTTTTACCAAAAGAGTTGTCGACATTTTTTTCTCGATCTTGCTGTTGGCTGTGACCCTGCCGATTCTAATTCTGGTCGCATTTCTGATTAAACTTGACTCCAAAGGCCCTGTCTTTTTCGGTCAGGAACGGGTCGGGCGGAATCGCAAGCCCTACCGGATCTATAAATTCCGTTCCATGATTTCGGATGCCGAATCCAAAAGTGGTCCTGTCTGGGCCAAAACCGAAGATGATCGTATTACCCGCGTCGGTCACTTTATCCGCAAGTGGCGTATAGACGAACTCCCCCAACTCTGGAACGTTCTCCGGGGAGATATGAGCTTTATCGGCCCAAGGCCCGAGCGTGAACACTTCGTCAAGCAACTTGAAAAAGTTATTCCATATTACATTGAGCGCCTTTCCGTAAAACCGGGTGTCACCGGCTGGGCACAAGTCAGCTATGGCTATGGCGCATCGGTTGAAGATGCTGTTGAGAAACTCAATTACGATATGTTCTATATCAAAAACATTTCCATCTTCATGGACATCCTGATCATTTTTAAAACTGTGAAAACCGTGCTTTTCGGTGAAGGTGCGCGGTGAAATGAAATAATTTTAAATTTTAAATTTTCAATGAAGAAACGGGGATTAGTTATGAATTTTGAATGCTTAATTTTTAATGAAGGAATTCTATCCATTTATAAAATAGACAGCATACATTAATTCAAAATTCAAAAATAATAACTCAAAACTATAACTTAAACAACCCTGCTATGAAGTTTTAAGCGAGGCTTACTATGCAAAAGATGCCAAAGATACCACAGAATATAAACCCGGAATATATTTTAGAAATTATTATCCGTCGCAGATGGTTCCTCATTCTCCCGTTTTGTCTGGCGCTTATGGTGGGTACCTATTATGCTTTCAAGCTGCCAAAAATATATGAAGCATCTACCATGATCCTCGTCCAGGCCCAGCGGGTGCCGACCAATTATGTCAAATCCGTTGTCAGCACTGATATCACTTCACGGCTGCAAACCATATCACAGCAAATTCTCAGCCGGACCAACATCGAACGGATCATAAGTAATTATAATCTTTTTTCAGAACCCGAACAGCAGAATATGTTTATGGAGGATAAAGTAGAAATAATCCGAAACCGCATAAGTATCGATGTCACCCGATCGAATACGTTTTCCATATCTTTCAGGGGTCAGGATCCTAAAAAGGTTACCAACATTGCAAATGCCCTCTCCACTTATTTCATTGACGAGAATTTGAAGGTTCGGGAGGCCCAGGCAATCGGCACCAGCACATTTCTGGACGACGAACTTGAAACCATACGCGCGAAACTTGAGAAAAGCGAAGATGCCCTGCGTAAATACAGAGAGAAATATATGGGGGAGCTCCCGGATCAGCTTCAGTCCAATCTCAGCGTTTTACAGCGATTGAGCGAAACCCTGATCGAAAAACAGAAGGCCCTTCGGGAATCAAAAACCATGTTGAATACCCTGAAATCCCAGATTGCCGAATCCAAACAACCACAAGACATGTTTACCTTTGAAGATTTTGAGTTAAACGAACCCGGTATGCAGGAAAGCGACGAGCTTTTATTCCTGAAGAATCAACTTGCATCTTTGAAAATCAGGTATAAGGATCAGCACCCTGATGTGGTTCGTTTGAAGAGCATGATAGCCAAGATGGAAGCGGAACAAGCTGCCGCAGAGGAAGCATTTAATAATGACGCTGAAGCTATCGATGACTATAGTTTAGAGTTTCATAACACATTTGCTCTTTGAAAAATTACAAGAAATGTAAAAAATATTGTAGAAAGTACTTGACATCATAGCGGATTCGCGCGCCGCGCCTTTATTAATTGTTATTAAGGCGCGGCCTCTA
>JAIPEE010000038.1 GCA_021737275.1 Desulfobacterales bacterium
CTAGAGGCCGCGCCTTAATAACAATTAATAAAGGCGCGGCGCGCGAATCCGCTATGATGTCAAGTACTTTCTACAATATTTTTTACATTTCTTGTAATTTTTCAAAGAGCAAATGTGTTATGAAACTCTAAACTATAGTGAAAAAAAAATAGAGCCATATAATGGACCCCAATGTCAAGACAGCTTTTTGTTCACTTGGCATAGGATAGTCATCAGATGTTGCCTATACACAGTCTTTTCTGCTATCGATTAGTTCAAGTTTGTAACCGGTAGTTAACTGATAACTGATGCCGGCCAAATCGCACGATAATCATTCTGATAACAAGCCTTTACACGTATAATTTTATCGGGTAGAGTATAGTTTATCGTTGCTTTAGCGGCCTGGGTACTGAGAATACCGAACCTGACCACTCAAGGTATTCAGTCAAACGCCACGCCAGCTTTTGGAACAGCGATGTGTTCCGCCGGATATTATATGAGTATGGTTATCACATCTGAATCTTGGAAAAAGGTATTTATCCCACTCTTTCATTTTTTGTTTTTAATATTTCATTATATTTTAATGGTATAATTATTTCTATTGGCCAAAATAAGTATACGCTTTCCACGATTACAAGGAGGAACATACCATGATACTTAACTGTGCACTTACCTTCGACTTTGATGCGATGTCGGTCTGGCTCGGGTCGTACAAAAGCCGTAATCCTTCGATGATTTCGCGCGGGGAATTCGGAGCCATAGCAGTTCCTCGTATCCTTGATATATTGAAAAAGCATAACATTTTCGCGACTTTCTACATCCCAGGCCACACGGCACTCGCCTATCCTGATATAGTCAAGCGCATCAATGATGAGGGGCATGAAATCGCCCATCATGGCTGGGTTCATGAAAACCCAGCCAACTTTGATGAGGCTAATGAACGTAATAATCTCGACCGGGGACTTGAAGCGCTCCAGAAAGTTGCTTGTGTGACTCCCAATGGTTATCGTTCCCCGTCCTGGGATTTTTCGACTCGCACGATCCAGCTTCTTTTGGAATATGGTTTTGTCTATGACTCGAGCTTAATGGGTGCCGATTTCACTCCTTACTATGCGCGTAAAAACGATGAGTTCGACGACAGAAATCCATATAAGTTCGGACCCAACGTTGATATTGTCGAACTTCCCGTCACTTGGCTGATGGACGATTTCGTGCATTTTGAATTTGTCGATAACGACACGTTTGGGCTGTCTGCCCCTTCCAAGGTTCAAGAGATCTGGACTAAGGAATTCGACTACGCACGCAATAACGAGTTGGGTGGGCTTTATTCGATCACAATGCACCCCCAGGTTATCGGGCGTGGGCACCGGCTTATGATGCTGGAACGATTGATTGAGAATTTTAAATCTCACGATGATGTCGGTTTCACGACGATGATCGATTATGCTAAAAAATGGCGCACGGCCAATCCTCTCGAGACATGGGTTGCCTCTGGTGCGCCTCAGGCAACGGGGGGTGCAGGCCGCGACAAACTCTGATCTTAGATTATAAGGAGCAAATTTTAAAAATTGAGATATGCATGAATAAGTTATTGTTGAAATGAATTTATGGGGCAGTGTGCCTGTACAAACGTTGAAAATTGACTTAAACCTGTTCTACAAAAAAATTAACCATATTTAAACAACTTTGGGTCTAAATGGATTGGTTGCGTAAACTTTTGAAATACCTATATTTCAAAGGACTATTGTTGTTTTTATTTTTTATATGAAGTGTTTTTTGTATGACCTATCGTCATTATTCCTGCATTTTTAAATTTTTCTTCGCGTTCAGCTCGAGTTAAATCATAATCTGGTAGATTTTTAAATACAGGAGCTTTTTCTATATTATCAGCAAAAGGCATTTTGATTTTGAAATGTTTTAGCTGTCTTAACAATTGTTCTGTATAATTCGTACCGTGTACTCTTACCTTTCTTATCAAATCTAAATCAAATGTCCATGTAAGAAATGTTGGGTTATCACCTGCTTCATAAAGGATTTGAGCATCGGGGCCAACTATCATACTATGCCCATAGGAGTAATAGCCATTGAAATAACCTGCCATATTTACTGAGATAAAATATGCTTGGTTTTCAAAAGCTCTTGTAGGTGGGATTGTTTTGCAGTTTTCATATAATCCCACCGGATCTGCTGATAATTTAATAAGTATTTCAGCACCCAATAATGTTAAATTTCTTGATATCTCAGGAAAGCACCAGTCATGACAATTCATGACCCCTATCTTGATTTCTTTCTCTGCAATTTCAAAAACGACATATTCGGTTCCAATAGTTATATATTCTTCGGCTGGATAATAGGGGCACATTTTACGATATACATTTATTATAAGACCATCTGGCCCAAAAATAGGCATTGAATTATACAATTTTTCTTCGCCATCTACAATTTTTAATTCAGTCATCGTGCCTGGGATAAAATATATTCCGTATTTTTTTGCTATTTTTCCGTAATAATCCGTTAATTTTCCTGGAATTGTGTCGTGATTATTTATATCCTTTTTCCAATGGAACCCTATTGCTGATTCTGAACCAACAATTAATTCAGGTTTATTTAATCCATTCATTAAATCATCTACATTTGATGAAAATCGCTTCATATTTGCTTCGTAATCTGTAGCACCACTATTCTGAATTATGCCAATATTTAAATATTTTGACATATTTTTGCCTCCTTTTCTTATAGTAATAAAAATTACTCCTTGTAATCAAATAAACAAATCAATTCCAATCCAGATAAAACCCACAATGATCTTCCCCCGAAAAAATGGAAACGAAGTTAAGCAACTTTTTTCATTTAATTATGAAATTTTAAAATGCATATAGGTTTCAGAGCTTTCACTCATATATTTCTTTCGATGATAAAATATCCATGAAGCTGAGTAAGAAGCTTATGCTGTTTAGGAACAATTACCGTTGTATCAGGCAGTACAACAATTGCCGGTCCTTCAACTTTCATGCCGTTATATAGTTTTTCGCCATCATAATACGGGATTTCAGCAAATTCCATGCTGTCATCAAAAATAGCCTGTTGTTTTCCTATCATTGCATCCGAAGGATCTGAAGTACAAAAGGTCTTCTCCTGAAGCGTAATTCCAGGAGTAAGACACTTCGCAACGCTTCGCCACATGACAAATTCTACCTGAGATCCAGAATCCGATGTTTTATACCTCGCATGATGCATTGCATGAAAATCTTGTATTAACTTGGATAGGCTTTGAGGAGATAACTCTTTATTTTCAAGCGGTATTTCCAATTCAGTGACCTGCATGGGATATCTTGCTGAAACATAAAATTCGAATTCACATACTGTAGATGATAATCCCAACCGGTTAATAAAAGCTTTTCCTTTTTTATCCAATTCTTCCAATGTTTGATTAATCTTTTCATAGTCGAATTCGTTGCTGATCGAGTATTTACTGGCGACGTTACTCATTGATATATCTGCGTTGAGTCCACCAAAAGCACACAGAACGGCTGTTTCTTTGGGGATAATCACTCGCCTAACTTTAATTTCATCAGCAAGGCTAGCTGCAAAAAGGCCTGTAGCTCCTCCTCCTGAAACAATCACAAATTCACGGGGGTCAATGCCACGTCTAACGGTCATATTGAGAATTCCACCTACCATTTTTTCTCTGGCTATTTGACAAATGCCAAGAGCAGCTTTCTCAACAGACATGTTAAGGGGTTTTGCTATTTTTTCAATAGCTTTTCGAGCCAAAACCGGAGATAACGCCATTCTGCCACCAAGAAAATAATCAGGAACAATGTAACCTAATGTTACACAAGCATCGGTGACAGTGGCCTCCCTACCACCTCTCATATAACAGGCCGGCCCTGGTATTGCCCCTGAACTTTTTGGCCCGACACTTAAAATGCCTGAGGAATCAACCCATGCAATACTCCCGCCCCCAGCTCCAAGGGTTAATATTTCATTTGAAGCAACCCCGGTAGGATATTGATTTATGCGGCCTTCACGTGTAGTTGTAATGAGTTCTCCAATAACAGTGCCTACATCAAAGCTTGTGCCTCCCATATCAATGATAATACAATTTTTTTCATTATTCTTTTGAGCATAATATCGTCCTGAAACTGGTGCCATTGATGGCCCTGAAAAAAGCATAAAAACAGGTTTCTTTTTTACCTCTTCAATAGGAACAACTCCTCCACTTGATATTACAATAAGCGGATCTCCCTTAAACCCTTTATTAGCAAGCGCCTCCTGAAGTTTTTCAAGATAGTCAGTCACAATGGGCTTAATCATAGCATTGAGGGTAACGCAAGACATCCGATGATATTCACGAATAATAGGTTGGATATCAAAGCTCAAACTAAATGGAATTTCCGGCCATTCGTCATTGATAATTTCGCCAATTCTCTGCTCATGAATCGGATTTATGATGGACCATAATAAACATACGGATATAGCCTCAACATTCCATTTTTTAAACTGTCGTACGGATGATCGTACATCGTCTTCATTTAAAGGAAGCAATATCCGACCATCTTTATTTATCCGTTCAGAGACCTCCAAACATAAATAAGGGCGAACTAATTCTTGATTTGCACTAACTTTATAATTAAAGAGATCTTTTCTTCTGCCCTCACCCCGCCATAGAGTATATTTTGTCCCTTTTGTACAAATTACACCGCACTTAACACCTTTTTTCTCCAATATCGCATTGGTTGCAATTGTTGAACCATGTATAAAGACGTCCGTTTGACTTAAAAGTTCTGCTGTAGAAATATTTAACCTATCACCGGCAAGACCAATACAATTTAACACGCCCTGCGTTAAATCCTCCGGAGTCGTTGGAGATTTATGTCTTCCAAGTAGTTTATCCTCATCGGAGATGGTGAGATCTGTAAATGTACCTCCAACATCAACACTGATTTTGTAACCCATTTCTCAATTACCTCCATTTTCAATCAAATCTTTTTGACGTAATTTGTTCGTTGCTTCATAATCTACTTCGTATAATTCAGGCTCAGTATTGATTACAACTTTATAAACATTTTTTGCCATTTCAAATGAAACAAAACCGTCTCTAACATCATCTTTTACTAATTCCGGATCTCGTTCATCTGGTTTTCCAAAACCACCACCTCCACTACTTAATGCAATCCAATCCTGATCTGATTGAAGTTTAGAATGGCCGGCATTAGGCAGCTGTTGAATATAATTATGGGTAGTATGTTCCTCAATCCAATGGTCATCTCTTGAACCTGGCAACCCACCAAATAGACCGAAGGGTCTATTTGTGTAACCTGTTGCAGCAGAAATAAGATACATTTCGTGATCAACAGGTTGAATTCTTTGTCCCATCGATATTCCGCCACGCCACTTTCCAGGGCCACCTGAATCAATTATGGCAAAAAGGTCCCAAATAATGTTAGGGACAGCTAATTCGAGTATTTCTATAGATTCATATCCCATATTTCCCATAATACATGGGGCAAACAAATGTGAAAGACCGTCATACCCTTCTGTTGCACCACCAGCCCCGGCAGATAAATAGTATTCATGGGTATATGGTTCATGAGTTTGAGGGTCGACTCCTGATGCATCAAGATTTGCAACTGAAAATTCGCTCATACCGGCTATGGCTCGATCCGGTAAAACTTTTGCCCAGGTTTTGAAAACAAGATTACTCACCGTATCAGCAAAACCAGTTGTCGCCAACATTGTACCAACCGGCCATCTTGGAATTCCAGCTACCGTTCCTTCTTTCAGTAAAACCTGTATCCTGTCCAAAGCACCATCATTTAAAGGAACAGAAGATGCAATTATCGGCAACGTTCCCTGTATGGCTGAACATCTTGCTGTCGCATACGACAAATTATACGAACACTGAAGTTGGTCAGGCATGTCTCTGTAATCAAATATGATTAATCCCTTTTCAGGATCGACAGTCAATTTAACTTTTAGCAAAACACCATCCGGACAAAAATCTTTAATTTTTTCAGACATCATTTCTTCTTCGACAAATATCTTTGGAAAATTTTGGATTTCTTCCTTCATCTTGCGCTCACCAATTTTTAAGGTTTCTTCAAAACATCCTTTCACTGTTCCATAGCTGAAGCGATTACAAAGTTCTTTAACTCTATTTTCAGCAACCCACAAAGATCCAAGTTGAGAAAGAAAATCTCCATACCACTGTTTGGAATATCTGATATTATAGCCCAGAAATCGAATCAAATCCGGGATCATTTCATGGTTTCTGCAGAGCCTCACTCCAGGAAGGTGAAGACCTTCCTGGTAAACATCCTTGGCATAGACATCTCCAGTTGTAGGCGTCGGGCACCCAATATCTATAAGATGACATTTATTTACCGCCCAACAAACAAGTTTACCGTCATAAAAAACCGGTGCAAACATTGTCCAATCACCAGCATGAGCATTGCCGGCATGCGGAGCATTATTAACAAATACATCTCCTTCATGGATATCATTTTGAAAGGATCGTATAATCCATTTCAATGCAGGGGATAGCGTGCCGACATGCGCAGGAATACAATCAAACAAAAAAAGAACTTTTGCTTCTGCATTAAGCAGGGTACAGGTAAAATCCTTTGCGCCATACAAAATAGGGTTTCGTGCTGTTGCAAGGATGGTTTCTGTCATTTCGCTCATTATGCCCTCGGCCCTTGCAACAACGATAGAAAAAGTAATAGGATCTATTTCTGTATCACCGGTATCTGTGGCACCCGGTATCATTTCAATTTCATTAACTTTAATCGCTTCAGATAATTTTTCAAATTTATAGGGAGGAAATTCAATTTCCTGATACATTTTAAACTCCTTAACTTTTTGTTTAAATTAATTCCCCGGAGATTTCTACGACGAGGGTATCTATTCGTAACTCCGTTCTGCTATCAGCGAGGTAGTTTACTGTTTTTCTTTGAATTTTTTTCAGATAATTCTACTTAATGCTTTCCATAGCATATTTTAAAAAACTCCGACTCAAAAATGACATATAAGTTGTTATTTTTATTATGCCCTCTCTATTAGTCAATGAGTGGACAACAACTAAATAATTGCTATAAATCTTTAGTATCAGAGTAATAAATTACTCAATTTATCAAATTTTTAATAAATTTACCTTCTTTCATTATAGCTAACATACCAGATTCACTGACAAAGTTAATATCATCCAAAGGGTTATTTTGAAGAATGATAAGGTCAGCTGATTTACCAATTTCAAGTGTACCGGTGATGTCATCTATTTTCAATATTTCGGATCCATTCTTTGTAGCTGCAACAATTGCCTCCATCGAACTCATCCCATACTCTACCAGTGCCTTGAGCTCATTTAGGGACTGTTCACCATAGGGTGTAATTTCGTTGCAAAAGGAATCACTGCCTAATCCAATTCGAACCCCGGCAGCTTTTGCTGCCATAAGATTTGATGAGAGCCTTTCCCAAAGTATAGGCCTCAAGCTCTCCTTATCTGATGGCAAGTCATCTCCCCCACCGGGAACAAATGGAGTGCCATAAAAACCGCCATCTCCTGACCATTCGAACCATTGATTAAGCAAAAATAAAGTTGGAACGAGTGAAACTCCTTTCTGAGCCATCATGTGAATTGTCTCTTCATCGAGCTCCTCTCCATGTTCGATTGACCAAGCGCCAGCCATAACAGCATCACGAGCTGCGGAAGCACATTCACAGTGAGCAAGTAATGGAATGCGTGCATAATTAGCTTCTTCCACCATTACTTTCAACTCTTCGAAACTATAATGTTGTGCATCCGATGGCTCGTTCTCATGAAGTCCGCCACCAGAGGCCCAGACCTTTATGCCGTGTGAGCCGTTTTTAATGATTTCGCGAGTTATTTTTCTTACCTCATCAACACCATCTGCAACGATACCCCATGGGTGAGAGGTCCTGACCATTTCAGGCGAAACACCCCCTGCATCACCATGGCCTCCTCGCCGGGATAGGCCACGCCAAGTCGGAACAATTCTAGGACCGTCTATAAATCTTTCCATAATTGCTTTTCGTAAATGAGGGCCGTTCACAGAAATATCGCGGACACTGGTGATGCCATAGCGTAACATTTTATTAGCCTGCCCTACAGATGATATGGCCTGATAAGTGTCATTTTCTATTACCCAGTTCTCCTCTTCCTTATAGGATGCCCCACCAAGGTGAACATGTGCATCAATGATGCCTGGCATTACAGTTGTACCCGAAGCATCAATAACCTGTACATCGTCTGCTAAATTAATTTCACTTTCGTGACCAATTCCCTGAATTGTCGACCCCTCGATAATCACTACGCCTCGCTTTAGTGGATCTTCACCATTGCCATCAATCAATGTTACCCCTTTAATTGCTATTCGCTGAGTCATGTTTTTATCCTTTTATTTAATTAAGTAATGTAATAATTTTAGAACTTTAAAGAATGATACCCCCTTTTATGAATTCTAAAAGACTATTTAGCATAATATCTTTGCCGGATATTCATTTTTTTTTACCTAAAATCAATTTGTCCAGGAAGTCAATGTAACCAATAACGCCTTTTGGCATGTAAATAATTGAGGCTACAACGGTGGCACCCAAAATTACAAGGCGATAAAGCCCAAAACCTCGCAAAAATTCACTCAAAAGTGTTATAATAAAAGCGCCTAACAGTGCTCCTGGAAATCTCCCAGTTCCACCAAATTCAACCATCATGATTACTGTCAGAAAGAGATCAAGACCGAGCAATTTAGGTGAAAGAACTGTAACGTAGTGGGCATAAAAAGCCCCCATGATACCAGTAATAAATGCAGAGATCCCGAATACAATGAGTTTGTATTTATAATCGTTAAGTCCAAGACTTTTTGCAAATTCCGGTGAGTCTCTAAACCCTATAAATCCGAGGCCAATTTTAGAGTGAATAACACGATAGATGATATAGAGGCATATCCCTGATATTACCAATCCGGTGTAATAATATGGAATCTTTTGAACTCCATATTCATAGTGAAAAAAACTCAATGTTGGGATGCTGGAAAGGCCACCAGATCCACCACTACCAAATCTTTCTGCCCAAAGAATCAAATAGGGAACTGAATCTGCAGCGGCGAGAGTCAACAATGCAATATAAACACCTTTTAATCTCAAACAAGGCCCTGCCATGATTAGGCCGAAAACAGATGCTGAAATGCCACCGGATAAAATTCCTAACCATGGGGACCATCCCAGTTCCTTTGCTAACATCGCGGATGAATAGCCCCCAAAGACAAAAAAAGCTATTTGTCCAAGAGAAAATATACCAGAATATCCCATGATCAAATTCCAGGCTTCAGCAACCGCAGCCCATATAAAACAAAGGATAAGAAGATGAAGGAAATATTCGTCTTGTACAAATACAGGGAAAACCAGGAGTATCAAAATAAAAATCAGACTAATAAAAATTTTATATTCTTTTAAAATTTTATAATTCATTATAAATTAACCCCAAGATCCCAAGAGGCCTTTAGGCCTTATTGCCAGAATTAAAATAAACAGCAACGTCCAGAAAGGAAACACCCATAGCGGCCCAATATAAAGGGAAACCATGGCTTCAACAAGACCCAATATAAAAGCAGCATAAAGAGTCCCGGAAAGACTACCGAGTCCTCCAAATGCAACAATTATAAACCCTTTAATCAGTGGGCCCCAGCCTCCAAGTGGTGTAATGTAAAACTTGGGAGCCATAAGAATTCCGGCAATTGCTGCCAAAACAACAGAAATTCCAAATGTTCTTGAAAATAACTGATCAACTTTAATACCAATGATTTGGGCGCCTACAACGTCTTGAGATACTGCACGTATAGCCATACCAGTCTTAGTTTTTGAAAGATACAATTTGACAAATATTATCGTTATTATTCCCACAAAAAAAATGATAATTTCGTGTTTACTCATAACATAGCTCTGGAACTTCACTGTCCCATTAAGAATGGGGGGAAGCATTTTGGTTCGAGGGTTAAAAATGATCTGACATAAATTATCTAGCATGATTGCTGTAGCAAGAGTGGCAACTATGGTTGTGAATTGCCAGTCAGACTTCCAGCGGAGAGGACGAATGACAATACGTTCAAGAGCTATCCCAAAACAATACATGACCGGCAATACGATAATGAAGGTGATCAGATAGTTTAGTCGGAACTGGTTAATACATAACCATGCGAGATATGCGCTCCAAGTAAACATGGTACCATGAGCGAAATTAAAAATCTTTGAGACACCATATACCAAGCATAACCCCATGGCAATAACTGCATAAATAGATCCAAGTGTGATTCCGCTAATTATTGCTTCAATTAACTGATAAGTCATGAACAGCTCCTCGATTCTTACCTAAATAGGCAGCTTTAATTATAGGATTATTCATTGCTTTTTTTGTGGTGTCACCATAGGTTATTCTCCCATCTTCCATCAGGTAGATATGATTGGCGATGCTACCCGCTAATTTTATGTTTTGTTCCACTAAGAGAATTGTTATATTTTTTTCATTTATATCTTTAATCTTTTTGAAAACTTCATTCGTAAGCAAGGGTGATAAACCTAATGATGGCTCGTCTATAGCAAGAAAACTTGCACCAGACATCAACCCCCGACCAATAGCCAGCATTCGAAGCTCGCCTCCACTTAAGGTTGAAACAATTTGGGCTTTACGCTCCGATAGACGCGGAAACAATTTGAAAACCAATTCGAGACTATGATTCATCTTCGGCCAAGCAAAGCAGTTGTATGCCCCTAATTTGAGATTTTCAAGGACAGTCATCTCTACAAACAAATTTCTTTCTTCTGAGATATAGGTGAGTCCCATTTCAACGGTTTTGTCAACCGGCAAGTTATTAATATTTTTATCGCGGAATTTGATACTTCCTGAAGTGGTCCTAATTAAACCCGCAATTGTCTTCAGGAGGGTGCTTTTACCATGACCATTTGGACCTACAAGCAAAACCAATTGGCCTTCTTTTACACTTAATGAAACATCTTTCAAAACATGAAATTCATCATAGTAAGCATTTACTTTTTCCAGTTGCAGCATGTCAGTCTATTCCTTCCCCTATATAATCCTTGATGACATGTTTGTTATTTATGACATCGTTGGGTAGACCGATGCATAACTTCTTTCCGAAGCTCAATATGAGCAATCGATCGGATAAATCCACAAGATATTCCATAAGGTGTTCGATCATCAATATTGTTACACCTGTTTTGGCCCTGATCTGGTAGATCAGAGCCAAAAATTGATCGATCTCGTCTGGATTAAGTCCTCCAATGGGTTCATCAAGTAGAAGTAATTTGGGCTTTGTGGCCATGGCTGTAGCCAACATTGTCTTTTTTTTGGTAAAAAGATCAATGTTTTTACCTTCAATATCTTTTTGGGATTGAAGATTCATTAATGTTAACAATTTATCAATGGTTATTTCAATGTTTCTTTTTTTTCCAGGGTTACCAAATTGGATGCCGAATTTAATATTATCATGTACACTCAAGCTTGGGAATATAGTAGGAATTTGAAAAGTTCTTGCGATTCCATGATAGCATGCCTGATAAGGTGTGAGCCGGGTTATATCCTGTTCTCGGAATTGTATTTGACCAGTACTATGGTAGTATCCGGCCAAAATATTAAAAAGGGTAGTTTTTCCGGCTCCGTTTGGCCCAGCAATACCCAAGAATTCACCTTCCTGGACATCAAAGCTTAGATTTTCAATTGCAACAAGGTTGCCAAATTTAAGGCCAATATTTTTTACTGAAAGTAACATAACTGTCGCCCTATTGAATTTATTTCCTACTTTAGCATCTGGTTAAATATCAGTTTTTATTGTGATTTTTACTTAATCCAGGGAGGTTTGGTATAGTGACCATGGACTTCATCACTCAGGTTCAACAAAACTTGTTTGCCGTTTACAATTTGATAATAATGCATCGGAATCTTATCGGCAGCCGAAATGGCATGCTGGTCTGTGGGATCAAAAACGTAAGTTCCGCAAAGACCAGTGTAAGGGGTTTTTACTATTTCTTCACAGATTGCTCGATATTTTTTTTCGCTTCCTACTTTTTTTACAGCTCTGCTCCAAAGCATTACTTCGTCATAACATATGGCAGAAGTACTGTAACCAGGTGATCGTCCGTATTTTTTTTCGAATTTATCCGCCCATTGTCTTGCCTCATCTTTGTGATAAAGAGCCGCAATTGTTGTCGCCCAAGTTACTCCGTTGCCGGCTTCACCTGCAAGTTCCAGAAACTCCGGAATTGCCGGACCATATTGCATATATACGTGTGCATCGATTGGATTTTCGACAAATTGACGTATGAAGGACGCTTCTTCCATAGGAATCATATTTGAGAAAAAAATGAACGATGGATTTGTTGATCTTAGTTTTCCTAAAGTTGTACCCCATTCCGTGTGTCCAAATGGAACAACATCATCTACGACAATTTCCCAACCATCAGCTGCAGCTAATTTTTTAAAATCTTCAGTAATCCATTGGTTATATAAATACTCACTAGTTATGATCGCCACTTTTTTATTTTTTAATTTAACATCAGGATTTTGGGTCATCATTTTATATGCATACGGTGCGTAAAGTCCCTCGTCACCATCCATCATAAAAATATTCCAATAATTTTCAAGGTTTTCCCGCACCATATCTGTTGAAATATGGGTTGTATCCGCATGGAAGAAAGGCATATCATATTTCCCGGCTGTAGAAACATCCGCACCAGTATCAGCATAACCGGTAAATAGGGCATCCACTTTGTCCCGGCTGATTAATTTTTCAATGGCTGTAACAATCTTATCGGGTTCCAGATCTCCTGTGTCTCCAATTACGGTTTTGATTTTTTTGCCGAGCAATCCTCCAGAAGCGTTTATCTCTTCTACTGCCATCAAAACGCCCTTTAGCATATCATCTCCGTCACTCGCATAACTGCCTGTGTAGGGAATGGGAATTCCAACTTTGATCACCTCCTCTGCTTCTGCTTGAAAAACAAATAATCCCAAAATACCAAAACAAAAAATAGTCATCTGGAAAGCCAATTTTAATTTTTTAATCATGACATCCTCCTTATTTAATTATTAGTATAGGAATTGAACACATCGAATTGGAGAAAATTGTAATAATGGTTTATTTTTAATGGCACTCTGTATGTCAACAACAAGGAAACTTCAGAATTGAGTAATCGGACATGCTATTGACTATAAAACTAATTTGATGTAAATCTATATTGGATTTTCGTTGATTATCTAATCAGTCAATGTTATTGTCAAGAAAAAAATGCATTTTACAACAAAAAAAAGAAAAATTAATCATATGAAACAAGATAGAAAAATTTCACGATCAGAACAAAAAAAAAATACTCGAAGAAAACTTATTCAGGCAACTTATGATGTGATTGCCCATGAAGGGATTGCAGGCGTAACCTTTGCAAAGGTAACGAAAAAAGCTGGTTATTCCTTTGGGATAATTAATTTCCATTTTGAAAGTAAGGAGCTACTTTTAAGAGAAACTCTAAATTTTTTGATGTCGGATTTTGAAATCTCCTGGAAAAACATCATAAAAGATGCTGACCTCTCACCTGTTGATAAGCTTCTTAAAATTATTAATATTTCATTACATCCACCCTTAGTTGAATATAGAAGAATTATCGTCTGGCTTGCTTTCAGTTCTGAACTTCATACTCGTGACACTTTTATGGAAATCAACAACAATCATGATCGTGAATGGGAAGACTGTATTGAAAACCTGATTCACCAGGTTGCCGAGGAAAGTTTTATTTCATACGGTATGAGCCTGAAACAGATAGCCATATCCCTGATATCTATAATTACAGGTTTTTGGATGGAGTTCTATTTTAATCCCGATCGACGAAACTCTGAAAATGCGGTCAATATTTGTGTGATATATTTATCCAACTTTTTTCCGACCCTTAAAAAGCAAATCAATTAAATTACTCTTTTTACCTGTATTGCCAGATATCCGTCTCTGAAAGCCTAAAATAATACGTATAGGAAGTATTACTTTTTAAAAAGAGAATTATTTAACATCTTCATCAAGATAAATGATCACGTCAGATCGGTTAAAGTTATCCGGCTGGAATAATTTATAAAATGGCTTAATAAAAGAGCTTCTCAGAACCCTCCAAAAGGGTTGCTCGGCAATTCGATAAATTATGCGCCGCCCCCAATGGGAGAAGTTGATCGTTTATATAAAAGACGGACGCTTAAATCCTGATAACAATCTTGCAGAAAATACCATAAGGCCGTTTGTTGTGGGAGAAAGAATAGGTTGTTTTCTGGTCATCCAAGAGGAGTAGAAACCGCTTCAACATTTTATAGCCTGATAGAAACAGCGAAAGCAGCTGGACTGGATCCGTATAGTTATTTGCTATATATATTTGATTGATCTTCCCTTTCAGAAACCACAGCAGATTATAAAAAGCTGTTACCACTTAATGTCGATCGAAAAGAAATTCAAACTATGGCCTTGAGTGTGTTTAATTAGACGCTTATAAACAAAATGATTTGGGAAATGCCATAATACATGTGATAACTTTTTAAATCTGCTCACAGCGTTTCCTTTATTTGCGTTGCGGGAACAACTTAAAGTTTAGATAGCATGTGAACAGTCTTTCGGCAAAGCCTTCAGATTCTGACCACGGCCAAAGGACGTGAATTTCTGTGTCTAACTAAACAATTTTAGCATTTTAAAACATAAGGTATAAATTTTAATCCAAAAAAAATATTGTTTCTGAAGGCCTGCAAAGTTGGTGGGGAATGGCCTTCTATCTTTGGGGAAGAGAGTTTAGGCCTGCAGAGCCTTCAAAAACAAACTTATAAAAACTATTTTTTATAATGAAATTACCTCAGTTATTAATCATTGACCATTATAATCATTAATTCTAAACTATTCATCTATATAAAGATTTTCCCTTACTTCTGCTTTAATGCCATAGCTCTTAATAAGTTCTTTTAATTTGAGAATTTTATTTTTATTCATAGGTGAAATGTCTTTTAATTTGTATTGTTTATCTAACCACGAGTATTTATTTTCTCCAAGGGGGTGATAAGGGAGAAGTTCAATTTTATTTAGGTTGTTTAAATTTTTTGAAAATTTAATAGTGGCTTCAATATTGTCTTTTGAGTCATTCATTCCGGGAATTATTGGTATTCGTATCGTTATAGCTGAAATTGAATCCAGTTTTGTTGCATTTTTTAAAATCAATTCATTACCCTTACCAGTTAATGTTTGATGAATTTTGGTATTCATGTGTTTGATATCAAAAAACACATGATTCGTATATTGAGCAACAGATTCTAAATGTTCCCATTTTGCATAACCACAGGTTTCAATTGCTGTATTGAGGTTAAGTTCTTGGCATTTCTTTAGAAATGTTGAAACAAATTTATATTGTAATAATGGTTCTCCTCCACTTACTGTAATTCCACCATCTGAATTTCTGTAAAAGATTCTATCCGACTCAACTTCATTTATTAATTCGGGCACAGTATACCATTTCCCTAAATCTATTTTTGAATTAGCAGGACAGATATCAACACATTTAAGACAACGATCGCATATATGCCTATTAATATCAAAGGTTTTTGGTTCAATTGCTCCTATAGGACATATATCCAGGCAGTCACCACAACTTACACAATTTTTTCTTATAAATATTATTTCATTAAAATGATTCTGAGTTTCTGGATTACTGCACCATTGACACCTTAAAGGGCATCCTTTCATAAAAATTAATGTTCTAATTCCAGGACCATCATGTATTGAGAACTTTTGGATATCTGATATAAGTCCCATCTCATTTTTATTTTTTCCGTGAATAAGCCCCCCTTTTTTTTAAAAAAAACTATACCTGAATAGTTACTTTATGTGATTAATAAATAACATTGTGTTACCTATCAATATCAAGCCTTTATAGCGCATGTATTGTTCTTTGAATTATATCATCTTGCATTTCGCGACATAATTCGACAAAGTATGCGCTATAACCAGCGACTCTGACTATTAAAGATTTATATTGGTCAGGATTTTTTTGCGCTTCACGAAGCATCTCACTATCGATAGTATTGAACTGGATGTGATATATATTTAAATCTACAAAAGATCTTAATAATGCAGCTATTCTTTTTTCTCCATCCACATCCTTTGCTACAAAAGGATCCAGTCTCATGTTTAATAGGGTCCCAGCGACGTGAGCATCATGATTAATTTTTGAAACCGATTTCAGTACAGCAGTTGGACCATTTCTGTCTGTCCCTCCTTTAGGAGAACATCCGTCTGCTAAAGGAGTTCCTGATAATCTACCATAAGGGAGGGCCGATACAACTAAACCATGCGGAACATGGGATGCAACCGGGTATAATCCTGAAATAAAGTTTGGACCACGAAATGATTTATAACTGGTAATCTCATTAAAAGCAAAGTCGGTCATTTCCCGTGCAAAATTATCCACATAGTCATCATCATTTCCAAAAGCAGGGCTTTGATTTATAATCTTTAATTTGAGATTGTCCCGGTTTTCGAAATTATTTTTAATTGCATCAATCATTTGTTCCATGCTAACCGATTTGTTGTCATATACAAATTTTTTAATAGTTGCTAACGAGTTGGACAGATCTGCAATTCCGGTTCCAATAAATGCAGGACCTATAGTATATTTTGCTCCACCAACTGTTATGTCCATACCTTTTTCTAAGCAGCCATCAATAAGAGATGACATAAATGGATATGGCGTGAGCTCGGCATGTAGCTTCTCAGCAATATGACACGCTATAGCTATATTTCTAATAAAATAAGCCAAATGTGCCTTAGTTGCTTCTTTTAATTCATCAAATGTCATATTTATCGGGTCGCCAGTTTTGGGGCCGATCTGCTTATTCCCATTCATAAGACTGATGCCATTTGTGAGAGCAAATTCGATTGCTGACGCAAAATTATAGTGCCCCCCATCTGTCCATTTTGACATTTTCCCTGGTATATAAGGTTCGACACAACCGACTAGTTGATAATTTCTAGCATCTTCAATGGTCGCTCCTGTTTGAAGCATCATTTTAATTGCTGCTTCATCGTTATGAATAGCTGGAAATCCAGTGCCCATTTTTGATAATTTTGCAACAGCTAATAAAAATTCCTCTGGACTTTGTTTATAAATTCGAACTGCTAATGATGGAGAATGCAGTTGAACATCCATTTTTGCTTTGATAAATTTATATGACAGCTCATTGGTAGCATCACTTCCATCAGGTTTGACACCACCGACAGTTATGTTTTGGTAAGGCTGATAGCCTGCAAAATACATAGCCGCATTTTTGCTTAAAAACCATGTATTTTCAGCAAACTTTAGGTATAAACACTCTATTATTTCTAAAACTTCATTCTCAGAAAGCTCCTTTTTTTCAATATCACTTTTATAAAAAGGAAATAGATATTGATCAACTCTACCGGGTGAATATGAAGGCCCGTTACCCTCCATGTGGCTACCGATCTGAATAAACCAAAGTAATTGTACAGCTTCCCAAAAGGTTTGTGCTGGTTCTGCCGGTACCCGTTCACAAATTTTTGATAATTTTTTAAGCTCTGCTTTTCGATTCGAATTGGTCTCTTCTTCCATCATTTTATTCGCAAGGTTTGCATATCGCTTCGCCAGCGAGATTAAAGCTTCTAGAGAAATTATTACGGCGTTATAAAAGTTAATTTTCTCAAAATCCTCTGGAATAGTATAGTTTAAACAAGAAAGTTTCTCTTTTGCTTCATTTATTATAAAATTGATTCCTTTATTAATTATCATTTCGAAACCAGGCGCAATTTCACCTGGCGCACTTTGTGTTTTAATCTCGACATCAATAATACCTGTTTTTACAGCGATTTGTTTTACATCTTGTGGTATCTGCTTTATCCAGTGGTCACTGATGGTTTTTCCTTCCCAATAAGGAAAAATACTACTTTTAAGTATTTTCTTTTGTTTATCTTTAACCTCATAGGGATCTTGGTGTCTTGTATCAAGCGTATCTATTTCATCTTTTAACCAATCGGATGCATGTTCAGGGCAGAAAATAGCAGCTCTTGGTTTAGATGCAGCGCCACCAATTATCAGCTCATTTCTTGAAATATTTATACTTTTTTTCTGACAATACTCTTTAAATGCTTTAGCCCTTCTGATAATTATAGGCTCACCCTCTGTGTTTTTAAAAACATCAGTGTAAATAATAGCTCTCTCAATACAAAGTGAAGGTTGCAATTGGAAATATTTATCTAAAAGCTTATTAATACGTTGAAACGGTGAAGTATTATGTTCTTTAATATTCATGATATCCTCCGCTATATTTTAAAAATATATATTATGAATTCAAGCAGATATTTTACATAGGTCGTGAATTTTTTTCTCAGTGCAAATTTTTAAATTCGAGATTAAACCATCCTGTACAAAGTGCACAAACTACTATAATGTTACAATTAATTTGTTTTAACAACTTATATTATTAGTCTAAAATATGCATATGTAGGTTAATTTTTTTATTCTATTTTATTATCCTTATAAAGGTGTTTACACCATTATAATATGTATTTTTACGCTAATATCAATAGCGAATAATCAAATTTACAAACATATAAAAATTATAATTTCCTATTGATGTTGTATCAATAATTTTTTAATATGCAATTTGCTACTTGTTGAATTGTAATATTCTAATATGTCATTAAATAATTATTTCCTAATTTTATTTTAAAACAGTGTTTTATAATATGTTTTGAAATTTTCTAATATAATGCTTCAGAATAATTATTGATTAAATATTTTCACTAATTTTCAAAATAAACTTTATAATCCAAGATACGCCTTTTTAATATGTTCATTATTTTGGAGTTCAATATTTGTTCCTCGAAATACGATACGTCCAGTTTCTAATACATATCCTTTATCAGAAAGCTTCAAAGCCAAGCTAGCATTTTGTTCAATCAATAAAATAGAGATATTTTTAGTTGAAATTTGTTTTATAATTAAAGCGACTTCTTTAGTAAGCAATGGAGATATTCCCAAAGAGGGTTCATCAAGAAGAAGTATTTTAGGTTTCGCCATCAAACCTCTACCAATAGCAAGCATTTGTTGCTGGCCACCACTTAATTTTGATGCTTCTCGATTCTTTGCAATTTTAAGATCAGGAAAATATTCAAACACTTCGTTTAAATCCTTTTTTATTTCATCTTCATTGTTTCTTAAAAATGCACCAATTAAAAGATTATCCAAAATATTCATTTCTAAAAAAAGGTGTTTACCTTCTGGTACATGTACAATACCTCTTGAAACAATTTGTTCTGGCGTTAATCCATCTATTCTCTCATCATTTAAATATATTTTCCCTTCAGTTAAAGGTGCCAATCCTGAAATAGCACGTAAACAAGTACTTTTCCCTGCGCCGTTAGATCCAATCAGTGTTGTTATTGATCCTTCTTTCACTTCAATTGAGATATCATCAATGGCGTTTACTTGGCCATAATGAACCGATACATTTTCTAGCTTTAACATAATATTAAGTCATCCTCATCATCTGGGCTCCCCAAATAAGCTTCAATCACCAATGAATTTTCACACACATTTTCAGGAGGACCTTCTGCAATTTTTTGACCAAAGTTTATTACAGTTAACTTATCACATGTGCTCATAACAGCTCGCATGTTATGCTCAACAATTAAAATTGTAATGCCTTTTTCTCGAAGGCATTTTATTTTTTTCATTGTGTTTAGAGCTTCGACAGAGTTCATTCCTGTAATGGGCTCATCTAGCATAAGTAATTTTGGTTCTGTAGCCAAAGCTATAGCTATACCTAATGATCTTTGGTGGCCGTGTGGTAGTTCGCCAGCAATTTCATTTTTTAGTTCTAAAAGACCCATAAACTCGAGCAATTCCAGAGACATTCGCATTGCTTCCTTTTCTTTTTCTTTAACTTTTCCTAACCCCAATAATTGCGCAATAACGCCTATATTAACATGAAGATGATGTCCAATAAGAACATTTTGAAGTACTGTCATATCTTTTAATAACACATCAAGTTGAAATGTTCTGGCTATACCGTTTTTAACAATCGTGGATGGAGCGCTTCCAGTTATATTTTTTCCTTGCCATACTATCTTTCCTTTATTTGGAGTTAAAAATCCACTAATTAAATTAAATAATGTTGTTTTCCCAGCACCATTTGGGCCAATTAAACCTCGTATTTCTCCTTGTTCTAATTTTAAATCAATATCATGAACAACAAGGTTTTTGCCGAAACTTTTAAATAACCCTTCAACATTTAAAAAATATTTTTCAATCATAATTCGCCTCAAATAAATATATTATTTAACTTTAGGGTTATAAAGTTTCCATAATTTTCTTACTTTTCTTGGTAATCCCTCCAATCCTTCAGGCAGAAAAAGAACGGTAACTATCAAAATAAACCCATAAACCATCGGTAACCATTCTGCTAAATTACGCAAAAGTATTTGTACAATTGTCAAAACCGTAACACCTAACAACGGACCAATAAAGGTTTTTGTCCCCCCAAAAAGAACCCAGACAATTAAGTAAAGAGTTGTTAAAAAACCAAAGGCTGAAGGATCGATTGATTGATAACGATGTGCAAAAACTACTCCGGCTATTCCAGCAAAGAAAGCTCCTATAACAAAAGATATCATCTTATATTGAGTCGCCTTAATGCCAACACTATTAACAATTCTGTCCTCCATTTCAATAGCTTTAAGCGTGTACCCGATTCGAGATTCATCTATTCGATATAAAATGATTAAAGAAACTCCTGTTATTAGGAACGTTAAATAGTAATATGGTATTGAATCATAGAAATTAATTGAAAATAATCCAGGAATTATAATTTCATTTGGAACGGGAATCATAACAATACCTCGATGGCCACCAAATGGATAGCGAATTCTTGTCCATGCAAGTCTCATTGCTTCACCTGCTGCAAATGAGGCGATAAAAAATGCAAAACCTTTAATTCGAACTAAAGGAAAACTCATCACCCAACTAATCAAAGCAGCAACTGCACCACCAGTAGGAAGGGTAATCCAGAAAGGCCAACCATAATATCTAGTTAAGATTGCACTTGTGTAAGCTCCAAGTCCCATTAGAGGAATGTGAGCTAAGGACCACCCACCCATCGTAGTTATCAATCTGAAGCTTGATACTAAAATAAAATTTATAAGAAGTGTAATAGCTACATCGCGATGATATTCACTAAGTAAAAAAGGCAAACCAATAAATGCTAATGTAATAATCAAAAATCCGTAGAATTTGGATGAATTATTTTTCTGCATACCCTAGTATTCCTTGTGGTCTAATAGATAGAAATGTCAACATAAATACACTCGAAACGATCGAAGCAACAGTTGAATCGAATATTGTTGATACTATAGTATTCAAATAACCGAAAACCAAGGCAGCTATTATTGTTCCTTTTATGTTGCCTGCACCTCCGACAATTACTACAACAAAACATGTCCAAATTACTGAATGACCCATATAAGGTGTAACTGACATTATTGGGGCCATTAAGGCTCCGGCCAGACCAGCCATTGCTGATCCAATCCCTAATGCTATAGCCGCACACTTATTGACATTTATACCATACAATGACGCAGCTTCGCTATCTAAAGCAACTGCTCGTAGTGCACGGCCCCATTTTGAATTTCTGAGGAAATAAAAAAAACCCAAAAAAACAATAACTGCAGAAGGTAAAATTATAACACGTTGCCAGCCAATTGTCACACCAAATATATCTAATGCTCCTTTAAAAACAGCTGGAACAGGTTTTACATGTCCAACTCCCCACATCCGAGCTACAAACACCTGAATAATAAAGACCATTCCGACAGAAATTATAAAACTACTAAGTGCTTTTCCTCTTACCGGCCTAAATATTATCCTTTCGACAATAATTCCTAATAATCCAACAAGTATTGTCGCAATCCCAACCGCCAGAAAGAATGGCCAGTGATGTATAGCGTATAGTTGCCAAACAGTATAGGCTCCAATCATATAAAACTCGCCATGAGCATAATTCACAGTGTTCATAACTCCAAAGGTAAGGCTAAGACCAACTGCTATAATTGCGTAGAACGCACTGGCGATAAGACCATTAGCAATTGTTTGCAAAATAAGTTCCATTCGCTTTAATACACCTCTCCATAAGAAAGAATATCATATTTTTTTTAGATATTCTTTCTTATTTAATTAAAGTATTAAGGATATAAATTACCTTTGATTCCAAAGCAAGTCGTATTTTTTGAGATATTTTAGGGTAACTTCTTTATTTTTGTTATACCATTCGATTATATCATACTTATCTATTGTTACTTCTTCGCCATTTAATATCTCAGTTATATACTGAGGTGATATAAGCGAAGTATTTATTCCAAAAACCTCATCGCCCCACCAATTTGAAGAGCCAAGCGTATGTGGTAAATCTTTAGAAGCCATCAAAGCGTTCCTTACTTTTTCAGGTTCAACAGATCCGGCTTTTTGTGCGCCATATGCCCATATTTGTAGTTGAGTCCTGTATTCATAATCAATTGAATAATACTCACGACCTATATCATCTTTACCGCCCTTACCATAACGCTTTTGCCAATCAGAATAAAATTTATTTGCATCAGCTGGCAAAAGTTTATTATCTAGCCTGGGATAATGACCAACTGCATGATCTAGAAAGGACTTTGGAACCTTCGCAAATAGATCAGTTAATTCATATTCGCTAGTTTCAATTTGCCCTTTAAAACCTTGTAAATATAACTGCTCAACAAGATGTGCCCGGTACTCTGGCCAGGATGCACATAAGGAAACAACATCTGGTTTTGTTGCAAGAATTGCACTGATAATAGGGGCAAAATCTGTTGTTTCAGTGCTGTAAAATTTTGAATATACAATTTCCATGTTATTTGCTTCTGCAGCAGCCATAGCCCATGCCATAGAACCACGTCCCGAAACTTCATCTTGAACTGTTAATGCAATTTTTTTATTTAGCGGATATTTGTCTGCAATATATTGTATAGAAACACAATGATACATTGGATAGTTCTCAGATATTCCCATGTAGTAAGGATGTTCTGGTGCACATGTATCAGACGTCAAACCCATCACTATTACTTTTTGCCTTGTTACAAATGGTTGAATTGCAGTTGCATCAGCACCTCCCTGTGTCTGCAATAAAACAACATTATCTTGTAAAATTAGCTTTTTAACACCATCAATGGCTTTACTCGGAACACCCTCCGTATCATATTTAATTATTTTAATTTTATATGTGTCATTTCCAACTTTAAGCCCGCCCTTGGAGTTCTGTTCATCTACCCATATATTTACTCCTGTAAGTCCTGGCAAACACCAACCAGATGCAGGGCCAGATAGCGGTCCAAGATAACCAATATTTACCGTTTTTGTTTCTGCAATAGGTTCCGAAATACTAATACCGAGTGTAAAGATTATAGTAATTAATAACAAAAACAAAATTTCGAATCTTCCATAATTACATTTCATAACGTTTTCTCCTATTCGTTAATTTCGTATTTAATTTTATGTAGAACCTTTTACAAAAAAATGTTTATCTTGAAAACACATTAAATACAATATAGCGTTTGAGTCATTCAGTAAAAGTCATAATCATCTCCTTTCCTGAGTATAATTTTTTTAAACTCAATAAAAACACCAAAATTAACGATTAATAATTTCGAAGCAAGCTTAAACTTAAACCAATACCTCAAGGTAAACAGTATTTATTTTCATAATTTTATTATATTATTACAATAATATAATTATTTATTGTATTTAAATTACAGTTCTCCCGCCATCAACCATTAACGTATGGCCAACACACATACTCGAAGCTTCTGATACGAGATAAATAGCAGCTCCAACAATTTCTTTTACTTTTCCAACCCGACCAATAGGTAATGCATCTATAATCCAATTTTTGTATTCATCAGTTTCTAGATGTTCTGCAATCATAGGAGTGTCAAAATCGCAAGGTCCAATTGCGTTAACATTTATACCATGCTTAATCCAGTCTACACTCAACACACGTGTTAATTGGTTTACTGCACCTTTGCTTGCACAGTAAACAGCTTGATTTGGTACACCTAAATAAGCATCTGTTGAACTAAAATTAACTATTTTCCCATATTTCTGTTCAATCATAACCTTGCCCACTGCACGACAACAATAAAATGTTCCGTACAAATTAACTTTTATCACTTCGTCCCATTCTTCATCTGTTATCTCTTCACAAGGTCCAACTCTAAATATTCCTGCAGCATTCACTAAGATATCAATTCGAGAATATTTTTCTTTTACAAATTTAACCATATCTTCAACACTTTTTTTACTCGTGACATCTACATAAAAAAAGTCAGAAGTAGCACCTTTTTCACGAATTTTGTTTATTACTGCTTCGCCACGATCTTTACTCCTTCCTGTTACCGCAACATTTGCTCCAAAATCTGACAATGCCTCTGCAACAGCAGCGCCCATGCCACTTGTACCTCCTGTAACTATTGCATTCTTACCTTCAAGAGAAAATATCGATTTGCAATCCATTACGCCTCCTTATTCATATAATTAATTGTTTTTAATAAAGTTTTATCGTACCCGTTCTTCAATATCGTTATACCATTTTATCTTATTTCCAACAATCGATCTAATTTTCCAAGATAATTTTTTTTGTTTAGTTTCAACAGAAGTAATTAACTGATCTATTCGCTTAATAATTATTTTATGATCAACATCCTTTAATACTTTAAACGAATTTAATTTGTTTTTAACTTTAATCAAATTGTTAGTTGCCGTATAATAAAAACCCCAATCACTTGATAATATTTCAGCAATATATTTATCATCTATTTTATCTTTACTGTTTTTACCTATTTCATGTTCTAAAAAAAGAATTGCTAAATCTTTTAAGTCCTTTTCATTTATTTCTATAATTTGAAGCTTTGTTAACAAAATATTTGATAAAGGAATTGTAGGATAATCCAATTTTAAACGACCCCGAAAATCAATAGTATGACACATTTCTAATTTATCAAAAAACACATCCACAATAATTCCAGAATTTTTATGGCTATATATATGTCTGTTTTTCCCATAGTATGCCATATGTCGTACTTCTGGTTCATATCCAAGCTTTTGAAAAAATAATGGAAGTCTAGAATTATATTTACCGTATGACATAAAATCAATATCTGTTACAACTCTACTTAAATTTTGATAAAGTTCTGCATATTTTGGACAATGTAAAATAACAGATATAGCACCAACTAAACGTAAAGGTATGTTTTGATCATCTGCCGCTTTCATAATGATCTCATATTCCGTAAGAAATGTTTCTGTTTTCATTGTCGGTATTCTCCTATCTTAACGAATTTATCCAACGGTTAGCATATAAGACTTAACTTTATTTTTACTTAGATCAAACAGAACCCCGCTTAAACTACCATCTCCGTATGTACTCCCTGGATTTATGCATAAAGTTTTCCCCAACTTTTGAACACCTTTTGATTCATGAATATGTCCATGTAGGCCTAATAAAGGTTGGTATTTTAGAATAATTTTTTTAACAGCTTTACTTCCTACAGGTGCCATAACTGTACCCCCTCTTTTAGGAGACATATTGTCGTCCATTTCTGGAGCAACATCTAAGCCCGAACCATGAGGCGGTGCATGTAAATTAAATATGGAATTATTAATATTTTTTAAGCCCCCAACAAGTGCTTCAATTTTATTATATAAGTCCTCTTCAGAACATTCTCTTGGAGTGTTCCAAGGCGTTGGATTACTCCAACCAAGGCTGATCATCTCATGGTGGTCATCTATCCAAATAGCTTTTTCTTCTCCATCTACAATAAAGCTATTTTGTTTTAATACTTCATCTATTTCAAAATGATCATCATTTCCAGGTGTTAAAATGCATTTAACATCAACCCCGTTAAGCTTATCTTCTGCATACTCCAACCATTCAACAAGGGTGTTAGCCATCGTTTTTAAAAAAAAACTATGGACTTTATTTTCATCACTCTCCAACTCTAAAACCTCATCTTCTGTTAGACGAACAGGGTAATAGCCTGCATTTTTTACTTTTCTTTCAAACTCTGACAATTCTGAGCCAGAAAGGTCCAATTGATTTCCAAGATAGTTAGTGCTAAATTCACTGTTATTTTTTTGAACTAATGGTACAATCATTTTTCCAGTACAATCACCGCCCATTATTAAAACATTAGCCTTATAAAACTTTGCAGACGCTATAAACTTTTTAAAGCAAATTTCAGACCCATGAATATCTGTTGTGAATAAGACTTTTGTCATAAAATCCTCACTTTTTTTAGAAAAATTGGGATTTTACCATATAACAAATCAATAAAATCCCAATTCACTAAAATCTAAATAAAATTATTCTACTGGAATATCTTTATAGGCAATAGAAACATCAATTCCTTGCTTACGCCTATAGCTTTTATAGCCGAAATATATTACTATCGCAATTGCGTATAACACTCCCATAAATATTAATGATAAAGGATTATTGATTCCATATGTTGAATTAGTTAATAACGTAATTACCATCCATATCGCAAAAATAAAAAAGATAAACCCTGCAATTGTTATAAAGGGTATATTACCTATTTTCCATTTAGCGGCAGGAGTGTCCTTGTATAAATTTGGCTTTATATAAGGCATAAGGGCTCCGGCTAGACATGAAGTCCCAAAACATATAATATTAAGAATGGCTGTAGCTAAAGTAAGTTTCCAAAACCCGGTAAACGAATATAACGCACCAAAAATAATACAAATTATACTAAAAAAGATAATAGCTACAACCGGAGTTCGAGTCTTGGGATGTACTTCACCGATTTTTTCCGGCAAAACACGATCGAAAGACATGGCAAGCAACACTCTTGAAGCAGCTAATGTAATATTTGGATGCCACATCCAAAACCAGGCATTAAACGCTATAAAAACAAGTATTAGAAATAGTGGATTACCAGCCAGGATTCCAATAAAAGTTGCAAATAATGGCTCAACTGGCAATGGATATACATCACTTGCTTCAGTATAGAGATATCCTACTGATGAAAGAAATTCGGAACCGAACCGATTAACAAGAAGTGCCGCCAAACCTGCGGCGACTATAAATGAAAATACCTCTGCAAGAGGCATCTGAATAATTTGAGAACGAAGACTAGTACCACTTTTTATCTCACCAGCCTGAGCAACTCCCCATGCTGGATAAATTAATGAAAATGCCGCAAGAGGAATAATGGCAATTGTTGCTCCAAATCCTGTCATTTGTGCAGGGCTATATCCAGCATTTTTGGCTGCAGCTATAACTGAATTATAGGCATCTGGTTGATTGAATGTATTTAACATAAATTCATTTAGTTTTAATATAAAATCATTATGTGAATTTGTTAATAATACTATAAACATTGCCACCAAACAAATTAATCCTATTGCGAAAGACCAGCGTTGCAATAAGGCATAGGGCCTCATTCCCCAAATGTTTATTATTGCAGCCCATCCTATAACGATTAACGTTACCAGGAAAAAACCTGCGGGTGTAGTTAGCCAAACTCCAAAATCTACCATCCATTTAATTTTATATACACTTCCAATTAAAACAAAAAAAGGTGAAGTGCAAAGTGCGGTACCAAGCCAACCTGCAATGGCAAGCCACATTGCCCCAGCTGACACAATGGCCGTAAACGCCAGTACTGACCCTAATCCACCTGAAAAAATACGGCTTTGGAAAATGTAATCTCCACCAGAGCGCGGCATTGCCGCAGTCATCATCGCATAAACCAAAGCTTCAAATGTACAAATAATTCCTGTTATAATGATTGCTAATGTTAAATTACCTTTTGGAAATAGATAGGTTGCCGTATAATATGTAAACGAAATCATCACAACCACATTCATTGCCAAAACATTATAGATCCAACCATCAAGTGGTGACCATGAACGATACACTCCTGAAGCTTTTCTAAGAAAAACGCCAGTTGAAGATTTAGTCTCTTTAACTTCGCTTTCACTCATTTTAAAACCTCCTTTTTATTGTGTTGTGTTAATTAATACAATTGATATTAAATCTTTCTAACTCATAAACGAAGCCTGTCCTATTCTTTTGGCCAACTATTATAAATAGTAAAAGAAAAGTCTTCAGGATCAATTATACTAATAAGCTCTTGAGTAATATATTCTAATTCAATTGGTGCCAATTTAACTACAATAAAAAGATGCCTTCCTGTCACGTCACAATAATCTTCGTGGTTCACTATATTTTTTTTAAAGCGTGTAAAAAGATTTATTATTTCCTTTGTGTTAGCAATTTCACCAGGCCTTAATATTTTTTCGAATATAATATAGGTATAGCTATCCTCTAAATTATTTTTTATTTGAGAAAGATTTATTGGTTTATCTGCTTTTTTTTCCATATTAATATTTCTGAAATCATAATAGGGAAACAACAGCTTTCATGTTATTAATGTAAAATGAATAGGTCTAATTGACCCTTTAGAAAAGAGTTTGGCGCACTTAAATATGTAGCAAAACATGTGCCAAAAATTAAAATACTATTAAGGTTACTTCTAAAAATAGTATTTAAGGATGAAATCCAAATTTTAAAAAAATTTAACCGTAAGAATATATTGAATATATTAAGGATTAAAATTTTCTATAATGCAGAATTAAACCGAAAGGCAATTTTTGGAAGTAGCCTTGATGCAGGATATTAATCCAAAAAAACAAAGGCGGTGCTTTTATAAAGAGCAATATTACATCAAAAGACAATATAACTATTTGAATAAATTATGATTATTTATATGATGCAAAAATAAAAAATTAATATACTGTATAAAGATCCAATTTAATTGATATAAATAGTATATTTGATGCATATATGCATCATTTGAACTAAATTAATTTATATTTTTTTAATTTTCTAACAACTGTTGATTGATTTATGTTCAATTGATCTGCGATCTCTCTCGTTGTTCTCAAATGTTGGAGAGCCATTTTAAGGATACTTTTTTCGAGAATAGAGATTTCTTTTTTTAGATTATTTGGCAATTTGTTTAGTTTCCTATTATTTTGATGATAATCTTTTAGATTTGTAAGATTCTTTAAGATAATATCATCTATGTAAGAATCTTCACAAACCACAACAGCCATCTTTATCAAATTTTTTAATTCTCGAACGTTGCCATAAAACGGATAAGACTGTAACTTTCCTATAATCTTTACGGAAATTCTTTTGTTTTGGCTGTACTGTTTATTAAATTTTTTCAAATAATACTGGATTAGTTCGAAAATATCTTCGTAACGTTCTCTAAGCGGTGGAATTTTAATAGTAAATGCGTTAAGTCTGTAAAATAAATCATTCCTAAATTTACCTTGTTTTACACGTTGCTCTAAATCTCGATTAGTAGCCGCAATTATCGTACAATCCACTTTTTTTGACTTTATACTACCTAAACGCATCACTTCCTGATCATCTAAATATTTAAGAAGCTTAGCTTGGACTGTTTGAGGAAGATCTCCAATTTCATCTAAAAACAATGTGCCTTCATCTGCCAACTCAAAAAGACCAATTTTCCCCATTTCACTTGCCCCGGTGAAAGCACCCTTTTCATATCCAAATAATTCGGCCTCCAATAAATTTTCCGGCAAAGCAGCGCAATTAACTTGTATAAATGATTTTTTCTTTCGTTTACCGCTATCGTGGATATATTTAGCCAATAAGCCCTTACCGGTACCCGACTCACCCAATAATAAAATATTTGAAACTGACATTTTTGACAGTCTAAGAGATAGTTCTAACACATGTCGTATTTTCTCACTTTCGGCAATCAGTTTTTGTTGTTTAAGTTCTCGCATGCTTAGTTCCGCGAGTTCAGTTTTATATTTTTCAGTTACCATTTGATTCTTTTTGAGTTTTTTCTGAATAGCATCAAGCTGAGTAAAATCACGCTCATTCACTAAAACAAGAGAAATGTTCCCATTCTCATCAAATGCAGGAGTAGCTGTTACTAACAGATGTTTATTTGTTTTTTTAACATATTGCATAAGACTAACTTGCATCTTAGTATCTAATACTTCCAATGTTGCAGATCTATCAAAAAATTCAGACTTAATTAAATCATGAATATATCTTCCTGCAATCTCTTCATTTTTAACGCCATAAAACCGTTCCGAAGCTTTATTAATTTTAAGAACTTTTGCTTGATTATCACAAATCCAAAATCCATCAACCGAAGATAAAAAGATGGTTTCAAGCTGTTTGTTAAGCTGCTTATAGCATTCCAGTTGTCGGGCAGCTGTCTCAAAATTCTGTAATTCCTGAAAATTTGTAACCGTTCCAATTATCATTTTGTTTTCTTTAATCAGTGTTGTATTCAGCACGAGATTCAGATGCTTATCTTGGATAAAGAAATTTAGTTTATCTTTACACGTTGATATGCAATCATTTATGTACAGGCCAGCCGCCGGGAAAACTTGTGAGATATTATGGCCAATCAGCTCTTCTTCCTTTACTGTTAATATTTTTGAAGCCCTTTCATTTATAAGCGTAACAATTCCGTTTTTATCTGTAACAATAACTCCATTGCTGGTTGAATCAAAAATATGCCTATAGGTTATTTTATCATTCATATCAGTTATTTAATTTTAAAAATTTTAAGCCAAACTGATCCAACTTCAGTTTTAGCACTACTTTTCAGAAGCTATCTCAAATATTAACTTTCACCATCATAGATCAATTATAAAATTTAAAAATATTTTTGAGCTTGCCAGACATGTTTAGTTACTTCATTATACTTTTAAATGAGGTATGTATTCTTTGTTATTCATAAATGGATATGATTATATATCTTTATATCGCATAAAATATTTGATTTTTCAAACTAAGAAATAAATGCGCAACCTACTTGCCATAAATCGTATCAAAAGTGCATCTTTGTTTGCCTTTCAAAATTTTAGAATTTAAAAATTTATTGGGTAAAGGTCTGGGAAAAATAGCGGACACAAAAACCTCATGCATTTAAGACCTCTAGTTTTGCTAACCTAAAATTGACCCATTTGAGTCACAAATGACAACCTAAAATTGACCCACCTTACAACGTGCTTCTGGTAAGAAGATTATACACAGAGTGTAACTCTATTATCGGAGGTGGAGAAAGGATGTTAACAGTGGATCAATATGAATATATTCGGACAGCACATTGTGTTTACGGAAAGAAAATCAGGGAGATAGCAAGAGAAACAGGTCATTCAAAAAACACAGTTAAGAAAGTGGTTAATCAGGAATACACCGGGTACAGTCCTCGGCAGACCCAGCACTTCCCGTCACTTGGTCCATACATAAAAACAATCGACCAATGGATTACGGATGATAAAGAGAGGCCGCTTTTCCTTTGCTTAAACTACTTGAGGCCTTTGAGTTTGAATCAGCTCCTGATCTCGATACACGTCTCATCAGAGAGCTTTCAAGCGGAGAGTATATAAAAAATAAGCAGAATATAATATTTTAGGCAAAAGCGGGACCGGTAAAATACACCTAACAACAACATTGGAAATCGAGGCATGTGATCTGGGCATCAAAACACGATTTGTTACAGGCTGCGGCCTTGTGAATGAGCTGATCGAAGCCAGGGACGAGAAAATGCTAAGGCGCATCATAAAAAGAGGCTTCAGTTATAGTTTACTGATTATTGATGAATTTTGCTATGTTCTGTTTTCTAAAGAGGGGCCTCAGAACTCCGTTTTCAAGTTTTGGCAGAACGCCATGGGCGGAAGCCGTTAATTATCACCACCAATAAATGATTTGGCGAGTGGACTGAAATATTTGGAGATCCAGCTCTTACGTCAGCCTTGCTGGACCGGGTCACACACAAGGCTCATGTTATCAACTGCACCTGGGAAAGCTATAGGCTAAAAGAAACACTGAGAAAAGGTAACACCAGAATTAAAAATAAAGCCTCTGGATTTTAACGCTTTGAATAATGAATTCAGAACCATTAAAGCCCGTTTTAAGTTATTTGGTGTCACTCTGATATCCAGCCCATCTTTGAAAGACAAACGAAGCATTCCATAATCATCAGGTTTTGATTTTGATAAAATCCCTCGGGCCTCTTTTATAAGTGGATGCGGAGATATGAGTCTGTCGGGAACAATAATCTTTTCAGCTGATTGCTCCGTTAAAATTAATTCTTCTGCTTCTTTGCTGATATCTTTTACAATATTAGGCTTATTGTAACCATAAATAGTATGAGTTGTTGGCTCATCTCTCTTGATCTTTGGTAAGGATATACGCTTTACTTGGATACCATGCTGTAATTTCGCCCAATAACCCCGAGGGGGTGTTGGCACATTAAGCTTATTGCATATTTTAGTAAGCCCCCGATCTGATATACCGTATCGGGATGCAATTTTAATTATTGGTTCTTTCCATACAAGGTTGTAAAGTTCGTCACGCTTAAGGGTAATGGGTTCATTCATTTAATATCACCTTCAGGAATATAATTTACGGCAAATATCAATTGATTCAATTACAGCTTAACGCGCAAATCGCAAGTGCATGTTGTTTTGCATACTGTGATTTTTATGGTTCGCCAAAACCGCAAATCCGTTTGTAACTAGTTCTGTAAAAAATCAAGATCCCGTTGCTTTTCAAAAGTAACACCTATTGCTCAACTGAAAAGGGATTTAGAAACTGCCGTCTCCAAAGAAGTTTCTTATCCACTTCATTTAGCTCAGCTTCTTCACAGACGGCGTCCCAATGCTGTTCGATTGCGGCAATTATGTTACCGAATGTTTCACGGGCTTCTTCCCCAGAAAGAAGGAAGTTATGCGCGGTTTCATGGCACGTTTTGAGTTGACTCAGATTATTGTCGCCAGATATAAGCATGGCCTGTGAAGCTTCATTGCCTGCCCGGCCCTGCGGACAAATGTCATAAGCAGGTGTCAGGGTTAATGCTTTACCATCCCAAAATGCCGCATGGTTCCGCGCATGATCGTCGGTATTGCCGCACAGAATATTGAAGACGAGTCGAGAGAATAGCTCTTTCAGTGTATGCTTTGGGTTGGTAAAACGATGGCGGATAATTTCGGATAACGTTTCATAGCTGGCGTACCTCACCATCATGTCATCCAGGCGAAACAGAGTTAGAGCTGAGACCATGGCCTTTCGTGCCCACTTGTCACCTGTTGGAACGCGGTCAAAGCGCTCGATCAACAGTACATCTTTGTTAGTCGCTTTAGCCAGTTTTACCGGCGCAACATTCAACCCGGCCAATTCAGCCAATCGCATGGCGATGAATTCAGCTTTAACGACGCTGTACAAATCGGTGCTGGATGAAAACTTGGCCACGTATTTTTTACCTTGGTCTTGAATTAAGGCTTTAGGACGAGCACCGCCAATAGAGCTACCATGGAACAACGCCTGATCCAACTCCGGTGTAAGGGGTATACCTTTTTCGACCCGTTCTGCAGATTCAATCAATTCTTCCATACTGACATTATTTGAAATACGCGGTACATATTCTGTAGGGGAGCACTGAAAATCAAGCGCACCGATCCGGTCCGAGCCGGACTCCAGCAGATAAGTCAGTTCATCTATTTCGGCAGTATCAGTGTCGGCGCCTTTAAGCCCTATCTTTTTGTTGATAATCACACGCCGGCCCCACGCATCAGGCGCGGCGTCCCTGATGCAGCCGGGCATGGCCAGCCCCTGGGCCAAGGGGAGCACTCCTGCCTTTAGCGGCAGTTCGGGTTCGTAAATTGAGATTGCTGGTATACTGTCACCGATACGATCCAGATAGCTTTTACCATAGTTGAACAGGTTATTTCCGTTATCAGCTTCGAGCCGGCCGGCTATAACAGGATCAGTTTCACCCGGCAGCCATATCCAGACAAAGGCTTCTTTCTCTCTCTTAGAAGTCATCGTGCACCGCTTTGGATTTCTTGCGAACAGATTTTGGCAGGAGCGTCAATTTTTCCCTGGTTTGATGCAGGTATTTAGTCAGAGTAGTGTCATCGGCATCAAACAACTTGATACCAACAATGGTTGCCACTTCGAAAACGGCTCCGATTTCACATTTGAGGTTGCCTTTTTCGATGCGTTGCAGTAGTCCTCTGGAAATACCGGCTCGATCGGCCACTTCCTGAGCAGTGAGCTTACGCTCATTACGCGCTTCGCGGATTAATGCGCCAAGCAAGGCAGTCGCATCACGGTTATAGCGTGAGTAGGTGCGTGTGATGGCCTTTGACATCATTTCCCCTTTAGTTTACATATATACCATAAAATAGATTAATGATCTTTCTGTGAACCACAAGATAGTGAATTCTCAACAGCTTGTCAAGACATATTTGATCCGTATATAGATCATATAACATCCTTATGGGCTATACATAGAGCATTTATTAATAATTTTGATTTTAGATGAGAACAAGGACGCCATCGTAATGATGATGTATGAAGAAAATTAAATGCCGGACTCTGAGTAGTCCTGGAGTTTGATTAATTTAACCGAAAAAACTGTGACATTTTTGGAACACTTTATTCAACAAAAGTTGCCGCAATTACCACAATTGATTTTTTGTTCTTTGGTATTTTTATTAACTAAAGTTTAGAGTTACAGCTCCACCTGGCATCTCATTTTATAGGTGGATGATTTTTAACAATTTGCTCTTTTACAATTAACGGTGCACCCTTTACTACAGTCAGGTACAAAATGGCTCATTTGGCGGTTTGAAT
>JAIPEE010000039.1 GCA_021737275.1 Desulfobacterales bacterium
ACTCTTACCACAAGGAGGCCTTTTTTGTATGGTAAAAAGTTCCCCCATTTTTTAGGTTTTCACTTGGCAAAACACTCAATCCACTAAACAATAAGGGTTTAAACAGAATTACTGTTTGTTTTTGGGTGAACTCCAATGCGGTTACTCTTGGTAAATCTGAGACAATATTGTGCAGTGACCTACCGCCAAATATCTATACATTACATGAAACGGCAATCGATAGGGACTCCGGACTGCCTGAAGGCTCTATGGCTGCACACGAAAAATTTGCCATTCAGAAAGCTCTTAACCAAAGTAACGGCAATCGTCAGAAAGCCTCAAGAATCCTTAAAATAAGTGAGCGCAGCCTGTACAGAAAAATCAAGTTATATAAACTGTCATAATACCTCATTTGCCGTGTTGGATATTTTTTTATCAAAACGATTCCTGCCAAAATGTCAGTCCACATTTAAAAGCCCTGCCAACTTTACAGTCACATCTATTATATTTACTATTTTTATTCATATTTTCAAATGGTTATAGAATATTAACGCTTGGCATACTTCTTGTTATAAACAAAAAAGATTGGGGTTTTATTTTTCAACATCTTTAAATAAGGAGCACAGTATGGCGGAAGGAATTGTAAAGTGGTTTGACAACAGGAAAGGCTTCGGGTTCATTACACCTGAAGAGGGAGGAAAAGATGTATTTGTTCATTTTTCATCTATTAACGTGGAGGGTTACAAAACTATTGATGAAGGGGAAAGGGTTTCATATGAAAAAACAAATGGAGACCGAGGGCCTGCAGCACAGAATGTAAACAGGCTCTAAATCTCTAAATAAGCGTGCTTTCTACCAGCCACATGAAAGCACGCTTAAAAATCATCACATACAGGCGTCCGGATTTGAATCGACAGCTAACCAATATTTTTCAACTCTGCAGACGGCACACTCTTCGGAACTCCTTCATAAGGTGTTCTTCTGGTTGTTCTTTGTGTCTGTACTTCTCTCATTGATTTAAGGACATCAATACTGCTCTTTAATCCCCTGACATATTTTGCCATCTTTATTGACATGCCCGCAATCTGGGCAAGAGCCTGAACAAAATTAACATCTTCAAGGGTAAAATCCCACCGTTCTGCTGTATAAACACGCATAGCGCCAATCAGGCCGCCACCAACAATGATCGGTACAGACAAAATAGATGAAATACCCTCTTTTATTGCTGCCTCCGAATATTGAATTCTGGGGTCATCTGACACATCATAAATCGCTACAGGACCTTCTTTTAAGGACTCTCCTATTGATTTTAATGCATTTACCGGACCCTTGTTGAGATACTCTTCACTTAATCCATATGAAGCTGCCAGTTCAAGTTCATGGGTTGTCCTGTTAAACAAAAACAGAGAGCAGCCTTTTGCTTCCAGCGACGTTTTAATACTCTCTACAGTCATCAGTGCCACTTCTTCCGGATCCATTGAATGAGAAATGGATTTCGTTACTGCGAGCAATGTTTCATAATTAATAAGCTGTTTTTTCATTACGACCTCCCTTTTTGTTGGTTTAAGAAAGCATGACCAAAAATTTACACAGGCATTTTTTTACTTTCTTGATACAATCAACTCTCAAAACGCAAAACTGCCCTGGGGTCGGTAATAATAACTACCGGGCAAAAGGATCTTGAACTGACCTGCTCTACGGCACTGCCAATATACCATCGCGTTTCTTTTTCTTTTGTGTGTGAACCCATTGAAATAAGGTCGATATTTTTTTCACGGGCATATTTTAATATTTCAACATATGGGGAAGATCCTTCCCATACCCCGTATTCAAATTCTACACTTTCAGGGATATCCCGGGTAAACACTTCAATTTTTTGTTTAAACACATCAATTTCAGCTTCAAGTTCCTCCTGTGGATATCTCCGGGAAGATGGCATGGCTGCCATATGGAATACAAAAATCTTTGAACCGTATTTTCCGGCCATTTTAACAGCAAACTGAAGTGCCAGTTCACAAGAAGCTGAAAAATTTACACAAACCATTATTTTTTTAAATTTCAATATTCCTTCGGTCAGGGGCCGGCCGACAACCATAACCGGACATCGCTCATGTTTTATAACACCTTCAACCGTACTGCCGAGGGTACCGCTGTGTCGTGTTAGCCCTCTTTCATCTGCACTGGTGGAATGGGGACCAAGAATTATCAGGTCAGATCGTATTTTCCGCGACCACCTCAGGATCTCTTCCCATGGAAAACCGGTCGTTACCTTGATTTGATATCCAAGATCTTTTCGCAGGGTATGAGTGCAGGCATTCAGAATTTTTTCCTTTACAGCCTTACAATAATCTTCACTACTGACAATCTCTTCCCCGGATTCAAAATGTTTGACAAATTGTCGGTAAAAACCCGAATAGGAAGACTCCAGTACATGAAGGATATTCAATTCACAATTGTTTTGCGCCGCAATTTCAGCTGCAGCCAAAATTGCCGTATCACACTTTTCAACAGAATCGGTTGCTGCCAATATGGTCTTAAACATCATTTGCCTCCTTTCGTTTACCGGTTACTAAACCGTAAAACCCGGAAATGGCTCAAAACGTTTTAAAGGAACAAATCTCTGATTTGATAAACTAAGTTTAATACATAAAGAACTTCACCTGCTTTCTTTCATGTATTGAAGAAGGTTATTATATTTGCAATGATTGGGTGTGTAATATCAATCTGTAAGGATATGGATAATAGTTATTACTACTTTACTAATAAGTTTTGCCGGGAGTCAATAAAATAATCAAAAGATTTTTAAATTTTATTGTGCAACAGGAAATTAATATGATTGTTCTGACGACACGCAGTGAAAAAATCATTTACACTTCATCAGTGTGACATAAAAAGGAAATTCGATTATATCAAAACATCGGAAAATAAAGAGGCGCATCCGAACGCCCCCTTATTTCCCAATTTTATTAGTTACTGTCCCATTTCCAATTCATAGGGCCAGCCTATAACCCCGCCTTCCATAAACCAGACACGATCATAACCCTGAGCATTCAGGATGCGCTGCGCTTCATAACCCCGCATGCTCACTTTACACATGGCGATGATATCCCGATCCCGGGGCAGTTCGTTAATTCGTTCCCGTAAAGCGCCCAAGGGAATATGAAGCACGTCATAGGGCAGTCGGACTTCTTTGAATTCCTGGGGCGTACGGGTATCCAGTATCACCACATCTCCGACTTCGAAACGCTTGTGGGCCTCGATGGAGGAAATGCCCTTTGCAAGCCCGTCCAGTTTATTGCTCAACACATGGGCGCAGGTGGCCAGGGGTTCAATGGGCGGACTGAAAGGCGGTGCATAGGCAAAGTCCACATCCGCCAATTGATCCAAAGTACCGCCAAACAGGATTACGGTGGCAGAAACATCCAGAAAGCGTTTACCCGCATCTCCCAGACCCGCAACCTGGACCCCGATCAACTTTCGGTCCCGGCGATTGGCAATCATTTTAATGATACCGGGCTTAGCTCCCATGTAATGGGGTTTGTCCGGACCTGCCCAGGTAGTGACTTCCACGTCTAGGTTTAAAGCACGAGCCTGGTTTTCAGACATACCGGTGCGACCAAGCGTATAGTCGAAAATCTTGACGATTCCTGTACAGGCAATACCGCTAAAGGGCGTTGGCGCACCAGCTATGTGATTGGCAATAACCCGGCCGTGCTTATTGGCTGTGGAACCAAGGGGAACGAACAACTGGTTGCCGGCGTTTTGGCCCGCATACTTGTTTACGACGCAGTCGCCACCCGCATAAATGTCAGGATCACTGGTCTGACAATATTCGTTGACCACGATTCGATCCCGGCAAAGAAGGTCGGCATCCCGGGCCAGCTTATCATTGGGCCGTGTGCCCACCGCCACTACCACTAGGTCCGCCGGATAAGTTCCCTGGTCAGTTTTCACCGCACTGACCGCTTCCTCACCCTCCAGATTCGTTGCCCGCTCGCCCAGGACAACCTTGACACCCTTGCTTTTGACGTACTTGGTGGCAAAAAGGGCTATATCCTCATCCAGAATACCCGGCATAATCTGGGGAGCCATCTCGATCAGGGTTACCTCCATACCTTTGTGGGTCATGGCTTCAGCCATTTCCATACCGATAAAACCGGCCCCCACCATTACCGCCTTTTTAAACCCCTGGGCCTTGGCTTCCCGTACCAGGGATTCGGCATGATCAGGATGGGTCATAAAGAAGACGTTCTTGAGATCAATCCCCGGAATGGGTGGTTTAAACCCCTTACCGCCGGTGGCCAGTACCAGTTTGTCATAGGCCATATCGCACTCTTCGCCGTTATCCAGATTCTTGACGTGTACGGTCTTGGCGGATCGATCGATTTTGGTCGCCTCGGTGCGAGTCAGAACCTTAAATCCTTTGGCTTTTTCAAAGAAAACAGCTGTCCGTGGAACCCCTGCAGGTGTGTGGGTCAGGGTTTCTATGTCGTCGAAATAGCCCTCCACATAATAAGGAAGGCCGCATGCCCCATAGGAAACGATGCTATCCCGGTCGATGAGTGTAATGTCCGCTTCGGGCATGAGGCGTTTCAGACGACAGGCAGCTTTAGGGCCACAGGCGACTCCGCCGACAATCAATACTTTTAATTTTTTTGACATTAGTTAATTCCTTTCTTTCTGTTAAGTGGTTTGTTTTATATTGTAATATATATTTTTAACTGAATCATTGCCTCAGCTTTAGTCCTTTTTTCTGTAAATAAAATTATAGCGTTCCAATAATACGCTTTAACTTTTCAATATCCGCTGCATCCGGATGACCAACAGCATTCGAAGCATCATGAAGCCACACCGGCGGTTGAGGTTTTGCCATTACTTTTTCAAGCACTTTGGGATCAACTTCACCCCGGCAGTTAAATTCACCCGCATATTCGGCATTTGGCGCAAGGGTTTTCGCATAATTCATCGCATTTAAAACATGCGCTGATCCAATAGCAGCACCATGGGTGGCAAAAAGAAACAAGCGCTTGCCGCTGCCAATTCCAGAAAGATATTCCATTGTTTTCGGATCCGGCTTACCAGCCATGAGCCAGAAACCCACGGCTATAAAATCATAGTCTTCAGGGTCAGGTGCTTCGGTTACAGGATAAATCGCTTTATCTCCTGACATAGATTCAAATACGGCTTCAGCAAGTTTTTTTGTGTTTCCGGTACGGCTTGAATAGATAACAAGTGATTTCATCAGATATCTCCCTTATTTTTTAACCATTTTTATCACTTTATTTCCTAAAGATTTAGTCAGGCAATCGAACAACCAGCACGGGTCGGGAACATTTCCTGATAACACCGCTGGAAATACTGCCGATCATAACACCCTCAAGCTTCCCATGCCCATGCGCCCCCATAACAACCAGATCATAATCACCTTTTTCAGCAACAGATATAATCCGGTCAACGGGGTTACCTACCTCAACACAAATATCACTCTGTGAAAGGGGACAAGCCGGCAGATCTTTCAAAATTGAAGCGGATGTCTCCTGGATACGTTTATGTATGGCTGTTTTTGCCGCCTGGATACTTTTTTCATTAAATGCTCTCCGTCTTTTTTCTTCAACATGACCAGCCAGATCGATGCCGGCTTCAGATGAAAACTCTTCAAGAATATCCGAAACAACATGAAGTACAGTCACTTTTGCATTATATTTATCTCCAATACTGCAGGCATAATTAACTGCAAAACGGGCGGTTTCAGATAAATCTGTTGCATAAAGAATCTTATTAATTTCCGGTGATGTTGTTTCTATTTTTGGCCCAGCTGCTTTAAGTGCTATACTTTTTTCCGGTTTCACAGCTTCTTCTTTGATCTTATCGGGCGATATTATTGCCGGACCAAATAATCTGTCCGTCAGTTTAACATACCAGGCCGCTGACTGCACCTGAATAATATAAGCAATGGCAACCACAAGCGCAGCACTTGATCCTTCGGGGCCGAAAGCATTAATCGCAATGGCAAGCGCAATGGACAGATTGCGCATGACTGATCCATAAACAAGCGCTATGGCATCACCCCGTGGAAGCAGACTCCTGCCGATGATTGTACTGAGAATAAAATTAAAAATATAAATAATTGAAAGCGGAATCAGAATATAGACAAGCAATTCAGGTGCAGAGATAATACTCTTTGCTTTCAGTGCAATTGCAATAAAAACAATACCTATCACACCAATGGTTGACATAGATGGAAACCTTGGTGCAATACCTTGCTGAAAACCATTCACGCCAAATTTCTTAATGAGCCCCTGGCGGGTATAATAACCGGCAATCATTGGAACAAAAACAATTACAGCAATTTGCTTCATGACCAGGAGAATATCGACATCAAGGTTGGCTCCCATCAGGTATTTTACATAAAAAGGTGTTGCCACAGAACCCAGGGTAAGCCCGATTACCGTCATTTTTACGGCGGCTTCAATATTGCCCTTTGCAAAACCGGTCCATGAAATTGTCATACCACTGGTAGGGACGAGGCCGGCCAGAAGCAGCCCCAGGGCCATATAGGGACTATCTTTGAAAAAAAGAAGCCCGAGACCAAAAGCAACAAAAGGAACAATTCCAAAATTAATTAATTGGGTCAGAATCTGTGCTTTCAGATCCCCGCCTTCAAAAACCTTTTTTATTTTCAGTGTAACCATCATCGGATACACCATCAGAAATGTAAAAGGAATGATCAGGTTTTTTAAGAATGCTGCCGGAAAAAACATACCGTATATAAATCCGAATACCATTGTTACCGGTATGGCTATAATAAGGTTTTTATTTATACTTCCAAGAAATTTCCACATATTTATTTTCTATCTCTATTATGATTCACGTTTGATGAAATCCGTTAAAAAGTTTATCGGTTATCAATTATAGGCCACCCCTGATCTAAACGGATTAACCCGCCTGCGGGTTTTCATCAAGACCATGTCCATTTCTTTTATCCATGAACCATATCAGGCATGACGTACGGTATTTGCAGTAAAGTTCAGGATCATGACAATGGATATTATCATTGGGAATCCATATATGGTGCTTCATGCATAAATACCCGGTGTCACTGTCGGAATTCGTTTCACACGTTTCCATATCATATTCCTTTCACCCTTGCGCCATTACATTATTTAACGCATCGGCAAGCACTGATTCAGCCTGAAGCCCTACAAAACGCTGTAGCTCTTTGCTGTTTTTAAAAATAACCAGTGTTGGAATCCCCTGAATACCAAACCGTGCAGCCAGTTCCCGATGCTCATCAATATTGACTTCTGCAATTGATGCTCTGCCCCGATACTTTTCTTCAAGTTTTTTAATTATTGGCTCCTGGGACCGACAGGGTGCGCACCAGGGTGCATTGAAATCTATCAGTGTGATACCGTGTTTTATGATATTTTCGAAATCTGTTTTAAGCTTTTTTTCTATATCTGCCATTTTTATAACCCCCGGTATATTTTTTATCTTTCAAGGTTATAACAAATACCATGCCAATAGAAAAAATAGTTAATAAAAGTTACATTTTTTTGATTTTATATATCTAAATTATTGTTTTAGTTATTTATTTTATTATGATCTACAAAAAACATACTTCTTCCGAAAAAATAAGAAGTGTGATGGCAAAACAGTAGTAGCGCTACTTTTGCCCATAAGTAGCGCATTGGTAACGCTACCGTTTAAACCAGGTAAAAGGGGCCGTGGTGACAATGACAAAGCAATTGTCACTGCCACATTTGAGAAATATAAAAGCGATTTGACTTTCTCCGAATACATCAACCTTTAATTATAACAATTTTCATTCACGCTGGAGTGGAATATCCCATTTTTTCATATATTTCCAAATTGAAGCCCTGCTAAGACCCACCCGACGGCCCACTTCAGCTTTATTCCAATCGCTTGCTTCAAGGAGTTCAAGTAATATATCACGAGATAATTTTTCCCGTATAGGATTTTCGGCAAAGCGTTTTTTGTTATTTTCCTTAATAGAATGTTGATACCCCATCTGACGAACTTCAACAGGCAGATCAAAAACATCAATATAGTCACCCCGGCAAACGACAAACGCATATTCAATTGCATTTTCCAGCTCCCGGACATTTCCGGGCCAATTGTAATCAAGTAAAAATCTTGTGGCAGACCGGGCAATACCGCTGATATTTTTATTCGTCAGTTTATTCTTGATATTGATAAAATGGCTGACCAAAAGAGGAATATCTTCTTTCCTGTTTTTTAAAGGAGGCATATTAATGGGAAAAACTTTAAGGCGATAATAAAGATCCTCCCGAAAAAGACCTTCCTTCACAAGGTTATACAGATCCTTGTTTGATGCCGTGATGATTCTGATATCGATTTTGCGTTTTACGGATTCACCGACCCGTTCGATTTCCCTTTCCTGCAAAACCCGTAGCAGTTTTAACTGAATTAGCGGACTGATTTCACCAATTTCATCCAGAAACAATGTGCCGCCGTCAGCCTCTTCAAATCGTCCGATTCGATCGTGTATGGCCCCTGTGTAGGCACCCTTTACATGTCCAAAAAGTTCACTTTCCAAAAGAGATTCGGAAAGTGCGCTGCAGTTTACAGATACAAACGGCATTTCGGCGCGGTCGCTATTATAATGAATAGCACCGGCTACCAATTCCTTACCGGTTCCACTTTCGCCCTGAATCAAAATGGTAGCCTCACTATCAGCCGCTAGTTTAATGGAGGAAAACACCTGTTTCATTAAGTCACTTTTACCGATAATATTATGGAGCTTATGAATATTTCCCAACTGCAGAGACGCTTCTTCCGCTTTTTGCCGTGCCTTGTGCAGTTCAGTGAGATCCGTAATGGTTTCAACGACACCTCGAAGACGGCCGGATTTATCCCGGACAAGCCTTGCGCTTTTAACGACATAAATATCATTTCCATTTTTATTTTGCAGGAAACACTCCTTGCCGTCAACGCTGCCATATTCAAAAATTCCACAGGTTTTAAATCCTGTTGGGCAGCTTTTACCAAAACAGCGACTGAATTTAAGCAAGGAGCATGATTTGCCGAGCGCTTCATCTGAAGTATAACCCGTTATCCGCTCCATTGCAGGATTCCACGAAGTGATACACCCCTCTTCATCAAGCGTAAATACGCCGCCGGCCATTGATTCCAGTAATAAGCCTGCAAATTCAGAGGGGAAAATGTCATTTTTTATTTTTTTCATCCTATTTCCTTGCTTACCATATATTTCAATCTGTTCGCGTATGCGTCTATTTTTTACTTAAAGTAGCGCTACCAAGACAGTTTTTACTATCATAGGTAGCGCCACATTCATTTGTCAACTTTTTTCTTCTTTTTGCCGTCAGGATTTTATTTTATGACAGATTATAATTAAAACCGTAGTAAAACAGTAAGTTAAATATATCTAACGATAAAATATCAAAATTATTTTCAACCATCTCATCTGCCGGCACCCTATTTGTAATAGCTATTATTGAAAGATAAAAAATCTGCAACATGATTATAAAATAACGACAGATGTACATGAAGTGCCAAATGAAAAGCTACGAAGAATTGGTGCTCAACAGTAACCATAAAACTTACAGTGATTTTATAAATACCAACTTTTTCCGGTTCATAGAAAAGTGAGACAAGTCAGATATTGATTAATAACTTAAAAAAAGGAGTAACATCATGAAAAAAATTAACATTGTACTTTTGGCTGCTATCCTAATGGCCGCATCTATCGGATGTGCTACACAGCAAGGGCCTCAAACAGGCATGATTATGCCCGAAACTAAAATGGCAACAGGCATCAAAGCGCCCCAAATTAGTTACCAGGACACATCTGGAAAGGCTCATCAATTACCCGGCATTGGTGACGGGTATACTCTTTTGGTTTTTAACAGAGAGAAAATTTGTGCTGATGAAAATTCTGTTCTCATTGAAACAGCAAAGTCTTTTTCCAGAAAAGATTTGCCGGTTATCGTTGTGGAAATTATCGGAGGCGAAAAAGGGTGTGAAAATGCCCAGAAAGATTGTGTTTTGAAAAGATCCATAGCAAACGGCAAATTCTTCACATTGTGTGATGATTCAGGGGAAGCTAATCGGCAGTTCGGTGTAAATGATGCATCCTCACTTTACCTTATCAATGAGTTTGGCACCATTGTTCAGATGGCACCTTATGCCAACCTTGATGGCTTACTTGATCGTACGGGCTCTTTGGCAAATAAGCTGAAAGAAGAACAACAGCGAGATGATGGGGCTTGAAATTGGCCCACAATGAAAATATGTCAACGTAAGGGAAAAGAAAAAATTTGTGACTACAGCCCCGCAACATCTTCCTCCTTGCGAATTTTAGAGCGTATCTCAAATGATACCAGAGGGGTAATGCCATCACCTCGGGGCGGCTTTAGTTAGCCGCCCCACCCCAATGACGCTTTTCTTGTGTGGCAAGAGCCCTAAGGCCCCCTCTAAGAGGCGTTTACTTAAAGAGTAAATCATTATTACGAAAACTTTTATTCCTTTGATTTTGCCGTAACAATCCTCAAATCTGCCAGGGTTGTTTCCCGGTAAGGCTTTTTCAACTTGATACTTTCTTTGCTAAAGAGCCAGATTTCAGGAATAATTTCAGTAATTAAATCCCCATCATCAAAAATACGAACGACTGAACTCTCAGAAACCACCACAGCAACAGAACGAGTATCGTGCGTAATGGAAGCGGCTGCCACATGACGGCTCCCCAAACCTAAAGGGAGCTCAATATTATCTGTGGAAGCATTGATGTAGCGGGAAGCGGATATCACCACCCCATTGCCTCCGACTATAAAAGCACCATCCAACTGGGCCAGCTCCTTTATTGTCTCTCTAACATTTGGATCGCATATGTGTTTACTTTCATCCGGATGGCCGTAAAGAGGGTCAAGAATGAGATTTCGTGATCTTTTAAGAACCGATATTTCATCGGAAACAACAAAAAGCGTACCGATCTTGCGTCCTTCTCGTCCTTCCCGGGCGATTTCTACAGCCAGTTGAATGGTTTGTTCCAGGACCTTGGTTTCACAATGCGTTTTCTGTCCACAAAGATCTTCAAAGTTCATGCGCTATTTCCTTTCCAATAAGCGGCAGAGAGTATTTTCTCTCAATTATTTATCATAAAACTGACTCGCCTGGTCCAAAAGCAAGGATTTAAAACGATCCATGGTAACCGAATATCCCTGGATCGGAATCCCCATCCAATCAGAGTATTCCAGAATTTCTTCGGGCTTTTCAGCCATGGTGCGATCAAGGTATCCGATGCTGTCCAAAATGACGGCTCCACCGGTGTGCCGGGGAAAGTTCTCATTGGCCAGCGCTTTATCCCAATCTTTAAAAACGTTGTGGCGAAATTTGACCCAGCCGGGAGTCATCCACCAAACCGGTTCTCCGTCGGCGATCTCGTCCGCAATTTTTGTCCGCTCCGTTTCGCCGGCCAGCATGTCCATACAATGCGTGGCTTGGATTGTGGCTATACCCGGACCGAGTTCTTCAATGATAGTTTGGATGGTACGAGTAGGTTGATCGGCATTGACGTAACAAAACTTACCGCCGTAGATTACAATGATCTTATCTGTCTTTTCTTTGGCCCGATTGATACGATCAACAAGCTGGTTTTCCAACTCGCGGATATCCTCATGAAGCCCGGGAGTGGTGTAAAACAGAATCCCGGTATCTAAAAAGCCCTCTCTTTTGAGATAGTTCAACTCAAGACTCAAGGTCCCGCAGGAGACAATGGCGATGCCCCCAAAAGATACATTTTCCATGATTGCTTCCTCCTTTTCTATTACCCATTTATTTTACAGCAAAATCCGGGCCATTCAAAACCATTAAATACTTATTGATGGTGGCCTTTCAACTAAACGTTTAATAATACAAATATTAATTATTAAATTTTTAAAAGCGAATTATCGGATAAAAAATGGAAGCCATAAAATGCGTTACCTTATCGTTACCATAGCGTTACATTACGTTACGAATTGCGAAAAAGTAATGCGGCCTATATATTATTTTGATTTACAATTCTTTTATTCAATGCCTTTCTTAAAGCGAATATTTAAAATTTAATCAAAATGATAGATAGTTCTATACGTACCTGTTTTTTTAAAAATATTTTCCACTATTGGCATCAATAATGCATAAATAATGACAGAGGTTTTAAAATGCCGGAAATGATACCGGTTAAAAAACTTAGTATATAATATTAAACATTTTTAACCAAAAGGAGAATGCAATGAAAGCCAAAAATTGTTGTAAAACCATGGAAATGGAACTCACCGCCTGGAAAGCAATTATTTATGACATTGCCCGTAAAATGGAGAAATTACCCGGCGGTGAAAAACAGAAAATTCTTCCAAACATCGAGGATCTCCACATGCTCATCGAAGAAATGGACGACAGAATCGAACAGATTAGAGAAAATTGTACCCCGGAAACCGGCATTGATGATATCAAAACAGACAAGGAAAAAATTGATCAGTTAATGGGCGGCCTTCGCGTAAAAACTGAAGAAGCCATGAAAGTTCTGGGAGCGGGAAACTTCGGTGGTTGACTTTGCGTTGTCTCGGCAAATAAAAGAGGCAGCGGACAATATCTGCTGTCTCTTTTATATATAGCGCTCACCTGCAGAAAGATCAGAAATTATTCTTAATTTTGAGCCAAAACTGTCTGTTGCTGTTTTCAGCGGTGCCCCCCGGCAATACTTTTGATTTGTTCATAGATATCTGAAGGACTTATATTATTTTCTTCAGCAATTTTTTTTATGGTCATTTCTTCTTCAAAAATGATATTTGACACTTTAAGAGATCTGATAATTACTTTCATATTTAAATTATACTGTGTGCAAAAATCCGCCAGCGTTAATTTCCCGGTTCCTGGAGGTACCGTTTCAGGTAAATTCTTTTCTTTCTCTTGCTGAACAGATTCATATTTTAATGCAGTCGTCATAGCCACATAAAGTTTTTGCGGAGAAAGATCATTATTTCCGGCAACCTCTTTTAAGGTCTGCGAGCTGTTATCAACTTTAATCCCGGCTTTTTTTAGCAGGTCGATGCCTGTGTTCAAATCGATACCCGTCTTTTTTGTAAACGTCTTAAGTGATGAGAGTTCTGCATGCCCGTATGGCGGCTCTCCATATTTTACGGCTGCAGAATCTTTCAATCCATCACTAAAACTTATAATGGTCGAAAAAGGAGCTATTTCACTGTAGGAACCGATTATAAAAACCACCGTTACTATCAGTGCAGTATTAAACTCTTTCGTAAATATCTTTAATTCACTGGCCTTGTTTTTGAGATATAATATGAGCGGTTTCCAGTTATAATAAATGTGCAGTATGAGTGATAGCAGAAACAGCCATCCAAGATTAATATGAATGGCTCCCCATTGATCCTTTGTTAATCCCCACAATCGCCAGTCGGCCCAGTAGGCAATCCGGCCCTGTGGCGCAACATACAAAACAATAGCCGTTAATACGATAATAAAAAATGATAAGAATGCTGTAAGAGAAGTAATTCTTCTTATACTCATCAATATACTCCTTGAAAAATAAAGTTAAATACTATTTTTGAGCGGATTTGATTTAAAGATCTATCTTCAAATTCAAGACGGTTACACGGTTGATCCCGAGAATTCGGGCCGCCTGTGTCTGATTGCCATTACTCTGGCGATGTGCATTAAGCAGGGCCACCTTCTCTTCCGTTTCGTAATTGCCTACAGCAAAATAATTGTTCTGTTCAGGTATGTTGCCGGAAAAGTCATAATTTTCTATAGAAGCCGTCATCTGAGCCCAGCCTTTTCAGGCTGGGCTCTTTCCTATTATAAGTATTTTAACAGGCCTTCTGCAAATTTTATACAATTTAATCAAATGCCATCTCTGTTTTCCACTCTTTCCATACATTACCTACCAGCCCAGGAGAGGGCTTCAATATTTTCTTACCCGGTTTCCAGCCTGATGGTGTGGCTTCTGAGCCTTCTGATGCCCGCACATGCTGAAAAGCCTGAACCTGTCTAAATGTTTCATTAATATTTCTTCCAACGGGCGGTGTCAAAATTTCGAACCCCTGGACAATTCCATCAGGATCAATAATAAACCGACCCCGTGTTTCAACTCCGGCATCCTCATCATAAACGCCATAAACCTTTCCTACCTGTCCGCCACCGTCAGACAGCATCGCAAAGGGTACGCCTCCATCAACCATCTTTGACAATTCATGGTCATTCCACATTTTATGAACAAACATGCTGTCGATACTCATGGAAAAAATTTCTACGCCCAGCTTCTGGAAATCTTTATATTTTTCAGCAACTGCTGAAATTTCTGTCGCTCAGACAAATGTAAAATCACCCGGATAAAAGCAAAGAAGAACCCATTTCCCGATATGATCGGATAACTTCATATTAATAAACTTACCATTCTGATAACCCGGTGCACTAAAATCCGGTGCTTTTTTCCCCACCTGTATCATACGTTTAACCTCCCTTGTCAAATTTTCACGTTCAGGTAATTCCCCTTTTGGAGCATCTCCCACAGGTCCGCCTGTCGGGCGGGCACATCCAACTTTTTGTTCCTCGGCCATTACCCCTCCTTTCAAAAATCAAATTAATCAATTTACTAACCGCAACCACATCTAAAACCATTGAATGAAATCATCACTCCGGCAAATACATTAGGAAAATCATTCAGAAATATTATCCGGTATGTTTAGAAACGTCACGCAAAAATATTATCCGGTTTATATGGGTGTGTGCCTTCAATAACTTCAACACCGGCTTTTGCTTTAATCTTGCTAATAATTGTCTCCTTATATGGGCAGTGATCGACAATACAAGGCGCTATATGAATTTTTGTAACTTTTTCATTCATGGGCTTGTTCCACAAATTAACCTGTGCAAGCCGTGTTACAATTGCAGCCCCGGGACAATCTCCACAACCCAGAAGCCCGATTATTTCGGCATCCACATCTTTATATACTGCAAAATCACCTTCTCTCCGGTTAAAACCAACCATGCAACGGGAACATCCGATACAGACGTCATCCATTGTTCTTTTACATCCGACAATCAGAACTTTTTCCATTAAAAACCTCCTTTATTGATCGAAAAATGTTTGAAAACCTGAATATAAAGGTTCCATGACACCTGGAAAGGCTTGCTGTAGTTTCTTCATTGCACTTTCGCCCGTACAGTGCCCGGAAGCCATATATTTTATATTAAACGACCGCAACCCTTCGATGACCTTCTCAATTCTGGATTCAGATGCATCCTTAAGATGGAACCCGCCCATTACCGCATGGATTTGTGTCTCTCCGGTAATTTTTTGAGCATGGGCCAGCGTATTTAAAACACCCCGGTGTGCACATCCCATTAAAATTAAGAGTCCTTTTCGGGTAGTAATAACAAGGGACTGATCATCCGACATTGTATCAGGGGTATAAAGCTCTTCATTTTTAATGCAAAATGAAGGTTCAACGATTTCAATATCATTGCTGAAAGGAATTTCTCCGGTAGTCATCATGCCGGGTCTTATTTCTACAGGACCTTCTGAAAACTGAACCTTTACGCCTTTTTTTATAAGAAAAGATTCATCAACAGGTATGCCTATATACTGAAACTTTTCAGACCTGAAGACATGTTTATCCATAAAAATATCAGGGTGAGCAATTAGTTTAAATCGTGAGTTTTGTTCTGTCAGATATTTCAAACCACCGGTATGGTCGTAGTGGCCATGGCTGAGCACAACGGTATCAATTGATTCCAGATCTGTGTTTAACACCTTTGTATTATGCTTAAAGCTTTTTGCCTGACCGGTATCAAACAGAATTTTTTGTGTATCGATTTCAATAAGAAAAGAGAGGCCATGTTCACCTATCAGCTTACTATCGCTGTCCTTTATTGAATTTTCAACTAAAACAGTAATTTTATAATTCATATTGCTATCCATTTTATCACCTGAACCGATCATCTGATTTTTGTTTTTTGGCCCGCCCCCTGGCATTTTCAACCCAGCCGATTTTTATAGATTCATATCGCTCAAATTCCGGAACATATGGTTTGATATCAAGCAGGGGTGTACCGTCCAGCATATCCAGGTGTGAAACACATAAAATATTCTTTTCAATTTTTAACAGTTTTACAACAGACAGACCTATGGGATTAGGTCTTTTAGGTGCCCGCGTTGAAAACAGTCCACGAGGCTGTGTATCCAGAAAAGGTATTACGACAAGTTTATGCGATTTTACCTTATGCAGATGATAAAGCAAAATAATATGTGAAAATCCATCGAGGTCCTGCAATCCCTCCATAAATTCCTGCCTGATCTCGATTTTCCCTTCTACATGTGATGCACCGGTCGGCTGAATCGGCATATTTTTAATATCATTGAAGGGCGTGTGAATTGTGCCAATGGGCGTATATATTATTTCCATAATGTGAACAACGTTTCTATATTTTTACAAATTGTGTTTGAAGTTTATAAACGCCGGATGAAAATTTTACTAAAATACGCTAATGATGTTTTATGATACATCCACCCTGGCAGGCCAGTAACTGTTCCAGTGGGGTAAGGTCTCCATTTGCTAATGTGGAAACGGTGTCATGTATTGACCTATAAGCACTACCGTAGTAAACCTCGATGCCGCTGCTGATAAATTTAAGTAATAACTCCATCCTCATCACACCTGAAATCAATACGTTCACGCCGAATTCAACCAGCATTTGAATTATTTTATCGTACTTCCCATTTGGATCAGGAATATTCGGGATCACCTGAACATCTGCGATCTGATCTTTTTTTAGCAGAACAAGGGTAAAGTATCCACATTTATCAAAACGCTCTTCACGAACCGACTTAAGACCGGCTGAATTTAATGAAGGAATTGCAATCAGTGAATCCATACTAACTCTTTATTTTTAAAGGTAATCTTAATTTTTATTCGTAATAAGATGACGCCCCTTTTAAAATATCCCACTCGGTCTCTTTAAACAGGGCGCTACAGGCAGCAACCGTATCGCCCCGGCCATTTTCCGTGTTTTCTTCTATATCGCGGGGATTGGCTCCCGCCTCCGCCCAGAAAAGATTAGCACCCCCAAGTGCCCCCAATGTACAGGGCTCATGTGTACAATTACCTTTTACATCACGGGAAACGCCGAGGCGGGTAACCGCAACAATTTGCGCCATCCTGAGTTCTGAAATCATGCCGTATTGAGACAGTGCCGTACCGGGAATATTAATCCGCCGGGCAGCGCCGCTATAGGCCGGCTTGATTGAATTAGTATATAGAATCATCTCTGCAATTTCTTCATTTGAGTGTTCAGGGCCGACAGGTTCCACGCATGTTCCTACTTTCAGCCCTGCTTCCCTGAAATGACAGATACTCTTCTTTCTAACTTTAGGATCCAGATCCGTATCTGTCCCCTCTCTCAATCTGAGGGCATGGTAAACACCTTGAAATCCGGCATCTTTTATTTTTTTTGACTCTTCTGCAGATTTATCACCGACATTGGCAATCAATACGGTTTCAGGATTCAGATTTCGCTTGATCTCCTGTGAAACCTCAAGAAACTTGCCAAATGGATAATGTGCGGTGGTCATAACAAATATGGCATTTGCACCATCTGTCTCAAACTGTTTTGCAGTGGTTACCGCCTGCTCCAAAGTAAGCCGTGTCTCTTTTTTAAAAATTTTATTAACTTTTGCAAATGAACAAAATTTGCAATTTTTGGGACAGATTGAAAGGTTAAGTGAAAATTGGGCATGGATTTCAGCCTTGTTATCTGTAAGGCTTCTGGAAATACGGTTTGCCTCAGCCATAATCAGATATGTTTCTATAAATTCGGACGGGAGGCTGAGCATCGATATTAAATCACACCGGCTGAAAGATTCACCGTTTTTAGATTTACTGATTACATCATGAATATTCACAATATCCTTTCCAATTTGTCTGCAATCATTTTTTTTAATTTTAAAATCTAAAATGATTTTCAGGTCAACTTATTGATTCCAGTTTTTCTAAGAGTTCGGCCGCATCACTTTTAGCCGGTTTGGGTGACAACTTCATTAGCACACCCAAGCCTTCGCTTGCTTCATGAAAGTCTTCATCGGAAAGCGAACTGATAACAGCGGTATTAATAAAAGCATTAACCGAAATAAGGCGCTGAACCAGCTCCAGTCCGCTCATATCCTTAAGTTGTTCATCAATGATAACCAAATCGGGGGATAGTTTTACTGCAGCTTCAAGTGCCTGACGGCCTGATTCAACACAAACACTTTTAATGTCTGTCTTCAGCGTCAGGGCAGATATTAAATCATTTAATCCATTCTTTTCAGATGTAACAATAAAAATATGCGACATTTTCGATCACCATTTTCTAATAATAAAAATTGGGTATTTTATAAGTAATATATTTATCATATATTCTTTCCACAACATGACCCGGGTCCGGCACAACCTGCCTGCGAGGGCGAACTACCGCAACAGGATGTATCACCAGGCCCGGGAACTGACGGCACTGTTTTTCCTGTCAGCGAGCTCGTTGGTGACATCAACCTTGCAGTGTTCTTACTGTTGCATTGCGGGCAAACAAGCGCATCGCCACTATTAACTATAATAATTTCGCCGCTAAAGCCACAATCATCACAACTAATTTCATAAATCGGCATCATTTAACCTCTTGCAAATATTACTTTATGGGCCGCCATTATTTTTGGCGACCCATTTCCTTATGATAATAATCCGCAATCGCCTCTCCAAGGGTATTAACGGCAAGGCGCGCACAATGCTTATGGTCTTCGGGAAGCCCGCCTAATTCTCTTTCGATATCATCCGGATTCAGCTCCAGGGCGTCTTCAAGCTTAAGTCCTATGGCCATTGTACTCATTGCGCTGGCACTGACAATCGTATAAAGGCAGCCTTGGGGAATATACTTTAAATCAACAATCCTGTTTTTCGTTACAAGAAGGCCAACGATTAATGAGTCACCACATGACCCGATTCCCTCTGCAAACCCATCCGGATTTTCCACTTCACCCACATTACACGGAGATTCGGCATGCTGTAGGAAACTGTATGTAACATATTGCACCGAATCGGATTCACCTTCCGTTTTACTTTCTCTTATCATGTTAGACTATCCAAAATAATGATTACATTCCGCCGCCGCCGCCACAGGTATGTGACTGGGTGAACTGAGACAGATTGCCGGCGACAAGAGCATTGGCTGCATCACCGACTGTCTGATAATCTCCGCCATAATAAACATCAATGCCAACCTGGTTAAAACCCATTAGCGGGCGAAGTCCCATACCGCCGGCAATTAACATCTTGGCACCCTGCTCAGCAAGATAATTTACCGGTGCCAGACAACCACCCTGCTCATGGGGCATGTTCGGAATGGTTTTAACATCCCCTATTTTCCCATTTTCAACTTTAATAAGGGTATAACACTCACAATGTCCAAAATGAGCACCAAGTGGTGCCTCTAATCCGCCTGGATTTGATGACGGTACTGCTATCAGTGTATCCATTAACTCCTCCTTAATATGGCCTTTGGGCCCTTTAATAATATATTTACATCAAACAGAGTTGATGTATTCTTTGTTTCATGAAGTTTTTCATGAAGTGCCAGCCATTTTTTCAATTTTCTGCCATGCTTTTTTTACCAGATCACTGAAACCATTTTCCTGAAACTCAGTAATGGTCATTCCTTTGACCATGGCATTTGTAACAGCAACGTCATGTGGCAGTTCGGCTATCAGCTCAATATCATTTTTACGGCAATACTGATTAATTTCATTTGTCTGATCCTGATTGATATCACATTTATTAATGATAATACCAACTGGAATCTTAAAAAAATGACATAAGTCCGTTACCCTGGCCATATCATGAAATCCTGACGGTGTCGCCTCAGTTACAATGACCGCAAGGTCGGTTCCCGTCAAGGCGCTGATCACCGGGCAACCTATACCCGGGGGGCCATCTGACAAAACCAGATCAAGTGCCTGCTCTTTTGCAAACGCCTTTGCATTTTGTCTTAACAGCGCAACCAGCCTGCCCGAATTTTCTTCACCCGGAATAAGCTGAGCATGAAGCATCGGCCCAAATCGAGTATCAGATTTATACCACTGACCGCAATGCTTTTCTGGAAAATTAATCGCATCAGACGGACAAAACTCAACACAGACTTTACACCCTTCACACTTCAGTGGACTGATGGTCGGTAAAACATTGGTATGGGTAATTGCATCAAACTCGCAAACATCTGAACAAACACCACAATTATCACATTTTTCAATATCAATAATCGCCTCATGCCCGGAATAGAATTCTGTAACAACCGTATTTTCCGGATGAAGAAGCAGATGCAAATCGGGTGCGTCCACATCCAGATCACAAAGTACATGTTTTCTTGCCAGATGCGAAAAAGCCGCCGTCAAAGACGTTTTACCCGTACCGCCTTTACCGCTGATTATAAGTATTTCAGACATTACACGGCTCCTTTTCACAAAGACTGAGTTTCTTTATTTTTTCTGATAGTGTCAAAAAAATCTGCTTTATCTCCAGGTTGGATTCGGCTATAATCCGGCCACGCGAATATGTTTCGGCAATGGCTCTATCAAATGGAATTTCCGCCAAAATCGGCAATTCCGTTTCACGGCAGTATTCATAAACTTTCCGGTCTCCAACCCCTGCCCGGTTAATAATTACCCCCATGGGCGTGCCCATCTGAACAAAAGCATCCCGCGCCAGTTTTAAATCATACAAACCAAATGGTGTGGGCTCCGTCACGAGCAAGATAATATCCGTATTCATAACCGCATTTACAGCCGGACAGCTGACACCGGGTGGTGCATCAATAATGATGTCTTTTGATCCACATTCCGGCATCTTGTCAAGTTGCTTTTTTACCTCACGCATTAATGGCGGGCTCATTGCCTCACCAACTTTTAGCTGCCCCATCAGAAATCCGACCTCGCCTGCATGACCCCATTTTACGTCACCCAGTACCCTTGTTCCCTTTTGAATCGCACCCTTCGGACAGACCCGAAAACATCCGCCGCAACCATGACACATTTCAGGAAATGTCATAATAACCGGCTCAAAAACACTGATGGCTTTAAACTGACACAACTCCGTACATGCACGACAGTAATTGCATAGCGATTCATCTATAATCGGTATTTCAAGACTGGCCGGTTTAATGTCGGTTATTTCAGGTTTCAGAAACAGATGTAAATTGGGTTCCTCTACATCCAGATCCACGGCAATGACCGGTGTTTTCCAGACCGAAACAAGGGATGCCGAGACAGTTGTCTTGCCGGTACCGCCTTTTCCGCTTGCTACTACAATTTTCATTTCCAATGTCCTGTTTTATTGGGTTGAGATGCGATACCAACCTTACCTTCAAGATAAAGCGCCACTGCTTCACGGACAGACATATTATGCAGATCTTGTCCCATCTCAATTTTTGCTGCATTTAATGCCTGAAAAGCCTTTGGTCCGACATAGCCGGTCAAAACAATTTTAGCACCGGATCTTGCAACAACTTCAGCAGCATTTATACCGGCCCCCTGCGACATGACCTGAGTTTCACCATTATCAATATATTCAAAATCCATTGTCTCAGGATCTACAATGATAAAACCTGCTGCCCTGCCAAAACGTTCATCAATCTGACTATCAAGAGTTGGGCCTGTTGAGCTAACAGCAATTTTTTCCATTTTATAATCTCCTTCTGATTTTATTTTGTTATGCTGATGCGGTTTTTCTGATTCGCCATGATTGACAGAATCTTCACTTAATGCATCATCATTTGATTCTTTAACAATATAGTTACCGCCCTCAATCCTTAAGGCCTGCCCACTGGTTACTGCAGTTGCTACAGCCTGTCGTGCCTGTGATAAAACACGTCCGAATGTCTGCCGGGAAACATGCATCCGTTCTGCAGCCTCCTCATGCTTCAATCCTTCAACATCCGCAAGCCGCAAGGCTTCGTAACCTTCAAAAGAGAGGTAGACTTCCGTCAGTTCCAGAAGAGGAAGCCCTCTCGGCTTAAAATAAGTGATGCCCGGCACGGCATCTACTTTACAACATATACGAGGTCTTGACACATTAGCCTCCTTTTATTTTGAGCATTTGCTCTTTTGTGTTTAAATAGAATAAATACGTCTGTCAAGCTTTTTATTGGTCATGTGCTCATAATTATTTTTAACAAACCTTAACACTTTAAAATTATAAATAAATCAATTCAATATATCAGGCTCCATTGGTGCCAAATGGAATTTTATGGAGATGGGGCGGCCTCGATAGCCGCCCCGGGATAATGGCATTTACCCCATTTTTTATGTTAAAATGGAATTTTTTTGGGTTACTGTCTGTTTTACCGGCCACTGCCTTTTCCCTGACCCCGAGTCTTACATGACCCCTTGCCGCCCTGACAATTTTTACCGCTATTCATATACCTGCATCCCAAGCGCTCTTGACGCTTATCACCGGCACTATAACGATTGCACGTGCCATTGCGTCGATTCTGTTTAGAATTTTGTTGCTTAACATTCTGCATTTTATTCTCCTTTCCTGATAAAATAAAAAAACTACTTATTGTATTCTACCTTATTTTTTTATTATAATTTTATTCATCACAATACTGTATCAAATCATCTTTAGAGGTATCATTTATATTATTCTGCAATTTTATAGGACCCGCCTTCAATTCTTATCGCCCAACCACTTGAAAGCCCCTTTGCGACAACTTTTCTGGCATCTGCCAGAATTCGTGAAAATGTCGGTCTGGAAACATTCATCATCTCTGCAGCCTTATCCTGATCAAGCCCCTCAGCATCTGCCAGCCGTATTGCCTCGAGGCCCTCAACAGGTAAAATAACCCCTTTCAAACTGTGCATGGGAATGCCCTGAGGCTTAAAAAAAATAACTGACGGCTCTTGCCCGATACGTCTGAATTTTCTTGGTCTTGGCATTTTTTTCCTTTTTGTTATGAACCTACGTTCATAATAAACATAATTTTCCCTCTGTCAACTCCATTAAAAAATATTTCTCCAACGTTATCTCTGAAAACCACGGTAACGCTTTCTGAAATTTCATTTATCAATCTATCCGGTGCTTATTTTGTACTTGTTATAGTGCATATAATTATTTATAATAAAAGTTATTCAAATTTTAGCCGCAACATAATTAACCGTTTCCTTGATCTATAAATCTTATATTCATCTTCAAAAATTTAAATAACGACCTGTAAAGCTGATACAACCTGAGGCATATCATGAAAATAAAACAATTCCGGCAAAACTTTAATCGCCTTCAAAAAACGGCAGTTATTCTGTCCATACTCTTTATCTTCTACATATTATTTGGATTTTTTATATTACCGCCCATTATAAAAATACAGATGGTTAAAAATATCCATAAAGCTACCAACCGTAACGTCACACTGGAAAAAGTCAGGTTCAACCCGCTTGTACTCTCCCTGACGCTGCAGAATTTTAATATAGAAGGAAAAGGAGGGGAAGCGTTTGTCGGATGGCAGGAATTTTATATCAATTTTCAGCTATCCACTATTTTCAGATTTGCCTGGACATTTGACGAAATCAGACTCATAAAGCCCGGCATTTTCATAGAAAAAGTAACTGCGGATACATTTAACTTCTCTGATCTGATTCCGGAATCATCAACTGAGACAAAAGAAAACGAAACGAAAGAAAATGCTGAAGAAGATAATAAAATACCACCGGTCCGAATAAATAAACTAATCTTTGACGGTGGAAGATTCCATCTTCGCGACAGCTCCCGTGGAGGAAATGCGGATTTTTCTCTTGATTCCGTCTCTTTTGAGCTGGATAACTTCAAGACCCGTTTAAAACCGGATCAGAACAATACCTACGATTTTAAGGCTGTTGGGCCTAAAGGTGGTTTTTTACACTGGAACGGCACATTCCGTCTGACCCCGCTTGAGTCAAAAGGACTTATTGAGCTTTCAGGGATTCATTTAACATCCTTTATCAATTTTTTTAAAGATGAGCTCCAGTTTACCATGCCAAGAGGTCTTTTGGGTTTCAGTACACAATATCATGTTTTTGGAAACCCTGAATGGGGTGTTGAATTATCACAGGGAGACTACACCTTTACCGATCTTCTGATTACTGAAAAAGAGACGGAAGACACACTTTTTGAGTTACCGTTTTTCGATATCAACAATGTCGGACTCTCTTTAAATGATCAGAAAATTACTGTCGGGGACATAACTGTAAAAGATGCCAGGCTGAATCCTTCTATAAATAAGTCCGGGGAAATGAATCTTTTAAAAGCGTTTGATATGTCGGCATTTAAAAATTCCCCTGAAAATGACGTACCTGCCGAATCGAAAAAAACAGATATTGAAGAGACTGAAAAAACTTATCCGGGATGGTACTGGGAAGTTGGATCTTTTAATATTGATAGCTTTGGGGTTAATTTTTCAGACAACATGCCTCAAACACCTTTTAATTATTCGGTATATCCCGTTCATCTTCAGGTTAAGGACATTGTCAGTGACGGTCACAAACCATTCAACCTTACATTTTCCAGCATCCTGAATGAAACAGGCAGTATTTCGGCTTCAGGCTCCGGAACTGTTAAGCCGGTATCACTGTCAGTTGATATTAATAAAAAGAATCATGTGCTTAAAGACTTCCAACCCTATATTGACCGGTTTGCCCATATTACAATACTTGACGGTACGAATGATGGTACGATGCATGTTGAAGTTAATATGGATGAAAATGGAGAATTTACCAAACTCCATGCCGAAGGAGACGATTACATCAACAATTTGAACCTGCATGATAATGTAACAAATAAGGATTTGGTAAAGTGGAAAAAATATGCAGCCGAAGGTATAAAAGTAGATATTCTTTCTAACCACGCAACGATCAATAAGATAACCTTAACTGAACCTGATCTGAATTTTCAGATCAATGAAAATTTTACGACCAATATCCAGCAACTCATTGTCTCTTCTGAAAAAAAAGAGCACGGGGAGGCAGCTGAGCCCGATTCCGAAGATGAGGCAAGTGATCCTGAAACAGAAACCGAACCGATTGAGGAAACAAAAAAGACTTCTGAAAATCCGTTCCAGGTTTCGATCAATGAAATTGTTATTGAAAACGGCACTGCCGGATTTGCAGATCTGTCACTTAAACCGGACTTTATTACTGAAATCGGTCAGCTTAACGGCCTTATTACCGGTTCATCTAATATACCCGGTAAAACAGCAACCGTCGATATCAAGGGCAAGGTGGACCATCATGCCCCGGTTTTCATAAAAGGCAAATCCAATCTGCTGGCGGAAAAGCAAACGGCTGACATTACTGTTTCATTTAAAAATATTGAAATGTCCTCGTTTACCCCCTATTCCGGGACCTATGCCGGATACAAAATTGATAAGGGGCAGCTTTCCGTTGATCTTCAGTATCTTTTAAATGCCAATGAACTCCATGGTAATAACAAGATCGTTATTAACAAACTCGAATTCGGAGACAAAGTCGAAAGTGAAAAAGCAATCAACCTGCCATTGAAACTGGCGGTTGCACTATTAAGTGATGCCAATGGCGTTATTGACCTTGGCCTTGTTGTTGAAGGTGACCTCAATGATCCGGAATTCAATATTGGCGGTATTATATGGAAAGTATTGAAAAATTTAATTGTAAAAGCGGTCAGCTCTCCGTTTACGCTCCTGGCAGGACTGGTTGATGGTGGTGAAGACCTTAATATTGTAACATTTTCACCAGGCAAAGATCTACCTGAAGGAGATGAATATGAAAAAGTAGTTCAACTTGCCGGCGCCCTTGCAGAACGCCCGAAACTGAGTCTGAACATACGTGGACAGGTTGCATACAAATCCGATCTTCACAGTTTGAAGCAAATGTATCTGGATAATATGTTGACCGCCACTTCAGAAATTAATGCAGCAGAGATCGGCGGCGTTCTTTCGGCAGCCCGGGAACGAAAATGGCGCAATACGCTTTTTGATTTATACAAGGACTCTTTTGACGAAAGCTGGCGCGATGTTCGGGACAGGCTTACAGAAGAAGCCGGAGTCAATGGGGAAGAGATCGATAAAGAGCTGCTGTTTAACAGAACAGTTGAAGTAGTCTATAATGCACTAATAGATAAACAGCCCATAACCGAAGAAAATCTTCATATTCTTGCCGACAACCGGTCCCGGAATATCAAGGTTGAACTTGTTGAAAACCATGCAATCGATCCGGGGCGGATTTTTATATTGGAATCTGAGATTTCACCCGGTACAGAAAGCAGTGCTGTTGAAATGACACTTGATGCATTGTAAGTGTTACCTCAATCAGCTTACAAAAGTTACTTAAAACTATGAATCCGGTTCAATGTTTACGACAATGCTGAGCCGGATTTGTTCTTATTTGGTGATAAGAAAAGAGATTAATCTGTTTCTTTAAATATTACTTTTTATCCAACGGCCTATTATCATCAGAAACCAGCTCTCTTTCATCTATAATCTCCTGAACCACTTCCGGGTTAAGCAGTGTTGAAATATCACCCAGGTCATCCGTATCATCTACGGCAATCTTTTTAAGAATTCTTCTCATAATTTTACCTGACCGGGTTTTAGGCAACCCCGGAACAATCTGGACAATGTCAGGCTTGGCAATGGGTCCGATAATTTTACCGACCGTTGCCTTTATTTCATTTGTCAGATTTCGCCTTGTGCGGCCATCCATATCACATATCGTAAAGGCATAAATCGCCTCCCCCTTGATATCGTGAGGAAAACCGATAACAGCCGATTCAACAACCCGCGGATGTTCATTGATGGCATTTTCAATTTCTGCTGTTCCCATACGATGGCCGGAGACATTGATAACATCATCGACACGGCCCATAATTCGGTAATAACCGTCCTCGTCACGTCTGGCGCTGTCGCCGGTGAAATAGATCCCGTATTTACTGAAATATGTTTCCCTGCACCGATCATGATCACCATACGTTGTCCTGATCATAGCAGGCCATGGATACTTGATACAGAGGTTGCCTTCCACACTATTCCCTTTAAGCTCGTTACCATCTTTATCTACTATAACAGGTTGAATACCGGGAAGCGGCAATGTTGCATAAGATGGTTTTGTCGGGGTGATACCGGCGATTGGAGAGATCAAAATCCCGCCGGTTTCAGTTTGCCACCAGGTATCCACAATGGGACATTTTCCCTTACCGACATGAGCATGATACCAGTGCCAGGCCTCTTCATTTATTGGCTCCCCAACAGTTCCAATAACCTTGAGGCTTTCCATTACAAATGACTTGATCGGCTCCTGTCCATATGCCTGAAGGGCACGAATCGCCGTCGGTGCGGTATAAAACTGGTTTACATTATACTTATCTACAATTTCCCAAAATCTTCCGGGATGCGGATAAGTCGGAATACCTTCAAACATAACAGTCGTTGCGCCCACCAGCAGCGGCCCGTAAATGATATATGAGTGGCCTGTAATCCACCCGATATCTGCCGTACACCAGTAAATATCATCAGCGCTATACTGGAACACATTACAAAAGCTATAGGCCGTATACACCATATAACCACCGCAGGAATGGACAACCCCTTTAGGTTTACCCGTTGATCCGGAAGTATAAAGGATAAACAGCATATCTTCGGAGTCCATCTCGGCAGCCTCATGCTTACTACCGGCGGGATCGACAATATCGTTCCACCAGATATCCCGGCCGGAGACCATATTAACATTATCACCGGTTCTTTTACACACAATAACGGTTTCCACACTTTCAGTGAAATCCAATGCCTCATCAACAACAAATTTCACCGGTATCGATTTGGAACCCCTGAAGTTCCCATCAGATGTTATGACCACCTTAGCTTTACAATCATTGATACGATCTGCGAGTGATGCAGCTGAAAACCCTGCGAATACAACTGAATGAACAGCACCGACCCTTGCACATGCCAGCATAGCGACGGCAGCCTCAGGAATCATTGGCATATAAATAATGATCCGGTCACCCTTTTTCACACCCTGCTGTTCAAGCGCATTTGAAAACTTGCATACCATCTCATAAAGCTCTTTGTAGGAAATTCTGCGACCTTTTTCATTTGGGTCATTCGGTTCCCAGATTATTGCAGTCTTATTGCCATGTGTATAAAGATTGCGTTCAAAAATATTTTCCGTAATATTCAATTTTCCATTCACAAACCATTTAACATCCGGGCCATCAAAATCCCATTCAACAACCTTGTTTTTGTCCCATTTTTTTCGCCAGAAAAACTGTTCTGCAATTCCCGCCCAAAAATCTTCCGGATGCTGAATGCTATTGTGGTATTTCTGGATGTAGTCATACAAGTTTGTAATTTTTGCCAACATATTTGACTCCTTAATAATATTACTGAAAATTGACGATGGTGCCAAATGATTCTGAGTATTAGCTTAAAAACCTAATGGAAAACCAAAGAAATTGATGCGGTTATCAAATTTTTTATCACAGTGTCGGATTTGTGTCAATTTTGAAAAGGATCTGAACCGGATCAAAATCATTTATTTTATGATAATGATTTTCAATAAATCATACCGATTTTCAATTCTAATACATATAAAGAATATTGATGTTAACATTCATCTACTTATCTTGCATTTAGATTTAAGTTTTTCTATGATACGCTGATAATATCAGGATCGGCTTATTAAAATTTATCCGATTACATAATGACGGATATGCTTATATAAAAAAACAGGTACGGATATGAATAAAATTTTATTGGTTGGTGCAGGTGGTTTTGTTGGTGCGACTTTTCGTTATCTTTTAAGTGGATTTGTCCAGAGATTGTCCGGAAGTATAGATTTCCCTTACGGGACCCTGGCCGTAAACATCCTTGGCTGTTTCCTGATCGGTATATTCTCTCAGCTGGATGAAGTCCGAAACGTCTTTTCCGCTGAAGTTCGATTCTTTTTGTTTATTGGTATTCTGGGTGCATTTACCACCTTCTCTACTTTTGGAAATGAAACCATGAACCTGATTGTAGATAAAAGAATGAATTTTGCTTTTTTAAATGTCAGCATCCATATCATTCTTGGACTTGGTACCGTGTGGGCCGGCAGATTAATTGCTTATTTTATATGGAGATAAAAAATGAAAATACCAGAAGAAGGCCAGCTGCTTCGCATTTTTACCGGTGAAAGTGAGAGGTTTGAAGGCAAGCCTCTATATGAATGGATCGTGATCAAAGCCAAAGAAAAGGGTCTTGCCGGCGCAACCGTTATTCGCGGCATTATGGGATTCGGTGCCAACAGTCGCATTCATACTACAAAAATACTCCGACTCTCTGAAGATCTGCCGATTATTATTGAGCTTGTAGATACACATGAAAAGCTAAAAACGTTTCTTGATTCAATCGACAACGTGATTAGTGAAGGTCTTGCGACACTTGAAAAAGCGCATATCCAATTCTATCGCTACAATAAAAAATAAAGTCCACCGGCCCAAAGGATCTGGCATTTTTTAACACTTAAAAGGACCGCGTTAGGCTTCAGTTTATCAAATGTAAAGTCCTGAGAAAAAAGTTAAGGTCCGGGTCTTATTACACACCGTCTATGAATTGCAGCGTCAAAGCGGCCGGGGAATAGAGGAGACCCGTTTTCCTGTTCATCCCCGGCCTGTTCTGACATGATTAGGAGGCATGTCCTATTCATGAGGAGTGATTATTATGTATTAAAATTATTTGAGATAGTTCAAATACATCTTCTCACCTGAAAATCGAATTACAATTTACGGTTGTTCTCCAAAATTGTTTGAGAACGCTGATGGCGTTTATTTTCAGCACTTTTCCCTTCGATTCTAATCCGACGGTGGGCGTTTATCTCCTTTTTCATCTCTCTGTCCGGCTCTTCAAAAATTATTGCACCGAAATTACATTCCTTAACACATGCCGGATCGCCATCACATAAATTGCATTTTTTTGCTATTTTTTCAGAATTTAACTCTATCATCCCATAAGGACATTTAGCAACACACTCTCCACATCCCGTACAAAGCTCTTCATCAACTGTAACAATACCTGTCGTCTCATCTTTTATAATTGCCTCTTCCGGGCAAGCCTTGAGACAATCCGGGCTTTCGCAATGATAACAAACATTAGGCACAGAAAACCCATTTAGTGAAAAGTTATGGGTTTTTATTAACGCATTATATGGTGAAAATTTATTGGTTTTTAATGCAGAACACATGTAAGCACACCGATTACATCCGGTACATAATTCAGGTATAGCAATTAAACATTTCCCATCCATTATAAATCTCCTCTTTTTACTTTAGATTTGATCCAGGCCCAATTCTGCCAGTTTTTCTTTTGAAGGAATGCCGTTTTCATCCCATCCGCGCATCTCATAAAACATGGCCTTAGCTTTATTAAAGTCTTCATCGCTAAATACATTCCCATCATATGGGCCCTTCTGGATTGCCTGAGTCATTTTCCTTGGAAGACTATCATCATCTGCAGTCAAACCGGCCTTAAGATTAAACAGGCGTGTAAGATTCCATATCCTTTCCCCTGCAATTTCCAAATCTTCGGTTTTAATTTCCTCTCCAAGGCCGTTTGACATAATATCCGCTAATATTTCAAGTGTTGAATTTGCCCAAACATCACAAAGACCGGTTGACCATTTGGCTGTATTAAAATTTTGACCGCCAACAACAGCTTGTGCCATCTTTTCAATATCAAACACCTCTTCTTCAAATGCTGTAAATGCACGCATATGGCAAGCACCCCGCTCACTCATGGCATAATTAATACCCATTCCATAGCTGCCACGCGGATCATATGCAGGAAATTCCATACCTTTTACTTCTGTAGTTAAATCATGAGAGTTGTACTTTTCGGCCATTTGTCTTGAACCTTCAGATAGTATTTTACCTCTCTCAGTTGATAATTGAGCGATTTCAGTAATAACTTTTAAATATTCACTAACTTCTCCGAATTTTAAATTAAAATCTTTACGGCCCTTTTCTGCTAAATCCATTGCCAAACCAATAACATTACCGCAAGAAATTGTATCAAGGCCGAGGTCATCACATAATCGATTAAAGATAATAATTGTTTCTAGGTCATTTATACCGCAATTTGAGCCACCCAGAACCAGTGTTTCATATTCGGGACCTTCCATTTCAGAACCATTGACATGGGTATATTTTCCACAGGCAAACAGGCAGGTGGCGCAAGCCCTGTCACCTATTTTGAATTTTTTCATGGTTTCTGAGTTAATTTTTTCAACATCTTCATTAATGCCATAAGTGAAATTTCTGGTAGGATGGATACCCATTTCACATGTAACATCCATCAACATGGGCGTACCATCAGTTTTTGCCCAGAGGTTATCTTCGTGCAATACACTTGTATTTTTATAGTTTTCGATCAGGCTCAGGAATGATTTCATATCAGAAACCTTGATACTACCTGTGCCTCTGCAAACTATTCCCTTCAAATTCTTACTTCCAAATAATGCACCGCCGCCGCCCCTGCCCATTTGTCGATAGGTTTCTGTTCCGATACAAGCATAAGGAACGCAATTTTCTCCAGCAGGCCCGATTGAAAGTGTTTTTGCTTCATGCGATTCGATTGCTTCTTTAAGTTTGATTTCAGTATTAAAGATCCCATCTCCTGCCATATCGGAAGCATCTTCAATAGAGACCTTATTATCATCAATTTTAATGTAAGACAGTTTGGACGCCTTCCCTGTTATGATAATTCCATCATATCCGGCAAACTTAAGCTCGGGGGCAAACGCACCACCGGTATTAGACTCAAAAACAGTACCTGTCTGTGGAGATTTGGAAATTAAAGCAAATCTTGCCGACAAGGGCGTGTTTGTACCACCTAAAGGTCCGGTCATAACAACAACTGCATTTTCCGGAGAAAGGGGGTCTACTTCCGGATCCACAAGATCATAAAAATACCTTAGCCCTAGCCCCCAGCAACCTATATAATCCTTTAGCCATTCCTCTTTAATTGGCTCTGAAGTAATTGTGTTTTTTGTCAGATCAACAAATAATATTTTTCCAGCATATAAATTCATTTTTCTCCTCCTTCTCCTTTTTTACTCATATAAATTAACTGAGTATGTTAAAATTATTAGATAAAAAAGCTGCTTAATATGCCACCAAACTACTGCTGCTTCTTTTGCCCCCGAAAAGATGAATATCTTCAATATCATATTCTTCTATTCCCAATGCGCCAACATTTGCCGAATAAGCTTCTGCCCTGTCTCTTGATAAAAAAGCTGCATCAACATAATCATTGTTAATAACCGGGTCATAAATAACAACTAAGTAAACTTTTGAACTTTTCATTGCAACCCCCTTGCAAATAAGTTAATTGTACTTGTTTATATTTACTTTTTACATTTATTCTAATAATTTTTTTTGCAATTTGAACTGCAGCATGAGCATTGTTTCCATAACCATCAGCGTTAATTTTATCAGCACTCGCCTGAGTGACCGGAGCACATCCAATTAACACTTATGAGCAATATCGGCTTTAATTATATCCGGTATTTAATTAACCTGATACTCTATCAGGGCCTTACGTATACTTTCTATTAATATCTTTCTGTTTCTCCTGAATATTTTTTTAAAAAATCAATATTAAAATTCCATTAAATCAGAAACAAAACATTTAGTTTTAAGCATGAAATTTTGATTTTACACCTAATTCGTCTTCTGCACTGTCAATTATTTCCCTTATTGATTGACTTATATTTTCTTCTAAAGGAAGGGGCTTATGCGTCTCCAATAAATTACGGGCTTCTTCAACGGATCGCTGATATATGTCAGTACTACCGGCCTCTTCCCATGTCGTTCGTGTTTTACGATCAATCAAATTGGCCTGGGAATTTTGTCTCATATTTTGAAATGTGCTCTTATGGCACAGGAAATCGCTGAATATTCCGACTTCATGTATTACATCTACAGATAACGTTTCATCATTTATCGGAATTCCTTGAACTGCATGTTTAATCATGCCGGCGAATTCATTATCCATAACCAATTGACCGAAATCGAATGTAATACCCATTTCAAGCATGCCCAAACCATATATTACATTAGCACCTGCTAATGCAGCGAGAAGAGCGGTTAAGGTTTTTTCATGCCCTGCCTGAGCATCAGATATTTTACCATCGCCCTATCCACCGGCTACAAAACTGGGTAATGCATAAAATTGAGCCAATCGGGCAACAGCGGCGCTTATCTTGGCACATTCAGGTGAACCAACAGACGCAGCGGCCAATTTCATATCCATTGCCGTAGTTGAGCTGCCGTAAACAACGGGTGTTCCTTTATTGGTTAGTTGCGCCAGGGTTAATCCTGCCAAAACTTCTGCATTATGTATAACGAGTGTGCCTGCAAGATGAATGGGCGCTGATCCACCGGCCATGGCCATAGACAAAACATTAACACCTATTCCTGATTTGGCCGCTTCCATAATTATCTGACAGCATTCAGGTACTAATTTAAGAGGACTGACCGGGCAGGTGAGAAATGTTAACAAAGGCCTTTCAATTAATTTTTCTTTACTGCCGCAAATTACGGTTAACATTTCAACAATTTTTCTTGCCTGAAATTGATCCAGGGGACCTAAAAAATTATGTTTTGTTGTATTTATTAATGAAGCTTCTGCATTATGAAGAGCTGAGACTTCGTGAGGTACATCGCTTGACAGCATTGCTCTTTCATATACATCTATATGTTCCAATTTATCTACAAGAAGGGCCGCATTCGCGACATCTGACTTATATGTCGGTCTGAGCTCTCCCGTATACGGATCGGTTATAGATATTCCCTCACCAAAATTTGTAAAACAAACACGGTTTGCTTCCAGAATAACATCTTGTTCCGGTATTCTGCCACAAGCAACAAACTTTGACGGAGTTGATCGTACTGCATCTTCAACTACATGTGGCGGTATTTTGACAATTTTTTTATTCTTATCAACATTTGCACCGCCGGCATGGTAAATTTCCAAAGCTTCATCATCTCCGACATAAACACCGGTTTTAGAAAGTACTTCCAGTGTTGCAAGATGAATATCATTTAAACCATCATCAGATATGGTGTTTAGTCCAAATCCCATATTTTGAACTCTACAGGATTGTAAATTACGGTTCATATTCATTTCCTTTCTTTATAAGATCATTTCTGAGTGAAAAATAATAAGAACTTTTTTCATTTTTATACAAAGGTCATACTATTTAAACACTTTACAAATTTACCCGCCAAGATAGACCTTTTTAATATGATCATCGTTAACCAGGTCTGAACATTTCCCTTCCAGTGCTATCTTGCCGGTTTCAAAAAGATATCCATAATCAGAGTTTTTCAATGCAATGGACGCATTCTGTTCAACAAGAAGGACGGAGAGTCCCTCATTTTTTAATTCATTTATAATATTGACGATCTCATTTACCATCATGGGGGCAAGACCGAGTGACGGTTCATCTAACAGCAGTACTTTGGGGCTCGCCATTAACGCTCTCCCCATTGCAAGCATCTGTTGCTCACCACCGCTCATGGTACTGGCAATCTGACTTGTTCTTT
>JAIPEE010000040.1 GCA_021737275.1 Desulfobacterales bacterium
TTCAAACCGCCAAATGAGCCATTTTGTACCTGACTGTAGTAAAGGGTGCACCGTTAATTGTAAAAGAGCAAATTGTTAAAAATCATCCACCTATAAAATGAGATGCCAGGTGGAGCTGTAACTCTAAACTTTAGTTAAATATAATTAATAATTATAATTCAATACATAATTTTATGTATTCACTTACGATCAGGGCCAGGATATTATTAAACAAGTTTTTCGATTAAACAATATATTTAATTTGCTCATTGTAGAGACGGGCAAAAAGCGCCAGTGGCGAATTAAATGTTTGCGTCAATTATCTGTATAAAGGACTGAAAACAGACTATGGGAAAAGAAAACAATAAAAACAGAGGCTGGCTGCTTCGAATCGTTGCTCAGGTACCCGAACTTGAAGCTATTTTAATGGCTGATCATCCGTTAAGTAAAAAACGCCGGCGTATCAGAAAATTTCTTTCAGATATACTGATTGCAACGTTTGACGATGATCCTAAAATTCCACCCATGGAGTGGGTGTTAACCCGTGACGCCGTCAGAGTATTTCGAAATATCATGGCATCCAGAAGTGAACGAAATGCGGGGTTTAGCCTGCTGAAATATATAAACGACCTGTTACACAAAAAAGATCTTAACGGGATTCCTAAACCGGAACCCGGTTTTTATGCCGAAATCGATCACCTGATACGCGGTGTTGTCGGTATAACAGGCGTTTATAATGAAAAACAGCCTACCTTTTCCAAGCACGAGGGCAGAAAAGCGGCAAGATACAGATCAGCAGATCTTTCACGAATGGCCAGAAAGACTGATCATTATATAAATCGGTATACATCCGGACTTGATCAGGATGCTATTCGGAGACGGAATAAAAACAAAACAAGAATATTAAAGTATTTTGGCGCCACTGACCTTGATTGGGAAAAATGGAAATGGCATACAAAAAACATTATTAAGGATGCAGATACGCTTGCCGGTCTTGTTAATCTCAATGATGATGAGTACAAGGCGGTTAAACTTGCAAATAAAAACAAAGTGCCTTTCGGCATAACACCATACTACCTTTCACTTATAGATTATCAGACGAACACCCGGAGAAGTGCGGCTTTACGCGCACAAGTTATTCCGACACTAAAATCTGTTGAGCTGCTTGTCGCTAATAAACAATGCGGGGAGTGCTCGATGGATTTTATGCTTGAAAGAGACACCTCCCCCATAGAGGGCATTACACGGCGTTATCCCAAAATTGTTATTATCAAACCGATAATGACATGCCCTCAGATTTGTTCATACTGCCAGCGAAACTGGCAGATAGAAGATGTGTATTCATCTACAGCCTTAATGGCAAACCAGCGTCTTGATAACGCAATAAAATGGATTAAGGACACACCTGAAATAAGAGAAATACTGGTCACCGGCGGAGATCCGCTTCTTCTTTCGGACAAAATACTGGAAAACCTCTTATACAAATTATCTAAAATAAAGCATATAACGCGTATCAGAATCGGCTCAAGGATGCTGGTAACACTTCCGCAGCGTGTAACTGAAGCGCTTGCCGAAATAATTTCCCGGTTTCATGTTCCGGGAAAAAGAGAAGTTGTGGTTGTCTCACACTTTGAACATGCTTATGAGATTACCCCCCAGGCGATGGAAGCCGTACAAAAAATCCGCCGTCAGGGAATAGCCGTTTATAATCAGCTCGTTTACACCTTTTATAATTCAAGAAAATTTGAAGCGGCTGCCCTCAGGGACAAGCTTCGCCTTATCGGTGTAACTCCTTATTATACATTTAATACCAAGGGCAAGGAAGAAACTGATAATTTCAGAGTTCCTATTCCAAGACTTTTGCAGGAGCAGAAAGAAGAGGCTCGTCTTTTTCCCGGCACGGTTAGAACGGATGAGATTGTCTTTAATGTACCTCGTCTGGGCAAAAACTATCTCAGAGCGACACAGCATCATGATGTAATTTCAATTTTACCAGACGGCCGAAGGGTTTATGAATTTCATCCGTGGGAAGAGAAACTGTCTCTTGTTGATACCTATATGTATACGGATGTATCCGTCTATGACTACCTCAAAAGACTTAAAGACTCAGGTGAAAAGATTTCGGACTATAGAACCATCTGGTATTATTATTAACCCTGACCCGGATCATAATCATTCTTGATAAGAATATACTTGAGGGAAAGGAGATAAAAAAATGTGTGGAATATGCGGAACACTCAGTTTGAACGTTAACAAAACCCATGTATCAGGTGTTGAACGCATGATGGAAAAATTATCGTCAAGAGGGCCTGATGCAATGGGTCTGTTCCGTCAGGATAATATTGCCCTGGGTCATCGTCGTCTCAAAATTATTGACCTTAGTGAAAGAGCCCAGCAACCGATGGTCGATAACAATCTTGGTTTAACAATTGTTTATAATGGTGCCATTTACAATTATAAAAAACTTCGTTCACAGCTTAGAGATAAAGGATATCAGTTTTTTTCAACCGGCGATACGGAAGTTATCCTGAAAGCGTATCATGCCTGGGGAAAAGATTGCCTAAACCATTTGAACGGGATGTTTGCTTTTGCGATATGGCATCGCGACAGCAAGGAACTGTTTTTAGCAAGAGACAGGCTTGGTATCAAACCTGTTTATTATGCTGTAAACAGTGACAGCTTCAGTTTTGCATCCTCCCTGCCGGCACTGCTGACACAAAAAGACATAGATACTGACATTGATCCGTCTGCTTTAAATTATTATATGAATTTTCATTCTGTTGTTCCTGCACCCTTTACAATCCTGAAAGGTATAAACAAACTGCCACCCGCTACAAGCCTGCTGATTAAATCAGACGGCACAATCAGCGTTGAAAAATACTGGGATCTTGAATTTAAAAGCAAGAAAGAAGAATTAAAATACAGTTTCGAAGACTGGAAGGCGTTATTACTCAACAAGCTGAGAACGGCTGTTAAGCGAAGACTCACGGCAGATGTTCCGGTTGGTGTGCTTTTATCCGGAGGGCTTGATTCCAGCCTTGTCGTCGGCCTTCTCGCCGAAACCGGTCAAAAAAATATAAACACATTTTCAATTGGATTTGAAAGCATAAATGGTGAGGAAGGAGATGAGTTTGAATATTCCAACTGTATTGCCGATCATTTTGATACTGTCCATCATCGTATCAGCGCAGGGTCACAATTAGTTCTCTCAAATCTTGATGATTGTGTTCGTGCTATGGCTGAACCTATGGTCAGCCATGACTGTATCGGATTTTATCTATTAAGCAGAGATGTTGCAAAGTTTGTAAAGGTTGTCCAGAGCGGTCAGGGCGCCGATGAGGTTTTTGGCGGGTATCACTGGTATCCGCCATTAATGGACAGCAGGAACATTATTAAGGATTATCGCAACATTTTTTTTGATCGCACGCCATTAGAATACACCCGGACTGTCCATCCTCGGTTTATCCATGATGATGACAGTTATAATTTTATTCATAGCCATTTTTCAAAAATAGAGAGTGCAAATGCTGTGGATAAGGCCTTGCACGTTGATACAACCGTCATGCTTATTGATGATCCGGTAAAACGGGTGGACAATATGACAATGGCATTCGGCCTTGAAGCCCGCGTCCCCTTTCTTGACCATGAGCTGGTTGAGTTTGCAGCACGTATACCTGCTGAATTCAAAATTAACAATGGTGGTAAATTCATACTCAAAGAAGCAGCCAGAGATATTATTCCTTCTAAAGCCATCGATAGACCTAAAGGGTATTTTCCTGTACCTGCTCTGAAATATTTCAGGGGCGAATATCTGGATTTGGTACATGATATTTTACACTCTGAAAAAGCGGTATCGCGTGGCCTTTTCAACCAAACCTATGTTGATCAATTATTTAATAACCCTGATGATCATATCACACCGCTTCGTTGTTCAAAATTATGGCAACTGGCACTACTCGAGTATTGGTTATCTGTTCATCTGGAATAAATATAAAATTATAACGGTGGAAACATTAATATTTAAGCTCAAACTAATATCCAGGGGATAAACGTTATGGATAAAAATTATAATATCAGGCAGCGGTTTGAAAGGGTATCTTTGCCGTCATTACGTAATTGGGGTGAACGATACAACTCGCCCGAAACCAGTAAAATGTTACCGGATGTAACGGTCAATATGGGGTGGGGGAAAATTATTTTTGCGCATACTTTCAGCTCCAGCAAGTCCTTGCTGGAAGAAATCATGAATGAAAAAAAGGGAACTCGTGATATTACATTTTACCTTAGAGATCCGCATGTCATATTATCCTATGCACCGGACAAACTTTTTCTGGATCCCTCTCATACATATCGTTTGTGGTCACATGATTACAGGCCGGACACATCAACGCCGCAGGCTTTCAATATCCGGCGAATCTCATCACATCAGGATGCAGTTGAAATAAACCGCATTTTCGCGTCACATAATATGGTCACCGGTGATATTCCTTTTATGCTCGATAAACATGCAACCAAAGTAAGAACATATCTGGTTGCAGAAACAAAATCCGATAAAAAAATCGTAGGGACGGTTACCGGTCTTGATCATGCAGAAGTTTTTAATGACCCTGAAAACGGTGCCAGTTTATGGAACCTGGCAGTAGATTCACAAACCAATATTCCCGGTATCGGAGAGGGACTGGTCCGGCACCTGGCCGGACACTACTTCGCAAGAGGCCGGAACTATATTGATCTTTCAGTAATGCACGACAATCATGAGGCGATACAGCTTTATGAAAAAATCGGTTTTCAGCGAGTTCCTGTATTTTGCATCAAAAGGAAAAATCCTATTAATCAATCACTATTTGTTGCCCGCCAGCCGGAAGAGAACCTGAACCCCTATGCCAAAATCATCATTAATGAAGTAAGGAAACGCGGTATAGAGTGTGAGGTGATTGATGAAGAGTACGGTTATTTTAAGCTCAAACAGGGAGCGGTTTCAATTACCTGCCGTGAATCTTTGAGTGAGTTGACATCCGCCATTGCGCTGAGCCGTTGTGACGATAAAAGGCTGACCACCCGTATTCTAAAAAATGCAGGATTGAATGTACCAAGACAATACAAGGCGGGTGACAAACATGACGTTATGAAAATATTAAAAGAGCTCAAAAGAGTCGTTGTAAAACCGGCTCGAGGGGAACAGGGAAATGGCATCAGTGTCGATATCCGCTCCTGTGATGAACTGGAAAAAGCAATAGAGACAGCAAAAAGATATTGTGATGATATCATTATTGAGGAATTAATTGAAGGTGAGGATCTTAGAATTGTTGTAATAAACTATAAAGTCGTAGCCGGTGCCATTCGCAAACCGCCGGTAGTTACCGGGACCGGTCATCACACGCTTCTGGAACTGGTGGAAAAATACAATCGCCGCAGAAAGGCTTCAACCGGAGGCGAAAGCAGCGTCCCATTTGACAGTGAGACGGATCGCTGCATCAATTCAGACGGCTACGGGTGGGATTCAGTCCCCGCAGCCGGTGAGTCGATTTGCCTGCGAAAAACAGCAAACCTGCATACCGGCGGTACAATCCATGATGTTACAGAAAAACTTCATCCAAAGCTGATCGAGGCAGCAGAATCTGCAGCTAGAGCGATCGAAATACCTGTTACCGGGCTGGACTTTCTTATAAAAGATATTTCTTTGTCCGATTATCATATCATTGAAGCCAATGAACGGCCAGGCCTGGCGAATCATGAACCCCAACCCACAGCAGAACGTTTTGTTGATCTTTTATTCCCACAATCTGTTTCTGAAACCGATACAGGGATCAACCGTTCGTTAACCCCATAATTGTAAATAATGTAAAAGGAGTTGAAATCAGCAACATGAATCAAGTAAACAGTGATACGGATGACATAAACAAGCTGCTTCAAGACGTGAATAATACCAAATTATTTTTTACGGATTTGAACGGCAAACTCATGAATCTGACCATAAATAAAGAAAAGCTGGATGAAATCAGAGAAAACGGTGTGGGATTTGACGGCAGCTCTATTGCCGGATACGCTACCGTTGAAAAAAGCGATCTGCTGCTTATGCCGGACATGTCAACTTATAAAAACATCTCCTTCAGAAGCGACCCCGTCGGTTTTTTTATTGCGAATGTTTATAATGAACAAGGCGCACCGGCATCAACAGACCCCCGTAATTTATTGCAAAAAATTATTACAGACGCAGAGGAAGAGTTTGGATTCAAGTTTGTTCTGGGGCCGGAATATGAATTCTTCCTGCTGAATGATGAAGATACATTTTCTTTATCATCCGGTAAAAAATTCAACCGTGAGGCACATTCCGATAAAGCCGGTTATTTTCATTCAACACCCCATGATAAGGGTGAATTTATTCGAAACCGGGTTGTTGAAATACTTGGAGACTGCGGTGTCCGATATGAAAAATCTCACCATGAAGTTACACCGTCCCAGCATGAAATCAATATTGAATGTTCAGATGCCCTTAGCGCAGCCGACCGTACTATTCTTTTCACTTACATAACTCAGAAAGTAGCTGAGAAAAACGGCTACTATGCCACGTTTATGCCGGCACCGTTTGAAGGATTCAACAGAAGCGCCTTTCATATTCATCTCTCTGTTCAGGACCAAAGCGGCAAAAATATTTTTTATGATAAAAATTCTGATCAGGATTTAAGCAAAATTGCAAGACAGTTTATCGGCGGCCTTTTAAAATATGCAAGAGAAACATCAGTTATTATGAACTCGACAGTTAACTCTTACAAGACCTTTGTTATCGACAGGGAAGTGCCGATTGTAAGGGGCTGGGGCTTCAGAAACAGGACCTCTATGGTGAGGGTGCCTTACTCCCGCTCTCCGCAAAGCACCCGTATAGAACTGCGCAGCCCTGATCCGGCCGGTAATGTTTATTTACAAATGGCTGTACTTATTTCCATGGGACTTCAGGGCATTCGTGAAGAATTGTCCTGCGGTTCTCCGGATAAAGGAAGCACATACGGCCGAAGCAAGAAGGTCAAGGTCTGGGATGAAGATTTTCTTCCCCGATGCCTTTATGAAGCTCTGGTTGAAGCTGAAAAAAGTGATTTTCTTAAATCAGTTCTTGGAGAACACCTTTACACAAACTTTATGGATCTGAAAATTAATGAATGGGAAGAAGATAGAACTCATATCACTTCAAGAGAACATCGCCGATATTTAAACATATAACCAATTACTTCTAAGTGCCCCCGGCTTAGCCGGGGGATATACTGCAGAACTAATTTCATCTGTTTTCTTATAGCGGCTAACAGGAAAATCTCTCAGGAGGGAATATGTTATTTAATGAAAAAGATTATAATACAACAGCATTAATGCTTAAGGAAAACTTATCATTACAGGACGCACTTATTATTTTTGTCGTTTATTTTGTAATGATCAATCCTGAGAATGAAAAAAATGACTATAAATCTATTCTTGAGCTGGCACAATCGCACCCTCTCTTTGAAGAAACAACCAAAAAAACAAAAAAACGAATAGATAAAATCGTCAACAACATATCTTCAGAAAATGTAGCAGAGATGATTATACTTGCACAAAAATCCATAACCCCGGAACTTTCGGAAACCGCTTTTGAATGGGCAACAAGACTCGCACTTCAAAAGGGAAAAATATCTGAAGATAGTTTATCAATGCTCAGCTATCTCAAGGTGAAGTTAAAGATCAGTGATCATTCTGCTGATAAAAGCATTAAAAAGATCAGTGATAAAATCAATTAAACTTAAAACAAGGAAAAATGATGCCGGAAGAGTGGGTTGAACAGATAATAAATCAGGTAAATACACTTGAAAAGCTTGAAAATTATATTGATGTCTCCGATGGTGAAAGGGAAGCGATCAAGACCCTGAAAACCAGGTGGGGCGCATCACCCTATTTTGTATCGCTGATGGACAGGCATGATCCGGATTGTCCGATCCGAAAGCAGGTGATTCCATCTATGAAAGAACAGTGTAATGAATACGGGATGGAAAACTACCTGGTCTGGAAAGAGAATAGAGAAGTCGATAGTGATCGCCCGGACAGCATCGCTCGTCAGTATCATGATCGTATCGCTTTTAACGTTGTCCAGACTTGTGGTATTTATTGCCGGCATTGTTTCCGAAAGGAGCTGGTTGTTGATCAGGATCTGCAGTTGCGCTTTAACACTGATGAAGGTCTGGCCTGGGTTAATGAACACCCGGAGATTCGCGACGTCCTGATAACCGGCGGCGATCCCTTACTTCTGTCTGATAACAAACTGGAATATCTGATTGCGAGGCTTCGCGAAATAGCACATGTTGAAGTAATCCGAATCGGTACGAGACTACCTGTCGTGTTGCCTCATCGTATTACGGAAGGGTTGAAAAAAGCCATCGGTGGCTGCCACAAAGTTCCCGTTTGGATCAATACGCAGTGCAACCACCCGAAAGAGATTACCGAAAAAACAGCAAAAGCCGTATATGATTTGTTGAGCTGCGGTATCAATGTAGGAAATCAGGCAGTATTGCTGAAAGGAATCAATGATGATGTGAACACATTCAGAAAACTGCATCAGGAGTTACTGCGGATACGTATCCGGCCCTACTATGTTTTTTATTGTGAACCGGCTCCGGGAATAGATCATTTCCGTACTCCCGTGGAAAAAGGTGCTGAATTGATTCGGGACGCCATACGCGGACATACTACCGGTATGGCTCAGCCTATTTACGTACTGGCAACCAACATCGGTAAAATCCCGTTAATGCCTGACTATTATATTGTCGACAAAAACGAAAAGGAATTCACACTGCGAAATTATAAAGGTGAAATAACCCGGACACCAAATATTCCGTAAAAGAGTCTGTATTAAAAAATGGATTAAATTAATTCGGAATTCCTGCTAAACCTTGCATCAGGTGTTCTGCAGACTGTCTATATTTGGTTTATATATTTGCCGGTTCCGATTTCAAAGCCGTCATTGGAAATGTCGGTTACCACTGCTCCAGCCGATAAATATCGTCAGCCGATCGGCGCAACTCTTCACCCAGTGTCCCGCCAATCTCATAGAGGAGATAAAGTGCCAGGCCTGCTTTGGTATTGTGATCCATCGCCATAATCTCTTTTCTGTCAATTTCGAGAATTTCGGTGTCTTGTGTTACAATTGCGGAGGCCGCACGCGGGCCGGGCGTTAAAAAAGCAATCTCACCGAAATAGGTTCCCGGCCCATACTTGGCAAGTCGTTTGTAACCCCTCGCACTGGTATAAAGCCGAATCTCGATCTCGCCTTTTAGTATCAGGAACAGGGATTGGCCGAAATCTCCGCTTTTAAACAAAGTACTTCCTTTTATAAGTGATACGGGTTTTGCCATCCCCTGGATAAGCGTAATAATGTTTTCCGGCATACCATTACAAAAATTATTCTCTTCCAACGGTGTATAATGGTCGGGTTGCGCTACACTGCACCCTGCTTTTTCAAGCACTATATTTTCCGCATACTCAAATGCCGTATCTGTATCATGAAATATCTTTGCCCGTAGATCACTTTTTTTATCGATCTCCTGGAAGGCTATTGATACTTTTTCTCCGAACCCAAGCTCCTCGCGCAGATGGCAAAAGATGAGTGTCGCTCCTTTTGCTGCAGCACGTGAATCGATTTGCAGCAGCAATATCATACCGGTAAGATCAATGTATTTTACACGCCTGAAGTGCAGGATGATAATACTTCCGGAAAAGGTATCTTGTTCAATCTCGGTTAAAAGCCGATCTGCCGTTGCAAAGAAGAGATTTCCCCGCAATTCGATCATGATAATCTTGTCGGCCTCAACATCCAGAATCTTACGTTCAGCGTCTGTTCGGGCGCAGAACGAATGATGATGCTCTGCTGTGACCCTGCGGTGGATGATAGGCGTTTTGATCTGGGTCTGGATAAAGATTATAATCGCTATTGTTACGCCCACAACAACCGCCATAACCAGGTTTGAGAATACAATAGTGGCGATAACGCTTAATGCGATCGCTCCGTCGAACCGGGTATTTTTATTCTTCAGCCAAAAAAAAAACATTTAAGTTGATCATGCCGATACCAACAAATGTGATCACACCGGCCAGCACACTGATCGGAAGGTAATTACCTGCTGTACCGGCAAAAAGCATCAGCACGATCATCAGCAATCCTGACACCAACGGACTCCATCGGCCACCGCCGGATTGAATTGTAACCAGCGTGGAGCCTTTCGTGCCGCCGCCGCCAAGACCGCCCAAAAGTCCTACCAGCATTTGTCCGATCCCCTGGGCGACCATCTCTTTTTTGGCATTATGACGTGACCCCGTCTGAGCATCGGCCACCACCGAGGTAATCAGGCAATCTGTTGTCGCTAGGATAGTCAGGGCCATTGATGAGGTGATGACAATATTCCATGGTACTGCTTTCAGTGCCTTAAGAGAAATACCCAATTGCAGTGAGGCCAGAGAAGGAATTGATCCGACAACCCAGCTTTGTTCCGCTTTGCCTGTAAAATAAATCAGAATCTGAAACAGAAAAATTCCAAAAATCAATCCGGCCGGCGCCCCCGGAATTTTTTGAAATTTTTTCGGCACAACTGCTATGGTAAAGATTGTAAGAAGCGCCGTTATGACTGGAATAACCGTATACAGATCAAACGGCTGAGACATATCCATATTCTTTGACAGTAGCAATACCTGCGATTTTATCATCAGCAAACCGATACCGGTGACCAGGCCTGCCACTACAGGGTTAGGAATATATTTGACCAGCTGACCGCCGCCGATAGCACCGAACGTCAGTTGAAAAATACCGGTCAGTATCAAGATCGCACTCAGTGTGGTCATCATCTCTGCAGAACCGGCGCCATTTGCACTCATTTTTGCAAATACACCGACCAGCAGCATGGTAACCGGGCCATTCGGCGCACTGATCATTCCTTTAGTTCCGCCAGAAAAGCCTGAGACGATAGAAAGGATAGCGGCGCCTAATAATCCCGCCATAGCGCCGTTTGAAGCAGCCATCCCCATACCGGTAAAAAGAACAACTCCTAATCCCATAGATTGAGGCAATGCTACTGCCGAACCGGCAAAACCACCTAAAATATCTGAAATATGAAAATTTTTTTTAAAAATGTTTGCTACTGTCATCTGTTTTGTCATCACACAAATCCCCGGTGATTTTATTTGATTGAAAATGATATAAACACCAGGAGCAGACCGGTCTCATTTCAACCGGCAAAACGGGGCTCCACAAGACCCTGGATACCGAGGCCATGAATCGCAAATAGCCCGCCCGCCTGTGGTGATGAATCGCGATCACCTTCAAATTCGCAACCCATGCTAGTAAAATAGATTATATCATGATCGTCACCACCAAAGGTCAAACTGGCAACCCACTGGACAGGCAGCTCGATAACCCGTTCGATGATACCGGCAGGGGTGATGCGGCGGATGGTTCCACTTTCAAAATGGGCGCTCCAGATGTGGCCCTCGGCATCCACAGTTCCACCGTCAGGCAAACCGCCCGAATCTGCGGTCGAAAGGAAAGTACGGCGATTGGTGGCATTTCCGGATACGGTATCATAGTCGTAAGCGAAAATCGCGTCAGCATTGGAATCTGACACATAAAGCGTTCCACCGTCGGGGCTCCAGCATGGGCCGTTGGAACAAATATATCCATCGTCTATTTTGGTACAGGTAAGATCCGTATCGAGCCGGTATAAATTTGCGACGGGCTCAGTTAAGTCTGTGTGCATGCTTCCGGCTATTAAGCGGCCTTGCCGATCGACTTTACAGTCGTTGAAGCAGAGGTTAGTCCGACCGGCTTCGGGCTCGACAATAGCTGTCACCTTTCCGGTCTCGAAATCGAAGGTGTGAAACCCATCGTCCATCACAAGAATGGCACCTCCACCGGTACGTAACGCAAAAGAGCCAAGATAACCACAATCTACATCCCACCGTTTAATATCACCGTTTCGCGGGTTATAGCGGAACATTGCGCAGGCAGGGCAATCAACGAAGTAGAGAACACGGTCCTGTGGATCCCAGATCGGGCATTCGCCAAGATCGTAACACTCATCACCAATACGCTCGATATTCATACCGTTCCTCCTGTCTTTAGCTGGAATATTAACACTTTCGATTAAAAAATATCGTATGAATCTACAAAATAGAAAATTGCATAATTAGTGTCAAGCAGGTTATTAATTTTGAAATAAAATCCCTGTTTTAAATGCCACATTATATGCTTTGATAAAAGCGCATATAGTACGAGGTTGCCTTCAGGGTACACATAATCTAAAAAATCACCTTGCAGCTTTGAAAGCAATTGGATATGAGTTCAGAAGTTTTCCTGAAAAGTATAACTCAATGAAATATTTAAAACCAGAACACTTTAGCCATGCTGAAATAGTATATGAGACAAACCGACCCTGATATCATTCTTAAAACCGTATTCGGATATGATGAATTCAGACCGCTTCAATCTGATATTATTCAAAATGTTCTTAACAGAAAATATACACTGGTCATTATGCCCACTGGCGGAGGAAAATCACTCTGCTACCAGATTCCGGCACTTATTTTTGATGGGCTGACCGTTGTTGTATCACCGTTGATTTCCCTGATGACGGATCAGGTGGAGCAGCTTGTTGAGTTGGGGGTTCCAGCACTATTTTTAAACAGTACGCTCTCAAATGAGGAATACAGTAAAAACATCAGTCTGGTTAAACAAAACAAGGTAAAGCTTCTTTATCTTGCTCCTGAAGCACTTCTTAAGCCAGGCTTGCTTGATATGCTTACGTCTGTCAAAGTAGATTGCCTGACCATTGATGAAGCCCACTGCATTTCAGAATGGGGCCATGATTTCCGGCCTGAATATCGGCAGCTTGCCGATGTGAGAAAATATTTTAAAAACAGTGTCTGTATGGCGCTAACAGCTACGGCCACGCCCCGTGTCCAGAAGGACATCAAAAATAGTCTTAACTTTGAATCATCAAATGAATATATCGGCAGCTTTAACAGGGTCAATCTTTTCATCAATATTATCCCTAAAGCAGATCCGAATGAGCAGACTATTTCTTTTTTAAAACAGTATCCCGACCAATCCGGCATTATATACTGTTTTTCCCGCAAACAGGTGGATAATCTTTGTGATAACCTTACCGGCGAAGGCTTTTCTGTAAGGCCTTACCACGCTGGTTTGTCGGATGAAGATCGGAAAAAGAACCAGGAACTCTTTATCAAAGATGATGTACAAATAATTGTTGCCACCATCGCTTTCGGAATGGGCATCAACAAACCGAATGTCCGTTTTGTGATCCATTATGACCTGCCCAAAAGCATTGAAAACTATTATCAGGAAATTGGCCGGGCAGGCAGGGATGGTCTGCGGTCTGAATGTCTTCTGCTGTTCAGTTATGCAGATATCCGGAAGATCAAATTTTTTATCAATCAGAAACAGGATGATGAAAAACGGATTGCCAATATTCATCTTAACGCACTGCTGCAATTTGCTGAAACCGATATCTGCCGGAGAATTCCGCTTCTTACCTATTTTGGAGAAACGTTTTGTCCAAAACATTGTGAGATGTGCGATAACTGTCTTTCGGAAGATACTGAATTAACTGATATTTCCACCCATGCCCAAAAGTTTTTATCCTGTGTAAAGCGAACCGGTGAGATATTTGGTGCCGGACATATCATTGACGTCCTGCGCGGTTCTGAAGCAAAAAAGATTTTAAAGTTCGGCCACCAGGATTTATCAACCTATGGCATTGGAAAAGATCTCTCTAAAAAACAGTGGTTCAGCCTCTCCCGACAGTTTCTTCACAAGGGTTTGATGAGCCAGGATATGGAATATGGCGGACTGAAGCTTACATCAAAGGCCTGGAATGTATTTAAAGGTGACGAAAAGGTTTTTGGAATACATGAAATAGAGGAAGTAAAACCAGCCGGGAAGATTACTGACTTTGGAATTGACTTTGATAAAATTCTCTTTGATGAACTTCGAAAATTGAGAAAAGAGATAGCTGATGATGCCGGCGTTCCACCGTATGTGATTTTTCCGGACAAAACTCTGATGGAAATGGCCGCTTATTTTCCACGACAGTTAAATAGCCTGAGAAATATACATGGCATTGGCGAGCAAAAGCTGAAAAAGTATGGTTTCATATTCCTTGAAATCATTTGCAACTATTGTGAGGAAAACGGTATTGAAGAAAACCCTAAGCCGGTCAGACAAAAACAAAAGTCCCAAAAAATGACAGGGAAACGCCGTCATATTGTTATTGGCGAGGCTTACAGCGCGGGACAACCAATAGATGAAATCATGTCCGAATATAAGATAAAGCTGTTAACGGTTCTGGATCATCTTTTTAAATATTTCTTAGAGGGAAACGCAATAAGACCCGATGGTCTGCTTTCTCTTTCAACAGTATCAGCGCTTCAACAGAAAGTTACACTTAAAGCCTTTGATACGTTAGGCTATGAATTTCTTTCCCCTGTTTATAAAGCGCTTGACGAAAAGGTTGATTATGAGAATTTAAAAGTTCTCCGATTATATTACCTGGGAAGTAAAGACCGGAGATAGTTTAAAACCGGTAAAAAACCAGGTGTCCGGGAGTGACGGAAAATAATAAATTCCGAGTGTTGAGTAATAAGTACTACGCCATAACTGTTTAATTGTCAGCTCCTTACTCCTTATTTTTCATCGCTTAGAACCCGGTACTTTTCCTCACACCCCTGTTTCAAACATAACCATCATTTTATTCTGCATCTTTTCGGTAACCTTCGCCCGGTCGTGCCCTACTCTTAATCTTTCGCCCAAAAGTTTACCTGCATTAACCGCTGCATCTATTACTTCAGGCTGCTTTCTCACATCCGGAATCATATCTTCAGTAATCTTAAAACCTTCGTCATGAAGCATCATAGGTATCCCTACTTTGCAGGTTTCTCCGTGACCGCAGGTATAACAGGATGCAGCGCCCTGACCGGAAACATTGGCGACAGTTTCAATAAAACTATATAGAAAGTATTTCTCTATCTCATTTGCAGGCGCTTTTCCTTCAGTTCCGCCAACACCAACGGCCACGCCGAGTTTTCCCCACAAAAGGTCACCTTCCTGATGCCTGAACTGAAACCAGCGTTCCATAAATGCGTGTGTAAGCGCATTAACCGTTGAGTAGTAATTAGGAGCCCCGATAACATAAGCATCTGCTTCAACTATTTTTTCCCGCAATTCGGTCATATCATCATTTACCTTGCACACATTATCCTTCACACACCCTTGACATGCAATGCATCCGGCAATGATCTTTCCTTTGAGTGAGACATGTGCATAGTCATAACCTGTATTTTCCAGAACGGTCTGAACCAGTTTGTATACACCTGATTGTTTTTCATTTCGGGGACTTCCGGAAATGCCTAAAATTTTCATATTTTCCTCCATACTAATTTAAACTTTTCAGGTAAATGGCATGTTTTTCAATATCATGGATACCCCATTATAATCCTGTTTTTGGGTGTAATATCTTCGGGGATAATACGGGTTAAAACATTGTAACCTTTTGATCTGAGGTTTCCTGCCCTTACTACATCAACAGCCAGGGAGCCATCAAGCCAGCCCTCCAGACCGCCGGTATCAGAAATTTCAATATCATGGCAACAAGGCAAAACAGCCACCCTTGCCCGTACTTTTACAGCCCCGGCAATGACCTTATCTGTCAAAGAGCCACAGGCATGAACAGAGATGACAAGATCGTCAGAATAAATTTCAAACTCTTCGATTGACAATTCAACATATTGAATCCGGCCTTTCAAATTCGGCCATTCATTTATAATTGATTCAGAAAGATTATATGCATTTTTAGGAATATTCTTATCTACAACAACGGCGCCGGTAGATGTCCCATCAAGCAGCAGCATAATATGTGCAAGCAGGCCATGCCCGCCGGCCATATCCACAACCCTGCCGCCACGCAATTTCCTCCGAACTCTTCTTGCCATCTCCCATGCTTCAAAAAGCTCTTTACCGGGAAGCGTTCCGGCTCTGCAAACTGCTCTGGCAATTTTATCAAAAAGAGTATCTCCCTGAAAATTTTCAATCTGCTTTTCAGTCAGCCTGCTCTTTGTGGATCTTTTCATCTAAGCCAGTTTCTTTTCAAGAGATATAAAATGTTCTTCAAATTTAATTTTCTTGTATAAATTTAGTGCGTTTAAGTTTTCTGCGAGCACATCAATTTTTAATGTTTTTGAATTCTGACTTTTTGCAAAAGCTTCAGCTTCAGCCAGCAACATTTCACCCACCCGCTTTCCGCGCCAGCCATCAGAAACAAACAGGTCAGAGACATATGCATACAGATAAGGTTCATCATGAATCTCTTCAGATTTGACTTTTGCCTGCACAGCAACAAACCCGATGGCAGTGTTGTTCTCTTCAGCTATAAAAATTTTACCGCACTGTGTTTCACAATTTTTCATAAGGTGCTTAAAAAGAGCATTCACCGAGGTTATACCATCGGCAAGGCGGGGATCATATTGGCGCTCAAAATTTTGTAGTTCAACAAGGTATTGCGTAAGTGCATTAATATCTTCAGGTTGATATTCCCGTATGACCATTTTTATCCTTATTGTTATTTGTTAATTTCCATACCGATCGGGTATTCTTAACCCGATATCTCTATTTATACTTACCAGACGCTTGAACTTATCTACATCACTTTTATTCTCCTGTGTAGAAACCGTTGCAGGCAGAAATGAAATAATAATGAAAAAACTAATATGATATATAATTTCATCATTTTGCCGCCAACCTCCTATTCCAGGATCTCCTTAACCCGGCCAACATCACCGTTTTCGAGGCGAACCTTAATGCCATGCGGATGTGTTGGAGACTTTGTCAGAAGATCCTTGACCGTTCCTTCTGTCATTTTTCCTGATCGCTGATCCTGTTTTTTAACGACCATTACATGTGTACCGATGCTGATATTACGCCTGGTTTTTCCATCCATATTTACTTCCTTTTAAACCTTTCCGGAATTGTTTTTTTTCAAACAAATGAAATCTCAAAAGCTTTGGCTCTTTTCTCCGGGCTTTCATTTATTTCAGGAACATTCGTAAATGGGCCGCTTTTTGATCCATAGCTGCTTTGAAATTATTTCAGGCGGAGTTATCTCCGTCGATCTTTTTGATACGTAACAAGTTTATTTTGACATTAGTAGCTGCTTTCGCTAAATAACTTGACCTTATTACAACCTTTTTGCCTGATGAGTTGTTATGGAAAACTGTAAGCATGAAATACTAACGCTTGTAATTGAAAAATCCAATAAAGTTCGCTGCCGGCACTGTCACCTGACAATTTCCGAAGACGAACTGGAAAACGGGTATTGCCCCGAGTGCATGGAAGCGCACAATGTGCGGCACTGTGACTTTGATAAAGTTTCCCGCCCTGACTCCCCGACAACTCGATATTACTGTGAAAACTGCGGTATTATTATTGAATGTCGATAAACTTTTTTTATCCCTTTATAAGGGTGGAAACTGCCTTAACGTTTTTTCCACTACCGCATTAACCGTCTTTGTTGTTTTCTCCGGATTGGAATGGTCTGTTACCTGGAGCGTACCTTTACCGCGCCATAATAACTCTTTTTCCGGGTCCGTTATATCGATGACGAGCATTCCCTGATCGTAGGCACGGACATCGCTGCCGCTACTGATACCGATGCCGCCGACACTTCCTGTGCTCCCGATGCCGAAACCGATACCGGTACTTACATTATCCGATTTAATTTTATTCTGTATGGCATATTGATAACTGATAAAAAAATCAGGTGCGCCGTCATCTGCTTTTTTGAACCCCTTTAAAGAGAGTACCTGAACAATTGCATTTCTGATACGGTTGTCAAGCAAAGGGTTATCTACCCTTATGTCACCGGTTTTGGGCTGGGTTTCCGATTGCCAGCCATATGTTTTAAGGGTGCTGAAATCAGATGACATATTATAATCCTGACTGACAACAATACCGGAACACCCATAAATAAAACTTAAAAGAAATACACCGATAAAATAATATTTTAATTGATTCATTTTTACTCCGTTACTTTTTCTTTTTCTCCCTGGTTACACAATATATTCCTTCGCCTTTCATGGCCGGGCGAAAGCAGAGGTTATCCGACTTGCATTCCGACTTGCGAAGATCTCCGTTTTTCCAACGATTAATCAAATCCGGCTCACAGATAAACGGCCGGCACATTGAGATATAATCCGTTATACCGTTTGTAACCAGTTTGTCAGCAACTTCAAATGATCGTACACCGCCTACAAGAATCAATGGGATATTAATCTCCTTTTTAAACGTAGCCATGTCATCTTTAAAGTAGGCCTCTTTTTCAATTTTATTTATACCTTTCTTGCAGGTAATATCGCCTACACCCCCGCTCAGCTCAATAGCATCAAGACCTTCATCTGCCAGCATTTTTCCGACAAATAGAGAATCTTCCAGAGAGAGTCCGTTTTCTTCATAATCCTGGCCATTTATTTTAATCATTACAGGATATTCAATACCAACAGCTTTCCGGATGGCCCGGTAGGTTTCAAGATAAATTCTTGATCTGTTTTCAATAGTACCACCGTATTCATCCTCACGCTTATTATAATTAGGCGAAAGAAACTGGCTTAACAGATACCCATGTGCCGCGTGTAGTTGCACGCCATCAAAACCTGCCGTTTGAGCTCTTTTTGATGCATCAGCAAACGCTTTAACCAGTTCGGAGATATCACCTTTAGTGATCTCTCTTCGAGGTTTATCTGAAAGACCTTCAAAGTCTGAGACAACAAGAGGCGATTGTCCGGTTAATTTTTCAGGCGCCTCAGCGCCTGCGTGGGCCAGTTGCATGACAATCTTTCCACCACAATTATGAACTGCATCTGTCATTTCTCTAAGGCCGTCAATATAATCATCTTTGTGAATAGCAAGCTGCCAGGGTGTGGCCTGCCCTTCAGGACGAACATAGGTGTGGCCACTCATAATCAGGCCCACACCGCCATCGGCGAGATCTGTCATCATTTTTATTAAGGCGGGGGTAACTTTACCATCTGCGGTTGCAACCCCTTCCCATGTAGCAGAACGAACAAAACGATTTAATAACGCCATGCCATTAATTGTTGTGCTTTCAAATAATTTGCTCATTTTTTATCCTCGGTTGAATTACTATTAATTAAATAGTTTTTAAAAATGTTGGAACAAACTCATTTAATATAAAAGAAAACCGAAACCATGTCTAATCTTAATGATATTCAATTTCAGTCCATGAATCCGTAGGAAACATCCATACCAGTTTAAACAGTTCTTCACCGGAGTTTTTTACGCCATGCAAGTTATTCTTCGGGACATAAATGGCATCTCCTGCTTTTATCGACTGCCACCGGTTATCAAGATATACTTCCGCCTCTCCCCGGATCACATAATAAATTTCCTGAGGATGGTGATGATGAATATCCATAATTGCACCGGGCGGCACTTCAAGTATCCCCATATTCATTCCGTGCGTGGGCGTCTTTTCACCGGAAATTATACTTTTCCAACGGATAACATCAGCACGATCACTTTTTCCTTCTTCATATTCCCAATTATACTGATCTTCATTTACCAGTACGCTTTTTTCTGTCATCTAAATTTAAACCTTTCTTTAGAGAAGCGGTTTTAAAGAGATTATCCGCCTGATAATTTAACTACCCATCCATATTTTTTCAGCTCTGCCATCAACCTTTCCCGTTGATCTCCCTGGATTTCAATAACATCATTTTTAATGGTACCACCGGTACCACACTTTTGTTTCAGTTCTTTTCCCAATTGTTTAAGTTCAGATTCGTCAAGGGGAACGCCGGTAATCAATGTTACGCCCTTCCCTTTTCGCCCTTTTGTCTCTCTACCGATACGAACAATTCCATCACTTTTGGATAATGCTTTTTTCTGACGACATACACACTTTTCGGCCTGCTTGCTGCATTTGGGGCACATCTTTCCGTATTCCGTTGAATAAACAATGCCGCCATTATCATTTCTTTTATTCATCGCTATTACCGGCTTAACTCAAATGCTATATATTACTGTCGTCCACGTACAAACTGAGCCGTAATCTCTGCAACACGTTTTCCATAAAGTTCTGCAGTCTCAATATCGCCTTTGGGTGGTGCAGATCCCGGCTCAACCTGGAAACTGGCAGCCATGGGGCCAATAAAGGATCCGACTCTGTTATGTGTTTCCGGGCCGGGCCCATCAACACTGTTCATGCCCTCAGGATCATTGGCAGATGGAAACATCCCAAGCCCGACATAAATCATCCCATGCTGCATGGCATTTATAACAAGGCCGAACAGCGTATTCAGTTTATCACCTGAAAAGGAGCTTGAGTTTGTAAATGCTCCGGCGATTTTATCCTTCCATGCAAGGGTGAACCATTTTTTGGCAGCCTCTTCCATAAACGTCTTTAGGCCGGCAGAAATATTTCCCATATACGTCGCTGTACCCAATATAATGGCATCGGCAGAATCGAGCTCATCCAATCTTTCAATGGCTTCATCTGCATTATAAAGCTCAACCTTCACACCATCTACACCGGCTGCGCCGCGCTGAACCCCCTCAGCTTGCAATTTTGTATGTCCGTATTTACTGTAATATACGATAGCAACTTTAATCATTATAGGACCTCCCTTGTTGAATTTTTGTTCAAAATATCGATTTTTTAAGACAATGCCTGATACATAAATATCTTAGAATTGATTATAATAACGGTTAGATACTGTTAGTTATGGTTTTTTATAACCTATAATATAATCACAGATTAGTTGTTAAGCAACTGAAATTCTGAATGATAACATCTGATCAGGGGTTCCGGTCTGTTTATTTGACACATCAACTTACTAAGTTTCAGACGTGCTCTCATCATACGGGGTGGAACATGTGAAGTGGGGCAGTTTGCCCCGGTGGCCTATTATTCCCCAGCGGCAGCCGGTGAAACACAGGTAAAAAAATCCCTTATGCGGCTGTTCCCGACAGCTGCGCATCGCATAATACCTCTATAGAATCAAATACTTATAAAATTGTTGTGACTTTTATGATGAAATGGCACGGAGCTTGCGATTATGTTTTCAACAACAACTTATAGCTGAAAAACTTTTTTACGGATCAGCTAAAACGAAAGGAGTAACATATTATGAAGACAACAATGAAAATTATCCAGGGTATTTGTACAAATTGTGACCACAATCATTCATGCGGATTTCTTGCTCGTGCCAAAGAACCGGTTTGGTTTTGTGAAGAGTTTGATGATAGCGGTGCTGTGGAAAATACCACGGCGACAACTCCTGATTATTCATCGGAGGTTGTGGCTTTAGAGATGAACAGCACACAGTCCTTGGGCATTTGTAGTAACTGTGACAATCTATCAACATGCAAATTACCAAAAGCTGTCGGGGGCCTCTGGCATTGCGAAGAATATAATTAAAGCCACGAGTTGTTCATAATTTGAACACTACTTTCTAAAAAGGAAAAACAAAATGTTAGATATAATTAGTAAAGATGTATACAGCCTGGAAGAAGAAAATTTTTTAAATAATAAAATTAAAATAAAAGCATTAAAAGAATATGGTTATGCAGATCAAATCATGCATTCTCTGAAAGCAATGGTGCCATGGGAAAGAGAGTTTTTACAGGCAGTGAATGAGTTGCTTAACTCAATTGCACCTGTTTTAAAACAAGATCCCTTATATGAAAATTTTCAGGTTCTTGAAAGACTTGTTATTCCTGAACGCATAATATCATTCAGGGTCGTCTGGACTGATGACCAAAACAAAATCAGAGTGAATAACGGCTACCGTGTTCAGTTTAACAGTGCTATCGGCCCATACAAGGGCGGCACACGATTTCATGCTTCGGTAAATTTAAGCTCACTTAAATTCCTTGGCTTTGAACAAATATTTAAAAATGCCCTGACAGGACTTCCAATGGGCGGTGGAAAGGGAGGATCGGATTTCAGCGTTACAGGCAAGAGTCGCGGCGAAATAATGCGTTTTTGCCATAGCTACATGACGGAGCTTTTCCGCTATATTGGTCCGGATATCGATGTTCCCGCCGGTGACATAGGTGTCGGGGCTCAGGAAATTGGATTCTTGTTCGGTGCATATAAACGCCTTTCCGGACGCTGGAACTGTTCGCTGACCGGCAAGGGTTTAAGCTGGGGAGGGTCTCAGCTTCGTCCGGAAGCGACGGGTTACGGTATTGTCTATTTTGCTGAGAATGTTTTGCAGACAAAAAATGAAAATCTTGAAGGAAAAAAGGTTGCCGTATCAGGATTTGGTAACGTTGCCTGGGGAGTGGTTAAAAAGGCTACTGAACTTGGCGCCAGGGTCGTAACACTTTCAGGCCCGGATGGATTTATTCATGATCCGGATGGCGTTTCCGGTGAAAAAATTGATTTTATGAAAACAATGCGTTTTTCAGGGATAGATGAAGTGAAACAATATTCCGATCAGTTTGGCGTTGAGTTTATACCCAATAAAAGGCCATGGATAATTCCTTGTGACATTGCATTTCCCTGTGCTATACAAAATGAACTGGATTTAGATGATGCGAAAGCTTTAATTAGAAATGGGTGTAAATTTGTTATTGAAGGCGCGAATATGCCGACTACCCTCGACGCAGTTCATTTATTCCATGATGCGGGGATTATCTTTGTACCCGGTAAAGCATCCAATGCGGGCGGGGTTGGTGCTTCCGGACTTGAAATTGTTCAAAATAAAAATGGATTTAGTTGGGATGCACAAAAAGTTGATGATCAATTGCACCGAATTATGTCTGACATTCATGAGATTTGCATTACGGCTGCAGAAAAATATGGCCGGCCCGATAATTATGTTGTCGGTGCAAACATTGGCGGCTTCCTTAAAGTTGCAGAGGCCATGATCGACCACGGTGCCGTATAAGAATATTAATTATTCTATGAAAAACCTTATTTTTCACCCAGAGACAATTTCAACTTTGCGAGAGCTGCTGCAGATAGCATGCAGCAGCTCAACGCGAATTGATTTTATGGACAAAATTTTTAATAAGCTCTTAAATATCATCGATGCTGATGCGCTTGATATCTGGGTTACGTCCGACAAAGTATATTACCATTTTCATTCGGTTTTTTTAGAAACCGATGTGTGTGCACAGATGAAAACAGGCTTCATTGACAATAAAAAGCTTATAGATTTTGTGATATATGATCTTGGTGATAAAAAATACCTTGAAAAGCAAATTAAGAAAACCGAAGCCGGCAGCCTCTGGATTGAAAATTTGGTTCCGAATCTTACCGGTACACCAGATGAAACATTTCCTTATATCGTAACCGGTAATGGTATTCATTATCCATCACAAGCATTTGTTGAATTTGATATTAATGAAACAGATAAGGGACTTCTTCAGGTAAAGAGTATTCAACCCTTTTTTTTTAATAAAAAAAAAGTAGAGAAGGTATATGAAGGTCTGGGGCAGTTTTTGGGAATAGTGATATCCTATCGCCGCTTACATTTTGCACTGGGTGAGCGTATTAAGGAAATCACGTGCCTTTATAATATAAACCATATCACTGCATCACTTGACTATTCAATAAATGATTTGTTCCAGAGTATAGTTGAAATGCTTCCTGAAGCTTTCCAGTTTCCGGAGATTACGAAGGCACGCATTATTGTTGATAATCATTCATTTGTTTCACTTGGCTTTAAAAAGGGATCTCATTTTATATCTGAAAAAATAATTGTAAAAGGAGAAGTTCGCGGACGTGTAGAAGTATTTTACACGAACTATCATTACGGGGGTGTATATCTGTCTAAAGATATGGCATTTCTATACGAGGAACAACAATTGCTTCAAGGTGTTTCTCGTGAATTACGCCAGATATTAGAACGAAGGCAGGATGAACAGGATAAAAAAAATCTTGAAAAGCAACTTCATCATGCTGATCGCCTGTCAACAGTTGGCCAACTTGCCGCAGGCATCGCACATGAAATTAATGAGCCGCTAGCAAACACGCTTGGATTTGCACAATTGATACAAAAAAACCCGGATCTTTCAGATCAGATTCGTAAGGATATTGATAAAATTGTTGAAGCATCTTTATACGCACGTGAGGTTATTGCGACATTGATGCTGTTCGTGCGCCAATCACCGAAACAAAAAGATAAAATTAACCTGAATATGGTTATCAGAAATTCATTTTCCCTTTTGGAGTCACGCTGTGAAAAGTCAAATATAAACGTTTTATGTGAGTTGTCCCCAGAGCTTCCATTGTTCTATGGAGATTCCGCCCAATTTCAACAAATTATTATTAATTTAATTGTTAACGCTATTCAGGAAATGACTGATGGTGGCAATATATTAGTTAAAACGGAATTGCATAACGAGTGTATATGTCTCATTGTAGAGGACTCCGGAAAAGGCATACCGCTCGATGTAATAGACAATATCTTTGATCCATTTTTTACTACAAAGGATGTTGGAAAGGGAACAGGTCTCGGCTTATCTGTTGTTCATGGAATAATTAAATCGTATGGTGGTTCAATCCAGGTGAGTAACCGGTTGGAACAAGGTGCACGTTTTGAAATCAATCTTCCCCTAACCGGGGAAAAAGTATAGGCTTTAAAATGGCTATTGAGCGTATAGATTCAAAAATTCTTATTGTAGATGATTCAGAGGCAACGAGAGAAGTTCTCCAAAGAAATTTAAGAGCTTTAAATTACGCTGTTTTTACTGCTTCAGGCGTAGCAGAGGCGCTTAATATCTTAGGATCATCTAAGATAGATCTTGTTATTACAGATGTTAAAATGCCAAAAGTTAGCGGATTGGAATTAGTCAGACATGTGCGCGAAAATTTTATGGATACTCAAGTGATCGTTGTTACAGGATACCCCAATGTTGACGGTGCTATTACCGCAATAAAACATGGCGCTGTAGACTATATCACAAAACCCTTTACAGATGTAGAACTTCAGGACGCAGTGCATAAAGCCTTAGAAAAAGTCCAGTCTAAACGATATCAGAGTCGGGATTTACGGTCTATAGGGCGACATGGAATTCTTGGAGAGTCGAAAGCAATAAAAAAGGTTTTGTCTGAAATTGAAAAAGCAGCGCGTTCAAATGCGACTGTACTTATTACCGGGGAGAGTGGAACGGGAAAGGAGTTAGTCGCGCGCGGTATTCATTATGAGAGTAAGCGGGCGGCATCACCTTTTGTATCGGTAAACTGTGGTGCTATCCCTGAGCAACTTCTGGAAAGTGAATTGTTTGGGCATATGAAGGGTTCATTTACCGGAGCAAGTGAGTCACGGGCCGGTTTTTTTATAGTGGCAGACAAAGGATCCCTTTTTCTTGATGAGATTGGAGAAACCAGTATGACTCTCCAGGTCAAGCTGCTTCGGGTTCTTCAGGAAAAAGAATTGTGTATGGTCGGCTCTTCACATCCAAGGAAAATTGATGTGCGTATTATCGCAGCAACGAATAAAGATTTGTCTCTCCTCGTTCAAAAACAAACCTTCAGAGAAGACCTCTTTTTTCGTCTCAACGTGATCACAATTGATTTGCCCCCGCTACGCGATCGAGATTCTGATATTATTTTATTAACACATCACTTTGCGGCAAAATTTGCAAATGAATATGAGAGGCCAATCCCAAAATTTACTGACCACGCTATCGAAATTCTGCGCAATTATGCCTGGCCTGGTAATATTCGAGAATTGGAAAATATTATTCAACGTATAATTGTTATGACCGAAGGAGATGTTGTAGATACACCCAATCTCCCTTCACTTATGAGGTTTTCTGCAAACTGTGGTATGGTCGATTTAAACAGGACTCTTGTGGAAGTTGAAAACAGCTACATCCGTGATGTCATGAATGCGGTTAATGGTAACAAGACAAAAGCCGCACAGATTCTGGACATAGATCGTAAGACATTACGTAACAAGCTTGCTCAATATCCTGAAAAAAAATAGTATATTCATTCTCAGGTGAAGCTGAAGCTCACTCATAATATCAGAATGCTGATTCAACGCCTTCCTGTACTGCTGGAACATCGAACCCATCCCTGTCAGTCAGAATTCATATCCTTTCGATTTTGTCCAGTCATTATAACCATTGCGCAGGCGATCGTCTTTTGTATCCATATCTGCACAAACTTTCTTGTTTTCCATCAGATATTTTTTATTAATAATTTCTCTTGTTATAATTATATAACGTTGTTATATAATTATTTCTTCATTATAAAGATCGATATATAATCCTATATCCGCTTAATATCTAACAATCGGATATAGATAATGGTTTTGGGGAGGTGGATACATGGAAAAACAAGTGGATCAACTAAGAAAAGAAGAACTTTACGATGCCGTTATTATTGGCGGTGGTATTGCCGGACTTTGTGCCGCTTATAAGCTGAGAGATAAAAATGTTCTGCTGCTGGAAGAAGAGGACAGGTTCGGCGGAAGGGTGATGTCTGAACAGGTTAATGACACATGGTATAATATCGGTACACAGTATGTGAATGAAGAGAAGAATGATTTTAACCAGCTGCTGGATGAGCTTGGAATAGAAAAAATAAATCATGGAGAAGAACCCCTTTTCTCTGTTTATTCGGACAATAAACTTTATCCCGACTTCGATAGTTTCCCTTTGAGTTTAAAGGAAAAGATTGATGCCTTTAAATTTATCTCCAGGGCTTACCGGAAGCTTAAAATTTTTAAGCTTCCGCCTGAAGATCCGCGCTGGAAAGAACTTGTCCGGAAAAACCTTGAAGAACTGCAGCAGGGGTATAGTCCAAGAATGTTAATGCTGTTTAACATATATTTATTAGCGGCATGCGTATCAACGCCGGAAAACACATCAATGGGAATTGGAGCAGGCATACTATTCGATATCGTTAACCCGGCACAAATTTCATTTATTAAAGGCGGCACTCAGAAAATTACCGATACGCTGGCAAAAAAGCTTGATGGAAATATTATGAGCCAAGCCCGGGTAACAAAAGTTGAAGAAAAAGATGGAATTGTAAGCACTTCTTTTCATAAAAATGGTAAAGATCATGTTATAAAATCCAAAAAAGCGGTTTTAGCGACACCCGCACCAATTGCCTTGAAGCTTGTTCCGCAACTCCCGGACTGGAAAAAAGAGGCATTATCAAAAGTAGAATATGGCCTGCTTATCATTATCAATATCTTTTTAAAAAGAAGTGTTCCCTGGAAGCGCTGGGGCGGAATGATGTCTGAGGGCGTCATATTTAACGGTATTATGGATCCCACCTTCAATACTGATGCCGATAAAAACGAGGACAATCCAATAATTTATAATTTTGTTATTTCCAAAGCCCCGCAGGATAAAGAGGGAATAGAAGCGCTTATGTCAAAATCTGACCAGGAACTTCTAACACTCGTTAAGGACGACTTTAAACGCATTATGTCGGAATCTGATATAGACCAATATATCACCGATACAAAAGTGACCCGATATCCGCTCGGTGAAGTTGGAATCTCTCCTGAATTTTATACGGAACTTCTTCCTCACTTACCAAAACCGGTGGGCAATATTCACTTTTGCGGAGATTACACGGATAGGTTCTCTTTCCTGGAAGGATCGGCTTTAAGCGGGTTTCGGGTAGCAAGAGAATTAGGCAGCAAACTTGTTCCTTCCGAAGCAGATGAGGTCAGATTTGGCAAAACCCCTTTATGGGGGAAATTCGGCTGGGCAGCAATGATATGTAATATTGTTCTGATCGTATGCGGATTTTTTCTTCCTGGCATTTCAGGACCAATCGTGAGCAGCGCAGCATTTATGATGCTGTGTATAATCCTTATATACCCATCCTTCTTTGTACCGCTAAAGGATGTATATAAGGTATTTCTCTATATTAGTTTAGGTCTTGGTGGCATAGGTTTGCTGACAGGCTTATTGTAATTTACAAGGTATCTCAAAAAAAGGGTTTTGGTACAAAATCAAGGCGGATTCAATTTTTAACCCACAGACATACTCAAGTATTTCGAAGATTTAAAAATTGGAACCAACGCCGAGTTTGGGACAAAAAACTTTTTTGAGATGGCTTGTAGTAATGTTATTTGGAAAATATAAATATTTGGAGGTGAACCATGGCTAAAAAAGTTATCCGTATGAAATCAGATGTTAAATTACAGGACATACCCCAGCAGGCGCCTGAACTGATTACCGCAGGCGACCCGCAGGAAAAAGATCACACTTATTATACAAGCGAAGATGAAGCCATGTTTTCAGGTGTATGGGAAAGCACCGCCGGAACGTTGGAAGTTGAGTCTTATCCGGTAGATGAGTTCTGTTATGTGATCAGCGGGAGTGTTGTCATTACAAACCATGAAGATAACAGCAGAGAAGAGTTCAAGACCGGCGAGGCATTTTTTATACCGAAAGGTACCGGTCTGATTTGGCACGTGCCGGAGCACATTCGCAAGTATTATGTAATTCGTGCAAATGCGGAATAATTAGGGTATTAGATATTATATTTCGAACAGTGGAGATGGAATGAAAGAATCAGCATTACAAAAACTTCGTGAAAATGAGCGCCAGAATCGAGCCAACCATATACTTAACGCTGCAAAAACTGTATTCATTATTAAAGGTTACAAAAATGCCACAGTAAGAGATATTGCAAAAGAAGCTGAACTGACAACCGGGGCGATATATGCCTATTTCAAAAACAAGGATACAATGTACGGCGAAGTGTGCAGACTGGTTTTCCTGGATTTATACCAGCATCTTGAAAGTACACTGTTTTCAAAATCAGGCACGATGCTTGATCGGTTAAAAAATCTATTTTCAGCATATATTGAATATGATGATGAATATGAAAATGACACAGCGCTGCTGGCTATTGATTACCGACAACTAAAGATCGATAAGACGCTTTCTGAAGAGTTGAGTAATCTTTTGAGTCGTGTGCTGGATTATACTAATTTAATAATAACTGACGGTATCAAAAATGGGGACCTTCCGGAAACGGTTAATTCCAAACAGTATGCTTTAACTTTGTGGGCCACAGTTGAAGGATTTTTATATTTGAATGGCTATGGAATAGTTGATCATAAAAAGCTCAAAGTGAAAAATCTTGTTAATGATTTTTTAGAAAGTTTTTACCGGGGACATCAATAAAGGAGAATAATTATAAAAAAAGTATTAATTGTCGGCTCCGGTGCCCAGGGCGGGCCATGCACTTCAATTTTAGCCGGTGAAAAAGATGTTTCTGAAATTCTGCTGGGTGATATAAATTTTGAATTTACCCAAAAGGTGGCAGAGAAAATCAACAGCAAATTCAAAACTAACAAAATCAAACCGATTAAACTTGATGCCGGCAAAAAAGATGAGATTATCAAAGCCGCAGAAGGCGTGGATGTAATTTTCAATTTTACCCTGACCGAGTTTAACATCAATATTATTGAAGCTGCTTTGGCTGTAAAGGCACATTACTTAAATACGGCAGGTGAATATAACTTTCTTAATCAGTGGGTCAGTGGCGGTGAAATAACATATGATAAAGAGTTCAAAGCAATAGGAAAATCCGCCCTGATGGGATGCGGTATTTCTCCCGGCAGCCTGGGCGTATTGACAAGATATATATGCGATCAGATGAATAAGGTAGAAAAAATTCTTGTCCGTATCGGCTTGACATTTGGTATATCCGGTGACGAAATCTTACAGGAATGGGATCCGGGATGGGCACCGGAAATTGCCCTTGCTGATTTTGCAGAACCGCCAATGATCTTTAAGGATGGTAAACATACAAAGATTCCCATTTTCAGCAATCCTGAAACATATACTTTTCCGGAGCCGATTGGGGCGGCACTGATTGCTTCACATTCCCACGAAGAACCCTATCTGTTCCCAAGGTATTATAAAAACAAAGGGCTTAAGAACATCGATTTCAAATATCCTGTTGATAAGACAGCGGGTGCATTTGTCAAAATGGGATTTGCAGATGACAGGGAAGTTGAAGTAAACGGTGTAAAAGTTGTACCCCGTGATGTATTGATGAAGCTTGTAAAGCAGCCGACCAAACAGTTTCTTGAAGAAAACGAGAAAACAATCCTTCAGTCTGAAGCTTCCGGCTTCATCGTCATAACTGTTGATGGTGAATACAATGGAAGAGACGCCTCTTATTCAGTAACTTACAATTTTATTGACGGAAATAACAGGGAATTACAGAAACAGCTTTATAACACCTATGGCACCACCCAGTTATATGTAGCGCTTCCGGCTGTTACCGGTGCTAAAATGTGTATGGCCGGAGAGACAGACAGCGGCGTAATAACAGCTGACGGCCTTGATCCGATGAAATTTTTTAAGGGTTTATCTGATCGTGGAATTCCCATCGTTTTTGAGGAAAACATTGTCATCAATACGGAGATCAAATAGAGAAAAACCCATGTACAGTACTGTACAAAAAAAATAAAAAAACATGTGCCATGACCTCATCATATAATCATCCTTTATAATACTGCCCGGGCGTTTTCCCCAGTGTTTTTTTAAACATGCTGATAAACGCACTCGGACTGTCGTAACCCAGTTCAAGTGCAATATTCGTTACGGATTCCTGTCGGCCAAGCCGTTTTAACGCTTCCAGAATCCTGAATTGCCGACGCCACTGCCTGAAACTCATGGCCGTTTCCTCCTGAAAAAGCCGGGTCAGTGTTCGGCTGCAGGCCCCGACATGTTTGCCCCATTCTTCCAAGGAACGGTTATCTGCCGGATTTTGATTAAATATCCTGTAAATTTTATTCAAACGGAGGTCCTTTGGTATGCATAAGTCAAGTGGCGTGACAGACAGGGTTTTTATCTGGTCAAGAATAACCTGCATGACACGGGCATCAGGGCCTTTCAAATCATAAAGGCAGGGAAGTGTTATGGCGTGCAAAATAAGCTCTTTCATTAATTGTGTAACGGAAACAACACAACACTCCCGGGGCAATCCTGAAACGCTTTCACTTTTGATATATACTGTCCGCATTGACAGTCGTCCGAATGCATGTATTTCATGTCTTTTCAGCATTGGTATCCATACGGCCCGCCCCGGCGGAACGACCCACACGCCCATATCCGTAGTTACAGTCATCACTCCTTCGGTAGCATGTAAAAGCTGGGCACTTTCATGTGTATGGGCAGGGATCATATGATTATTGGGATAGTTCAGGGCAACCACCACAACAGGGCGAGGTATTTTTTCCACATCCGGAAACAAACCTTCAGGTTCGCTTTTTGTCCGTTTTGCAATATTTTTTGTCTTCATAGCGCAAGATGTTAATCCATTTTTCTGAAAAAGTAAAATTACAAACAGGTATCCGGATAACCCGATAAAGTCCTGAAAACCGGGCGACCTGTTATGCTTTCAACAGAAAGGTCGCCAAAATGGTCAATATTAAACAAAATAAAATGTACCGCTATCTGTTGTTGCTGACCATCAGTTCAACACTGGGTCTGGAGGTCTGGCTGACACTTTTTAATAATTTTGCTGTCGAGACCATAAAACTGGAAGGCAATCATATCGGCATCATCCAATCTATCAGGGAAATCCCGGGGTTTTTGACATTTTTGATAGTATTTGCCCTGTTATTAATCAGGGAGCACCGGTTGTGTTCATTGTCGGTTCTCATACTGGGGATCGGTATCGCGGCAACCGGATTGTTCCCTTCATACTCAGGACTGGCATGCACCACCCTGGCCATGAGCCTTGGGTATCATTATTTTTTTGCTGTCTCTGATTCCCTTACTTTGCAGTACTTTGACAAAAACACATCACCATTGATACTGGGAAAACTCTACAGTATGGGCGCCGCCACCAATATCGGGGCCGGTATTCTGATTTTTTTTCTGGCGCCTTTATTAAGTTTTACACATATGTTTATGATATTCGGATGTTTAATTGGTGCAGCAGGTTTCTGGGGTCTTTTTCAGGATCCTACCCAAAAAGATATTCCTCCCCAGCGCACTAAAATGATCATCCGCAAGAAATACCGGCTCTATTATTTTCTAACCTTTATGGCCGGTGCCCGGCGGCAGATTTTTATGGCATTTGCCATTTTTTTAATGGTAAAAAAATTTGATATATCGGTCCGTGAGGTGACCACACTATTCGTGGTCGGTAATGTGATGGATTATTTCATGTGCCCGATTATCGGTAAATGGATCATAAAATTTGGTGAGAGAAAAATGCTCTCCCTGGAGTATTTCGGCCTTATATTTATTTTCCTGGCATATGCAACCGCCCAGTCCAGGTGGTTAATTATGGCGCTTTATCTCCTGGATCAGTTTTTTTACAATTTCTGCATTGCCATACAAACTTATTTCCAGAAAGTCGGAAATCCCAAAGATATTGCCTCAAGCGTATCCATCAGTTTTTCCATAAATCATATTGCGGCCGTGGTGCTGCCTGCAATCGGTGGTGCCCTGTGGATGATTGACTATAGAATTCCTTTTGTCTGCGGCGCTGTTTTCAGCTTGGTATCACTGATAGCTGTACAAAAAATTAAAACGGTAAAGGATCCCGGCCCGGAAGACCGGATTCTGGATTGTCCCTGAAAGGGGCATTGGGTTTCAGATCATTAAGTATAAAGAGACTAAAGCAAGGGTACTTATTACTCATGAACCCTTTATTTACCACCTATTTCATTTTTTTCAGATTCAATCAGCAGAAATTTATCTGAACGCCGCATTTTTTTGATTTCACTCTCCCTTTTACTCGCTGTACTTCGGCAGAGTCCGCATTCGACATACACCAGCTTCTCCGGGCTTCGCCCGTGAAAATACTTTGCACCGGTGCCGTCAGCATGCTGTTTGAAACGGTTTTCAATATTAGTAGTAATTCCGGTATAAAGGGTCTTATCCGAACATAATATGATATATACTTGCCAGTTTTTCATTCAGTATCTTTTTTTGGTGTAAAACATACAATATTGTATATTACTTCTTAATTGTACTTTTAGGGTTTCTCTAATAATTGCCATTTTATCATATAAAAGTAGTCATAAATTTGGTATAAATATTCTCAATTCATAATCAAATTATCGAACTGAGGAGTAAAACAAATATGATGCAAACCGGGCTTTTTGACTGGCAT
>JAIPEE010000041.1 GCA_021737275.1 Desulfobacterales bacterium
CATTTAAAGGGAGCATTAAGACCAAACGGTTTAGTGCGGCGCTTGATGTTGATTATCTGGAGGAAATTATGTTCACCTGATCAAAAACATAACGCAAACATGATAGGGGCTCCAGATATTTTACATGCGTTGTCCCTTGTCCTGAACTATACTTGAATTGACAAGACTGACATTAAGGTCAGAACATCGCTTGACAGTATGGTATCACAGATTTCCAGAAGCCCCCTTCACCGTTGATGAGTTGGAGTACATCCACGGTGCAAGGCAAATGATTTATGCCAGAATCTACAGTTTCTTTAAAGATGCTCCAGCCCCTATATATTGTATGTGGCCCAAATAATAAAAAGTGAGGGCTAATGGTCGGAGTGTTCATTAGCAAATCTATAACCCCGGCAGTGAATGAACAGTCTTTTCGACCAGCTTGGCGATTTGCTTGTTCTCACTCGATTCTTCAGCGGAGATACGCTTGAGAGTTCAGTAAAGGGCCTGTTGTTTGAAAGCAACAGGCCCATGTGTCGGGCTTTTGATGATATGGTAGCGCTACATATATTATTTATCCTGCACCGGATTTATATCTACAACGACTTTACCCATTGCCTGGCCGCTGGAAAGACGGTCATGGGCTTTGCCGGCTTCCTCGAAAGAAAAGCGTTGTTCGTCAAGAACTGGCTGTAAACCGCCGGCATCAACGATATCTGCCAGTTTGCGCAGAATTTGAGCATGCTCTTCCCGTTTGTAGTTATGGATCATGGGGATCAACATGAACACGACGTATAGCGACAGCCCCTTGAAATGCGCCAGTGACAAATCTAGCTCAACCATTGCCACCGTGGAAGCAACCTGGCCATTGAGCGCAGCAGCTTCAAAAGAGTTTGTCATATTCGGACCACCCACTGAATCAAAAACAACATCAAAACCGGCACCATTCGTATATTCAGCAACGTAGTCGGCTACCGTTTCCGTCTTGTAATTGATGGCCGTTGCCCCTAACGCTTTGATCAATTCCAGCTGCTTGTCACCGCCGCCGGTTGAGTAAACTTGAGCGCCGAAATGACGTGCCAGCTGCAGGGCAACATGACCAACGCCGCCGGAACCGCCATGGACGAGTACTTTCTGGCCCCGGGTAATGCCTGCCCGTATCAAGCCTTCATAGGCCGTAATGCCAACTAAAGGTAGTGCGGCAGCTTCCCGCATGTTCAGCTTTTTCGGTTTGGGCGCGATCAGATTGGCATCCGCCACCAGGTACTCGGCAAGGGTCCCAGGCAGATCACCCAATCCGCCGGCACAGCCGTATACTTCGTCACCGGCAGTATATCCGGAAACACCCGCGCCCACTTCTTCGATGGTGCCGGCAAAGTCCATACCCAGAACAGCGGGAAGTTCCGGTGAAATCGGCAGCTCCGCACCCATCTGCCGTATCATGGTATCGACGGTATTGACGCTGGTTGCAGCGATCTTAACCAATACGTGGCCCGGTTTTACCGTCGGTTTATCGATCTGGGCCGGCTCAAATACATCGGAATCACCAAAATTTTTGACTATCATTGCTTTCATTGGTTTCTTTCTCCTTTAAACTTTTAATTTGTAATTAACTTTGTCGTCATGATCTTTTTATCCAGAGGATCCAGGATAGCGGAGTCCATACCTGCATCCATCATCAGGGTTACAAAAGTGCGTTGATGTTGTTATCGACTCATATCGAATGACGCTCAGGCACACTGTCCAAAATTGCTTCATTCGTATTCGATATAGCATGGTTAACCCTATCAATTGCTCCCTGTTTGCCTTTGGGTAGTTCAGCATCGAAACTCACTGAGTTTATGATATGTATCCCCATATAATAAGTAGGCACGTCTACCAGCTCGATTGTTTTCTTTTGCTCTTCAAACAATTCACGCTCAGTAGCCAATTCAAAAGTGCCATCCGCAATGTCTTTAGCCAGTTGGGTGCCTTCATTGGGGCTCAACGTGGTTGGAACAATACCTAAGGGCTTAACCTTATTGATAACTTTTGCATTGGCCTCGGCATTTTCAATTCCTTTACCTTTACCGGCAGCACCAAACATAAATCCATAAAAGAACGTGATACCGGCCTTATTTAAGCGCTCCAACTGTTCGTAAGCATCCTCTATCGAAGAACCTTTATTAAGATACCTAAGTGCCTTGCCATGCCCAGTTTCGACACCAATCCACAGATCACCAATTCCCAGCTTAGCCAACTCAGCCAACTCTTCATCAGATTTATGCTTAATATTGTTGATTGATGAATACATGGTTATCTTCTCAACTTCTGGCAGATAGTGATGAACCTTTTCGGCTATCTCCTTCAAGCGCTTTGCGGAAAGCACAAAAGCATCTCCATTTACCAAGAATACCCGCTTTACATTTCCATATAATTGTTGTGCTTCCTGTAAGTCTTTTTCAACTTGGTCTATTTTCTCTACCTGGAACTTCACATCGCGGTACATTGTACAAAATGTACATTTGTTATGTGCGCATCCGACTGTCACCTGTAATAACAACGTATTTGCCTCGTATGGAGGTCTGTAAACTGGTTGTGTATAATTCATCTGTCCCTCATCATCTATTAATTCGTTTGTAAATTGGCCCAGTTGTAAACAATAATCATATTCGAACAGTCTCCACCCAGATCTACCGTCAGGCTGGTGAATTTAGAAGCCTACCCGGCTTTGCTACCTTAGCCAAAACCGCCTCTATTTGGCGTACAATCTTTTCTGATTTTTGAGGATCCAAGGCATCGGGGTGGGGCGAGGTAAACCGGCCGGAATCGTTGTCGAAATACTGACCGGAAGCAACCGCGAACTCATCCGACAGTGCCGCGCGGCAGAGAATTTCCGCGCCGATGCGAAGATCACCGCCAGCCACCCCATAGGCCGCTTTCACCATCTTGCTGCCAAGAAACGATCTGGGATTGACCGCAATGATAGCCGGACCGCCATTCTTGACCGCAAGCGCCATGTTGCGGGACCACATGGTAAGCGCCAGTTTGCTTTGCGCATAAGCGGCACCGTCGGGCAGCCTGCCCCGTCCGACCAACGCTTCCAGATCGACTGGAGCCTGAGCTGCGGAGGACAGGTTGATTACCCTTCCAGAAGATTCAATCAGCGGCAAGAGCCTTTTCGTCAGCAGATAGGGGGCAAACGTATTGACAGCAAACCTCACATCCAGTCCGTCCAGTGTTATGGGATCGTTTGTCTTAAAAACACCGGCATTGTTGATCAACACATCCAGTTTAGCGTGCTTTTCAGCTACAGCCTTCGCCAGTGCCTCTACAGCGTCCATACGTGATAGATCTGCCACGTAGCTCTCAACGCGTCCGCTATCCGGCAGCGCGGCAAGCGTTTTTGCCACCTTTTCCAGTTTTGCCGGGTTGCGCCCATGGAGCAAGACAGTGTGGCCCAACGAAACAAGCATCCGGGCTGTTTCCAGCCCGATGCCGTCGGTTGCCCCGGTGAGAAGAATTGTTTTTTGCATAGTTTTTTCCGTGCTCATTATTTGATCCCCTTTGATGAAATATTCATCCTTTTTCGTTGACTTCGGCAAATATAGGGAGTACCTTCTTCATAGTCAAGTAGGCACTAATAAATCACGTAGTATCAGAAAGTATACTAATGAGGAAAATCAATGCGTCACAGCACATATAAATGTAACAACGGGTGCCCCGTGGAAGCGACTTTGGAAATTATCGGCGGAAAATGGAAGGGGGTTATCCTCTATCATCTGCTGGAAAGAACATACCGTTTTGGCGAGCTGAAACAGGCAATGCAAGGTATAACCCAGCGCATGTTGACAAAACAGCTCCGAGAACTGGAAGCTGATGGAATTGTCAATCGCAAGGTTTATGCGGAAGTGCCCCCAAAAGTAGAATACTCGCTTACCGAGGTTGGAGAAAGTCTAAGAGGCGTTATGATGATGATGCGCGATTGGGGGAAGAATCACTTTGGATTGTAGCTGGGCCTTGTTCGGGGCAGAGTTGATGTAGCACCTCAAAACTTCTCAAAGGCAAACTAATCCCCTTTCAGGGGTAACTTAAAGCCTGGCCCTCAGGGCCAGGATCTTTAATAGATAAGCCCGTCCAGCTTTTCTGATTTCTACCATGAATGTGGTTACAGACTTAATTCCGGTCATGAATTTTGTAGAAGGATGGTAAATGTACTGCCTTCGCCCACGCTACTTTCGAGAGAAACTTTTCCTTGATGTGCCTGAACAATGTGCTTTACAATGGCAAGCCCCAGTCCGGTTCCGCCCAGTTTTCGGCTCCTTGCTTTATCTACCCTGTAAAATCTTTCAAACAGTCGATTTTGATCTTCAGGTGCTATGCCGATACCATGATCCCTGATCTGAATGGTGGTATTTTCATGGTTCTGTGAAACCATTATCTCAATTGGCTTTTTCTTGTCGCTGTATCTGATGGCATTTTCAAGGAGATTGATCAGCGCCTGTTCCATAAGTGAAGGATTCAGATCGGATCGTAAAGAGGGTTCACATTCAACATCAATACTGATGCCTTTTTGAGTTGCATAAGGCCTGCAGAAATGAACAGCCGACATAACAACATCGTAAACAGCCTGGTTTTCGATCTTGATTTTATTTTTTTCGTGGTCTGATTCAATTTTTGATAATTTTAAAAGATCGTCAATAATAAAATTCAGACGATCAACATGTTTTTCAATGATACCTAGAAATCGACTGGATTCTTCCCTGTTTTCAATGGCGCCATGATTCAGGGTTTCAACAAAACCCTTGATGGCCGTCAGTGGTGTCTTCAGCTCATGGGAGACATTGGCTACAAAATCACGGCGAATGTTTTCCAGTTTCCTGAGCTGTGTAACATCATCCAGAACGATCAGAACGCCGATATGCTCACCTTTCGGATCACGTAGTGGATTGCTGTAGCTGTGAAGGATGCGTTCTTCCTTCTGATAAAATATAATATCCGTTTCATCGGATTTTCCGGTTAATATTGCCTCGGAAATAAATTTTTGAAGGTCATGATTTCTGATGGTTTCCTGAATGCTTTGTCCCAAAAGATCAGGGGCTGTACTTTCAAACATAGATGCAGCAGCTTGATTTACACTGAGAATATGATCATTCAGATCAACAGCCACCACACCTTCAACCATATTTGATAAAACTGTTTCCAGCTCATTTCGCTGTTGTCTGACTGCCTGAATGCGGTCATCTAACTGCCGGGCCATTTGATTCATGGCTTCGGCCAGCCTGGCCAGCTCTTCAGTATCAGGTGTTGCAAGCTGGTGACGAAGATCGCCCTGTGCAAATTTTTGAGCACCGCGCTTCATTTCCTCAAGAGGGTGACTGATCTTTCTTGAAATAAGCAAACTGATCCCTGCGGCAAAAATTGCAATTAAAATGCCGCCGGCCAAAATTTTAATCTGAATGGCATGTAGTGTTTGATCGATGGATGAAACGGAAAATGATGTACGAATAACGGCTGATATACGGTCCTGATGCTTTAGCGGGATTGAAACATACATCATGTTTTTGCCCAGTGTTTTGCTATATCGGGTCGAAACACCAACTTCTCCATGAAGTGCCGCTTTTATTTCAGGACGACTGCCGTGATTATCCATAGTTTTTGGATTTTCCAGGGAATCGCCGATCACTTTTCCGGAAGGTAATATTACCGTTAAACGGGTATCCGCACGTGCCCCGATATCTTTACAAATCTGATCAATTTTTTCGGCATTCAGTGGTGAAATGACGGGGATAATTGATTTTTCCAGAAGTGTAGCTCTTGCTTCCAGATCAGCAGCAGTCTGACCAAGATAAAAACTACGTAACGCACCGGAAGCATACCATGTGACAGCTACAAGCGATATAAGCGTTATAAAAAGATATGAAGGGTAGATTTGCCAGAGCAGTCGTTTTCTTTTTTTCATGAATTTTCCTTAAAACGATAACCGACGCCTCTGACGGTTTCAATATATCGACCGCAGTTTCCCAGCTTTTTTCGCAGACCGACAATTTGTACATCAACAGCCCTGTCTGTTACCGGATAGTCGTTGCCTCTTACCGCATCAACAATCTGGGATCTTGTAAACACCCAGCCCGGACGCCTGGAAAGAAAATACAATAATTGAAACTCGGTATATGTAAGGTCAACCGGTTTATTTTTTACCAATACAATTCTTTTCTGCAGATTAATATGTATATCATGGATATGGAGAACCGGGGTTTCCTCATCAATATCCGTTATATTTCTTCTCAACACGGCACGAATTCGTGCCGTAAGAACCTTTGGGCTGAAAGGTTTGGTTACATAATCATCCGCACCAAGTTCAAGGCCGGTGACAATGTCCGCTTCATCGCCCTTTGCTGTCAGCATAACAATGGGTATATCTTTAGTGTTTTCATCTTTTTTTAACATCCTTGCCACTTCCAGCCCGTCAATACCCGGCAGCATCAGGTCGAGAACAACCAGATCCGGGCATTTCTCTTTTGCGCTGACAACGGCTTTTTCTCCCGAGGCGGCACATATGACCTGAAACCCGTCCCTGACCAGATTATACCTGACCAGTTCAAGAATATCTTCTTCATCATCTACCACAAGTATATGTTTTTTAGACACAATCTTTTCTCCATTTAGTATGAATTTTTGAAAAGACTACTGTTTCTTTATTGTTAGCATATTAGATTATTGTTAAAAATTTGTTAGCGGTGATTTTATAATACCGTCTTTCGTCAAGCCGGCTATTTTTTCATATTTTTTGAAATAAATTATAGTCTCTAATATTAAAGGAGGCTTTCATATATGTCAAAAAACTTATTATTGAAAAAGGCTTGTCAATTCAAAGTGTTTTCGCTTATAACGGTTTCGTGATTTTATAAAGGAGATGAACAATATGACAACTGATACCAAAAAAATTATATATACCATGATGAGCGTCAGCAAGAATTATAATAATAAACCGGTTATTAAGGATATTTCACTATCCTATTTTTATGGCGCAAAAATCGGTGTGCTGGGCCTGAATGGTTCCGGTAAAAGTACACTGTTAAAAATCATGGCCGGTATTGATAAAGAATTTAACGGTGAATCGCTTTTATCCGAAGGATATTCGGTCGGATATCTCGAGCAGGAGCCGCAACTGAATGATGAACTGACTGTAAAAGAGATTGTATCCCAGGGTGTACAGGAAGTGGTTGATCTGATCAAAGAATATGATGAAATCAATGAACAGTTTGCCAACCCCATGTCTGATGATGAGATGGATAAACTTATTCAGCGCCAGGGAGATGTTCAGGAAAAGATGGATCATCTGGATGCATGGGATCTTGATTCGCGGCTTGAGATGGCCATGGATGCATTGCGGTGCCCACCCGGTGATACACCGGTTAAGGTTATTTCCGGTGGTGAACGGCGTCGTGTGGCCCTTTGCCGCCTGTTACTGAAAAAGCCGGATATTCTTCTTCTGGATGAGCCTACCAACCACCTGGATGCGGAAACGGTTGCCTGGCTGGAGCAACACTTGCAGCAATATCCGGGAACCATTATTGCGGTAACCCATGATCGTTATTTTCTGGATAATGTGGCCGGATGGATTCTTGAACTGGATCGCGGGGAAGGCATTCCATGGAAAGGTAATTATTCTTCATGGCTGGAGCAGAAACGGATCCGTCTTGAGCATCAGGAGAAAAAAGAGACCGAGCGCCAGAAAACCCTTGCCCGTGAGTTGGAATGGATCAAAATGTCGCCCAAGGGGCGCAGATCCAAATCAAAGGCCAGAATCAGCTCTTATGAAGCACTTCTGGGACAGGATTCTGAAAACAGGGCGCGTGAGCTTGAGATCTTTATCCCGCCGGGAGAACGTCTGGGCGATGTTGTTATTAATGCAGAAAATGTGTCCAAGGCCTTTGGCGAAAAACTGCTGATAGAAAATATGAATTTTATGCTGCCGCCCGGTGGCATTGTCGGTATCATCGGTCCCAATGGCGCCGGTAAAACAACCCTTTTTAAAATGATTACCGGAAGTGAATCTCCGGATGAGGGTAATCTAAAGATTGGTGAAACGGTCCAACTGGCCCATGTTGACCAGAGTCGGGATTCGCTTGATCCTGATAAAACGGCTGTGGAGGCCATATCAAATGGCCAGGAGCTGATTCTGGTGGGCGGTCGGGAAGTGAATGCCCGTGCCTATATTGCCAGATTCAATTTTACAGGCGCAGATCAGCAGAAAAAAGTGGGTGTGCTTTCCGGTGGAGAGCGAAACCGTGTTCATCTTGCCATGATGCTTAAATCGGGCGCTAATGTGCTGCTGCTTGATGAGCCGACCAATGATCTTGATGTAAATACCATGCGTGCCCTTGAAGAGGGGCTTGAAAATTTCGCAGGATGTGCCGTTATCATCAGCCATGACAGATGGTTTCTGGATCGTATTGCCACCCATATTCTGGCATTTGAAGGTGATAGCCAAGTGGTCTGGTTTGAAGGCAACTATTCCGATTATGAAGAAGACAAAAAGGCCCGGCTGGGTAAAGATGCGGATCAGCCGCATCGGATTAAGTATCGGAGTCTTACGCGGTAAACGACAATCATATCAATTAAAACGGGGCTGGATAAATATCAGCCCCGTTTTAATTGTATGTCTTAAACAGCACGATAAAAAAGCTAAAGATCATATTGATAATGCTTTCCTGAAAATGATATAAGATCAGAATATCAACTCTCTTTCTATCCGACATTATCTGTCGGATAATATAGTTCCAAAAGTTTAATTAAAAACAGGGTATCGTCATGGCAATAAAAACAGGAAGATCTGATAAGGTTGCAGAAGTTATTATTGATCACGAAAAGTGTACATTGTGCGGCTTATGCACGGTCGTGTGTAAAGGCGCACCGTTATATATCGAAAATGACAGGGTCAATGTCGATCATTCCAGAATATTCGGTTGTATCGGATGCGGACAGTGCGCAGCGGTTTGTACGGAAAACTGTATTACCGTTGTGGGACGGACGTTGTTAGACGGCGACATTGCTGATGAACTTCCACCCGAAGAGACGAAGGCCACATATGATCAATTGAAATCACTATTACTTACCCGAAGAAGTATACGCGATTTTAAAAAAGAGGAGGTGCCGCAAGATGTTATCGAAAAAATAATTGATGCCGCTTCAACCGCCCCCATGGGCCTGCCGCCTTCGGATGTAGAAATACTCGTTTTGAAGGGAAGGGATAAGGTAAAGCAATTTTCCGATGATATGATCACCAGTATGAAACAATCAAAATGGATGTTTGGCCCCGTTGCTCAATTACTGATGAGGCCGTTTATTAAAAAGGAGACCGCCGAACTTTTTAAGACATTTCTGGTGCCGATGCTTGATGCCTTTTTAGAAGGTAAGACGGATGGTAAGGATCTCCTGTTATATAATGCGCCGCTTGCCATGTATTTTCATGTATCTCCCTATGCAGATTCTGTAGATCCCCTCATCGTTGCGACATATGCCATGATCGCTGCAGAGTCTCTCGGAATAGGCTCCTGTATGATTGGAACCATTGCGCCCTTTATCAAACACAACAAAAAACTGAAAAAGAAGTATGCTATCTCATTGAGAAACCGGCAGGGCATCATGCTTATTTTCGGTTATCCGAAAGTAAAATATAAACGGACGATCAAAAGAACTTTCGCAGATATCAACTACTATTGAGTGACCATCTTCTGAATTCGCTCGAACTGCAGACGCAGCCCGGACTCCCATGCCGGATCATGATTCAGATAGCGGTTTGCCATGAGATGGTATTCTTTGGCCTGTTCCGCACTTTGCTTTATAATCCAGGCATCAGCCAGGTAAAAGTAGTTTTCGCCGTTTGAGGGGTGAAGGCTGATGGCTCTTTCGAGAATACGGATGGCTTCATCCGGCTTTCCATCATGAATATATCGTTTTCCCTGCTCAAGGAGTTGTATTGCTGCAACTACCTGGGGGCTATTTGGAACTTTTCCGGATTCTGATTCGATAACCGGTTTAACATCCGGTTCTGAGGGTGTTGGTGTGAATATGACTTTCCCGGCACATCCTGCAAGCGCCAGGCAAATCAATATAACGGTAATGTATTTAATCAGTTTGAATAAGATCTTTAATCCCCTTTATCATTTTATTTATAGCACCCTGTTTCCCATGAAGTTCACAATATTTATCAGGAACATTGTTTTCAAGAAAAAACTCTTCTTTCTGCTCAGGACATTTTCGTGATTCTGCCAGTTGACCGCTTTCAGTGCAAATGATTTTTTTAACGATGCCCCTTGGCTGTCTGAACCATTCGCCGGTTTGATATTGAGGAATGGCATTCATGAGATCCGCCCAGATTGGCAGTGCTGCACCTGCGCCGGTTGCATGTATGGGATCACCATTATCAAACCCCACCCAGACAAGTGCCAGAAGATTTGGCGTATAACCCACAAACCAGGCGTCTCTGGTATTATTGGTTGTTCCGGTTTTGCCGGCTACCGGCCAGGTGATACCCCATCCTGAAAGTGACCGCGCCGTACCTTCTGTTGCAACTGATTGGAGCATGGAATTCATAATGAATACTTTTTCAGGAGATGTGACCTGTTCAATATTGGTATGCCGCCGTTCAATGGCATTGTCATTTTCATCAAGTACATCCGTCAGAGATAAAGGAAATGGCAGCATGCCGTCGGCAGCAAAGGCGCAGTATGCGGTTGCCAGCTCTATGGGAATTACCTCATAAGCCCCGAGCGCCAGAGAGGGATAAGGTTTTAAGGGTGTTGAAAATCCAAATCCGGCCGCTTCGGCAACAATTTTATCCAGCCCTGTTTTTAAGGCAAGATCGATAGTGGCAAGGTTATAGGATTTTGTCAAAGCCGTTCGCATGTTGACAACTGTTTCAGCATCTTCTTCAAAGTTTTGAGGATCCCAAACCTTTCCATCAACTTCATATGCTTTTGGTTCATTGGAAAGCATGGAGGCCGGTGAAAAACCATCCAGGGCGGCCAGATAGACAAATGGCTTAAAGACACTCCCAGGTTGCCGCTTGGCCTGAGTTGCCCGGTTAAACTGGCTTTCACTATAGTTTCTGCCGCCAACCATGGCCAGAATGTGTCCGGTTTGTGGCTGCATGACGATAATGGCACCCTGGAGCCTTTTATCAGAAGCTTCCCTTAATAGAGATGGGTTGGCAGTCTCAAGGCGGGAAAGCCCTCGCTCCAGCGCCTGTTCTGCAGCCGTCTGCACTTGTGTGTCCATCGTCGTATAAAATGAGAGCCCCAGGCTGGACAGCGCTTCGGTATCATAAAGATCACCGGTCTGTCCGGACAGATAATCTATAAAATACGGTGCTTTTTTGCCGGAGACAAAATATCCTACCGGAGATAAATTTTCAGACAGGGCTGTTTCAAGCTGACTTTTGGAAATCCATCCCTTTTCATGCATAACGGTTAAAACCGAATTTCTTCTCTCCTTGCAGCGATCCGGATCTATATAAGGTGAATAGGCATTGGGTGCTCTGATCAGACCTGCAATTGTTGCCGCTTCCGCCCGGGTCAGTTCTGCAACCGGTTTGCCAAAATAAAAATAGGATGCTTCTCCAACACCATTGATGGAGATTGAGCCCTTTTGGCCAAGATAAATTTCATTCAGATAAATTTCCAGTATTTCCGGCTTTTCATACTGAATCTCAATAATAACAGAGAGGATCAGCTCTTTGAGTTTCCGGGTATATGTTCTTTCCGGTGTGAGAAAATAGTTTTTGGCCAGCTGTTGTGTGAGTGTTGAGCCGCCCTGACGAATTTCACCATGCCTTAAATTTGTAATAAAAGCCCGAAGAATTCCTCTGGGATCTATGCCGTGATGCTGATAAAATCGACGATCTTCTGCTGCCAGCACAGCATCAGCGAGAAAATGCGGTATCTGTTCTATGGAGACAATCTGGCGTTTTTCGCGTTCAGGTCCGAAAAAAAGCATAATCTCTTCCGGCTCAAGCTCAAGCAGTGGTAAGGTTTCACCACTTTCAAGGCCGGTGATGGACAAAATCCGATTTTCTTCAATAATAAACGATGCCGGAAATCCCTTTCTGAACTGCCCCGGCAGGAGGAAATCTTTCAGATAGATATCAAATCCGGATGGTGTAAAATGAATTTCACCTTGTTTTTCAGGGTTGTGTGTCACACGCCTGTAATTAAGGTTATGGATCTTTTGATAAAACAGGGTCGGGTTTATTTTAAGTCCCGGATAGAGAAGCGTTATATCAGAATAAACTTTTGAAGGGATTTGCCAGCGGCGATCGGAAAATCGTTTTTCTATACTGAAAGAGAGATATACGCTGTAGCTGATCAGTAAAAAGCAGCTCAGCATTATCAAGATTGCCAGCGATGCTGCCGTTTTTTTCATAACTTTTTTTATCGGTATATATTTTTTCATAATGTTTTATTAAATTTTTCAGTCCATTTAAAAAATAAAATATTAGCATAATAACGGAATTACGTCACTGTCAATAAAGCAAATGGATACAGAAATGGATACAGGACTTGACGAAAAGCTCCTTCCGGACATACAATAGCCTGACCTGTCTGTGAAAATATTGACCAAAATACCATTTGTCGGAAGTACTGTCATTTAACGGTGAGAGGGATATGAGAAATTCCAGTTTTGCTAAACGGATTCAAAAGGAGTTGCCTGTATGGGTTGAACAGGGATGGGTAAAGCCGGATGGCCATCAGGCCATATTAAATTCGCTTGAACCATCAGACAGCCATGCCGGATTTTTATCCTATGCATTATCCATACTGGGCGTTTTGCTTTTCGGTTCAGGAGTTATTACCTGGTTTGCAGCCAACTGGCAGGAGATTTCAAAACTGACAAAACTGATCCTGCTTTTTGGTTCGCTCTGGGGAACTTACTGTACAGCCGGATATTTAATTGCGGCTGATCGTTATCGAAATATCGGGCAGACAATTCTTTTGCTGGGCGTCATTCTTTTTGGTGCCAATATTATGCTGATCGCCCAGATTTATCATATCGACAGTCATTATCCCAATGGCATTATGCTCTGGGCGCTGGGCGGTCTGCTGACCGCTTTTGTGATGAGATCACAACCTGCTATGGTTGCAGCGATTATCCTCTGCACTATCTGGACCGGAATGGAAAACTTTGATTTCGGCCAAAAGATCCACTGGTGGTTCCTGCTGTTCCTGCTGCCCGGTTTTTGTCTGGTATTTCAAAACCGGTGGCGCTTTGCTGCTCATGCGGCCATGATCGGATTGCTTTTCTGGTGTTTGGCAATTTTTGAACCGGTTGAGCATATATGGCCTAAAGTATCGGTTCTTTATCTTGTTCAGTTTTACTTTCTCTTTTACCTGGGTGCCGGTATTTTATGTAATCTGCTTTATGATGATAAGCATAAAGCAACTATATCTGTTGTCAGGAATTACTCAATCTTTGGGGCAATAGCGGGCTTTTATCTGCTAACTTTTCCACGTTTTCAAAGCGGGGTCCGATGGGACGGTGATCCCCAGAGAATTACAGCTTCTCTTCCATGGGTGATTATCACAATTTCGATGATGACTATTGTTGTCGGACTCTCCGTATGGCAATGGCAGCGGCTTAGCAAAACAGAGGATACCCGCCATATTTTATGGGGCTATATTGTTATCTGTGCTGTCAATATTATACTGATGCTGAATCTGTTTGTTTCAGGCTTATACGGCGGCCTCATTGCCATTTCCCTGAATCTCCTCTTTTTTGCATGCCTTGTCTGGATGATCATTGCCGGAATTAAACGGTATGACCGGTATCTTATTAATATTGCATTTATCTTCTTTGCATTGGGGCTGATCAGCCGCTATTTTGATACGTTCTGGTCATTGCTGAACAGGTCTCTTTTTTTTATGGTTGGCGGTTTGATACTGGTTGTGGGCGGATTTTTTCTTGAACGGCAGCGCCGCAAAATAACAGGAGAAATTGTCATACAGCAGAAAAAGGAGGCGGTGTGATGAAGATTTTCTATCGTATTGCGATCATACTCATACTCCAGACGCTGGTACTGTTTTTTATGATTGGTATGAAACAGCATACACTAAATACGGGAATACCTATATTGCTGGAAACACAGCCGGTTGACCCCCGATCCCTGTTTCGTGGCGATTATGTCAGACTGAATTATACCATCAGTGAAATTAATCTTGATCAACTTGCGGGAGATAAGGATTTTCAAAGACGTGACCCGGTGTTTGTTTTGCTTAAAAAGAGTAATAAGTATTGGGAGCCGGCATCGGTCCATAAAGCATATCCCGAAACGCAGCCGGATACAGTGATTATAAAGGGAGAGGTGGAATATCTTCAGTCGCGCTTGTGGAACGATGAAACCAAAGTTTCTGAAAAAGCCAACCTTCTCCGCATTCGTTATGGTATTGAAAACTATTTTGTACCGGAAGGTAAGGGGATGGAGCTTGAACGCCCGCAGGATGGTGAAATAGTTGAGATGGTTGTTGCCGTTGATAAATCAGGAAATGCCGGTATTAAGGCTGTGCTGGTTAACGGTGATGTCAAATATGAGGAAACGTTATTATAATCAATAATTTTGATGGAGATCAGTTATGAAACTGGATTTTACAGGTAAGACGGCACTGGTAACAGGTGGCACAACCGGAATCGGTTTTTCTACTGCAAAGATGCTTCTTGAATTTGGCGCGAAGGTGGTTGTTGCCGGTCGTTCCGAAGACAAAGGCAAAAAAGCATTGCAGGCCTTAAATTCATTTGAAGGAAATATTGTTTTTGTCCAGGCAGATGTTTCAAAGGTATCGGACTGTAAGAAGATCGTTGACGAAACGGTTTCAAGGTTTGGACGACTTGATAGCCTGATTAACTCGGCCGGTGTTTTTATCCCCGGACTTATCGAAGAAGTTACCGAGGAGCAGTATGACTGGATGATGGATATTAATACAAAGGGAACTTTTTTTAGCTGTAAATATGCGGTTCCTGAAATCAGAAAAGCAGGTGGCGGCGCGATCGTTAATATCTCTTCAGATGCCGGCGTATTGGGAAATACTAACTCAACGGTATATTGTGCTTCAAAGGGAGCCATTACTATTTTTACCAAAGCGCTTGCCATGGATGTGGCAAAAGATCAGATTCGTGTAAATTGTGTGTGCCCCGGTGATGTAAAAACGCCCATGCTTGAAGCGGATATGGCTGGCCGGCCGGATGCGGATCAATATCTTAAGGATATGATCAGTGCTTATCCTGGCGGAAAGATTGCCGAACCCGAAGAGGTGGCCGCAATAATATGTTTTCTGGCATCAGAAACAGCGCCATTCGTCATCGGTTCGGCGTGGTCTGTCGACGGCGGGTTGACAGCCTGTTCCTATTAAATATCGAAAATCATTTTTTAAGGAGAAGACGTTGGATCGCCTGAAAAATTTTATCAAAACAGCAATAATTGGTGGCATAGGTATAATTTTGCCGGTAGCGCTGACACTGTTTATTTTTAAGTGGATTTACAACCTGATCAGGGGGATTGTAAGGCCCCTGACACGAATGGTCATGGAGCGGTCTCAGATTCAGGAATTTATGGCTATCGTGCTGGTTATCCTGATTATTCTGTTTATCTGCTTTGTGATTGGCGTTATTGTTAAAACAAAAATGGGCAGGTTTTTCCATGAAAGTCTGGAAGACAGTATATTGAAAATTGCACCCGGCTATACATTAATCAAGGAAACCGTGATGCAGTTTCTGGGTAAAAAGAAAATGCCGTTTTCTTCGGTAGCGCTGGTAAGGGTATTTGAAAATGACACATTGATGACGGCATTTGTTACCGACACCCATGATGACGGCAGCTACACGGTTTTTGTTCCAACCGGTCCCAATCCGACATCGGGCGTTATTTATCATTTAAAAAATGAAAATGTACATCCGGTGAGCATTTCTATCGAAGAAACAATGCGATCCATCATAAGTTGCGGTGCGGGTTCTTCATCCCTGATTAATGCTTATGCGAGTACAAAGAAAGAAACCTGAGGCAATATGATATGGATGATGAAATCAAAAAAGTTTTTAAGGTCCCTGACGTCAAAGCGGACAGGCCGTTTCTGATTCCTGATAAACGAAGAAAAAAACGTGAGAACAAGAAGCAGGGAGAAGTGGCCGGTAAGCATTTCAAACGTCTTGCAAAGGCTGCGGAAGAAGCCCATGCCGTTTTGGTAAGGGAAAAAGCGCCTTACCGGTTTTGTGTCTATGAGGAAGATGGCGAGGTGTTTATTGACCTGCTGCTTCTGGATGAGCATGGAAAAACCAGGGAAGTAAAAAAGAAAAATATTACTCACGAAGAGTTCCTGGAATGGATCGGTCATATTGAAAGAGGGGGTGGATTGATACTGGATTCGATTGTGTAAAAAAAATATCTCACCGAACTTCACTCTATCAAGCTACGTCATGGCAGGCCCACTTCGCTTAAGTACACAAAGAACACACAGAGAAGTCTGGTGAGCGATTTCTTTAATGATTATAATTACGAGTACAATTAAGAAAAAAGTATTTCCCGCAAGTTTTTATAGCCTGATACTTTAAAATCTATTTCACCAATAACGCACACATCATTCCTGTAGACCAGATAATATCCGCTGGAAACTGCTGTTTGCAGGAACTGTCAAACAGAATATCCACCCGTGCCGGGAACTCATCATCTTTTTCCCATAACACCAGCGTCACAGGAAAGGCGGGAAAGGGGAAAAGTGTTATGGCGGCATCTCCAAACTTTGCAAGCGTTCCTCCCAGATCCTTTCCCTTTTGAATAAATCCGGGTGTATCATTTTTAAATCGGTCAGCAATGTCATCAAGGGGAAGCATATGAGAGCCTTTCAAAAAAATATCGCCGCCGGGAATTTCTTTCGGACTGATAAGGCTTCCGGTTATTTGAAGAAAATTAGAACTCGCCAGGTACCAGACCACCGTCAGGGGGTAGAACTCCCAGAGTGAATCCAGAAGGGCGAGTGTTTCCGGATTTTGTGTGGATACGGATTTTTCTTTAATGGAAACCTGAATGTCATGATTAAATGATTTTACTATATATTGCATGCCGATTTTATCGTATCGAACACCCGCATTCTTGATAACGACATCAGGGTTAAGCTTATTAAGCATTTCCCATGCTGTTTTTTCTCCGGGAAAATCTGTCATCTGTCAATCTCCTTTAATTATTTGAGGACATCCCCTTGTTAGTTGAAAGTATGTGTTTCTGTCAAGAAAACGTTGTATTTGCTGCTTGACATAGAATGCTTATTTTATTAAAAAATCAACATTCATATGTCCATATATTAAAATCTTTTAGGCTCGATATTTGCCCGGCAACCGTTTTTTAAAGCGTTTGCCATGGAGGGTTTGTTGCGCGGATATAAAGGCTTTGATCTCTTCAGTCTTCAGTTCTGATGCCGGCATAAAGGATTTGCTGAACAGAGGGTGATCGGGTTTGTTCAAAAGCCCTATCATGGTTTTGAACGTAAATAGACCAGGAGTTTTAAATGGCAAAATCTGACAGGAATGGTATTTTACTTAAATCCGGAACAAATGAAGTTGAAATTGCAGAATTTTTACTGGGCAATCAGAGTTTTGGTGTCAATGTTGCAAAAATCAAGGAGTTTGTTCCGTTTGAAGAAGATGGCTTGACATGCGTGCCCAATGCCCCGAAATCTCTGATGGGTATGTTTCTGATCAGGGGCCGGGCGGTTCCGCTTATAGATCTTAATAGTCACCTGGAAAGGAATGAACAAACTGTTTCACAGCGACCGGTTGTTTTGGTGACGGAGTTTAATAATGTGGTCAACGGGTTTACCATAGACAGTATCAAACGAATACACCGGCTTTCATGGGAAGAGATTAAGCCTCTCAGTCCTGTTCTGGCATCTTACAGCCCAAGAGTAACCGGATCCGTTCATATCGGTGAAGTTGAAATTATGATTCTGGATCTGGAACATATTATTACAGATGTTTTTCCGGAAAGACTTGAGGCTTTGAGACGTGCCGGAGAGGAAGTTGGTTCGGATACAAAGATGGCGGATAAAAGGGAATCCAAAAGGCTTGTTGTGGCTGAAGATTCCAATGTGATTCGAAAGCAGATATTAAGTTCACTTATCTCCGGCGGATACAAAAATATTAAGCCCTTCGAAAATGGCTTTGAAGCATTTAGATATATCAATGGCATCAAAGCGTCCGGCAGAGACGTAAAGGAAGAAGTCGATCTTGTTATTACTGATATCGAGATGCCGCATATGGACGGTTTGACCCTCTGCAAAAGAATCAAGAAAACGCTTCAGCTTTCCTCTCTGCCTGTGGTGGTGTTTTCATCACTGATAAATGAGCAGATGTCGAGAAAGTGTAAAAGCGTCGGGGCAGACGGCCAGATTACAAAACCGGAGATAAAAGAACTGGCAAAGCTGGTTGATGGCCTGCTGTATATTTGATGATTCCGGACCGGCGGGCAGGACAAATCGGTCATTCGTATGCAGACAATGAGACTATGATCTGGAACAATCTGATGACACATCCCCCACACGGGATGATTATATGCACCAGGGGGTTTGATGAAGAGGGTATGCAAGCGGCTTGCAGATCCGGAAGCCGTATCGTCAGGAGGCTTAAAAAAGAACCTTAATCGGATACAGATCTTTTTCAGAATCTTTAAAGCAGTATATAAAAAAATACATAGCTAAAGGTTTTCAGGCGCAGAGGCGCTGAAGCATTTTATCAATTTTTTGTGAAAAAGAGGCGGGCATACAATTTTGCCTCAAACTTTTACAGATAGTAATTGTTTTTTTCAATGTTTTTAAGCAATTATCACATTCCAGACATGACTCAACATGTCGGCGGATCTGTTCACATGATGCATCATCAAGCTCACCGTCAATATATTCCGACAGTTTTTCAAAAAGTTTAATGCATGATTTATGGCTGTGTCCCTGTTCAGTCATTTTCAAAATACTCCTTCAGCTTCTCTCTCATATATAGCCGGGCTCTGTGCAGTCTTACCTTAACATTAGAGGTAGAGATATTGAGAATCTTTCCTGTATCGTCACTGCTGAACCCCTCAATATCTCTTAATACAAATACAAGTCTGTATTTTTCAGGAAGAGAGAGTACTCCCTGTTTTATAATTTCACCCAATTCATCCGTTAGCAGCTGATCAATCGGTCGTGTCGCCCATTCAGGCAATCCATCCGGGATATTATCCATATCTTCAGGGATGAAATCATCAAGTGACAGCTCCCGTTCCGGAGCAGATTTTGTTTTCCGCTTTTTTTTCATACAGGCATTTATTGCAATTCGAAAAAGCCAGTTTTTAAACGTTGACTCCTTCCTGAAGCCGTCGAGGTGCTCATAAGCGTTTAAAAAAGCATCCTGAACCATCTCTTCGGCATCGCGAATTTCCCCGCACACTCTAAACCCGAAATTGAAAAGCGGCTGCTCATATTTTTTTACCAGGTTATAAAACAGTTCCGAATGGCCTGCATTAATGGCATCTACAAGCTTAAAATCATTTTCCTGGATGGTCATCTGCGGCTGATTTTTTTCTTTTGTCATCTTTTCTTGTCACCTGACAAGCATTTTTCATTCACGTTGAAATACCTAACTTCGGCAGTATATAAGCCTGCAGAAGAAACCAGATTAGAAAAAATCCTATAAATATTAACGCTTCTACCATTTTATCTCCTTACCTTAAAGTTAATTGTTCTTTTGTTAACGGCAGTACCCAGCTCTTTTTGAAAATGACCGCATAAAATGAAACCATAAAAAGAATGATAACAAGACTAATGTGTATAATATCCAGAAAAATAATAAAGCCGGAAGAGAGATATACGTCCGACAGGTTTCGATATACCAGGAAAGCACCGGATAAAATAATACCCAGCAGCATAACAACACGCACATAACCTGAAATGGTGATCCGTATATGTTTGCGATATTCTAAAAGATACAATGTTATCATATATCCTGAAATACACAGAAAAATGGCAGCACCAAGATAGTGAATATAATGCGTAACATAAAATTCCGCCAGCCAGCCGAGGCCCGGGATATCGGCAATATAGTATCTTTTAAAAATCGGCATCTGGGCAAAACCGCTCAGTGTTAGAAAAAACAGCGTAAACAGATATACCGGACGGACGATTTTGTGTTGAGCTAATAATTGATTACGCATGATCATTACCTCCGTTATCGGCATTTTTTGACATCAAAAACAGTTTTCCTGCGGCGGCGGCAATTCCTGCAACCGGCGCAAGGAGCATAGCCGTGGTCAGGTTATTGGCATCGGCCATGGTATCTTTGGCAGCGCTAAAATGAGGTTTGCCATCTCCTTTTTCAATAGCTGCTTCAATTTCTTCAAAAGGTACCGGGGAGACATAAATTGTATTGGTGCCGCCATTTTCATGCTCACCATAGATATATCCATTTATTGATTTGGCCAGTTCATGTGCTTTTTTGATAATTTCATCCCGTGGCCCTATCGTTTGAACCCCTTCAGGGCAGGCTTCAATGCAGGCCGGTATTTCTCCATCAGCAATGCGATCATAACAGCGATCGCATTTATACATCACACCGTTACCGGCAAGGGAGGGAAGAATATCAAGATATAATCCGGTACCGGTCTGACGCTGCGGAATATCCCAGGGACAGACGGATTTACACTTTGATCCGCCGAGGCAAAGGTCGGAATCAATTCTTGATAGTCCATTTTCTTGTTGTTTTGCCGCACCCCAGGGACAAAGTTTTACACACGGCGGGTTTTTACAGTGCATGCAACGGCGCGGGATAGTCAGCGTCGTCTTTTCACCATTAACCATAACTGTTGCACTCTGGATAAAGAGCCAGTTATACGGCGTCAGCCTGTCTGTGACATCCTGCTTATCGGACCAGTCTTCCACCTTAACCCGGGATGGAACCATTTTAGGAAAGGGCTTTTCAGGTTTTGGATATTTATTAAAATTGCTTTCATTACAGGCATAAACACACTCTTCACAGCCGATACAATCGCTGATATTAATTAATGTTGCCAGTTGCTTGTCGTTACCGGGTGTTTTAATGGCTGCTGCTGCCGCACCGCCGGTTGCCAGGGTGCAGGCGGCAGCCATTCCACCTTTTAAAAATGAGCGCCGGGATAATTTTCCAGACATATGGCCTCCATAAAGTTGATTCACAAAATCGGGATTCTTACCGTCAGTAAATATAGAGTCGGATTTTTAAAAAAGGTTACAAAATTATATTTTAATATTCTGTGAAATATAATCACGGACACTCTGAACAGCCATGATAATATCTTTAGATTGGGGAAGTGTTGCCGCGATCCGGTCAATAATCTTTTTTTCCGATACATGTTTCAGTGCAGCCGTATAATTCAGATCAAATACCCAGCTTATCTGAAGAAGTTTAAAATCATTAACCGTTTTCAGGTTCTCCATGCGGCCAGGCATTTTTGCCTGAAGGCTCTCAATGAAATGTTGAGAATATTGCGGTGTATCAGGCAGGCCGATCACAATCGTGGAATCAGAAACTGATGACATCTGTTTATAATGTGCGATCATGACATGCCAGATGTCCAGCTTGTCTGCGTCTCTGATGAGTTTCATAAACATAAGGGCTTTTTCATTTGAGGATACAGGCAGATTCAATGCATTGTGCCCGGCAATGGCGCCGGCAATGAAACGTTTTTCCTTAATCGTGCATCGATTCAGAATGCCGGCTGCTGAAAGCTGTCTCAGACCCAGTTTTGCATGATTTACCGAGGCTGAATCTTTAAATGTGCCAAATTGTTTAAACTGTTCAAAACGGCCGACATCATGAAAGAGTGCAATGGTTTCAGCGATAAATATGTCATCAATCGGCAGGTCCAGAGATCGGGCGAGCATAATAATGTTCCGGCGGACACGACGGGTGTGATCTTCCTTGAGATGCATCGCATCGTTATGGGTATGGTTATCCGTATAATAACCTGAGACATACCGGGTAAACCAGGAATCAAAAAAGTTTAGATCTTCATGGGTCATAAGATCTTTTTTTCAATATAATCAGTAAGTTCAATTATTGACTCAAGTCCAAACCTGGGTACATTAAGGTCGATATCGATATCCGTAACGACGGCAATCAGGCTTTTATGGTCAAGGCAGACAGGCTCCTTATGATTATCTGAACGAATGACTTCAATTTTGGGCGTTTCCGTTCGTTTAAACCCTTCGGTGATAACAAGATCCATATCGGGGAAATATTTTTCAAGTGCTGCGGGAGAATCCGCTGTTTCGTTTTTGATCATCGCAATTTTATCTTTGGATGATAACATAACTGCGTCTGCACCGGCTCTCATATGCTGAAAACTGTCTTTGTCTTCACGGTCCACATCAAATCCGTGGAAAGCATGCTTGATGATGCCAACCCTGTAGCCCTTTTTTTTAAGTTCAGGAATAAGTTTCGCAATAAGTGTGGTTTTGCCTGAATCGGAATTTCCAACAATAGATATAACTGGCGGCATTATTTTCCCTTATTCTTAAAATTTAATTGTATGCAACGCATACCTGTGAACTCAATGGAAACTAATCTGCAAAAACTGACTTGTCAAGATTATTGCCGGATATGATAATTCCTGTTAAAAAATATACTACTGATATACTTGATAATATGAATTTTTTATTAAATATAAAATCCGTTTTATCAGCAACGTTTTCTTTTGACATCAGGATTTATTTTTATATAATGAGTTCAATTTTTTTCATAAATCAGTCGGTCGTTGGCATTCCCGAACATTTTGACATATAGCAGCATTGTTCTCATAAAGAGCCAATCAACAAAAGGAGAAAACCATGAAAACAAAAAGTATCAAGTTGTCTGTTTTTATATCAATATTTTTATTAGTTCTGATTCTGAGTGTTGGACAGGCTTTTTCAAATGAGTTTTTTGACGGGCTGACCACATATGAAAAAGCAACGTTCAGTGCAACATATGGAAATGATAAAGCCGCTATTGTCTATTTCAATAAGGCCATTAAAGAAGATCCGGCAAATATCGATGCCTATTTTTATATGGGTATTTCCTACGGAGAGCTGGGTGAATATGGTAAGGCCATTTCATCAATAACAGTAGCCATTAATCTTTCACCTGATAACGGCAATTACTATTTTGGCCGTGGCAGAATTTATATGATGTCCGGTGATCAGGAAAAAGCTATGGCTGATATTACACAGGCTGCCACACTTGGTAATAAAGATGCTATTAACTATCTGGATAGATAATTTTATATGATTTGGCTTTAACTGAAGCCGTACCTGATGAATCCTTTTCCGATATTTTAAGCGGCGTCCTGTGCCAGGTGAAGATTGTAAAAAGGATCATGCCGGAGATCATTAACAGGGCGCCGAAAGGAAAGGCATGGTCAAGTTTTGAAATGTCCATTATAAGGCCCGCCAGAAGAGAGCCTGCCATCATGCCCATGCTGTGAGACATGGTCATCAGTCCGACCACAGAACCCATTGACTCCGTCTGATTACCCTTGATCACGACCAGTGCCATTAATGGCGGCATGGCAATTCCGCCACCCAGCCCAAAGAGAATATTGGCCCAGAAAAGATCCTGAAAGCCATCTGCCGGAATAAAGGCGTAAACTGAAAGTGTAACCAGCAGCCCGCCAAACAGAATCATCCCCTTACGGTTAATCCTGTCAGCAAGGTACCCCATGGGTGTATTTATTATACCGCTGATGAATACAGCCAGCATCAGCAGGATGCCGATCTGTCCACTTGAAAGTGAAAACTTCACATCTGCCATTATCGGTAAAAACCCCCATATTATACCGATACAGAAAGTATAGGTGAATCTGAAAAGGAAATATCCGATAATATCCCTGTCTTTGAGCAATAGCATCCAGGGAATAGGCATCTCATTTCTGGAGATCGCCGTTTCATTTTTTCTGCCGGGCAAAAGAAGGTAGCTGAGTATAACGCCAAATGCAGACAGTGCGCCCATGCAGGCAAAGGCGGCACTCAGACTGAGCCTGTCACTGATGATGCCGCCAATCAGGGGGCCGATACTTAACCCGAAAAAGACAGACATGTTGAAAAGGCCCATAACAAAGCCCTCCTGCCCTTCAGGCGTGATATCACCGACATATGCCTGCGTAACGGGCATGATCATGGCAGAGGCAATACCCTGGATAAAGCGAATAGCAATAAGCGTTTCAACATCATGTGAAAAGATAAATGCAATAGATATAATGGTATATGCCAGCAGGCCGAATACAATAAAGGGTTTTCTGCCTTTTACATCCGAAAGCCTGCCAAAATATGGGAGAAAAAAGGTGCGTGATAAGGAGAAGGCGCCGAATATTAAACCGATATACAATCCGCTTGCACCCAGATCATGGGCATAAACAGGAAGAAGGGGGACAACGATGCCGACACCGGTAACCGATGCAAAGATCGAAAAAAAAAGTGTTCCGAATATTTTTTTGTTCAGCTTTGTCATTTTATTTTTTATCTTTCGCAGATTCAATAACACCCCATGTGGACTCAAACAAGGGGATTTTGAAGACATTTTACAAATTGTTAAATATTGTTTTCATTCGGATTGGTATGAAAAAAGGGCACTTATGGTATTTATTATAGTTCAAAAAAAATGATTGACAGGGTGGATTTTTTATGAAAAAACTGACTGAGTACTCAGTATAGGATTTGATAGAGATAAAATGTCAAAAAAAGAAAACATTCTTAATGCAGGTACCGCACTTTTTGCCCAAAAGGGGTTCAGGGATACCTCGACGTCCGATATTGCCAATCTGACCAATGTGGCAGACGGGACAATTTTTTACCATTTCAAAACAAAAGAGGCACTTCTTCTGGCCATTCTCGAAAAGGTTAAAATCGATATTCTTAATGAATTCAAACAATATACCGGTAACAAACAGTGCGACAACGGAATTGACATGGTTGAAAATGCCATTGCATTTTATCTCTATTTATCCGGTAAAATGGAAAACCAGTTCCTGCTTTTACACCGCCATTTTCCTTATGAATTAGCTGAAAAAAATGAGGAATGCCGTGAATACCTTGAAGCTATTTACAATTGCCTTGTTGATATATTTGAAACAGCCATACTGAAAGGACAAAAAGATGGATCTATTCCTGCGGAGAAGATAACCCGGAAAACAGCCCTGATCATTTTCTCAATGGTCGATGGTGTGGTGCGGTTTAAAACGTATAACATGTATGATGCGAGTGCGCTTTACGGTGAACTGATCAATTCGTGCCGTTGTATTTTAACATGTAAAATCTAATAAAAAACAAGACAGGATGACATCACATGCTGAATCGAATTTTCCCCTTTCTTAATTGGTTTAAGAGCTACAGTCTTGATATATTCAGGGCAGATGCCATATCCGGCCTTACTGTTGCTCTGGTGCTTATACCCCAATCCATGGCATATGCCCAACTTGCAGGTCTGCCGCCTTATTATGGTCTGTATGCATCATTTTTACCACCCATGATTGCAGCGCTTTTCGGATCCAGCAGGCAGCTGGCGACCGGCCCGGTGGCCGTTGTATCGCTTATGACGTCAGCCTCTCTTGAGCCGCTGGCAACGGCCGGAAGTGAAGGCTATATCGCGTATGCCATATTGCTCGCGCTTATGGTGGGTATATTCCAGCTGTCACTTGGTGTACTCCGGCTTGGAATTGTTGTTAACTTTCTGTCGCATCCGGTTGTTAACGGTTTTACCAATGCTGCGGCCATTATTATCGCATCATCCCAGTTGAGCAAAATCTTCGGGGTTTATGTGGATAAGGCACCGCATCATTATGAAACAATTATCAGGGTGGTCGAGGGGGCTGTACATTATACGCACTGGCCGACGTTGTTTATGGGCGCACTGGCATTTACCGTCATGTATGGCCTGAAGCGCTTCGTGCCGAAAGTTCCTTATGTTCTTGTCGCTGTTGTTATTACCACATTGATTTCATTTTTTGGCGGTTTTCAGCACAATACAACTGCAATGGTGACTGAGATCAAGTCATCTGAAGTCATAACAAATATTGACGAATTTAATATCGTAACCACCAATATTGAAAATCTTTCAAAAGAGAGAGCCAATGCCAACGAAAGGCTGGAACAGGCTAAAGGTGCAGACGACCAAATTGAAATTATTAATGCAAAACATGATTTTGAAGTGCTGGTTTCCCGGATAGAACAGCAGAAACATGAAGCGGAAATACTTCGGGGTAATATCCGTTACTATTTATTTAAAAGGGTTGAGATGGAAAACGGTGGTCAGGCCTTTTTTATAAAAGGAGATGTTCCCGGCGGCATTGAAGATGATGGGCGGACCTGGCGTATAAAAGTCGGTAATTCAAATCTTGAAACCGGCTCACTTAAGATGATGGGCGGTGGTGCCATTGTCGGAGAAATACCCAAAGGCCTGCCGTCCTTAACCGTTCCGAAGGTGGACTTAAAGCTGGTACTTCGGTTGTTTCCCTATGCGGCTATTATTTCGTTGCTGGGTTTTATGGAGGCCATTTCCATTGCAAAGGCCATGGCTGCCAAAACAGGTCAGCGTATTGATCCGAACCAGGAACTGATCGGACAGGGGTTGGCCAATATTTTTGGTGCTATCGGAAAAAGTTATCCGACTTCAGGTTCTTTTTCACGCTCGGCAGTCAACCTTCAATCCGGTGCCATAACCGGCCTTTCCAGTGTTTTTACCAGCGTTGCGGTTCTTATTGTGCTCCTGTTTTTAACACCACTGCTTTATCATCTGCCGCAATCCGTTCTGGCGGCAGTTATTATGATGGCGGTGATCGGTCTGGTCAATGTGTCCGGTTTTATCCATGCCTGGCGGGCTCAGCGCTATGACGGTGTCATATCAGTACTTACATTCATTTTTACCCTCGTTTTTGCACCACACCTTGATAAAGGCATCATGGTCGGTGTCACCTTATCTTTGATGGTCTTTTTATATAAAAGTATGCGGCCGGCGGTTTCATCTCTTTCCCGATGTGAAGACGAAGGATTACGTAACTCCAAGCTCAATGATCTGATGCAGTGCGAATATGTTGATTTGATCCGCTTTGAAGGAACACTGTTTTTTGCCAACGCCAGCTATCTTGAAGATCAGATTAATGACCGGATAAAAAATAATAAAAATCTCAAACATATTATTATCGCGGCCAATGGTATCAATGACATGGATGCGTCCGGCGAGGAGGCATTGTCCCTCATTATTGAAAATGTCAGAAGTGCCGGTGTAAATATTTCATTCAGCGGGATAAATGAATCCGTGATGGCGGTTATGCAGCGGACCCACTTGCTGGAAAAGATCGGTGAGAATAATATTTATCCGACCATGGAAAAGGCAATCTGTTCAACCCATTCGCATGCACATCAGGATGGGAAGGAAGATCAATGTCCTCTGACAACCGTTTGTCGCCTGTACCGTTGATGACAAGGGGATAAGATTGCTGTATTGATTTTACTTAATAAGCCGTATAGTGCACTATCCGGTAGAACCTAATTGCTTGTGACATGATCACGGAATTTTTGAATATATAAAAAAAGGAGCCTCAGGCATGTCTGTAATCACCATATTTAACGGCATTTATTGCAGAGAAAATGATATCATTCAGAAAATTGCTGATAAAACCGGTTTTTCAACTGTTACGGATGACGTGATCATTCAGCAGGCCGGCAGGACATCCGGATTTTCGGACAGCAAGATTCTGGGTGCCATAAACGGCAAAGTTTCAATTTTCAACAAGTTTACCCATGAGCAGGAAAGATCCATTGCTCATCTCAGGCTGGCCGTTGCTAATGCACTATTGGACGATAATGTGGCCATCATCGGCTATTGCGGACATCTGATCCCGAAAGAAATCAGTCATGTTCTTCGAATCTGCCTGATTGCCGATACGGCTTTCCGAATATCTCAGGCTGCCAAGACATTGAAGATAAAAGAAAATGAAGCAGCGGGTGTGATCCATAAAAGTGACAGCAATGCCGCAACCTGGACCCACACCATTTTCGGAAACAGGGATCCATGGGCGGCTTCACTATATGATATACTTATTCCGACTGATAAAAGAAATGATGATGATATTGTTACTCTTGTTTCAGAGAATCTTTCAAATGAAGTGCTTAAGCCGACCGAAGCTTCTCTGAAGGCCGCAAAGGATTTTATTCTGGCTGCCCGTGTGGAAGTGGCACTATCTCAGGAAGGTCACAATGTCAGTGTTAATGCGCGTGACGGCGCCATCACCCTGACGATCAACAGAAATGTGTTGATGCTGCGCCGGTTGGAAGAGGAACTTAAATCCATTGTTGAAAAGGTCGATGGCGTTGCCTCAATAGAAACGAGGGTCGGTAAGGGATTCTACCAGACGGATATTTACAGGAAAGTTGATTTTGAAGCGCCTGCGAAGATATTACTGGTTGATGATGAGCGGGAATTTGTCCAGACACTTTCGGAACGGTTGCAGATGAGGGATATCGGCTCTGCCGTCACTTATGATGGCGCATCGGCGCTTGAGATGCTTGATGATGACGAGCCGGATGTTATGATACTGGATCTCAAGATGCCAGGTATTGATGGTATTGAAGTCCTTAAAAAAGTGAAAGCGACACGTCCTGGAATTGAAGTTATTATTCTGACGGGGCAGGGGTCTGAAAAAGATGAGGCCTTATGTATGAAACTGGGTGCCTTTGCGTACCTCCAGAAGCCGGTGGAAATCGATCTGCTCAGTGATACCTTGAACAGAGCTTACAAAAAGGTCCGTCAGAACAAAAAGGATACAAAATAAAAGGAAGACATCATGCCTGAAAAAATTTTGCTCGTTGATGATGAAAAAGATTTCATTGAGGCGCTGGCAGAGCGAATGAGAATCAGAGGCATGGACGTCAGTACTTCCATATCCGCAAAAGAGGCATTGCAAAAAATCAAAACGGAATCTTATGACGCCATTTTACTGGATCTCCAGATGCCTGAAATGGATGGTCTTGAGGCGCTCACAGCCATTAAAAAACTAAAGCCGGAAATCCAGGTTATCCTCCTGACCGGCCAGGCGACTATTGAAAAAGGTATTGAGGCTATGAAACTGGGCGCCATGGATCTGGTCGAAAAACCGGCGGATTTTCAGGTCATCATTGAAAAGGTCAAAAAAGCCCAGGCCAAAAAAATGATCCTCGTTGAAAAAAATACGGAAGAAAAAATAAGGAATATTATATCCGGCAAAGGCTGGTGAAAGATAGTAACCAAATAACTTTTAATATGACCAGGTTTATTGAGGATTTGCAATAGGCCTGATCGATCGAAAATTGATAAGGAGATAACCGGACTATGGAAGCAAATACAGTAGAACATTTGATGGTACCGCTTTCCGAATATGCAACCGTTTCAATGGAAGCAACATTGTACGATGCCATTCTTGCGCTCGAAAAGGCTCAGAAAGAGTATGATCCATCCAGATATCACCACCGCGCCATACTGGTTTATGATCAACATAATCACATTATCGGGAAAGTCAGCCAGCTGGATATCATTATGTCTCTTGAACCGAAATATCAGTCAGTGGGAGCAACCACACCCCTGTCCAGATTTGGTTTCAGTAATTCATTCCTCAAATCAATAATGGGTCAGTTCAGCCTGTGGGAAGAACCCCTGAGTGAATTTTGCAAAAAAGCGGCTCAGGTAAAAGTCAAAAATGCTATGCATACGCCCTCCGAGGGAGAATATGTTGATAAGAATGCGCCAATAACCGAAGCCATTCACCAACTGGTCATCGGTCATCATCAATCGCTTCTGGTAACCAGTGGAAAGGATATTGTTGGTATTTTACGATTAACCGATGTTTTTTTGGAAATCTGTCAGGCAATGAAATCCAATAAACAATAATGTTTATGTTGTCATAAATATTTTTTCAGGTAATAATCAAAGAATGAATACACCTATATACTATTTTTGTAATTGACCCCACACTATTGATGAACAATAATATGGTATATAAATCATCCCATTTGTTTTTAAAAATCGTCTTTTGGACTATTTACATGATTTAAAATACCAAGTAGCTTTATTCAGAGATAAAACCCGCTAAAACAAAAAAAAGTTGATATATAACCCAAGGTTGATGTAAAGCTTATACAACCGGTTGTTTTTTTTAAATTTTCTACATGGCCGTCTATATCACTTAGTTTTTTTAAACCGGTTCTGCTGGATCAGTTACAGGATAATGGTGTAACAATCTCAAAATCTAAACATGGAGGGTTGTTATAATAATTGATTTTTATAAAGTGTGCCCGGAATAAATTTCAGACAAACCCAGAAAATCTATTAAAACTTAATTTTGTAAAAGGTTTATGTTTTAGTAACCATGCGAATAGTATTCGTTTGATAAATGATTTTTTGCAGACCCGTTGTAAACAAGAATTGAGGTTAAGGAGGAGGTAAAGATGAATCAGAGAAGCAAATTATTTTTAATTGTATTGACTGTAATCTTTGGACTTTCATTAATTGCCGGCGAAGTTACAGCCGCTGAAAAGATTTTCAAACTCGGGGTGCTCGCACCGCTAACCGGCCCCGCTGCCAAAAGTGGTAACGAAATGAAAGATGCCGCTACTATGGCCATTGATGAAATGGGCGGGAAAGTCGGTGATTATACAATCGAACTGGTTTATATAGATGACCAGTCGGACCCCTCAAAGGGTACCAGTGCCTATGCCGAGGCCATTGAACGTAAAGGCGTGCAGGCCGGAATTTTAAACTGGAATACGGCTGTTACCGTTGCCATTCAGCCCATGCTGGCCAAATACAAAGTGCCCCATTTCTTCTGTATGGGTGCCGGTATTGCCGGTAATGAAAAATGGGCATCCATGCCTCCCGAAGACCGGTATCTCATCATGAAGGGCTGGCCAATTCCCCAGAAACTCGTAGTGGGCTATGTAGACCTTTTGGATTATGCCGAAGAGAAAGGTATCTTTAAACCTGAAAAGAAAATAGCCGCCCTCTGGGGTGAGGATACCGACTGGGGCCGCAGTCTGGTTGGCGGTCTGGCCAAAGGTCTGAAGGAAAACGGCTGGGAGATTTCCACAGAAGAGTATTTTGATCTGAAAAAAACCGATTTCTATCCTTATATAAACAAATGCAAGCAGGCAGGTGTTTCACTTATGGCCGGTTCGAGTACAGGCGCCGCTTCCGTCTCTGCAATTATTAAACAGGCGGGGGAAGTTGGTTATAAAGGATTGATCATTGCAGACGGCCTTGGCTGGGTGGGTGACTGGTATAAATTGACCGGCCGCATCTCAGATGGTGTTCTGGATATGCAGCCCCAATTGTCAACGCCGAACCAGAAAGCATGGGTAAAAAGATTCAAGGACCGTTTTGGTTATAACCCCAGCCCCTCTGCTGCCGGTCAGTCATATGATTATGCGCTCTTTTTTACCAAGATTGCAGAGCGTGCCATTGAGAAATACGGCGAACTCAACAGTGAGACGGTCACCAAGATCGGCCGCGAAGAAGTCGCTGAAGGCAAGCTGACATTTTCCCGTGCAGATGGTGCCCTAGTGCATGCACGCTACACTACTGATGCAGCCAGCGTTCCGGATCCCACAATTGGTCCGGCCGACTTTTTCTTTCCAATCATCCAGTACAAAAAGGGAATCGGTTTCAGCGTTTTCCCGGAAGATACCAAACAGACAGAGTTGATGGTAAAATAATGGTTGTACAGAGCGGTAGCGAGAGCTACCGCTCTCAACTTCTTACGGTTCGGACAACAGATTATGAAAATATTGGAAAGTAAAAATCTTAGTAAGCTGTTCGGGGGGCTTGTGGCTGTCAACAATGTCAGTCTGCAAGTTGAAAAGGGCGAAATTTTAGGACTGATCGGCCCCAACGGGGCCGGGAAAACAACCCTTTTAAATGCCATGGCCGGTTTAAACCCTCCGTCAACCGGCTCGGTTTTTTTTAATGAAAAAGATGTCACCGGGTTGACACCGGAAAAAATGTGTCATCTGGGACTTGCGAGAACCTTTCAGATTCCCAGGCCATTTCCTAAAATGACGGTGCTGGAAAATGTTATGGTTTCCACCGTGTTCGGGAAAAAAATACACAAGAAAACCGATGCGGTCAGGCATTGCAGGCGTATGCTGGAATACGTAGAATTTCCAGCCACAGAAGATACGGTATCCGAAACACTGAACGCCGTGCAACTGAAGCGTCTGGACCTGGCTCGTGCCCTTGCCAGTGAACCGAATCTGCTTTTTCTGGATGAACTGGCTTCAGGGCTGACAGAGGGCGAGTTGACGGATATGATTGCCATCATCTCAAAAATCCGGGACAAGGGTATTACGATTGTCATGGTTGAGCATATTATGCAGGTGATCATGAACCTCTGTGACCGGCTGGTGGTTTTGCAGTTCGGAAATAAGATTGCAGACGGGCCGACCAATGATGTGGCACAGGATCCTGCTGTTATGGAAGCATATTTTGGGGCGGAAGAATAAAGGTGTTGATGCCCAATATTTGATGCTAAATTATCAGAAACCGGAAATCAAAAGATAAAAAATTTCGGATAAAATAAATTATGAATACGGATAACCAGCAGTTTTTGCAAATCGACAAACTTGATTCAGGCTACGGATTCCTGCAAGTGCTGTGGGATGTATCGATTACCGTCAACAAGGGGGAATACGTTTGCATTGTGGGGCCCAATGGTGCCGGGAAAAGTACCTTTCTAAAATCGGTTGCCGGAATGATAAATACCTTAGGCGGCAGTATCAATTTTTGCGGGAAACCCATTGAGCATATGCCGGGACATAAAATCTGCCGG
>JAIPEE010000042.1 GCA_021737275.1 Desulfobacterales bacterium
TAGAGGCCGCGCCTTAATAACAATTAATAAAGGCGCGGCGCGCGAATCCGCTATGATGTCAAGTACTTTCTACAATATTTTTTACATTTCTTGTAATTTTTCAAAGAGCAAATGTGTTATGAAACTCTAAACTATAGTCTTGAAAGAGTCGACTATAGAAAAAGAAATAGAGACTGATTCTTCCAGTGAACCAAAGATCAAGGCGCTTTTAAAAAATCTTGATGAAATTCAGCCGCTCCCAAACGCTATTCTCGAGGCTCTGAACCTTTCCCTGAATGACGATGTTGATCTGGAGTCTATTGCCAGAGTTATTGAAGCAGACCAGGCACTCACACTTAAGTTTCTTAAAATTGCCAACGCTGCTTCCAATACGACATCAACACTGGTTTCAAATATTGCTCAGGCGCTTCCACGGCTCGGCCTTGCCAATGTTCGCTTTTCGCTTTTGGGCCTTATTGGTCGTGATTTTGCCAGTCTCTCCGAGGACAGTAATCAGAAACTGCTTCAGGATATATGGGCGCATAGCCTGGCTTGTGCGGTTACGGCCCAGCTTATTGCAGAGAGAACCTATCCCGAATTGAAATATGAGGTTTTTGCAGCCGGTATTCTTCACGATATTGGAAAGAATATGATTACCCAGGCCCTTCCTGATAAATATCAAGAGGTCCTGAAGTATGCCGAAGACAACAAAACGCTTTCTATAAATGCAGAGCATGCGGTTCTTAACATTGATCATGCACAGGTCGGTAAGTGGCTTGCCCAGAAGTGGAAACTGCCGGAAAATCTGATAAATGTAATCTGGCTCCATCATCAGCCGGTTGATGCCATACAGTTTCTCGATGCTGAAAAAGAGTTTATTTATATTGTCATGCTGGCCGATTACCTGTCTCATAAAATATTTTTCGGACAGACTTTCACCCAGCAGTATCAGGCTGAATATGATAAACTGCCTGAAAAGATCGGGCTGAGTAATCAGGAACTTGATGAAATTTCCGGTGAGATTGCCTCTGCCTATACCGAGCGGGCCGTTATCCTTGATAAGGATTACAAGGTCGGCAAGGTTTATGAGCAGACCATCAAACGGGCCAATGTCAAATTGTCATCCATGGCCGTGGAGCTGGAAGGCAATAACCGGACGCTTAAAAAGATCAACAAAATTGCCAGGCTCAGCAGTAATGTTGCCACAAGGATTTCAGGTGCTCATGTCATGCAGGATGTCCTTGACATAATGGTGGACACCTTTAAGATAGACAGCCCCTATAAAGTGGGCTTTGTTTATCTGGTGGATACGGAGAACCGGATGCTGGAGGGCCGTTACTGGGTCAACAGCAAACAGCCCAATAACTTCATGTGCTTTCTGGATAGTAACAACCAACCTGTCTGGGAAGGTAAATATGGTAATATGCCGGATGGTTTTAGTAAGATTATGGCAACATATTCCGACCGTCTGCCCCGCAAGGATATTGATCAGCTTATAGATGAGGATATCTCCTATTTTTCACCATTTTACCTGGCACCAATTTCAGATGAACATATCTGTGGTGAAATTTGTATTGCGCCCGGCACAAAAGCAGAATTTATATCAAGCCATGAAAAAGCCGGTCTGAGACAGATTGCCCGCATGGCAACAGATACCATCAGACGGATTAAACTCCATGAAAAGCTTGAAAAACGCTCAGAAGACCTTTCCCTGGCGCTCTGGAAAAATCAGCAGATAAACCAGCAGCTTGTTCAGCACGATCGTCTGGCCGCTGTTGGTCAGCTTGCTGCCGGTGCCGCCCATGAAATCAATAATCCGCTGGCCATTATCTATGCAAGATCCCAGCTGCTGCACGCCACGGAACAGGAAGATAAAAAGAAAAAAGATCTGATGCAGATGATGGAGCAGATTGACCGTATTAGCGGTATTCTGACAAACCTCATGGATTTTGCTAGGCCGTCACCGCCAAAACTGGTTGATGTCAACATCAACACACTATTGGAAAAAGTTACAGCATTTGTCAAAAGTGGTTTTCGGGACAAGAAGATTGTAATTGTTAATGAGTTTGATCCGGAACTGCCAACCATAAAGGCGGATCCAAGCCAGCTCGAACAGGTTTTTCTCAATGTTTCTATTAACGCGCGTCATGCCATGGAAGAAAAGGGTGGTACTTTAACTATTTCAACTAAAGCAGGTGCAAACGGGAAAACAGTTAAAATTAAAGTCACTGATGAAGGCCAGGGCATTGAAGCTAAAAACATGGACAAGATTTTTGATCCATTCTTTACAACCAAGGAAGAAGGCAAGGGTACGGGTCTCGGGCTTTCTACATCCTATGGTATTATCAGCAATCATTTTGGTAATTTTGATATCAAGAGTGACATCGGCAAGGGGACAACGGTTACCATTGACCTGCCGGTAGATATTGAATCTCTCAGCCCTAAAGCCAAAGAGTCCATCATGTCGCTCAAGCCCAAAAGGAAAACCACAAACCCAAGGATTCTGGTCGTTGATGATGAAATGCATATCAGGGAGATCATCAAGGAGACGCTTGAATCCGAAAATATGACCATAGATATTGCCTCAAATGGTAATGAAGCGTTAGAGCAGCTTTCAGAAGGTAAATATGACCTGATGCTGATGGATATCAGAATGCCGGTTAAAGACGGTCTCTCTGTTATGTCCGAAATCAGTACCTGGGATAATCCGGTACCGACTATTATTATTACCGGCCTTGCTACTCATGAGGAGATGGAAGAGGCGCTTTCCAAGGGCGCATATAAATGTATCCGGAAGCCGTTTCATATCAAGTTACTGCTTAAACATATTCATGAGGTTCTTGAAAAGAACAAATGAGCTCCCGGAAAACACGCATTATATCAATAGCCAGCGGAAAGGGTGGTGTAGGCAAGAGCTCTCTTTCCGTTAATATTGCATGGCAGCTTGCTTCAACCGGACACAGGGTTTGTCTTATTGATGCCGATCTGGGACTTGCCAATGTTGATATTATATTAAATATCTCACCGGAATACTCTCTTGAAAATGTGATTTTTGACGATCTGCCGCTTGAAAAGGCAATATTGCCGGTACATCCAAACCTTGATGTTATCTCCGGCGGATCAGGCGTTGCACGTCTGGCAAGTCTTACCAAAGCCAAGCGGTTAAGACTGTTTAACGAGTTCAAGGCGCTTGACCAGTATGACTATATACTCATGGATAACTCTCCGGGTATTGCCCCGCAGGTAATATCATTCTGTCTCTCTTCACGTGAGCTGGTTATTGTATTGAATCCCGAAGCCACATCACTTACAGACGGTTATGCACTTATCAAAGTCTTAAAGGAAAACGGACTTCAGTATTCGCCTCTGCTTATTCTCAATAAATCCAGGGGACAAAAAGACTCAAAGAAGATTTATGATAAAATTAATACCACCTGCCAAAAATATCTTCAGACACAGGTGACCTATTTAGGTGATGTACCGCGTGACGAGTATTATGAGTTTCCTCCCAGAAACGGTGGCGCCCTGGTAGAGTTATATCCGCTTTCCGAAGCATCAAGGGCCATCGTAAAAATTGCAGACCGGCTGACAAACCGTCAGAGGCCCGAACTTTATACCATGGAGCCGGAAGATTTCTGGGAAAAATCCATCGTTCAGTATCAGCAGCGCAAGGAAGATCCTGCTGTGAAGCAAGCCACAGAACAATTAGCCCCAACTGGTTATAACTCAGCAGATGAGATCCTTGACCGGATTGACTTTCTCTTAAATGAGTTGGGGACGCTGTCTGAACAAGGTAAGTTTGATGCCCGGAAACTCAACCGGAAAATGAATATTGCCGGCCAGAAACTTAATCTGCTCAGTTATAAGAACGGCCTTACACCATTACCCGCAGCGCCTTATACTTCAGTTCAGCCGGAAAAAAACGTCAGGAACATCGGTCTCGCCTGTCCGGATCTCACCATGAAAATAGTTTTAAAAGAAATTATAGAATTAGCCGGTTTTAAAACCATTGATGTCTTAGAGGACAATATAAAAGTTGAAGATGTCAATATGACCCTTTTCTGCCTTGAAAAACCGGATGAAAAGGTCTCTGGTATTTCAGAAAAGCTGAATGGTAAACCAGCCATTTTGATTGCGGGATTCCAATATGACTTACTTCTGCCTGCACTCAACCATAATGTAAAAATGGTAATCCAAAAGCCTTTCACGGTTACCGGGATTCAGTCTGCCATTGAAGAGATGGCAACAGCGTTCCACGCATAAGCATTTTGTTTCATAGTTTGTCTTAAGTGATAAAAAAATCAGTTTTTAATAGAAACGAACAAAGCTTATTTGTAAAATTACTTATTCTACAGCCTTGTTTGCAACATAAAAGGAAAACATCTTGCTGGGTTTCCAAACTCGTTGAAAGAATCTGTTTTGGGCAATGAGGTTAACCTGCTAATCTGTTCGCTTCAGGAAAGTAAGCCCATTCATGTATTCTACACGTATTATGACAGAATTCAATTGGTTGAAACTTAGCCTGGGTGAGTCCAGGAGGCTTGAGGGCCACCTTCGTTCATTTACGGATAGCAAAGCATTTTCAACGATACGGCAAGAAAAGGGGTACATCGGATAGAGATTCAGGGGATGGTTATCCGCCCCTGAGCTAAGGCGTTAGCATCTGAACCCATGAATAAACTATTTAGGGAAAAGATAAGCATGATTAATACTAATAATGTGTATGTTTTGGCGATGATCATTATACTTTCGGTTACCGCACCTTGGATTTTTATATCTTCTGCTGAAGCGATACAGCCATCCGGTATTGTTTTTGAAATAAAAAATGAACCGCGGGAACACGCCTTCACCATTAAGGTGCCAAAGGGCTGGTTAATGGAAGGTGGGATATTTCGGTTGTTGGCCCATGAAATCGGGGGGCCGTTAAATGCCACAGAATCAAAATGTGATCTGACATTAAAAAGTGATTCCCTGGGGCATGTTTACTTCAAAATTCTGCCCGACATTGTCTATGCCCACCCCGGTATAGGCGGCGGATTCTTCCCAGTAGGAAGCGGCTATCAAGGTGCTGAAATAAAACCGTTTGTGGATGCCCCGACCTTTGTTGCCCAGGTTTTTGCCTACTTGCATCCTAATGCATATATACCTAAAACCTTGAAAATTCGCAGGCTTGCCGGAGAAAAACAGGCCCTTGACCAGGGGATGGCCTATATGAATCGAATGTTAAATTCAATAGGCCTCCAATCCAATCAAAGTGATGTGGCCGGCGGTGTCTTTGAATATATGGAAGGCAATACCATGTATCGGGAAGTCATTCTGTCTGCTGTTCTGAATATGCCTGCGGCCCTTACCTGGAAAAACACACGTACCCTTGCATTCAGGGCTCCGGCTCAGGAATTTGATCAATGGCGGCCGGTTATGGATATCATCCGTTTTTCCATTCACTTTAATTTAAACTGGCTCGTAAAGGAGTTCCAGGGGCAGGATCAGCTTGCACGAAAAGCAGCCGATGCGTTCAGAGAGATGAATCGCATTGATCAGGAAATTGTGCAGAAAAGCAACATCAACCGCAGTGAAATCATGAACGATAATTTTCTGGCGCTGACAGGACAGGAGGATTTTATCAATCCCCGCACCGGAGATGTTGAGACAGATACGGATGCATACCGATACCGTTGGAAAACACCTGGGGGGGATATGTACTACACCAATAATGAGTATGAGGACCCCAACATATTTTTGCACCAGACAGGTTTTGAACTGACCCCCATACGTAAGCGAAAAAATGAATAATCCATAAAACTTGAACAAAGGAGAATAAAGATGACGATCGGTCAAAAAAAAGGAGATTTAAAATAATGCCTGTTATCGCAGCCGCCTTTGCTTTGTGGTTGATAACAGCAGCTCCCGCTTTTGCCCTGTTCGGTGGTAAAATAGATAGTTTTTCAGCAGATAATGTTGAAATTGATCCCAGTGGTAAGGTGGTGAATACCAGTAAAATTTATATGGCACCGGATGCGTTGAGAATGGATGGTATGCCGGGTGGGGGCGGAAAGGGAATAAAGTGTCGGGTTAAAAATGTGTTAAAAAAGAGGTGGCAACCAGTATGGCCGTCATGGGGCAGACCATAAAAAACAAACTGATCATCCATTTTTATAGTAAACAATTACTTTTGAACTAAAAGCGAACAAAGCGTCTTTGTAAAATGACTTATTATATAGACTTGTTGACCCGGAATGATATGGAGGGGAAAATATGAATTTTGAAATTAGTTTCATAGAAGAAAAGGGCTATTTCATAATCAAAACTAGTGGAGATACCTCTCCTGATGATGTTGAGAACTCTTTGAAACAATTATTTGATAATAAGAATTGGTGTGCCGGAAAAAACGTTTTATACGACAACCGCCATGAGGATCTTGGAAATTTATCTAATAATGACGTTCAAAAAATCTCTGAGAAATTCATCAAGCTCAATGACTATCTAAATAATAGTAAGGTGGCCCTGGTTATGCCGAAAGATTTAGCTTTTGGTATTGCCCGAATGTGGGAAGCGCATACAGAATTTAATGCTTCTTTTACAGCATGCGTTTTTCGGACAATATATGAAGCTGAAAATTGGATAGAAAAAGCTTAACCAGCCAATTGAGTCCGACTGCGAGTATATGATCACGAATGAAAAGGTCGTCCGTGTCGGATCGATTTAAACGTTGGGACTCAATAATATGAAAAATGAAAATATTGTCTTGGAATCTCAATCATCGTATCCACATGAAGCGTTTTCAGATAGAAAATGAAATTGTGATTGACAGACAGACGGGGTTGATGTGGACAAAAAATGCATCATTATTGGATTTTCCACTAAGTTGGGGTGAGGCGCTGTATAATATTAAAAAACTCAATAAGTCGGCTCTTTATGGTTACCAGGATTGGAAGATTCCGAATCGAAAAGAATTATTCAGTTTGATCAGTCATAATACAATTAATCCAAGTCTTCCGATCAACAACCCGTTTTCGAATGTGTTTACCGGTTACTACTGGACTTCTTCAACTTGTGCAAGATTGCCTGACCAGGCGTGGTATATTCATTTGGGAGGAGCCAGAGTATTCAAAGGAATGAAATATAATTCATATATGGTTTGGCCTGTTCGAACAGTAAAAGACCATAATAGAAGTAAGCTGTTTCATACAGGACAGAAAATATGCTTTGATGAAAGCGGTGTCGTCATAGATTGCCATGATACCGGTCAAGATGGTGAGATACAGGCCGGCGTGAAGTACACCAAAGATCGTTTTACAGAAAATAAACAAACTATTTGTGACAACGATACGGGTTTGATATGGTTGAGAAGTGCAAATGTCCACAAAAAGACGATGGATTGGAATTCGACTTTTGAATTAATATCAGAGATGAATAGTGAAATGGCTCACGGCTATAGTGATTGGCGAGTTCCAAACATTATTGAACTGGAGAGTTTAACAGATATGAGCCAACATTCGCCTGCCCTGCCGAATGATAATTCATTCAATGATGTACAGGCGTTTTATTGGTCATCAACCACAAGCATGTATGATACGAATTATGCGTGGGTATTATATATGATAGATGGCGCAGTTGGTGTCGGGTATAAACCACTATCAGAATTTTATCTCTGGCCTGTAAGAGGAAAAGAAAGAATGATGATCCTATGACAGCTGTTCAGGCTGAGTCGCCCGCCGTAAAAAGCTGCGTGGCTGATCAGTTGCGTTCGATCTCAAAAAACGTAAATCAAGAAAGGAGAATGGAAATGAAATGGAAAACAAATGACGGCGGATGGAGCCCTTACCTCGCCGGAGCTCTTTTAGGCCTTTTGGCCATTGCTTCAGTTCTTGCAACCACACAATTCCTGGGAAAGACGAGCTATTTAGGGGCATCCACTACGTTCGTTCGTGCTGCCGGTCTTTTGGAGCAGACAATTGCCGGAGATCATGTGGTTTCAAACGAGTATTACACCAAAACAAAGGTTCGTGTAGACTGGCAGTTTATGCTGGTTGTTGGAATTATCATAGGTGCCTTTATTTCATCCATTATGGATAATAGTTTCAGAATGGAAGCTGTTCCCCCCACGTGGGAGGAACGATTTGGCTCATCAATCGGAAAGCGGGCAGCCGGTGCATTTTTGGGTGGAATTATGGCCATGATCGGCGCTCGCTTGGCCGACGGCTGCCCAAGTGGACATGGTCTTAGTGGAATGATGCAATTGTCGGTAAGTTCGTTTGTGGCTTTGGTCATGTTTTTTGGTGTGGGTGCTTTGGTTTCTCATATCGTTTATGGAAGGAGAACATTATGAATACCGGTCAATGGCTGGGTCTTTTCACGGGCGTATTATTTGGTTTTCTACTACAGAAAGGCCGTGTCCTTCGCTTCGACAAGCAAATCGGAGCAATGCTGATGAAGGATATGACGATCTTTAAATTCATGCTTTCGGCAATTCTGGTGGGAATGGTCGGGATACTCCTGCTCTCGGACCTTGAGATCATTACTTTGAGTCATAAACCGATGAATGTTGGCGCTGTATTGCTCGGAGGAGGACTGTTCGGCACCGGGTGGGCGATTATGGGTTTCTGCCCTGGCACATCAATAGGCGCTTTGGGCGAAGGTCGCTGGCATGCAGTGTTTGCCATAATAGGCATGGTGGTTGGGGCAGCATTCTATGCAGAGCTCTATCCCTTATTTAAATCAACAATTATAGCATGGAAAGATTTTGGAAAACTCGGATTACCGGAAGCACTGGGTATCTCTCAGTGGGTAATTGTTCCGATATTTTGGGTGGGGGTAATCACTTTGTTTTTCTGGTTTGAGAAGAAAAAGTTGTAACGGTAGGGCACAGTGATAAACCCTGAAAAAGGCATATTTAACATGATATCCGCTGGAATGAATATGGTCTTTATTCTCCCCAACGGTTTGCAGGATAATATTTTATAGCTGATCCGCCAGCGCGTCAGTGGATGTAAAATAACAGTACTGATTTCTGCCCTTTTTCTTAGCCATATACATTCCATTATCCGCTGTTCTGACAAGTTCCTGATAGGTTATGGCATTTTCAGGATAAATGCTGATACCAATACTGCAGGTTACATTAAAAGAATGTGCTTCAATATTCATGGGCGCGCTAACAACATTTATTATCTTTTCAGCTACTTTTCCAACATCTTCAGTGTAGGGTATGCTTTCCAGTATGATAGTAAATTCATCACCGCCGACTCTGGCTATTGTATCAGATTTTCTTACAACTATTGCCAACCGGTTTGCGATTTCCTGAAGTGCGGCATCGCCGATACTGTGGTCAAAAGTATCATTAACATTTTTAAATGTATCAATATCGACAAAAAGCAGGGCGATGCGTTTCCCTGTTCTGTCAGCACGCAAAATGGCCTGCTGGAGTCTGTCGAAAAACAGGGTCCGGTTGGGCAATTTTGTGAGTGCATCATGCTTGGCCAGCCTTTCAAGCTCCTGTTCCATTTCGCGTTTCTTACCGGCATACATCGCCATAACTATAAAATCGGAAAGAGAGTTGATAAAACTTTTTTCATCTGCGGCCCATGTTAATTCAGGTGATGCATGTTCGGCAATAACCATGCCCTTTAATCTGCCGTCAAAATGGATTGGTGCCAGAAGGGCAGTAAATGAACCGCTGGAATCATCATTGTTCTTTTTTAAAAGGGCACCCTGGTGTCGAAATGGTGATATGCCACCGGTTTCTACAGCTTCAACAAATAATTTAAATTCATTTTTGGAAAGTGTGGTGCCGCCGGCATGTTTTCCGGATTTTATTTCATACCGGTCAAGGCATGTCATCGTGAACTCATCTTCATCACTAATGAGCCAGATGCTGGTAGCTTTTACATTATTGATACCCTTTGCAGCGGTTTCTGTGATTTTAGTCGCGGCAATATCCATTTTGCCTTCATAAACAACCGGTTCTTTTGCGAGCTCAACAAGAATGCTGTTCTGATTTTTTTGTCGTTTTTCTATGGCCAGGCGCTGGTTGTGAAAACCTTCGAGACCGTCGAGCATATCATTTACAGCGCTGCTCAGGATGGCAATTTCATCTTTGCCTTTAACACCAACACGGATATTGCTTAATGCATAAACACCAATATTTTTTACCTGACTGTTCAAAGCCCAGAGCCTGGAAAGAATTGTGCGGTCTATGAAATACAGTGATGATAATACTGTAAGCAGTGCGACGACAGCCAGGGATATCAGAAACATCTGAAAACTTTTCAGGCCCTGATGATACATATCCCTTGGTGTATCGACGCGGAGAGCCAAGAGAGGGTTACCATAAATATCACTGATGGTTGTATAACCGGCCACCCTGTCTTTTGATAAAACAGAAAAAGAGATATCCTGATCTCTTGGCTTTTCAATAGAAGCAACCTCAAGTCCCGGAGGGAGCTCCGGTGAAGTAAGGTGAGAAATCTCAATGGAAAGATGTGTGGTTTCAGATAAGTCTTTAATGTATTCTTTGTCAATAAATCTTGCCATCATCAACGTGCCGGCAGAGCGTCCCCTGAGGTTGCTTGGTCGTATCGGGACAGATGCGAAGATCAGAAAGCGATCATCAACACTTATAAAGCCTTTGGATGCTCCCCTGCTGTTTTTTCCAAAGGGTAACACCGGTGAACTGTTTTTGATATGTTCAATCAATGAAGGTGAGGTGCTCTGATAGGCTTCTGTGTTGAAGTCAAAGGTCCAGACCGAAGCAATTTCAGGTATCGTGTTAATAAAGGCAAGTATATTTATATTAAGTGTTCTGAAAGATTCTTCGCTGATATTTTGCTCAATAAACCCGCTATCGGGATCTTTAATGTAAAAGAAAGCGTCATCCCATTCCGACCAGTCTCTTGTAATGTTTTCAAGGCCTTTTAGCCGGCTGTCCAGCGCACTGAGTACACGTTTGGTATCTGTTTTGACTTGTTCCTCTTCAAGAACTTTAAACCGGTGAAGAACAATCTTGTCGGCACTTGCAAGAAGAGCTGCCGTTGCCAGAATAAAAGTGAAAACCAGAATTAACAATGTTTTAAGACGAATACTCATGGGTAGCCTGTTGGAAAAATCAATAAAACTTAATGATTAATATTATAAAAATAAGAGTCAGACATATTTCACACAATAAATATTTATTTTCAAGGAATTTTAACACACTTATCATATATGGCCATATTGTTAAGGGTAGTTGTTGAAATCCCCAAAATCCATAACTTTTACTTGACTTTCTCTATGATATTAAGATAACCTAATACGATTATTATTATATTTAAATGTAATAATTACAATAGGTTATGGTGCGACATTAAATCGGTCGATATGAAATTTTTAAAACATGACGCCTTTATTTGTTTTTTGATATGAAGGTGCTTGTAAACAGGGAACTTTGTTATGAAACGAATTGCTGAAATTTCCCGAAAAACCGGTGAAACCGATATTACACTGAAACTGAATCTTGACGGCAGTGGTAAAAATGATATTGCCACAGGTATCCCGTTTTTTGACCATATGCTGACCCTGTTTTCGGTACATGGTTTTTTTGATCTGGATCTTAAAGCAAAAGGTGATATTGAGGTTGATTTTCATCACACAGTTGAGGATGTAGGACTGGTGCTGGGCGATGCTTTTAGCCGGGCCCTGGGCGATAGAAAAGGTATTAATCGCTATGGTAATGCGGTTACCCCGATGGATGAGACACTGAGTACCGTTGCTGTGGATCTCTCAAACCGCCCGTTTCTGGTTTGTAACATGCCTGATATTCAAAGTAAGGGCAGTGGTTTTGATGTGCCTATTTCAAGGGAATTTTTCAGAGCATTTTCTACTCGGGCCGGTATGAACCTGCACATAAATGTTCATTATGGAGAAAATGAACACCATGTCCTTGAGTCTGTTTTCAAGGCGTTAAGCCGGGCTCTGGATCAGGGCGTATCATTTGATGAAAGAATTAAAGGGGTTCGTTCTTCCAAGGGATCCCTGTAACCATAAGGTTAGATTGTTCTAAGTATGATTGTTATACCGGCAGTTGACATAAAAGACGGCAAGTGTGTTCGACTCCTTCAGGGGCGAATGGAAGATGAAACTGTATTCTCAGATGACCCTGTTTCAATGGCAAAAAAATGGGCTGGTGACGGCACTGAACTGCTTCATGTTGTTGACCTGAATGGCGCTTTTGATAAGACGCCAAAAAATCTTGATACAATCAGGGATATCGTTGAACAGACAGATGTTCCTGTTCAGGTCGGCGGTGGTATTCGAAATGAAGATACTGTCAAAATTTATATGGATATTGGTGTGAATAAAGTTGTTATCGGTACAGAGGCAATTCATAATCCTGATTTTGTGAAGACTGTGTGTCGAACTTTTCCAGGTCAGATTGTTGTAGGAATTGATGCCAGAAATGGGTTTGTCGCTGTTGACGGCTGGACAAAGACAACCGAAGTGAAAGCAGTCGATCTTGCCAGACGGTTTGAAGATTGTGGCGTCGCAGCTATCAACTTTACCGATATCCATCGTGATGGTATGCAGACCGGACCGAACATTGAAGCAACCCGTGACCTGGCATCAGCGATATTCATACCGGTTGTTGCATCCGGCGGCGTATCAACACTTGATGATATAAGAAACCTTTTATCGATTGAGGCCTCAGGTGTGATAGGTGTTATTACGGGAAGGGCACTTTATAGTGGGACATTAGATCTCAAAGAGGCAATAAAATTGTGTCAGGAGGATGGCAAAAAGGATAATTAAGGTTTTTTTAAAAAAAATCGCTTTTAAGTTTCGGATATATACGGAATTTATAACTTAAAAGTTGTTCTTAAATATTAGGCGGAGTGCCTTGACAAAATCGGTTCGATACTTAATTTTTTTTAAATTATTAATTATTTATAAAGTTTTGAACTGTTTTTTTAAAAGAGAAAACAAATCCTGCGGCATTTCGAATAAAGACCTCCTGATATTGTCGTTCTTCAAGTTTAATACTTTTGGAGGATTTCTTTTTTGACAGCACATATTTCTGAAGATAAAATTGCAGAAGTTAAACATGCAATTGATATTGTTGATGTCATTTCAGAATATGTGATGTTGAAAAAAGCGGGAAAGAACTATACAGGTCTTTGCCCTTTTCATTCGGAAAAAACACCGTCATTTTCAGTCAGTCCGGAAAAGCAGATATTTCACTGTTTCGGTTGCGGAACAGGCGGGAATGTTTTTTCATTTTTAATGAAAAATGGCGGCATGTCTTTTCCTGAGGCAGTTAAAATACTGGCCCGTCGTTGTGGTGTGGACATTCCGGATCGCCGGATGACGCCGGAACAAAAGAAAATTATCGGCGAGCGGGACCGTCTGGTTGAAATTAATAAAATGGCCATGGCGTTTTATGCCCGGACTTTGAATGACGGGCAACGATCAACAAAGGCTATTGAGTACATAAAAAAAAGAGGTTTTGAGCCTGATTTTATTAAAAAGTTTAATATCGGTTATGCACCTGCAGGATGGGATAATCTTTTAAATTTTCTGGCAAATAAGCAGATTTCATTGTCGCTTGTTGAAAGAGCCGGTTTGATTGTCTCACGGGAAAACGGAAGCGGGTTTTATGACCGCTTCAGGGACCGCATTATTTTTCCGATTATTGATGTAAATTCAAGGGTGATAGGATTTGGCGGCCGGGTATTTGGCGATGAACTACCCAAATATCTTAATTCACCTGAAACACCGCTTTATAACAAGAGGCGGTCACTTTTTGGCTTGAATGCAGCCAGGCAGAAGTGTCGCTCAACAGGCTCCGTTTTTATTGTTGAGGGTTATCTCGACATGCTGGCGCTGTACCAGCATGGTATTGAAAATGTTGTAGCAACCCTCGGCACAGCACTGACTCCTGAACATGTCCGTCTGTTAAAAGGATATGCCGGAAGGGCCATACTGGTTTATGACTCGGATGAAGCCGGCATTAATGCGGCCAGGCGAAGCATTCCTGTTTTTGAAAAAGGGTTTATGGATGCACAAATACTGGTGCTTCCGGCAGGCTATGATCCTGATTCATATGTGTTTGAATTTGGCCGTGATGCATTTGAAAAAGCGGCATCCGGTGCTCTGGGCGTTATCTCGTTTTTAATTGATGCGGCTGTTAAAAAATATGGACTTTCGACAGAAGGTAAGATCCGGATAGTCTCCGAAATGAGCCCGTCACTTGCTGTAGTGGATGATGCTGTTGCGAGGTCATTATATATAAAGGAGCTGGCTGAACAGATCGGTATTGACGAGCTAACGGTTCTGGATAAAGTCAGATCATTATCCGGTAAACGCAATGATAATAAGGGTTCTGTCAATGCCAATAACAGTATGGCTGCCCTGATGGCATCCAGCCGGTTAGAACGGCAAATTACGGCCATGATGATTCAGTTTCCGGAAATACTGCCCGAGGTTATCAGCCGGGGTGTTGTAGAACTGTTCCAGGATAAGAGGCTGCAAAGCATTGGGCGACTGATACTTGATTTCCAGGCTGGTGAAATAATGCAGGCGACTGATCTTATGGATCGTATTGTGGACCAGGAGATGAAGCAGCTTGTTGCATCTCTGGCGATAAGTGATGAGTCCTGGAATCGGGAAGGCTGTCTTAAACTGATGGATCAGTTTGGAGAGGTGAGTCAGGGCGATTATGAAAAACAGCTGACCAGCCAAATTAAAGAAGCAGAAAAAAAAGATGATCAGGTATTGCTGATGAAACTGCTGGGTGAAAAACAGAAAATGGCTAACAAAAAGCTCCAGCAGAGAGCCTGTTCTTAAAAATATAAAACAATTGTAATTATCAGGAGGCCAATCTGTATGGCAAAAAAAGCGGAATCCAAAAAGAGAAAAGAGCAGGAATCAAAAGATATTAATAAAGTGGCCTTTGATGAACTGATATCGAAAGGCAAAAAAGATGGGCGCCTGACTTATGATGAGATAAATGAAGTGCTGCCGGATGATATGATGGCACTTGATCAGATAGATGAAACACTTATGATGTTTGACGACCTTGATATTGAAGTTGTTGTCGATAGAGATCATGATGCACCGGGAAAAGGCAAAAAAACTAAAGTTGGTGGAGAACGGGTCTCTTCATTTTCAGAAGTGGGTGCCGTTACTGATCCGGTTAAAATGTACCTCCGCGAGATGGGTATGGTTACTCTTCTGAGCAGGGAAGGTGAAATTGAAATCGCCAAAAGAATTGAAGATGGTGAACAGGACGTTCTGAAAGCACTGCTGACGACGACCGATGGTGTAAAGTGTATTTTGACACTTGGTGAACGAATTGCAGCTGAGGAACTCAGACCACGACACGTACTGAGAGATATTGATGAGGGTGATACCTACGTTGACGACTCCCTGCACCTTGAGAGTTTTTTAAATACCATTCGTTTGATTACTGAAATCGACCAGGAAAATGCAGAATATCGGGAAACGCTGTTTTTATCCAAAAAACTTGATATTAATGAAAAAAACCGGCTTCGCAGACGAATTGCCCGCCGAAATGCCAAGATTTTTGAATCTCTTAAAGACTGGCGCCTTGAAGGCAATGTCGTTGATAAAATGGAACGAACCATTCGAGACCAGATTGCCTGGTTTGATGCGATGGAAAAAAAGATTGAAAACCATGCTGTAAAAGCCGGTGTTTCAGTTTCTGATTTATGTGATCGCCTGGGGCATAAGGCCCGTTTTGTTAAATGGTATTGCTCCTGTACCGATACTGACCGAGCAACGGCCACCGAAATTATTGAAGAAATACGGGCAACCCGCAGCCAGATCGATGAGAATGAAAAAATGATAAAGGCAAAGTCCCAGACGCTGAAAAGGGTGCTTCAGGCTGTTGAGGAGGGGCGGTTTTATGCGAAGATTGCCAAAAGCGAGCTGGTTAAAGCCAATCTTCGCCTCGTTGTCAGTATCGCTAAAAAATATACAAACCGTGGGCTCCAGTTTCTCGACCTTATCCAGGAAGGAAATATAGGTCTGATGAAAGCGGTGGACAAGTTTGAATACCGCAGAGGTTATAAATTCAGCACCTACGCTACATGGTGGATCAGACAGGCCATCACAAGGGCTATTGCTGATCAGGCAAGAACGATCCGTATTCCGGTTCATATGATAGAAACCATTAATAAACTGATCCGGACATCCAGATACCTGGTTCAGGAGCTTGGCCGTGAACCGAAGCCGGAAGAGATTGCTGAAAAGATGGAAGCGCCGCTGGAAAAGGTGCGTAAGGTTCTGAAGATAGCACGTGAGCCGATTTCTCTTGAAACACCCATTGGTGAAGAGGAAGACAGTCATCTTGGAGATTTTATTGAAGACAAAAAGTTTGTATTGCCGTCGGAGGCAGCTATTAATCTGAACCTTTCCGAACAGACAAGAAAGGTACTGGCTACGCTGACACCACGTGAAGAAAAGGTTTTGAGAATGCGATTCGGTATTGGTGAAAAAGCAGACCATACACTTGAAGAGGTTGGCCAGGACTTTGCCGTTACACGAGAGCGCATTCGTCAGATTGAAGCAAAGGCGCTCAGAAAGTTGCGTCATCCGACAAGAAGTAAGAAACTTAAGAGCTTTATTGATTATTAATACGTAATACTTGACAAATTCGTTTTCGGAAGTTAGTAAATCTAACTCCAATATGATTTGCGGGCCTATAGCTCAGCTGGCAGAGCCACCGGCTCATAACCGGTAGGTCCCTGGTTCGATTCCAGGTGGGCCCATTTTTTAAATTTTGTAGTGTGTGAGGTTGTGAATTACCCATGAAAATAAAATCAGGACTATGGGAGATGATCGGAACATATCGTTCCGAATGCAAATAGACGATTAAAGGCGTGGTTTGAGAAAACCACGCCTTTAATATTTTATGGGGTAGAGAAAGCGCCATATGGGTACAACAGTAGCTGATATTATTTCTGCAATGCATGTAATCGCACCGCCGGAACTGGCAGAATCATGGGACAACTGTGGACTTCAGGCGGGAGATAAAAGCTGGCCTGTTAAAAAGGTCTGTCTTTCGCTCGACCCGACACCGGATGTTATTTCTGCAGCCTGTAAGGCAGGCGCAGATATGCTGATAACGCATCACCCGCTGATTTTTTCTCCCCTAAATTCATTGGATTTCAGCTCACAGGTCGGTGCTGCTGTTTTACAGTCGGCTAATACAAAAATGGCCATCTATTCGGCTCATACGAACCTGGACAAGGTTTCAGGCGGTATCAATGATGTGCTGGCAGAACGGATAGGGCTTATCAATGTATGTCCTTTTATTCAGGGTTTTGATGAAATGTACAAATTTGTAGTGTATGTACCTGCTGAATCAGAACAGGCTATACTGAAGGCCCTTTTTGAAACTGATGCCGGTAAAATTGGAAAATATTCCGGCTGCTCTTTCAGAACAAAAGGTACCGGTACATTTATACCTGATTCTGATGCAGAGCCGTATATTGGACAATTCGGTGAAGTATCACATGTAGAAGAAATCAGGATTGAAGCCGTTGTTTCCAAAAATGAAATTAATAATGTGGTTGCCCATGTCAGAAAGCACCATCCATATGAAAGGATGGCATATGATATTTTCCCCATGGTTGATAGTGAAAGTGTTCATGGGTTGGGTCGCATGGGAGCGCTAAAACAAAAAACAACGCTAAAGAATCTGGCACTTGATATTAAAGGCAAACTTGAATTGGAAACCGTAAAGGTTGCCGGTGATCCGGATCTTGTTGTCACTGATGTTGCGTTGTGTTCCGGCAGCGGGTCAAGCCTGCTTAACGATTTTTATGCATCAGGTGCACAGGCTTACATAAGTGGTGATTTGAAATTTCATGATGCAAGAGACACTTCTGAACAGAATTTGGGCCTTATTGATATCGGACATTTTGCATCAGAGCACCTGATGGTTGAAGTTCTTGCGGACATGCTTAAAAAAGTGTGTCTTGAAAATAAAATGGATATTGAAATTAATGTCAGTGATCAGGAGGCTGATCCGTTTTACATGCTGTAATCTTAATTGAGTGAAGGCCGGTGTTATTCCATTTTCACTCAATAACGGTGTCAAAACAGAGAATAATAACAGTAAAAGGAAAGTGGAAAAGTAACAATGCCGTCAATAACAATCGAACAGTTGGATACATTGATTACACTACAGGGGATTGAAACCGGGGCCAATACGCTTAAAAGCAAACTTCAGTTAAAACTGGACAAGGGTAAGGGCCTGGAAGATGAGTTAAGGGAACTTAAAGAAAATCTGTCCCTTGGTGAAACTGAACTGGAAGAGTTTCGGAAACAATATCGAACCCTTGAATCGGATATAGCAGATAACCAGACCATCATCAGCAAAAGCCAGGAGAAACTCAGATCGGTCAAGACAAACAAGGAATATCAGTCTATGTTAAAAGAGATCGATGAGATGAAGGATAAGGGTTCAAAAATTGAAGATGAAATGCTGAAGCTGCTCGACAGTATTGATGAAAAGGAAAAGGCAATTGCTGAAATAAAAGCGGAATACAGCCAGAGTAAAGATGATATCAGCAATGAAAGAGCCGAGATAGAAAAAGAGGCCCAGGTATTCAGAGATGAACTGGCCGAGATGACGGCTGAACATAAGATTATCGAAGGAAAAATCGATCCGTCAATTTTCAGGACATTCAATCTTGTTAAAGACAAGGTGCATGGCGCTGCTGCCGTTCCTGTAGTGTCAGGAATTTGCAAGGGATGTCATATGAATATTCCAACACAGCTGTTTAATGAATTAATGCGGCGTGAGACAATTCAGATGTGTCCCCACTGCCAGCGGATAATTTATTGTGAACCGCAAAAGAAATCGGTCGAAGCAGACTAAACGATCGCCGGGCTTATAAGTCCGGAGGAAAGTCCGAACACCGCAGGGCAGGGTGCTCCATAACGTGGAGTCGTGGCAACACGAAGGAAAGTGCAGCAGAAAGTATACCGCCTCACATCGGGTGCCTTTCGGGGTGCCGGATGGAGGTAAGGGTGAAATGGTGCGGTAAGAGCGCACCAGTTCTTCGGGTGACCGGAGAAGCTTTGTAAACCCCACCCGGTGCAAGACCAAATAGGGGAACGTTTTAAGGCTGCCCGCCTGAGTTCCCGGGTAGGTCGCACGAGATGCCGGGTAACCGGTGTCCTAGATGAATGATCGTTACCTGTTCAGGGGTAACCCTGATCAGGGACAGGATTCGGCTTACGGACTGCTTTGGCCGATTTTTTTTATAGCACACAAATAAAATTCAGGTGGTAAATAAAACATTTCATAAGAGGCGATTGCCCGAACACAAAAAGGTGTGATGTGACAACTGAACAAAATAATCATATTTGTGATATCTCCTTTAAAGAGAGAGTCAGGATCTTTTCCCGTGATTATCTAAAGTGCTGTATTCATATGATGGAGGCTGATAACCCCCGCCTTCATTTTACAAAAAAGTTTTATGCCAGACTGGTGTCAACCTCACAGGTGCTTGAAGATTTTCTGGACTATCATGGTGCAAAAAACAATAAGCACTGGTATCTCTACAGGGAATTGACCGCCGCAGTCCGGCATCTGGGTATTACCTGTTACGCTCAAAAACATATTTCAAACCGGCTGGAATTCTATGATCTTTCAAATAAGCTGGATTTCGAAGAGCAGGGAAATGAAACTCTGACTTTTTTTTCCCAGTCCCTTAAGAATCTGATGCCCCTTATTATTGAAGAGGCACGTAAACTAAAAATTCGTGTACCTAAAAAAGGTTTTGAAGGAACGGAGTTCCCCGGCATTGCTACCAGTGAACTGATTGAATACGATATTGATGATGAAGATAAGGATCTTCAGAAAAAAAATATCGTTAAAATTGCCAGCGATCTTTTAAGAATTGCTGCCAGCTTTGAACCGCTTAACTTTTATGATCCCTATAGTATAGAGCAAATCAGAGGTCTTGTGCCGGCTCGGGTTAATGAGGTTGAGATCCGTCGATATGAAATGCTGGTTCATAACCTTCAATCCTCCTTTGATACATATGTTATTCATGGGGGATTTCTTCATGGTAACCGTAAGCTAAAGCAGCTTCGTGGATTATTTTCAGTTATTTTTCATTTGCTTCAGATGATGGGTCGCCTGCTGCACTTTTATGAACGCCATCTGCATGATGCCGGGTACAAGAATATTTATAAACAGGTTCAGGAACAGCTTTCCGAACTTATAAACGTAGAATATTATCTTGAGAGAACTATCAATTACTGTCTCTTTTATGTGTGCAATTTTCTTTCAAATGGTAAGCAACTGGCAAGAGAGATTCTTAATGAATATATTGAGCGGTCATCGATAGAGCTGGGTATTCCTGTTAAGTTGGGATTTCACAGCAGGCCCAGTCTTCTTGTGGCAAAAATTGTTCAGCACTATGGCGGTGAAGTGGAACTCTGTGTAGATAAGGACCGGTTTGATGCCAGTAGTGTTCTGGATATTCAGTGGGCCGGCGGAAAAATTCAGAAGGAAAATATTTCCAGGGTTGTATTTGAAGGTGATGTCAGGGCCTTAAAGGATATTGAAATTCTTGCGGGTGTTAATTATGGCGAGGATAGTATGGGTAAGGGGGTCCCCCTGCCGAGTGAACTGAAATATTTGAGGTAAACTTGTATAGTATTTTAAAAAATAAATATTGCCCTTAATGTAGTTAAATCGTACTCGTAATCATAATCTATGAATTAAAAAACCCGATTAAGATTAAGCATACGTTTAAGATTAAGAAAAAACATCTACAATCTTTATTCAAGACAATAAAACGAAAACCATGATCACTGCCATTATCGTAGCCGCCGGAAAAGGCACAAGAATGAAAGGTGATCTTCCCAAGCAATACGTAATGCTTGGTGACAGACCCATTCTTGCTCATACCATTTCTGTCTTTGAAAAATGTGATATTGTTGATTCAATACTGCTGATCATACCGGACAATGATATTGATTACTGCACCGACAATATTCTTACCCTTGCAGAAAAACCGGAAAGAATAAAACTGATCGCCGGTGGTAAGGAGCGTCAGGAATCAGTTTACAACGGTCTTCTGGCCGCTTCAGGGAGTAAAGTCGTTTTGATTCATGACGGTGTAAGGCCATTTATAACGAATGGGCAGATTCAGTCGTGTGTTGACAGTGTTGAAGAAACCGGCGCTTGTATTCTTGCCGTACCTGTAACCGATACCATCAAACAGGTAGATTCATCAGGTTATATTAATGCAACGATGCCTCGTGATACATTATGGCAGGCTCAGACACCGCAGGCATTTCGATATAATTTGATTTTAGATGCTCATGAAAAGGCTTTAGAAGATGCTATCCCTGGAACAGATGATGCCCAACTGGTGGAACGCCTGGGGAAAAAAGTTAAGATAATCACTGGTAGCAGGAAGAATATTAAAATTACCACTCTAGAGGATATGGCTGTTGCCAGGGCTATTTTAGAAAATTAATATGTCGTAATATCCTTTATCCGTTTAATAACATCATGCGGTGACTCTTCCTTGAATAGTAAGCTTTTTTCTTTCAAAGAATCAAACACGATACTAACTTCAAAATCCATTAAGATAACAGGTTTCCTGCTTTTCAGTGCAAGTGCAATTTCAGAAAGTGTACCGGCCCCGCCACAACAGGCAACAATGATATCGCTTGAAAGTACATTGATACAGTTGCGGGCACTACCCATACCTGTAACAATTGGAAAGTCTATATAACCTGAGACTTGACGGGTATCTCCATCCGGCAGTATGCCGATGGTTATACCGTTTTTACTTTTGGCTCCTTTTGCAGAGGCGTTCATGACACCTGCATTTCTTCCGCCGTTCAACAGCACCCATCCTTCTCCGGCAATTAAAGCGCCCAGTTCAAATGCTTTTCGGTCAGCATCGGAATTGATCCCGCTACCCATTACGCCTATGATTAATTTTCTGATCATATGTCTACTCCAAATGACGCTTTAAATATAGATCTGATTTTTTGATGAAAAAGTGTTTCTGAAACAAGTCTGCTGCATTTCAGGTTTCTAAAAAGCTTCCTGGCAATCTGGCAGCACTTAAGGTTGTATATTTAAAAATACTAATCCTGAATGGATCGTTTAAAACTATGAAAGCGCTTCAATAGTTTGGGTTATATAATATGGCAGGAGAAAACTCAAAATAAAATATTATGTTCGGGCAAACCGTCCATCTTAATTGATGGAGTGCTTTTTTATGAAAATTGATTTGAATTATCAGGTGGATAGTATTAATGTAGGTGTTATATTCGGATTTAATAATCATAATTCACATTATCTCGCGAAAAATTATTTACCAGGCACTTCTTAGAAAGCATCAGAGGTATTGTATAATGAGAAATCAAATGATTATAATGACTATATGGGTATGCATCCTGTTTTTTTGGGTAATGAGCAACCCTGTATATTCCGGCCGGATAGACCACCAGATTTTTTCACAACTCCTCGAACAACACGTAAAGGGCGGCATTGTTGATTATAGAGGATTCAAAGCCAAAGAATTTTTACTGGATGGCTATCTTGATGTTTTACAGGGAGCTGATTCCAATAACCTTTCAAGAGAGGATCGGTTAGCCTTTTATATCAATGCGTATAATGCATGGACAATTAAACTGATTTTGAGTGAATACCCTGATGTAAAATCCATTAAGGATCTTGGTTCCATATTTAAAAGTCCATGGGAAAAAAAGATATGTAAAATTGATGAGAAAAAACTTTCCCTTGATGAAATTGAACATGACATTATCCGGCCTCAATTCAAAGATCCGAGAATCCACTTTGCCGTTAACTGTGCGGCATTAAGTTGCCCTCCACTTCTCTCTGAACCTTATCAGGGGCATATTATAAGCCGGCAACTGGATCATTCAACACGGGCCTTTATCAATGATCCTGAGAGAAATTATATTAAGGACAATTCGCTTTATCTGAGTAAGATATTTAAATGGTATGCTGAAGACTTTCCAAATGATATTATTGAATATATTTTAAAATATGCTGAAGGCAACTTTAAATCGGAAATTGAAGGTAAAAGGGAAAAGCTTTACATTAAGTATCTTTATTATGATTGGGCGTTGAATGGCAATTAATAACCTGAGCCGGTTTTAGCCAATTTAAAAAAATATTAAATCATGAGGAATTTTTTCCGGTTTTGATTCTCTATAATATAGAGGTTCATTTTTTCTTAAAACCAATTAATAATCAGAACTGCTATTCAAGAGGATATATTATGCCTAACTTTGATTATGATATCGGTATCGTTGGCGGGGGGTCAGCCGGATTGACGATAGCATCAGGTGCAGCACAGCTGGGTGCAAAAACACTTTTGATAGAAAAGGAGACTGCACTCGGTGGAGACTGTCTTCATTATGGTTGTGTTCCCAGCAAGACCTTGATTAAAACAGCGCATGTTTACCACATGATGAAAAAGGCTAAAGCGTATGGCCTTCCTGACATTGAAGTGCCCCCGGTTGATTTTAACACTGTCAGGGAACGAATTAAATCGGTTATCGGGATTATCCAAAAACATGATTCTGCAGAGCGGTTTTGTAAACTTGGTGCATTAACTGAATTCGGCACTCCTGTTTTTGAAGACCTTCACGCAGTTAAACTAAATGGAAGAATTGTTTCAGCGAAACAGTGGGTTGTAGCAACCGGATCCTCTCCATCACTGCCGCCGATTCCGGGGCTTAAAGAGACGCCCCATGTTACCAACAGGGAGATCTTCTATCTGGACAAACTTCCAAAATCATTGATTATCCTTGGTGGTGGACCTATTGGCATAGAGATGGCCCAGGCTTTTTGCAGGCTTGGTTCAAAGGTCACTGTCATCAACAGGGGTGATCAGATTCTGGGAAAGGAAGACAAGGATATGGCCGATATGGCCATGGAAGTAATGACCAATGAAGGCGTTGATTTCAGAATGGTTACATCAGTGAATTTTGTTCGTGATTTGGGTGCTGAAAAAGAAGTTGAAATAGGCATGGCTGACGGTGAAAATATCAGCATAAAGGCAGAGATGATTCTGGCTGCACTTGGCAGAAAAGCCAATACTGATGAACTGGGTCTTGAAAATATCGGGGTCGAGTTTAACAGCGCAGGCGTTGCAGTCGATAACCGGCTCAGAACAAGCCAAAAACATATATATGCCGCCGGTGATGTAAATGGCGGATACCAGTTTACACACGCAGCCGGATATGAAGGCGGTATTGTTATCAGTAATGCTATTTTTCATCTCCCAAGAAAAACGGATTATACATGGTTGCCCTGGTGTACCTATACAGACCCTGAACTGGCCAGTATTGGTATGAATGAAAAGCGGGCAGCCGATGCCGGTATAAAATTTTCCGTCTGGACAGAAAAATTCAGGGAAAATGATCGCAGTTTGGCTGAAGGTGAAAAAACAGGCATTATTAAAATGATTCTTGATGAAAAGGAAAAACCGCTTGGTGTTCAAATACTGGGCCCCCAAGCAGGAGAGCTGATTGGTGAATGGGTGGCCGCTCTTAATGGTAAAGTCAAACTATCGACAATTGCCTCAGCGGTTCATCCCTATCCGACACTCGGTGAAATTAACAAGCGGGTTGTGGGTTCGTTTTTTTCACCTAAGATATTTTCGAAAAAGATCAAGAAGGGGTTGGCATTGTTTTTTAATCTTAAGGGAAGAGCTTGTGGTGAGTAAGTGATCTCAAAACCTCATCTTATGCCCAATGGCTGCATTTTCTCATTTTGAAACCCTCGCCATAAATTACTATAACCGAGATAGAATAATATGAAAGAAGCAAATATTGTGAAACATAACGGAAAAGATAATGCTATCGTTAAGGCTATTATATTGCTTGTTTTTATCATAGTTGCCATTCTGATTATAAAATATACACCGCTGCTAAGTTATCTAACACCTGAAAAGCTGGGCAGTTTTATGGATGCCGCAGGTGTATGGGCGCCAATTTTTTATGTCGCCCTATATGCAGCAGGGGTATGTGTTTTTTTGCCCGGAACCCTTTTGACGGGCTTGGGAGCAGCCATTTTTGGCCCCTATTGGGGTTTTCTTTATGTCTGGATCGGTGCAATGATCGGTGCGTGTGGCGCATTTTTTATCGGCAGAACGCTGGGTCGTGAATTTGCGGCATCCCTGATCGGTGATAAGCTAAAAAAATATGATGATGCCATTGGGAGAAATGGATTTGCGACTGTACTATACCTCAGGCTCGTATATTTTCCGTTTACACCCATGAATTTTGGAATGGGTTTGACAAAAGTAAAATTTTGGGATTACTTTTTCGGGACGGGGCTGGGAATTATTGTTGGAACATTTATCTTTACATTTTTTATCGGAACATTAAAAGATGTCTGGGCTTCAGGTAACTGGGATGAATTAATATCGTTCAAAGTATTTTTTTCAATAGGACTGTTTGCCTTTTCATTTTTTATTCCGAAAATTATCAAAAAAATCAAGGGTGGGTGACAGACATGGATAACCGTCGCATATTTCTTAAAAAAAGTATGGGGGTCTTTTTCTGGCTCACCGGACTTTTCAGCCCCGTTGTTTTCCTGTTTAAAAAGGCATATGCAGAGGCCAAAAGAGTTATTCTGCCAAAGGGAACACCTGTCGACAGCTTGTCAGATAAGAACCCGGAACTTCTGGATACTCGAAATCTTGATGTTACACCTTTGAAAAAGTTTAAAACAATGGGACAGATCAAGGATGACGGAGATTCTGATTCATGGCAACTTCAGGTCGATGGGTATGTCGCCAATCCCTTGCGGTTTTCTTATCGGCGTTTACTCAAGATGCCTGTTGTGGAAAGGGATGTGTTATTAATTTGTCCCGGATTTTTTGCAAACCATGGGCGATGGAGAGGTTTATCCATAAACACGTTGCTTGAAAAAGCCAAAGTGCTTGACGGCGCAACACATGTTCATATTAGAGGCCCTGATTCCACTCAGGAGCAGGCCAGAGTTTTTCCTATTTCCGAAGTTTTGTCAGACAAAATATTTTTGGCTTACGGGGTTAACGGCGAGAAGCTTCCTGAAAAGCACGGTTATCCGCTTCGCGTTGTGGCAGAAGACTATTATGGTGATACCTGGATAAAGTATGTCTATAAACTAACTGTTCTGAAACGAGATGAATCATAAATACAGCCTGTTTTTGATCTGATCATACTGCATCCTTGCCTTAAAGGTAATCATATTATGGTAACAAAATATATTCTTGCCGGCGATATCGGTGGAACAAAAACCAGCATTGGCCTGTTTTTAAAAGGAAAAACAAGACCGGTGGTTAACGTAAGCGAAACATATTCAAGTCGGGATTTTTCCGGTTTGGAGGAAGTTCTTACGTCATTTACAAAAAAGTATCCTGCTAAAATAGAAAAAGCTTGTCTGGGTATGGCTGGGCCGGTAATTAATGGCCGATGCAACATTACAAATCTGCCATGGCATATAGATGAAAGAAAACTTCAGACTCAATTTAAATGGCCCTCGACCAGGATTATCAATGATCTGACCGCAACTGCGATGATGGTGACGCAACTGACCGCCAGAGAATATTTCACATTAAACAGGGCAAGGGCTTTAAAAAATGGTAATATTGCTGTGATTGCACCCGGAACAGGTTTGGGTACATCCATGCTTGTTTATACCGGTGGCGGGTATCTGCCTGTTCCATCTGAAGGGGGACATGCCGGTTTTGTACCGGATAATAAACTTGAAGCAGAATTAAAAGTATACCTCAAGAAAAAATACAACTATGTTAGTTACGAGCGTGTTGCCTCAGGGCCGGGTATTGTGGACACCTTTTTATTTTTAAGAGATACCGGAAAGTATGGGTTTCCCGCATGGCTCCAGCATGAAATCAAGTTAAAAGGGGTTGCAATAGCAGCCACCGAGGGTGCTTTAAAAAGGAAGAATCCGCTATGTGTAAAAACCTTAATGATTTTTTTGTCTGCACTGGGTTCTTTTACCGGAAATATGGCATTAACAGGAATCGCAACCGGCGGTGTGTATCTTGCCGGAGGGATACTTCCGAATATTTTACCGGCAATAGAAACGTCGATTTTTATGGATGTATTTAAAAACCGGGGGCAGTTTCAGAAATTGATGGAGAAAATGCCGGTACGGATAATATTGAACAAGAATACCGCACTTCTAGGTGCGGCTGAGTATGCGTTCAGACACTGAGTCGGTTGTCGGATATTATCTCAATGCTTTTAACATGTTGATTTTTTTAAGCCTGTTGAATGCAAGCATAAGATCAAACCATTTGCACATTAGTTGAGCAAGGTTTTTCTCATGAAGCGTTTCTGTTTTGGGCTGTTTCGCAAGTTTTGTTTCGATTTTTACAGCAGCTTCAAACAGGTCATGGTCGTCAGGTGATTGTTCTAACAAATGTTGATAAATTTTCAAAGCTTCATTTAAATAACCTTGTTGCACATAAAATTCCGCCATGGTTTTTGTGTAGACTTCATCAAGCTCTTCGATCATTTTTTTTACCTCGTCACTTTTTTATTTTTAAAATTACTTCATTTTTTCCTATCATTCCAAGTTCCTGACGGGCTACTTTTTCAATATATTTCAAATCATTTTTGAGCCGGTCAACCTCTCTGTAGGAATGATGGTTTTGCTGTTCCAGTGCTTCATTGGATGCTGAAATTTCATCACGTTGTTTATACATTGATATCAGTTCATTGTAGCCTTTTTCGCCATAAAAAGTTAAAATAAACAGTGCCGTCAGAATGATAGCAGCAAGTGAAATAAGAAAACGTTGTTTTATATGCAGCATACTCATTTCCTACCGATTATATCCAGAACGGCCTGAAGTTCGCGACTCTTTAACATCAAAGCAAAGGCACCATAAATTACAACACCTATAACAATGCATGCTGCCAGGCCTGTTACCCTTGTAAAAAGATTACCATCCGCAGTCTGTATCAGATAAGGTACAACTAAAAATACACCTGTGCCCATCAGGAGTGAATTGAATATAGTCTTCAAAACGGATGATACAATTTTTTTTAGCCCGAGTGAACCCAGCTTTTTTCTTAATGCGCCGATAAGTAAAAAAAACTGTAGCATGGAAGAAAGAGAAATGGCAAGTGCAAGGCCACCGTGATTGAGCGGTCTCATCAGGATTACGCCAAATACGATGCTTGAAAGTACCGAAATTGTGGCCATTTTTACAGGCGTTTTTGTATCTTTAAGTGAATAAAACGTTGCGACAAGAACGCCCACTGAAGAAACAGACCATAATCCTACTGCATAGAATATAAGAGCCGATGCGGTTTGCTTTGTTGTTTCTGCATCAAAAGCAAATCGTTCAAACAGAATAGAAATGATCGGTTTTCTTAGAATAATTAAGCCGATCATGGATGGCACGGTGATAAACAGAATTAGTCTTAAGGCATACCCGAAGGTATGCTTCATTGCCTCAATATTATTAGCTGCCGCCTGGCGTGAAAGACTTGGAAGAACTGCAGTGTTTATAGATATTGCAAAAACACCCAGGGGGAACTGCACCAGTCGGTCGGCGTAATAAAGGTACGAAACACTGCCTTCTGCCAGCAATGATGCCAGAAATGTACAGACAACAAGAATATTAATCTGATATACGGCAGCACCATAAACGGCAGGCACCATCATAAGGGCCACTTTCTTTATGCCTTCGTGAAAAAATTTTGTATGTTCCCACAAATAGATCCCGTTTTTCATGAGAAACGGGATCTGGAGCGCAAGCTGTAATACACCACCGATAACAACGCCAACAGCCAGACCTGTCACAGGATTCTTAAAATATGGTGAAAGGAGAAAAACTGAACCGATCATTGCAATATTCAGTAATACCGGAGCAAGCGCAGGGGCTGCAAAATGGCCGAGAACATTTAGAATGCCCATGCTCAGTGCGACCAGGGAAATTAAAAAAATATAAGGGAACATGATTCTGGTCAGAAAAATAGTGAGTTCAATTTTTTCCGGAGAGTCGGTATAACCCCAGGCAATCAGTTTGATGATGAATGGAGAAAGTAATATGCCTGTAAGGGTCACAAATACAAGGACAAAAGAGAGTACTCTGAATGCGCTTCGTGCAAAAGCAAAAGCCTCTTCTTTTCCTTTATGGGCCATATAGTCTGTAAAAATCGGAACAAATGCAATGCTCATGGAACCTTCAGCGAAAAGACGGCGAAGCAGATTTGGAATGCGGAAAGCGACAAAAAAAGCATCGGAAGCAAGGCCTGCCCCAAAAAAACCGGCCAGCACCATGTCCCTGAGAAGGCCGAGAATGCGGCTTAAAAGAGTTGCACTGCCAACAACACCTGCAGCTTTGGTTACGCGAACATTTTCAGACATTTACCCTCTGTAGTTCGGGTTATCAATATAGTTTTTAATCGTAATATTTTATAAATAATATATTAAGGGATGTTATACGCTGAAATGGCTATATATTCAAGGGGTTTGTTAGGTTTGAGAGTTTACGGCCTTTGGTGATGAGGGTTGGATATGGCAGAATAAAGTGCTGTTTTATAGAATAAATTGATAAAGCACGATGACTGTGATAAAAACCGATGAATGGCCGGATATTAAATATATTATAAACGTAACGGTTTTTAAAAAAATATCTGAAGTATTGCAAATTTTTAATCTGAAGGTGGCGGAGTTCCCTGTTGTTTTGTGAGACTATGGTCCTCTACCGGTGGCAGCTTTTCTTTATATTTTTCATTGTCATCAAAATTTAACTCGAAGAACAGTCCTGTTTTTTTCTTGCCGAATAAACTTGTTAAAGATTCAGCTATACCGGCGGCATGTTCACTGGCAGGATAAAAACAACTTGTTCTGATTGCAGAAATAAGAGCCTCCCTGCCATCTTTTATTGCATTTTTAACTGTTTTATCATCAAAGCTTTCTTCGTAAAGGAGCGTATAATCATCCTGGGTTCTTCCGGAAAGCTCCCACCGTTTCATCTCTTTTTCAAGTTTTGCGAACTCCTGAATTTTCAATGTGTTAGACTGTTCGTCTCTGGTAATTACATACTTTAACTTCATTATTTCCTCCTGCCGGTTATTATTCTATAGGCTCATTATGGATACAGTTAACACAGAATAGTTTAAAAAGCGATGAACTGTTCATCCGGATCAGTTTAAATGGTTAAATCTTATTGTAGATGAGTTGTATTGGAAATATGCCATATGTCCTTCCGGTTAAAATTTTACGGGTCTTGCAGCTCAATAAAAATCTATTTTTTGAGATGTCTTGCAGAAAATGAGCACAAAAATATTGTGTTTTAGAAAATCCAGGAATGAATTTTCGGGGAAATTCTAAATAAATTAAAACCAGTGTTAAACAGGGTGTTACGGGTAGCTGAATTTACAGACGTTTAACCTGTGTAGCCTGAAGGCCTTTATTTGATTCTTCGACCTCAAGGCTTACCTTCTCGCTTTCATTTAAAGTACGAAAACCATCTCCATCAATGCCCGTATAATGGACAAAGACATCACCGTGTTCATCTGTTTCAATAAAACCATAACCTTTCTTGTCATTAAACCACTTTACACTGCCTTCGATCATCAATTTTCCTCTTGCTTTACGGTTGAAAGAAATCAGGCACTTAAGAGAGCATTCATTGTTGGTAAGAAAAAAAGATAAGTAATACAGAATGATAGTAACCTGAAAAATTTAAACGTATGAATATTAATATATGAAAAAAAAATATTTTTCAAGAAGTTTAACAAAAATGGAAGATGTTGATTATTTCAAGGAAGTCTGTCTGCAGAAATGAATTTCAGATACTTATTTTTTAAAGAACAGCGACATCTTTACTGTTCCTGCATAAACAGCCTTTTTTGTAAAAACATTCGTTGGGCATCATAAATCAGCTGCACCAGGCGGCGCTCCTCCTTGCGATCAATGTCTACAAATTGAAGGCCGCAACGAGGAATATCTTTTTGAGGGCTTTTATCGGAGCGTCTGATTATAATTTTATTTATATGGACCGATTCTTCCCGGTCCTTGATTTTGATAATAAGATCAGCATTTCGAATTTCCCGGTCCCGATAAAATTTATATGGCCGGCTACCGTTTTTATTATTAAAAAGATAGTCAGCGAGAACACCTCTCTGACTTATATCTATGACATTCATTATCTGTCGGTTTGTTTCTGTATCGAAAAAGAGCATGGTACCTGAGGGTGCTTCCACTCTGAAGTATTGTCTGCGTTGCCGGCGTTCAATTACTGCAGGCATCGGGACAAGAATTTCTTTATCGCGAACTTCGCCGCCGGTTGTTTTGAATTTGTAAACAATCTTATCTTTGCCGGTACATTCAAAGTACAAACGCCATGATTCAACATTTTTGATAATTTGTTTGAACCCTACTGGTAAATCAAAGTAAATTGATGGTGGGGAAAGGTTTTCTTTAATGCCGGTGATCATTGTAAGGCGTTCGAAGTCCTTACCTAAAACACGAATTGTAAGTATTATTCTATCGCTATGCAGCTTTTCAATAATGTTGCGTAGAGGCTTGCCCTCAATTTTTTCAATATTGTTCATAAATATCTGCGAGCCAAATTTTTTTAATGAAATTTTGTGGATTAATGCCACATGTTTATATTAAATTCAAGCCCTTTCTTCGGCATCTAATATTGATCTAATATTAATCATTGAATCAGTATAATTTTTCTTTTATCATTATCGGTATTTTGATCAGTTTATGTGGAGGGTTCAAACGGCAGGAACGTTCCAATACGATATTATTATTTTCAATCAAATTAAGGGTTTCTCTAATAATTGCCATTTTATCATATAAAAGTAGTCATAAATTTGGTATAAATATTCTCAATTCATAATCAAATTATCGAACTGAGGAGTAAAACAAATATGATGCAAACCGGGCTTTTTGACTGG
>JAIPEE010000043.1 GCA_021737275.1 Desulfobacterales bacterium
ATGAATTTTAGAAAACTGATTAAGTGGCTGGAGGAGTTTTTTTATTTTTTAAATGTTTCGATAGTGTTTGGGTTAAAAATACCCCGGCTGCCTTCAGAAGTGATGGCAACCGAGGAATAGGTTTTTCAGAATCGACTAACAAAGATGTAAAAAATAAAAAGGCGGGGTTAACCCCGTTGCTACAAAAAAGCATATATGTATTGGGGCGGGGTTTTAACCTCGCCCGCAATAATATATTACCCGTTAATTATAGTCGCTGCCTTACATGCCTTGACCTGCTCGTAAAGAAGATCGGCCAGATCTGCTTTATCAATATTATCCTCAATTGTTCGTTCAAAAGCACTGCCGATAACTACACCATCGGCAATATTTGCAACCGCAGCAACTTGTTCGGGTGTTGAAATTCCAAATCCAACACATATCGGCAGATCTGAAGCCGCACTCAGGTGGCTATAGGTGCTGCTTATTTCACTGTTATCCAGTCCATCACTTCCGGTAACGCCGGTTTTTGAAACCATATAAAGAAATCCGGAAGCACCGTTTGCAATTTTCTTCATCCGTTCAGCCGGCGTTGTAGGCGCTACCAGCCGGATCAGGGACAGTTCATCTCCGGGCCATTGTGATGTCATCTCATCGGATTCCTCAGGCGGCAGATCAACGATCAGGATTCCGTCTGCACCTGCCCGGGTTGCATCATCATAAAACGTCTTAAGTCCATAGGCATGAATGGGATTGTAATAGCTGAAAAGGATGATGGGGATATCCGTATTCGCCCTGATTTTTTTTGTCATTGCAATGACATCCTTCAAGGTAACACCCTGGTCAATTGCCCTGGCTGAAGATCTCTGAATAACCGGTCCATCAGCTGTAGGATCTGAAAAAGGCACGCCCAGTTCAAGGATATCCATTCCGGCATCACACATTTTAGTGATAATTTCCATTGAACGTTTTATATCCGGATCACCGGCAGTAACAAATCCAACCAGTGCTTTTTCATTTTTTACTTTTAGCTTTTCAAATGTATCTGTAATTCGGCTCATTTTGTTTTAACTCCTTAATTAATCCAGATTGGAAAATATAATACCAAGGTCTTTGTCACCGCGACCTGAAAGATTAACAATAATGATGTCGTCCATTTTCATTTTTGGCGCTTCAATCATGGCCTGTGCAATCGCATGTGAGCTTTCCAATGCCGGGATAATACCTTCAAGTTTACTTAAGGTATAAAAGGCCTCAAGTGCCTGTTCATCAGTAATGGATTCATACCTTACCCGTTTTATCTCCTTGAAAAGCGAATGTTCCGGACCGACACCCGGGTAATCAAGACCGGCAGAGATCGAATGGGCTTCCATGATTTGTCCATTTTCATCTTGAAGTACATAGGATTTTGAGCCATGAAGTACACCGATGGTGCCCATGCCAAGTGTTGCCGCATGTTTTTCAGTATCAATACCTTTGCCTGCCGCTTCCACACCTACCATTTCCATTGGATCATCAACAAAGGGGTAGAATAGTCCCATGGCATTACTGCCACCACCAACACATGCGATGAGCATGTCCGGCAAACGTCCGGCCTGTTTGAGAATCTGCCTCTTTGATTCGATACCGATGACTTTCTGAAAATCACGAACCATAACCGGGTAGGGATGAGGTCCGGCAACAGAACCGATTACATAAAAAGTATCTCGTACGGCGCCAACCCAATATCTCATGGCTTCATTCATGGCATCTTTCAGTGTGCCGGAGCCGGATGATACCGGGATAACTTCAGCACCCAGAAGTCCCATGCGTTTGACATTGGGTGCCTGACGCCGGACATCTTCTGTACCCATGAAAACTTTACACTCAAGGCCAAAAAGGGCGGCAACTGTGGCTGTGGCGACACCATGCTGACCGGCACCGGTTTCGGCAATCACTTTTGTTTTTCCCATAAAATGGGCAAGCAATACCTGACCCAGCGTATTGTTTATTTTGTGAGCGCCTGTATGGGCCAGATCTTCACGTTTGAAATATATGGCGGCTCCTTTCAGGTGTTCGCTCAACCTCTTTGCATGAAAAAGCGGGGTGGGACGTCCGGTATAATGTTCAAGAAGCTTGTTGAATTCATCAATAAATGCAGGGTCTGAACCATATTTTTTAAAGGCTTCGTCCAGTTCCAGTAAAGCAGGCATAAGTGTTTCACCCACATAGCGACCGCCAAATGCACCGAAATGCCCATTTGAATCAGGATACTGATCAGTCAGTTTTTCCCGCGTTTTTGTATTGTCTGTTTCCATTAAAAAATCCTCCTGAGTTTTCTGTCAAGTTTGCAGGCAGAAACGGTATTAATAAATTGAGTTACCTTTTTTAAGTCTTTTCGTCCGGGCTTATATTCAACACCTGAACTTATATCCACTGCATCCGGTGTGCTGTCATTTATTGCAGCAGTAATGTTATCTGCAGAAAGTCCGCCTGCGAGAACCATCGGGTATTTTTCTACAAACGGTTTTGCAGTTTTCCAGTTCCATTCCATGGCATTACCGCCGGGAAGCGGACCTCCGGCACACTCAACCAGATAAGCAGAAGCATTATAGTTGGAGGCGTTGCTTAAATCCGGTTTGCCGCCTGAAAAGAGTACTTTGACTACTTTAATATTTTTTTTGCAGAGCTCATCAACACAATCGGGTGCTTCCTGGCCGTGGAGCTGGACAACCGTCAGTCCACAATAATCAACTTTATGCATGATGTTGGAAAAGGTTTCGTTTACAAAAACGCCAACCTTTTGAACCTTTTCAGGCAATGTCCGGATAATTGATCGTGCCTTATCATCATCAATGTTTCTCGGGCTTTTGGGAAAAAATATAAACCCGACAGCATCCGCTCCCGCAACAGCACAGGCTTGAGCTTCATCAATATTAGTCAGGCCGCATATCTTTATCTGAGGCGTATAGCTATACTTCGTTGTATCCATTGTTATTTCTCCTGTCCCAGTAATGACTGGAGATGTTTAACCGTATCGCCTGCCCGGACAAGGCTTTCGCCAATCAGAAAATTAAAAATGCCGGCTTTCAGGTTCTGTTCAATATCCTGCCTTGTCGAAATACCGCTGGCAGCGACAGGAATCTGATCCGGTTCAAACATTTTAGATATGTTGACGGCATTGCTGATATCCGTATCAAAAGATTTCAGGTTCCGGTTATTGATACCGATCAATTTGGCACCTGCCCGGGTCGCCACTTTAAAATCATCATCCGTGTGAACCTCTACCAGTGCACCAAGGTTGAGTTTATTACAAAGATCCATATAACTTTTTAACCGGTCCGGTGAAAGAATGCGGACAATCAGCAAAATGGCATCTGCACCAATTACTGCAGATTCATAGATCTGGTATTCGGATATAATAAACTCTTTACGCAGTACCGGCAGGCTCGCTGTCTGGTTTACTGCTTTCAGATCTTCAATGCTGCCTTTGAAATAAGGTGTGTCTGTCAGCACGGAAATAGCGGCCGCACCGCCTTTTTCATAAAGCGCCGCACATTTACCGGCATCCAGATCAGGACAGATATCTCCCCTTGATGGAGAGGCGCGCTTTACTTCTGCAATGATGTTGACGCCGGATGGTCCGGGGGCTGATAAAGCCTCAACGAAACCACGTTGCTGCCGCGGCTTTTCAGCTTCCAATCTGACTTCAATTTCCGGTCTCAGTTTTTTTGATTCTTCGATCAGTATCTTTTTGTCTTCTACTATCTTTGATAAAATATCCATATCGTCTTTTTATCCATTATCCTGCGTATACTGGATAAGTGCTTCCAGTTTTTCCAATGCCTTTCCCTCATCTATAGATGCTTCAGCCATGCCAATACCTTCCTTCAGATTAACGGTCTTTCCTGCAGCAGAAAGGGCAGCAGCGGCATTCAGGAGAACAATATCCCGCTTAGGGCCTTTTTGGCCATTTAAAACGGCAAGTGTAATGGCTGCATTCTCTTTCGGTTCACCGCCGCGAAGATCTTCCGGCCGGGCCATTTCTTCAAAAAACTGTTCCGGTGAAATATCATAGGTTCTGATCGTGTTATCTTTTAATTCAGAAACACGGGTGGGGGCACAAACTGTAATCTCATCCATGCCGTCATGGCCATGAACAACAAAAGCACTTTTTGTTCCCAGCATTTGAAGGGCATTGGCAAACATCTCCGTCAGTTCCGGTGCGTATACGCCAATTACCATAGAGTTTGCAGCAGCAGGATTGGTTAACGGGCCAAGCATATTGAATATGGAACGCAGGCCGATCTGCTTTCTGGCATTGATGGCATATTTCATGGCACCGTGATAGAGCGGGGCAAAGAGAAAACCTATCCCGATTTCACGGATCGCTTCTTCAACGATCTCAGGATCCGTATCCAGTTTAACACCAAGAGCTTCAAGGCAATCTGCACTGCCGCATTTGCTGGAGACACCGCGGTTACCATGTTTGGCAACGATAATATCACAACCCGCAACAACAAAAGAGGTGGTGGTAGAAATATTAAATGTATTCAGACCGTCACCCCCGGTACCAACCGTATCCACCACTGTATTTGCAGATGTCTGAACCTTGACTGCTTTTTTACGCATTGCTGTCGCTGCACCGGCAAGCTCTTCAAAGGTTTCACCTTTTGTTGCAAGGGCGGCCATAAATGCTCCGATTTGGGCATCCGTGATGTTCCCGGAAAATATATCCGTTATCATTTGTGCCATTTCAGATTCTGAAAGATCGTTTCTTTCGATAATTTTTTTTAAACTGTCACGAAACATAAGTGCTTGCCTCCTTATATTTAATCTATTTCATTCGTTGATTTTAAATAGTTTCTCAAAAGCCTTTTCCCGACCGGTGTCATGATGGATTCAGGATGAAACTGAATTCCTTCTGTCGGATGTGTTTTATGGCGAATGCCCATTATCTCGTTATCATCTGATTCTGCTGTTACAATCAGATCATCAGAAATCGAATCCCTTGACACGGCAAGAGAGTGGTACCGCATGGCATCAAACGGGCTTTTTATACCATTGAACAACCCCTTCCCGTCTGTGGTAATGCTGGATGTCTTCCCATGCATAATTTTTTTTGAAGAGATGATTTTACCGCCAAATACTTCTGCAATAGTCTGATGTCCAAGACATACGCCCAATAATGGACATTTGCCTGAAAACTGTTTGACGGCATCAAGCGAAATGCCTGCAGAATCGGGTTTTCCCGGACCCGGTGAAATTACGATACCGTTGGGGTTCCAGGATTCTATCTCAGCTACGGTTGCGGCATTGTTTCTGATGACTTTCATGTCGGCACCCAACTGTGACAGATATTGTACCAGATTATAAGTAAAAGAATCGAAATTGTCTATCATGACTATCATATTATTACCTCGCTGCCTTTATAAAATTAAAGGTTCCCCTGTGCAAGTTGAAGCGCTTTTTGAAGGGCCATTGCTTTGTTAACTGTTTCAACACGTTCCTTTTCAGGATCAGAATCGTATACAATCCCGGCACCGGCGCGTACAGTCAAACGATTATCTTCCATAACGGCTGTTCGGATGGTAATGGCCATATCCATATTGCCGCTAAATGAGACATAACCGACTGCGCCGCCATAGGGGCCCCTTGGATCATTCTCCATTTCAGCAATAATTTCCATTGCCCGCACCTTCGGGGCACCCGAAAGTGTTCCTGCCGGAAAAGTGGCCGCCATAAGATCCCATGCATCATATTCCGGTTTGACATCACAGGTGATATTGGAAACCAGGTGCATGACATGGGAATAGCGTTCGACAAACATAAGGTCCGTTACCTGAACGGTGCCGGTTTCCGCAACCCGGCCCAGGTCATTTCTGCCAAGATCAACCAGCATAAGGTGCTCAGCCCTTTCTTTTTCATCACCTAACATCTCATTGGCAAGTGCCCGATCTTCCTGTTCATTTTTACCCCTGTGGCGTGTTCCTGCAATGGGCCTAAGGGTGGCTACACCATTTTCAAGACGAACCATTGTTTCCGGTGAAGATCCGACCAGTGCCGTATCATCAAGATGCAGGAAATAAAGGTAAGGAGACGGATTAATATATCGTTGCGCCCGGTACAGTGAAGAGAGATCCGGGGGCGAGTCACAGACAAATGACTGGGATATAACCGTCTGAATAACATCTCCGGCAACAATATTATCTTTTACCTTTTTAACATTATTACGGTAGGTTTCCTCATCATCCAGCGGTTTGAGTTCATATTTTATATTTTTATCTATTCCGTTATTTTCCGATATACTTCTGCTCATAAATTCTTTAAGACTTTTGAACTGATTCATCGCATCATCAAAGGTTTCAGATGCACTGTTGTCCCTTCCCGGGAAAGTCGTAACAACGGCCAGCATGGTATTCCGGATATTATCAAATATCAGCATCCTGGAAGGGACCATAAAACTGGCCACCGGTTTGTCATCCGGCAGCTTGTTCGGAATTTTTTCGAAAAAAGAGACCATCTCATATGTCAGGTATCCAACAAGGCCGCCCCAGAATCTTGGCAGGCCAGGCACATCAGCAGGGATAAACTGCTTCATATATTCTCTTAAAACGGAAAAAGGGTCGCCATCATGGATAATCTCTTCCCTGTTGCCGTTCTCCCGGATTTCTACATGTTTTTTAAATACCTTGATATAGGTGTGGGCCGATGCGCCCAGAAAACTGTAACGACCCCATCTTTCGCCGCCCTCGACACTTTCAAATAAAAAGAGCGGCCCTTGTTCCCTGTAAATTTTTTTAAAAAGAGAAACAGGTGTTTCCGTGTCAGCCAGGAACTCTGAGCATACAGGTATGACATTGTATTTTTCAGACAAACTCAAATATGTCTCTTTGTCCGGAAAACGTTTTAACAGCATGATGTGTCCTTTCATCAATTAAATTCTAAAACAAAAAAAGGATCGTGGTTTTTTCCACGATCCTTTTTCCCCCAAAAAAAAGAACCGTGAGCTTGGAGCGCCCACGGTTCGTATATTCTTTTATGTTTAACCCGGCTAAGGTTATTCCGTTAGCAGCCCCTTGATATAGTTCTGCCACCACCAGCCTTGTAAATTTATGTTTGATAGATTTTCCATAAGTTTTTGTAATATGCCGATTTATTTTAAATGTGTCAAGTAAATTTTTAAAACCGGATCTCTCGCCCGTTCACTATTTTCGCTCGAGATGCAGAAAGTGCAGAGAAAAGCTTGAACCATGAATTCATAATATCGATAACTTCGTATTGACAATAATCGAGTATAGCTCTAAATATTTTATTTGTTTGGGGGCATAATACCAATATATACAGGACTAAAATAATGATAATCGAAATTCTTTCAACCGGCGATGAAGTTTGTTCCGGCGCCGTAGTGGACAGTAATGCGGCATATATTGCACAGGAACTCAAAACTATAGGTGTCGATGTTGTCCGGCACAACTGTGCCGGCGATGAACAAGACAGACTGACCGTTATTATGAGAGAAATTGCTCATCGGGCAGATGCTGCAATTGTTACCGGTGGTATAGGACCAACAGAAGATGATATTACCGCTTTATCTGCTGCCAATGCTGCGGGTGTTGAGCTTGAGTTCAATCAGGATGCACAAAACTCTATAATAAGTTTTTTTAAAAAACGGAATAGGGATGTCCCCTTTGAAGATAACAAACAGGCCATGCTGCCTGTGGGATCAGACTGTATCTTCAACCCTGTCGGAACAGCGCCCGGATTTTCAGTTGTCATTGACAGGTGTCGATTTTTCTTTTTGCCGGGTGTACCATCTGAGATGAAACGGATGATGGGGGATTCGGTTATACCTGCTGTTAGACAGATGCTGGGTGATGACTGCCCATTCAGCCTTCTGAGAGTAATGTCGCTTTTTGGATTGCCTGAATCCAAAGTGGGGGAGATGCTTTCAGGGCTTACTGATGGCCTGGAAGGCCTTAAGCTGGGGCTGAGAGCACAATATCCCGTTATTCAGGTCAGGCTTTATGCTCAGGGTCAGGATGAGGAAAAGCTGAAAAGCAATCTTAATATCGCCTCATCAAGAGTGCATGATAAAATAGGCGATCATATTTTTACAGATAAGGATGAATCTCTTGCTGCCGCTGTTGGTCGAACTTTGAAAAATAAAAATGAGACAATTGCGGTTGCAGAAAGCTGTACCGGCGGGTTGATATCTAACTTGCTGACGGATGTATCGGGCAGCTCAGGTTATTTTCTGTTTTCAGGCGTTACATATGCAAATGAAGCAAAGGTGAAAGTGTTAAACGTTTCTCAGGAAACACTTGAAAGCTTTGGTGCCGTATCTGAAGAGACTGCAAAAGAAATGGCCCGGGGTGTTCGTGAGCTTTCAGGAGCAACATATGGTATTTCAACAAGTGGTGTTGCCGGGCCTGATGGTGGAACTGGAGATAAGCCGGTTGGAACGGTATGTATCGGTCTTGCCACTCAGAATTCTATAAAATCCTACCGTTTCCATTTTCCGGCGCTGTCGCGTGAAAGAAATAAAATGATTTTTGCGATGAAGGCCCTTGATATTTTAAGGCGGGAATTAATGCGGTTTGCTGATTAATCTTTACTTTCTTTTAAACTTTTGAGTATATAAAAAATTATTCATTATAATTAGATATTCCTCATAATATAGAAAGGCTTTGGCGAATGGATCTCCAGGAATTAAAAGAAAAGTTCAAGCACAAAATGCAGGCAGATATTAAGGATGTTGATCTGACGCTCAGGGCCACGCCGTGGCTTGTAAAAGAAGTTGTTCGTTTGGAGGAAGAAGTTGAAGGGTGGCGCAAGAAGGTTGAGCATCTTGAAAAGCAACTTAAAAGGCAGCCGCCGCTTTCTAAAAAAGGTAAATGGGGTGATGCAATATGGGAACTCCGCGTTGATGACAAGAAGAACCGCCTTTTTGTTTCATTGATCGGAGACTTTGACTACGAAGCGGCTCAGCGAGCCTCAAATCATCTTCTGATGGTGATGCAAAACCTTATGGAGGGTTTTGATATTGTTAATGACCTTTCCAAGTTTAAAGATATTAAGGATAACAGAACCATTTTTCAGGCAAGAAAAACTATCTATTCTCTCACTGAATCGGGTGTATCCAATGTCGTCAGGATTACAAATCCCAATGTTGAAAGAATTTTAAAAACGATAGAGAAGAGAATCGGTAATTTTGACTACAAAGTATATACAGCTAATTCAACACCGGAAGCGGAGCAGCTTCTGGACAATATGAAATTTATTAAGGCCTGATATAGTTATAAAGTTCAACTGTCAAGGCATATTTCCAGTGTAAATGTGCCGGGGTTCACTGTAAAAGTAGTTGCAATTTTAGGACCGTCAGTACAGTGGGTAATGGTATGGTTTTTTTTTGTCGCAACAGTGGGAATTGCACCTTTAAGGTTAATACCCATATCATCCATTGTTCTTCGTGCATGGCCTGAAATCATATTGGCGATTTCGCCGGCAGCATCAGCAACGTCATCATTTAGTTCCGTCATCTCCTCATGAAACATATTTGAAACAATTTTAAGAATACAAGCTTCATCAAAGCTGAGTGAAAAGGAGGCGTTTTTAATACCGGTCATGCCCACAATACTACTTACATCACCCATTGCCAGATCATCTTTTTTCAGAAAAGGTTTTCCGGGAACCGCCTCAACCGAAGCAAGATTTTTCATTACTTCAACTGTGGCATTGATGAAAGGGTTTATAATGTTTACATCCATGAGAATCTCCCAACTTCAATTCAGGATAAGGTGTCCTGTTTAATCCGCAGCATCCTTTATAATTTAGATTTAAGCGGTAAGTATTAATTAATGTATCGAACGGAAAGGTTTGAGTCAAGCACCTGGGAAAATCAAATTTATAAAAGTTTATAAACCTCAATCATATTATCCATCAGATCAACTACGAGCAGTTGATTTTTAAGAATGGCGCCATTTTTAAGCAGAACTTTAAAGACCTCCGAACATTCAATGGCGGCAATAGTTGTCACTGTATGTGGAAGGCAACCCAAGGATGTTTCAGCACCCTTGTGAGGCACATTTCTCCTGTTTCCATAGATTAATTCAAGGCCGGGATCTTCAGGAAATATAGTAGTAATATGGCCGGCAGAACCGGCAACCGCTGCTGAAACAAACGGTATACCTCTTTTTTTTGCAATTTCTTCCAGTGTAAACCGTATTGAAAGATTGTCCAGACAGTCCACCACCACATCCGCATTTTTTAATATTTCCGGAGCATTTTCTTCATCAAAGAAAGTCTTGAAGTGGTTAACATCAATGGATGAATTTATTGCTTTAATGCGTTTTGCGCCCGCATCTGCTTTTGGTTTTTCAAGTAATTCTTCAGATGAGAAAAGCTGACGGTTCAGGTTGGAATCTTCAAAACAGTCGCCATCTGCTATATTGAGGGTGCCGACGCCCCCGCGTGCCAGGATCTCGCTTACCGCGCCTCCCAGTCCGCCCAACCCTATAATGCTGACCGTTGACTTCAGCAGTAAAACCTGCTCCTCAAGAGTGTATGTACGCATGTTACGAATATAACGCTCGGGAATGATATTTTCACCGAGTGCACAAATTTCAATTTCACGCTGTGAATAACCGCTTTCATCTGAAATATTAAAGGTATTCGCTACGGAAATACCGGTGTATGGTTCACCATCCGGAAAGGTGGACTGCTTTGCAAGCTTTTTGATTTTAGCAGGGATATTTGTCAACTCAACCTCCGCTTAAGGGGGGGAAAATACCCACCTTTTCACCTCCATTAAGAATATACTCCGTATCTTTTCTGACACCGTTGATGAAAACCAGTTTGGTAGCATCAGATGGAATACCGAGCTCTGCAAAAAGTTCTTTTACTGTAACGCCAGGGTTAATGGGGTATTTCCCCGGTGATTCCGGCATAAATTTTTTCATAGTTGAAACAAAGTTAAGAGATACAAAGTTTTTCATAATATGCTTCTTTTGCTGTAAAGTTATATTAAATACGAAATTTAAATATTATACCGCTTTATGTCAAGTGGCAAGCAGCAGTTTGGATAGTAACAATAAAGAATTTATATGCCTCTTGGTTTTTTGACCAGCACTTTAGGTTTAAAAAACATACAATTCATACCTGAACTTCTACGTACCATTGATGAGGGAAATGCCTTGCTTTTAAATCCCAAAGCTCTGCAGCCATGGGGAAATCTTTTTTCCCAGGTCACATAGTAGTGCATGCACTTGCTGCAGTTTACTCTTTCAATTGGCTGCTTTTTCATGTTATATTTTTATGTGTGATCACTATATCCCGCTTCGGATAGGGTATTTCGATACCTGATTTATCAAAAGCTGATTTAACATTATCAGTAATATGTGAAATGGTATCCATGCGTTTTCTGGCGTTCTTTATCCAAACACGCAACTGGAGATCCACTGATGATTCTCCAAAATTTCTTACCACCACTTTAGGTGGCGGATCCGTGGAGATCCATTCCGCAGTTTCGGCTACACCAATGATGATTTCCTTGGCTTTATCAATATCCGTATCATAGGCGACGCCGATGTTGACACGGACACGGATCTGGTTGGAAATAATCGTATAGTTTACAATATCCCGGGTCATAATCTCATTATTCGGGATAATGATGATAATGTTATCCGTTGTCTTGATTTTGGTGGCGCGTATCCCGATATCGATGACATCACCCCAGGTGGCGCTTCCTGCAGGTGCGCTCCACACCTCTATTCTGTCCCCGATTTCAAAAGGCCTGTCGATAATCAGCAGAACTCCGGCAATGAGATTTGACAGCGTATCTTTAGCTGCAAAGCCGATGGCAATTCCGGCCACACCGGCGCCGGCAATAAAAGGGACAATGTTTATACCCAGCACATCCAGTGAAATGATAATGGCTGTGGCAAATATCAGGACACCGGCAAACCGGTTAAAAAGATCAAAAATAATATCATCTACTTTTGTCTCGGTTTTTTTTGCAAGCGCACTTTTAAAAAATTCTACGCCGGTAATGGCAATCTTTTTAACAGGAAGGGCCAGCAGTATGATAATCAATGCCTGAAAAGGACCGGCAATAAAATTAATATTAAAAATATTGATCAGATAGAAACCCAGCAAATAAAAAATAATATAGTTAAGTGCCTGCCGGATAGCGGGAAAAATTGATGTGCCGGGTTCTTCGCCACGGCGCTTGGCTGCTTTTTTGTCCAGAGATTTAAAGAGTATTTTTATTATCAGAAAAATAAGTATGGTTACTATAATCGCGGCAGATATTTTTAGCAGATATCCGACAATAGTCAGTTCCTCACCTTTTACACTGAACAGGTTTGTGATAAAAGTGTTCCATTTTTCCATAGTATGTTTGTCCGGGTCAGGTGTCTGTGAATCGTAAGCTTAATCATAATCGCCCAGGTTAAAAACCGATTACGATTATGATTACGAATAATATAAACCATTTAATATTATTTGGTACAATATTTTTCGGAAAGTAATATAATACGATTTTTACTGAAGTGCAAGACGCAAGCAGGCAGTCGGAGGCCGACTGCCTGCTTAATTTTGAAGTCTCAAACAGTATTAGCTGTTAACTTTTATTTTTCAGATGAAAACAATCCGGCTTTTAAAAATTCCCTGTTCATTCTTGCGATATGTGAAATGGAAATTTCCTTCGGGCACTCAGCTTCACATTCCGCCTCATTGGTGCAGTTACCAAATCCCATTTCATCCATCTTTCTGACCATGGCCAGTGCGCGTTTTGCGGCTTCGGGTTTCCCCTGCGGCAGCAAGGAGAGCTGTGATACTTTTGCACTGACAAACAACATGGCCGATGCATTGGGACATGATGCCACACAGGCACCACAGCCGATACATGCTGCTGCATCCATTGCTGTTTCAGCAATGACCTGTGGAATCGGAATTGCATTGGCATCCGGTGCACCGCCGGTATTAACGGATACATAGCCGCCGGCCTGGATCACCTTGTCAAATGCACTTCTGTCAACCACAAGATCTTTTATGACTTTAAAGGCTCTTGAGCGCCAGGGTTCTATAACCACCGTATCACCATTGGAAAAATGCCGCATATGAAGCTGACACAGTGTGGTGCCCTTTTCAGGGCCGTGAGCGCGTCCGTTAACAACACAGCCGCACATACCACAGATCCCTTCACGACAGTCATGATCAAAGGCTATCGGATCTTTTCCATCTCTTGTTAATTTTTCATTTATGACATCAATCATCTCCAGAAAAGACATATCTGTTGAGATTCCATCCGCCTGATATGTTTCAAGTTTTCCTTTCACATCAGGCCCTTTTTGACGCCAGACTTTAAGTGTTAAGTTTATTGTCTTACTCACTTGTAACTCCTTTGTGTCAGCTTGACATGTTCAAACGTCAGCGGTTCTTTATGAAAGTTAGGTTCCTTGTCATCACCGGTATATTCCCAAGCTGCGGCATGGCAGAAGTTTTCATCATCCCTGAGGGCTTCATTTTCATCAGTCTGAAACTCTTCATTGAAATGTCCGCCACAGGATTCCTGCCGTGCACGTGCATCGGTTACCATTACCTCTGCAAACTCAAGGAAATCTGCAACGCGGCCCGCACGTTCAAGACTCTGATTGAACTCACCCTGTGAACCGGGAACCGTTACATTTTTCCAGAACTCGGCACGAATATTCTGAATCATACCCTTGGCTTTATCAAGACCGTTATTGTTTCTGGCCATACCGCAATGATCCCACAGAACTTTACCCAGTTCCTTATGAAAATCATCAACCGTCTTTTTCCCGTTTATGGAAAGGAGTTTTTCCGTTTTTTCATTAACGGCCTGGATAGATTCCTTAAATGCCGGGTGATCGGTTGTGACGGGATTCAGTGTTTCGCCGGCTATATAACCGCCTATGGTGTATGGGGCTACAAAGTAACCGTCAGCAAGACCCTGCATCAGGGCGCTGGCGCCAAGGCGGTTTGCACCATGGTCAGAGAAGTTGGCTTCGCCGAGAACAAAAAGGCCGGGTACCGTACTCATCAGGTTATAATCCACCCAGAGACCGCCCATGGTATAGTGAACGGCCGGATAGATCATCATCGGTGTTTTGTAAGGATCGTCCGCTGTTATTTTGTTATACATCTGGAAAAGGTTGCCGTATTTTTTTTCGATAACATCCCTGCCGTCACGCTTAATGGCATCAGCAAAATCAAGATAAACAGCAAGCTCGGTATCACCTACGCCCTTACCGGCATCACACTGCTCCTTGGCATTGCGGGATGCTACATCACGGGGAACGAGGTTTCCAAAACTGGGATATTTGTTTTCGAGATAGTATTCTCTATCGGATTCCGGAATCTGATCCGGTGCACGTTTATCACCGGGTTTTTTAGGTACCCAGACGCGACCGTCATTTCTCAAACTTTCACTCATGAGTGTCAGCTTGGACTGATAATCACCATGAACCGGAATACAGGTCGGATGAATCTGTGTGTAACAGGGGTTTGCAAAAAATGCGCCCTTTTTGTAAGCCCTGAAAGCAGCAGTTACATTTGAGGCCATGGCATTAGTAGAGAGAAAGAAAACATTACCATATCCACCGGTTGCCAGAACAACAGCATCAGCTGCATGTTTTTCGACTTCACCGGTTATAAGGTTCCTGGTAACAATTCCACGGGCCTTTCCATCTATAATTACGACATCCAGCATTTCCCGGCGTTCAAACATTTCAACTTTACCTGCACCGATCTGTCGGGAGAGGGCGCTGTATGCGCCAAGAAGGAGCTGCTGGCCTGTCTGGCCGCGGGCATAGAATGTTCTGGAAACCTGGGCGCCGCCAAATGATCGGTTGGCCAGGGTTCCACCATATTCGCGTGCAAAAGGGACGCCTTGTGCAGCGCACTGGTCGATAATATTATTACTGACTTGAGCCAGACGGTAAACATTTGCTTCTCTGGCTCTGAAGTCGCCGCCTTTAACGGTATCATAAAAAAGACGGTAGATGCTGTCACCGTCATTCTGATAGTTTTTGGCGGCGTTGATACCACCTTGTGCCGCAATACTATGCGCACGGCGGGGGCTGTCCTGAATACAGAAGTTTTTTACATTGTAGCCCAGTTCAGCCATGGTAGCGGCTGCCGAGCCACCGGCAAGCCCTGTACCAACAACAATAACGTTAAATTTTCTTTTGTTGGCAGGGTTAACCAGTTTTAAATCAAACCGGTATTTGTCCCATTTTTGTTCAATTGGTCCACCGGGTATTTTTGCATCAAGCTGCATGATTAATCCTTTCTATGAAATAATCGAAAAATATACAGGGATAAAACCGAACCCGACTGCAATGAGCAGGCTGAAGATAAGGCCCGCTTTTTTAATAATAGGCATATATTTCGGGTGATTTGCACCAAGTGTCTGAAACGCGCTCCAGAAACCGTGGCTGACATGAATGGCCGCAACAATCATAGCTGCGACGTAAGCCAATGCAAGGCCGGGGTTTGAAAGTGCGGCGGAGACGATTTCGAAAATGGTTCGATCTGTCTTGTCCACAAAGTGAAAATTGATCAGATGTAAAGTGATAAAACCGATCAGAATCAAGCCGGTGTAGGGCATAGTAGATGATCCTATGGTTCTGCCACCTGCATTTTTGTTAACTGCATAACGCGTAGGCCGGGCTTTCAGGTTTTCCAGATACAGAACAAGTGCTGACAGAATGTGAATACAGGCAAATGCCAGCATGCCAAATTCAGCGACGGTTAAAAGCGGGCCAAGTGAGTGAAGATGTTCAGCATAAGCGTTGAACAGATCTGCCCCGCCGTAAAGTGTAAGGTTTCCTGCAAGATGAACAGCAAGAAAGCCGCAAAAGGCGAGGCCGGTACATGACATCATCAGTTTTTTTCCGATGGATGTACCAAAGGTGTTTGTGAACCAGTTCATACTTCCTCCATTTCTCCAATTTTATTACAAGTTTAAAGGAGCCTGCTGAATATCGGTCAACAGGTCTCCTGTTTTTCTCATTATAGCAGTTCCGTTGAGACAGGTTCCAAATAGTGTTTCTTCAATAATGAAATGGCTCACATCCACCATGTGAAACACTTTCAAGCAAGCCAAACTATATCATTTAGTTAGTAATTTTTAATCAGTCAATAAAAATTTTGCGCCACCAGGCATCACTTTTCGTTTTTTTAATTTCTTCAGCCATAGCTTTACCTGTTTCGGTAACAAGGCGGTCTGTAACGGCGGGCATCCACTGAACAGGCGGTTCGTGGCCGGAGTCGATGAGTCTTTTGAGGTCGAGTATCAGGGCAAGTTGGTCTGCATCACGTGCAAGCCTCGATTCGAAGGTTTTGCCTTCATTAAATTCTTTTATCAGTTTTTCAAATTCAGGTTTAAAGGGAAGATCCCTGCTCATGTCCTTGATGGCTTTTTCTTCATCGGCTTTTACATAAGTTTTCTGGACATAATTGATATCGCCGATGCGGGCTTCGGGCAGATCATGGACAAGGCACATTTTAAGCATTTTAAGGGTGTCGGCTTCCGGATGCAGGCACGACATTACATAGACAATAAATGTTGTTATGTGAGAATGCTCAGCTACCGACTCTTTCCCGGTGCCCAGAAAATGAAATCCGGATCTCGGAATATCTTTCAGGATTTTAGCTTCAAAAAGCAGATTTGCAATATTTTTCATAGAAATTATTGAAATAATTATATATTATTAAAAACAGATAAAGCTGTCAGGTTTGTTATTTTCTTGACACTTATAGCCGCTTCATATACAAAAAATTGTTGACTCATGCCGATATAATTACGGTATTAAGTGTATGAGTCATTTTTTTAAACGCCTCTTTTGTATGAAGCGGGTGCAAGACTAAAACGCTAATAAAAATGGATATTTTTTAAGTTCGTTTAAAATAACCGGATTCTTTATAATAAATCAATTAAAAATTTGGAGCATTTATGATTCCCCAGGAATTAGATTTGATACATATGATCAGGAATGCAGGTCTCGTCGTTCAGTTTGTACTTCTGACACTCCTGTTTTTTTCAGTTACATCTTGGGCAATAATCTTAATCAAGTATCGGTACATTAAAAGAGCTTTCAAAGAGTCGGCTATATTTGCAGACTATTTCTGGAAAAGCCGGGATCTTTCAAATGCCTATTCAAGAGCCAAACAACTCAGGGGAAGTCCGGTGGCAAGAATTTTCCGTATCGGTTATTCAGAGTTGATGAAAGTCAGTCAGTCCGGTGCCAAGAATCCACAAAAATCTTCCGAACCCTCCACTCAAACAATGAGTGCCCATGTTTCAGGCATTGATAATATTAAAAGGTCACTGCGGAGAGCGATAAATACGGAAACGACCCGATTGACACATCTTGTCCCTTTTCTGGCAACAACAGGTAACACCACACCGTTTATCGGTCTGTTTGGAACGGTATGGGGTATTATGAATTCCTTCCACGGTATTGGCCTGAAGGGGTCAGCCAGTCTTGCCGTTGTTGCACCGGGTATTTCCGAAGCACTTGTGGCGACAGCCGCCGGTCTCGCGGTGGCTATTCCGGCAGTAATTGCGTTTAATCATTACATGCAGAAGATCAGGACAATTGAGTCAGAGCTTCAGAGTTTTGCGTCGGATTTTCTTAATATTGTAGAGCTTGATATAATGCGATCGAATGGAGGCGGCAAATGAGCCTTGGCGGAAATAGCGGCGATCTGATGTCTGATATTAATGTGACACCGTTTGTGGATGTCATGCTGGTTCTTTTGATTATCTTTATGGTAACAGCACCCATGATGGTTCAGGGGGTGGATGTTGCGCTTCCTGAGACCACTTCGGCAGCCTTGCCTTCGGATAAGGAACACCTTATAGTTACTATCGATCGTAATCAGAAGCTGTTTATTAATGATTATCAGGTTTCTGTTGATTTTCTTCAGGAAAAGTTGACAAAAATTCTGGAAGGTACGTCTGGTCGTGAAGTTTTTCTAAAGGCCGATAAAACGATACCGTATGGTGTTGTTGTGCATGTCATGGCTGAGATTAAAGCAGCCGGAATTGAGAAGCTGGGTATGGTGACAGAGCCGCTATCTGAAGACTACAAGGATAAGAAAAAAGCAAAAAGCTGATGAATCAGAATGTCCACCAACGTGTGTATCTGCTTTCAGGCATGAATAATGGCTCCGGAATTATGTTGCCGTTCACGATGTCACTTGTCTGCCATGTGGCTCTTTTTGCCATATTGATCTTCGGCCCGGGATACTCAATCGGGAAAAAGAATGATTATTCAGTCATTAGTGTCCGCATGGTGAGCCTTCCGGCTGCGCCGGAGGCAATGTCATCACCGCCTGCCGGCAAAAAAGATGCTGAAAAACCTGAATTGCAAAAAGCCCCTGAACCGGTATCAGCTCCTGTGAAATCAACTGCAACAACCCTTAAACCGGATAATGCGGTTTCCCTTGCGCCGAAGAGCACAAAATCTAAAACATCGTTAAAAAAGAAAACCTATAAACCTGATAAAATCCTTGAAAGTGCTATCAAGCAGATTGAAAAAGCTGTTGATGCATCCGAACCGGATCCGCTTTCCAAAGCACTTGGAGACCTAAAGGATTCTGTTGCCAAAACAGAGGCGGAAAAGGCCGCGGCTTCCAAAACAGCAGCACCCGCCGGTGCCGGTACAGCAATGGGCTCCGGGGATGGCGGCAATCGGGCTTTTGACCAGATGGATATATATAAAAATGAGATACTCTTTCATATCCAGAAGAACTGGGCCTTTTCAGCACAGCTTGCAGGCTCCGGTGAAGATATAGAGGCTGTTCTGGTCATCAGGATTCTGCGCGATGGAGAAATCAGGGATGTCTGGTTTGAAAAATGGTCCGGCAACAACTATCTGGATGAGTCGGCCAAAAAAGCGGTTACAAAATCTAATCCGCTTCCGCCTTTACCCAAGAGCTATACCGGCAGAGAATATACGATTGGGCTGATTTTTGGACCGGAGGGTATTAAATAAATACTGTGTATTGTTCTCAATCGTAATCATACTCGTAACCGGGTTTTATAATTAATTTTGATTGTAATAAACCGGATTACGATTTATGAAGCGTGACAAATATCACTGAACCACAAAATGGATATTAATAATGCGTAAAATTTTATTTCCCGTTTTTGTCCTTTTTATTGTTTCAATCATAACGCCAATAATTATTCAGCCGTCTTTAGCGGCCTATGATTACATCAGCATCAATAATCCGTTTCTGCAGAAGATACCGGTCGCGATTCCCCTGTTCCAGCCCCTTTCCAATACGGGATCAGAAAAGGAATTGTCTCGCGAGGGTAACGATCTCCTTTCGGATACATTGACGTTTACCGGTTATTTTAAGATGATTGACCATGACGCATTTCTTGTCAACCCGGACAACGTCGCCATTGTTGCACCCAATATCAATTTTTTTAACTGGCGTTCCATTGGTGCTGAACTTCTGATAACCGGTGGGATCGTGATAGAAGACGAGATTGTTAAACTTGAATTGCGCCTCTATGATACATTCAAGGAGCGCTTGCTGATCGGCAAGCGCTATACCGGCCGAAAAGAGGATTTGCGTAGAATTATCAGGAAGTTTGCCGGTGATATTATCTATACGCTTACCGGAGATCTGGGTGTTTTCAATACCAGTCTTGCATTTGTTTCAAATGGTACCGGCCATAAGGAGATCTATACCTGTGATTTTGACGGACATGGAATAAAACAGATTACAAAAACAAAAAGTATTTCCCTTTCGCCTGCGTGGTCATCCGATTCAAAATGGATAGCCTATACGTCATATAAACAGGGGAATCCGGATCTTTATATTCATAATATCTATGATAAACGGGGGGCTGTGGTTAACCTTAAGGGAACCAATATTTCCCCGGCTTGGCGGCCTGGTAAATTCGAATTTGCCGCCACCTTGTCTTTTGCCGGTGATCAGGAAATTTATTTATTGACCGGAGGCGGGAAAATTATTAAAAGAGTAACATCAAGCTGGGGAATTGATGTCTCCCCCTCATGGTCGCCTGATGGAAATAAATTTGCTTTTGTTTCCGACAGGTCAGGGAATCCACAGATATATATTCTGGACCTTGAAACAGGAAAAACCCGAAGACTGACTTATGAGGGAAGATATAACACATCGCCCAGCTGGTCACCCAGGGGCGACAGGATCGCTTATGTGGGGAGTTTAAACGGCAGTATCGACATATTCACTATTGGTATTGACGGTTCGCGCCTCACAAAGTTGACAAGCGACTCAGGTAATAATGAGTCCCCCTCCTGGTCACCGGATGGAAACCTTATCGTTTTCAGTTCAAACAGGGAAGGCAAGTCCCGGATATATGTCATGACTTCCTTCGGAACCGACCAGCGACGACTGCTTGTTATGCCTGGTGAGCAGACAAGCCCGGCCTGGTCAAACAGAATAATTGGTCAGTAATTACAATTCATTATATTAACTTTCCCCCAAAGGAGGAACACATGCAAAAAAACATTATTAGAGTTCTGGCTGTTTTGTTTCTTATTCCCGCATTACTTTTTACAGTATCCTGTGCAAAGAAAGAAGTCGTAACCACACCCGTAGATAACACAACGGCAGTAGATGACAGTATTGATCAGGCCGCAGCCCAGCAGGCAATTGCTGAACAAGAGCTCGCTGAACAGCTTGCTGCACAAGAGCTCGCTGAAGCTGCTATGGCAGCCAAGAGAGCATTCCTGGAAGAAAAAGTTTATTTTGAGTTTGACAGCAGTGCCCTCACTCCTGAAGCTGAAATGATTATTAAAGCCAAGGCTTCATGGTTGTTGGAAAATGCTGGAAATGTTACCATTTCCGGCCATTGTGATGAGCGTGGTACGGAAGCATACAACCTTGCACTGGGTGATCGTCGTGCACAGAGCGTTAAAACATTTCTTCTTGATCTCGGTATAGTAGACTCTCGCCTGAAAACTATAAGTTTTGGTGAAGAGCGTCCTGCCGTTACGGGCAATACGGAAGTAGCCTGGCAAATGAACAGACGTGTAGAATTTTCACTGGATTAATTAAAACAGTCATTTAATATGTTAAAAAATAGGCGGTAGGCGGCAATTCGTTTGGCCGCTTTCCGCTTATTTTTGTATACGGCACCTTAACAATTATGTGCCAATATCTGCAAACGGGAAAAAGAGGTAATATTGCATTATGAAATTTTACGGAATTTCCTTTATAATTATTTTGTCCCTGCTGGCAGGGTGTGCAACTACCGATGATGTGTTAATCCTTGATTCACGAACGTCCGCACTGGAACGTCAGAATGCTGAACTGGAACGTCAGAGTTCTGAACTGGAACGTCAGAATTCTGAGGCAATAAAAATAGAAAAAGAATTCAGGGTCCAGGCTGCAGAATTGCGTGCAACACTTGGCAGAATAAGAGAAGAGCTTCGGTCTTTGAATGGCAGGATTGAAGAGATGGAATACATGTTCAGCAAGAAAGTTGAACCACTGGACGGCATGGATAAAAATCGTGCAGACCGCATGGCCCAACTCGAACAGAATATCAGCGCCATTAAAGATCGGATGATTCGTCTTGAGAAATACCTGGATATGGATGATTCCATGGCGACCGTTTCTCAGTCTGTTGCCGGAACAGAGGCAGTCAAAGAGTTGACAGAATCAGAAACATATAATCTGGCCAAAAACGCTTATGATAAAAAGGATTTTGATGCTGCCCGGGATGGCTTTAAGGCTTTTTTGAAAAAGTTTCCAGGTTCACAAAATGCGGATAATGCGCAGTTCTGGCTTGGAGAAATCTATTATTCTGAAAAATGGTATGAAAAAGCCATTCTGGAATACCAGGTTGTTGTTGAAAAATATCCCAAGGGCAATAAAGTACCATCTGCCTTACTCAAACAGGGGCTCTCTTTTTTTCAGCTGGGCGATAATTCCAATGCAATCCTGATTCTAAAAGAACAATTGATTAGAAAGTATCCGAATAGTGATGAGGCCAAAATCGCAAAGAAGAAGCTCGAGACAATAAAATAATATTCGTCCGGGAGCGGTTATTTTGCTCCTTTTGGTATCGGATAAAACTTGATATATGATTAAAGTCATCGGCATAGATCCCGGCTTGGCCGACACCGGGATTGGAATTGTTAAAGGAAGCGGTCTTAAAGTGAATGCATACTCCTTTGGCTGTATCCGGACATCAAAGCATGACAAAATGCCGTATCGTCTTGAGCACATTTATTCAAAAGTATTAACTTTACTTGAACATGAGAAACCGGACTATGTGGTTGTTGAAGACATTTTCTCCCTGGGAAGATACCCCAGGTCAGGCATCATATTGGGTAAGGTGTCCGGTGTTATTCTTCTGGCCGGCCAAAAGGCCGGCATACCGGTAATTGAGATTGCAGTTCGTGAGGCAAAAAAAATTCTGACGGGGAATGGGCGTGCCGGCAAGGTTCAGCTTGAAGAGTCGGTAAGGGCCGCACTCAGACATGCCACCCGGATCAGGCCGGATCATGCTTCTGATGCGCTGGCCCTCTCATTAATCGGCCTTTACAGAAGTTCGGGAAGCGATATGCTACTCCGGGGAAAAAGAGACAGATTATGATAGGGTATATGGAGGGCAAGCTATTAAATAAAGGGACGGATCGGATTCTGCTTCTTGCCAACCAGATCGGATATGAAGTCCTGCTGCCTGCGTTTGTCATGGATACAATGTCTTCAAAAACGGCAGGTGATGAAGTTTCATTCTATATTTATTTTCACCAGACAGAAAGACAACCCAAACCGGTTTTGATCGGCTTTAATCTTGAGGCCGAAAAAGAATTCTTTCTGCATTTTATTTCTGTTGAAGGCATTGGCCCGCTTAAAGCGGTTAATGCACTGACAATACCGATTTCTGATATTGCAGGTGCCATTGAGATAAAAGATGAAGCTAAAATAAAAAAACTAAAGGGTATTGGCGCCAGAACTGCGCAGAAAATTATTGCGACCCTTACCGGAAAGATGAATAAATTTGCTCTTATCAGGAAAGAAGCGAAAGCCGAGATGCCGGTTGAGACGGATGTAACCGAGCAGGTTCTTGATGCCCTGGTTAACCAGCTTGGGCACAAAACTTCTGATGCACGACAGATGATAACGGATGCTATGACGCGGAAACCGGAAATATCATCACCTGAAGAGCTGTTTGATGAAGTATATCGTGGTGCTAAAACAATATGACAGATGATATTTTAAATTTTTCATCCGATGATCGTGATCTTGTTTCAGGAAACGCTTTTCCGGAAGATCAGGAAACGGAAATTCTCTCTCTGAGACCGGAACAACTTTCCGAATATATTGGTCAGCCCGAGGCTGTTGAAACATTAAAGATTGCCATCGAGGCAGCCCTTAAAAGAGATGAGCCATTGGATCATGTGTTGTTACACGGCCCACCCGGCCTGGGAAAAACAACGCTCGCCCATATTCTTGCCAATGAAATGAGTGGTAATCTGACGGTAACCTCCGGCCCTGCACTTGAAAAAAGCGGAGACCTGCTCGGCATTCTGACACATCTTGAAGAGCGGGATGTCCTTTTTATTGATGAAATTCACAGGATTCCCAAAATGGTCGAGGAATTTCTCTATCCGGCCATGGAGGATTTCACTGTTGATATTGTTTTTGACAAGGGTGTTCATGCCAGAAGCCACCGTTACCGGCTTAAAAGATTTGCACTGGTTGGGGCCACCACAAGGGTGGGCTTGCTTTCCGCACCGCTGCGAGACCGGTTTGGTATATTCAGAAGTCTTGATTTCTATAAGGAGTCAGATCTTATCAGGATTGCCAAACGATCTGCATCTCTGCTCGATATCCCCATTGATGACAATGGTGCGGCTGAACTGTCAAAACGCTCACGTGGAACGCCCAGGATCGTTAACAGACTTTTAAAGCGGGTGAGAGATTATGCCCAGGTGAGAGCAGACGGCGTTATTACAAAGGCAACAGTTGATGCATCACTTCTTCTTGAAGGCGTTGATGAAAAAGGGCTTACCGGCCTTGACAGGCGCTATCTGAAGACCATTGTTGATTTCTATAATGGCGGTCCTGTCGGCATTGAGGCCATTGCCGCAACGCTTCAGGAAGAGACAGACACACTTGTTGATGTTGTGGAACCGTACTTGCTGAAAATTGGTTTTATTATACGCACTTCATCAGGCAGGCGGACGTCTGATATGGCATACAGGCATCTGGGAAAATGTGTGCAGAGTAGTTTGTTTAAGGCGTAGCATCGCTTTTGAACTTTAATGATACTAAAAAAATGGGCCAGGACCAGGACGCAAACCATCGGACTGTTATCCATATGAAAAAAGAATCATTGCTTGGCAGATTGAAAGACCTGTTCGGATTTAACCGGGACGGGAAAAAAAACTGGACATTGCTGATGGTTGGGGATGAAGGGCACGTCATGCCGATTAATGGTGTAAGGTGGCTGGCCAGATTTACACTTTATGCCCTGATCATTTCCATTGTACTAATACTATGTATTGCTTCATACTGTCTTAAACTCTATACGGAGAATAATGAACTAAGGCAAAAAATCAGTACTCTGGATCAGAAAACAGTTAAGCTCAGACAGGAAAATGAAATACTGATGACAGATCTTGTTCTGGGCGGTTCTTCCGATAAAACGAATACAGAGGACTTTGAGCCGGTTGATAATGAAAAAACAGTGGCGGCTGAAGGCCTGGTACAACAACATCAAAGAATCTTATCATCAAGCAGTATTGCCATTCAGGATTTGAATACAACGTATGATACTCAAAACAGTATTTTGAGCCTTCAGTTCAAACTGAAAAATCTTGATTCAAAAGTACGGCCACTAAAAGGAAACACTTTTGTGATTCTGAAAAATGACAGCGAAGATCAAAGTTTCTGGATGGCGCTTCCGCCATCTAATCTTGTTGACGGGATACCGGCCCTGCCCGATACCGGTCGGGCCTTTTCAATCAACAATTTCAAAACAGAAACGTTTTCTGTAAAAAATGAAGGGCCGTCCGATCAATTTACAAGGGCTACCATTATGATTTTTAACCATAAAGGAAAGCTTGAACTTGAAAAGGACATTGAACTTTAACCGGGAATTTGGGATTAAAAATTTATTATGAAATTTGTTAAGGATAAATTTTTCAGCAAATCAGAAACAGGGGGCAACGTGAGGAAGAAGTCAAAACAATTCTCTATTATCGATAATGGCCTGACTGTTGACGGCGATCTTATCTGTCATGGTGATTTGATTATCAGGGGTGCTGTCAGGGGCCGGGTTGTCGGCGAAAGCATTGTGATTGCAAAAGAGGGCTCTCTTCAATCAAAGACAAAGGCAACCAGTATTACGGTAGGTGGGAAATTTGAAGGCGAAGCTGTTATAAACGGTATTCTGACGGTTCTTGCAACAGGGACCTGTTCAGGAAAGATTCGTTGCCGGGATTTAGTTGTTGAAGCCGGCGGATCTCTCAATGCAGAGGTGACCTGCACAGCCAATCTTGAAAAGGTTCAGATACCCGCACCTGGGAAAAAACAGGAGCCTGAGGCAACCAGCACGGCAACTTCTGCAGCATCAACTGCATAATTTCGTTGCTGATAGAGTGGTCTTGATTAGTTATTGTATGATGTGTAGTTTAATGTCCTGGGATATTATTGCCCTGTAATTTGTCATTTAAAAACCAAGCCTGCCTGTTACTGTTCTGCAGGATTCCTGTCCTGATAAGATAAAAATCACCGGATCCTATTCAGGATTTAGAGAAGGAGCTTAAATATTATGAAAAGATATACGGCAAGAATCAGGCAAGCTCTTTTCCGGATAAGGGTCAGAGTAACATCATATTTTGAGGTGTGTTTGTGAGTGATGATAAAAACAAAAACAGGTGGATACTCCTTGCCGCATTATTAGTGACCGGTCTGTCTGTCTTTATTCATTATAAATTTTTTACCCCTGACACACTTGGAGAAATTTATCATTCAAAAAAGCTCACCGTTATTACGGATAATAGCGCCAATACCTATTACATATACCGGGATAAACCCATGGGGTTTGAATATGATCTGGCTAAAGCCTTTGCTGATTATCTTGGCGTTGAGCTTGAGGTGATTACACCCGGCTGGAACATGCTTTTTGAAGCGCTCAATAACAAAGAAGGCCATCTGGTTGCAGCAGGCTTGACTGCTACAGATTCCCGGAGAGAATTTGTGGATTTTTCTAATGAATATTTGCCCATACAGCAGCAGGTGGTGATATATAAAGATAATAATTCGATCAGAGAAATTGATGATCTTAACGGGAAAAAAATCTATGTCCGCAGGGGTACATCCTATCAGTCCCGGCTTTTTGAACTGATGGAAGAAGGCCTTGGCGCCCATCTTGTTCTTATAGATGATATCCCTACGGAAGAACTTATTCAGCAGGTTGCCAATAAGGAAATTGAGATTACGGTTGCCGATTCCAATATCGCCCTTTTAAATCGCCGATACTATCCTGATGTCAAAATTGCGTTTCCAATTAATGAGGAGGAACATCTGGCTTGGGCAGTAAGAAAGGGCGATAAGCGTTTTTGCAGAAAGATTAACACTTTTCTGAAAAAGATTCAGCGAAATGGCGTTTACGATCAAATTTATGAACGGTATTATGGAAATGTCGAGTTTTTTGATTATGTCGACCTGAAAAAATTCCATATCCGGATTAAAACCCGCATTTCAAAGTATGTTCAGCTTATCAGGGAAGAGGCTCGAAAATATAACTTTGACTGGCGTATGATCGCAGCAATGGTTTATCAGGAATCGCATTTTAACCCAAAAGCAATAAGCCATACCGGTGTTAGGGGGATGATGCAGGTCACGCTTGATACTGCAAAAGAGATGGGCATTGACAACAGGCTTGATCCTGAACAGAGTATCCGGGGCGGGGTGAAATATCTTTCAAAGCTTTATAATCGATTTGACGATATTGAAGACTTAAATGACAGAATATTATTTGCACTTGCCGGTTATAATATCGGTTATGGCCATGTTCGTGATGCACAGATACTTGCGGCAGATCAGGGGCTCGATCCGGTTCAGTGGCGCTCTGTTCAGGAGACGCTTCCATTGCTCATGAAACGGGAGCACTATAAAAAAACAAAATATGGATATGCAAGAGGAACGGAACCGGTTAAATATGTTGAACGAATTTTAGTTTACTACGATATTTTGAAACGGCAGGCTCATGGCAGAAAGCCCGTGGTGCATTAACCCAAACAGGAGAAGAATGATGACATCCATGGAGGACTACCGGAAATTTCTCAAAACTGATGTCTGGGATGAGCTCAGGACCATATCAACTGATCAGGCAAAAAATCTTCCGGCACCACCTGTTCAAAAACACTGTGATAAGTCCATAACCATTGATCTGATCTTGCCTGAGGATATTGATATTGGTAAAATGTCAATTTGGGAAGTCATCAACAGAAGAAAAAGCTACAGAAAATATACAGATGAATATTTCACCATAGAGGAGCTGTCATTCCTGCTCTGGTCAACACAGGGTGTTAAAAAGGTTTTTCAGGGCAATGGTTCTTCCTTTAGAACCGTACCGTCGGCAGGTGCAAGGCACCCTTTCGAAACCTATCTTCTGATAAACCGTGTTGAGGGCGTCAGCCCCGGTATTTACAGATATCTTGCCATGGAGCACCAACTCACATTTTTATATGAAAGTAAAACCCTTGTGGGCGATATCGGGGTGGGTTGTAATATGCAGCATTTTGTCGGTACCGGCGCAGTTGTCTTCATCTGGACAGTCATTCCTTATCGAACAGAATGGCGTTACAGTGTTGTATCACCTAAAATTATTGCACTGGATGCAGGACATGTCTGCCAGAATCTTTACCTGGCATGTGAAGCGATAGGCGCCGGAACATGTGCCATCGGTGCTTACCACCAGAAACGGATGGATGCAATTCTTGGCGTAGACGGCAAGGAGGAATTTGTGATTTATCTGGCGCCGGCAGGAAAACGCTGAGGCTGCAAATGCCCGAGAATTTCATATCCGGCGTTGTCAAGGGCTCGCGGTAGATGACTAAAGCTTCATCCTTGACGCCTTGGTTCTGAAGCCTTCCGGCTTTTGCAGCCTCAGAGTTACTTTCATAAGTAAGGGACTATAGAGGTGGCCTGAATATTTAAGAGACAAGATGATGCCAGATAATAATATCAGCCAATTCGACAAATCACCATATATTTCCAGGCAGTCTTGGGGAAATATTGAGGTCGATAAAAGCATAACGTATAAGGATGTTATACTCTACCCTGGCGGATCAGAAGCATGGGATTGGCGGCAAACCGGTACCAGTCATGGTTCGGGAATCCAACCGGCGGATGTACGCAGGCTTTTGGATAAGGGTGCAAAAGCGGTTGTGCTGGCAAAGGGTATCTTCGGCAGGTTGAATATCAGTGAGGCCACAATTCAGATGCTGAAAGAAATGAATATTCCGTATCATATCCTCAAAACAAAGGCAGCAGTAAGGAAATATAATGAACTTCAGAAAAATATGCCGGTCGGTGGCCTGTTTCATTCAACCTGCTGAGGCTGTGATGCAACATTGCATGGAATCTATGTCGGGTGTATTTACGTCTACAGCTATAGGAAAGTATGAATAGCAGATGGAATTCATAAAGATTATTATTCATAAGGAGCGGGTTTAGTGCTGTCTCAATTCAAGCCGGAAGTTCAAAAGACGTGGCTGATGACCATCGCAGGATTAATGTGGAGCGTTGTCGGACTTATGCTGTGCCGGTTTGCCATACGCTGGCTCTTTGATTTAAGCCGGCCATCAGTCATCGGTTATGCCTTGACGGGGGCCGGTCTTGCTATTATAGCTAATTATCTGGTTTTTTCAAAAATTGCCGGAAGAAATATTGATCGCTTAAACCAGATGCCGGAGAAAGTTTGTATATTTGCCTTTCAGGCCTGGAAAAGTTATCTTGTTATCGGCCTGATGATAACCATAGGGAGTCTCTTAAGACACTCTCCTGCACCGAAACATTATCTGTCAATTATTTATATCGCGATTGGCGGCGCACTTTTTTTGTCGAGCCTTCAGTACTACAGGGGTCTCCGGTTGTGGAGAAAAAAGTAGTAAGAAAAAGGAAAATAATATGCAGCAGGACACAATTTTAATGGAAGAAAAATACTTTGTACCATTTTTTAATAAGATTCCTATCTCAATAGAGCGGGGTGATGGCATCTATGTCTGGGATGAAGATGGTAAAAGATATATCGATTTTACTTCAGGGTGGGGTGTTACCTGTCTCGGGCATGCCAGCCCGGTGATTATAGAAGCCATCACATCTCAAAGCAGAAAAATAATTCAGAACCCAAGTTCGGGATTAACTTATTCCCCACCGCGTGCCAGGCTGCTCGGGCTGATGGCGGATATTCTGCCGGGTAAGCTGAGCCGGCTCTTTTTCTCTAACAGTGGTGCGGAATCAAATGATGCTGTTATAAAACTGGCCAGAAAGATTTCAGGCAAAACTGATGTGATATCTACTGAAAAAAGTTTTCACGGCAGAACAATCAGCACTGTATCAGCAACCGGCCAGGCAAAACACAGGGATAAATTTAATCCCCTGGTACCGGGATTCAGATTTGTTCCCTATAATGATATCCATGCCATGACGGCAGCAATGGATAAAGATGTCGCAGCGGTAATTCTTGAACCTGTTCAGGGTGAAGGCGGTGTAAATATCCCTGATTCAGAATATTTGGAGAAAATTTCTCAACTTTGTGAGAAGAACAATACCTTTTTAATTATAGATGAGGTCCAGACGGGTTTTTGCAGAACCGGCTCCATGTTTGCCATCACCGATCTTGATATTAAGGTCGATTTTATGACTATGGCAAAAGGGATTGCCGGCGGGTTTCCATTCGGTGCTTTTGCGGTCAGTGAGGATGTGGCTCAAAAGATTGAAAAGGGGGATCATGGCGGGACATATTGTGGTAATCCGTTAGGATGTGCTGTTGCATATGCTGTCATTAAACATATGGTTGATAATGAAATTGAAAACAGTGTCAGAGCTGCCGGAAAACATATTACTGATACACTAAAAGAGTGGCAAGATGAGTTTCCTGGACTGATTAAAGATATTCGTGGAAAGGGCCTGCTCATCGCCATGGAAATCAGAGATGAGAAAACTGCCGGCAAGATTTATAAGACTTGTCTTAAAAAAGGGCTTTTCATTAATGTAACACAGGGGAATATTATACGGTTGTTTCCGGCGCTTAATATTACGGATGAAGAAGCTGACGAGGGCCTGGATATTCTTGGTGAGGTGATAGCGTCTATTAAAAAAACTTAAAACCTTATCTTTTGTCCGCCATAGTTTTTTACTTAATCGGATGTACTCGAGTGAACGAAGTGGACAGGCCTGTCATGCCGAAGTTTCTTAACGAAGGCAGATGAGAGAAATGTTTTTTGATTTTGATGTTATAGCGAAGCAGGCGAGAATATATTTTTTTTATAATTCAAATAGACGGATCAGTCTAAAATATTAAGGAGAAAAAAATGAAAAAGATTGCAGTAGTCGGTTGTGGTGCTTACATGGATAGCGGATATGGTTGCCCCGGTGAATGGCGATGCCTCAAAGCAGCAGCTATGGGTGATGGTAAAATTGATGAACCGTCAACGGTTACAGCCTTTGTGAAATGTGAATGCCCCGGCCGTGCGGTTGTACCGACAATAGGAATGTCCATGAAAATGGCAGAGATCAAGCCGGATGTTATTCACCTGAGTTCTTGTATGGTTGGTGCAAAACCGGGTTGCCCTTATGCCAGTGCCGAAGAGATGGCGCAGATAATTGAAGAGAAGACCGGCATCAAGGTCATAATGGGTACACATGACTACCACTAAAAAAAGGGATCAGGCATACACTTATGACAAATCAGGTTATTTTGAAAAAAGTGTGGATCTGACCACCAATCAACGTTGATTAGCCATCAAGAATGGAGTCTGTTATGCCGGGAGTAGAAGGACGTGTGGCGTTGGTAACAGGTGCGGGACGTGGAATCGGACGGGTGGCAGCTGATCTGCTGGCTTCACGCGGTGCACGGGTAATGGCCGTTTCACGCAGTGAAAATGAATTGAAGGCGCGAGGTCATGACTATGTTGTAGCGGATCTGGGCACACCTGACGGTTGTAGATTTGCGGTAGAGAAAACACAGGAACGTCTTGGGCCGGTTTCAATTCTGGTGTGCAATCACGGTATTGGATCGGCCCATAATCGGGTGATCTGGGAGCAGGAGCCGGAGGTCTGGCACGAAACAATGCGTATTAATCTGGATGGCCCTTATTTTCTTTCA